>CAWETC010000009.1:0-82896 GCA_963811915.1 uncultured Alphaproteobacteria bacterium
CGTGCAACGGCACCTTAAACTGTGGGAAGTCATTTAAAGCCGCTTCTTGAGCGCGCCAATCGAAGCCGTCCTTCCAGTAAGTCACCAGTTCACGAATATACTCGACACTGCTGCCGTAGGCCCACGGCTCGCCGGGAGCGGCATCAGGGAATCGCGTTAGGCTAAGGCGGTTTTTTCAGGTCGGCGATAGCTGCATCAGGAACATTGAGCACAAACGTCTGAGGGGCCATGACCAGTTGATCCTCAAGCCACACGAGACAAAGGCGCCGCGATCAAAAAGCTAACAGATAACGCAGTCACCGTCCCGTCTTTCGATTTCATTCCACGGGGAGTGATGGATAGAGGCGATATAGGCATTCGATCGAGTTCAGCTTGAACGTACCGCCGCATGTCGCGTGACTGATGTTGGTCACCCGGCCCGAGGGTGCCGGTTACGTTAACCCGCACTGGGTTTAAATCAAAACAATGTGCGCGGCCCGTCACACCGCCAACTCACTCAACCGATAGACGGCATCCGCTAATAGGAGATTACAATGCTGCAGTCGCAATCGCCGAAATTGTCACCCTCTGAGTTTAAGCCAGAACTGGTTTTGACAATGCGGTTCGGTCTCGACTCGGCTGTCGATCAGATTGATGTCGCTAACCGGACACCCGCGACAAAAGCGAAGATGGCGAACGAATTCTGCGGGCCGCATCAGATGGAAATCACTGACCCAATGATGTTGACTGCTATCGCGATTGAGGACGGTATGCAGCCAGCGGCCTAGGCGAATTCGGCTGGCGAAGATCGAAAATTTAAGTCGTCGATAAAGGAAGAGCCGCCGCCGTCGGGCAACAGTTCGATACGCGTCTGCGAGCGGTCGAATGAACCGACGCATGTCGAAAGCAGGGTCGTATATTCGGCAACAACGCCACCGCAGGAATGCCGCGTTGGTCGTGCCGATATAGGCGTGAAGCCGCCCGCCCTGGGCGGTCCATCCTGGCGATGTCGAGTAGCTGGCGCGCAGCCGTTTCCGGCTAGGGGCGGTCCTCATCAAAATTTCATCTGGCCGCGACCTTGTTTTGCTCGTCGGCACCGCGCGCGACGATCTTCAACGCGTCGTTCCTGCGCCGATCACTTCCGGTCTTGGCCACGTTCCCGGCGCCCTTAAATCCGAATTTCAAGGATGGCTGTGAATAAGCACCGAAGTTGGACCCCGGGACTGCGTGAGGCCAACCTGTTGATCTATTTCGTGAACTTGGCAGACAACCGGGGTCCCGATCGGCGCCGGCCCGGACCCCACCCCGAACGAATTTCCTCGTGCTACATCAAAGCATTGCGGCCATCCGACTTGGGGTCCCGCTTCGGTGCCTATTCACACTTATTCGGCTGTCGACGTCTAGCTCACTAGGCGGGAATATTCCGGCACGCATGTCCCCTGGAGATTTGCCACAAAATCCTCCCGCAGCCGGGTTACCTTGTGAAGCTCGTCGATCAGCTCGCCCGTGATCTCCGGGCTCTCGATCCCAAGGTCTCGCAGTCGAAAGATGATTTGGATCATCTTCTCGAGCCAAAGCATCCCCAGGAGGACTATACCGTATCGTTTTCCTTCGCCGTCGATCACCTTTTTTGGACCCAACGGGAGGACGTGCGTCAGATAGACAGTGTACAGCGTCTTGGCGAAGTTGGCGTCGTTATCAATTTTGGCCTTTCCGAACGTCAGGCGCTTCCGGGGATTGCTGTAATATTTGAAGGAGCCTTCCGCATTTGAGGTTAGTTGAGTTTGGAAAAACCGGCTGAGATGTTCCGGCTTTGATATCCGCAGTTTGTGTCTCAGGCGGCCGACGGTGTCCCTGTTGATAAACATCTGCCATCGGCCGTCGGATACGCCGCCACCTGGCCAAAAGATCGATTGAGCAATGATGGTCGCACCCGGTAGTGCGAACTCCCGCCAGTCCTGCTTCAGGTCGTACCCATCGCAAGCGATGTCCGCTAGATGCTTGTTGATATCATCAACCGAGGCGAACATTTCCTTTGCGTATGGCATGCCGGAAAACCGCGAGATGAAATTTTCATACGACATTGAAAGAATGCGAACGTTATTGATCCGCAGGTACATTCCTGCCTGGCTTGTCCGGAAGACGTTGTTGTCGATTCCGCCGAAACCGAATCCTTTCGTCTGGTCATCAGGATCCACGCTTATGATTGCGATCCGATCCTTCTTTCCAAGGCGCTGATCGATCCTGAATTTTGGCTGGAAGAACTCTTTGTGCAGGGTGTTATATGCGAGCCAAAGTCCGATCCGCACCTTGTCGAGCCAATCCAGCAGCCAATAGCACTGGGAGACCTGCAGTGATTTCCCGGCGAACAGCCCTTCCATTGCCTTTTTGGCGTGGGCTTCCAGCTTTCCTCCGGCGGATCCGTTGCACGCTCTGCAAGCGGGGAAATGGAAAGTTGACGCCGGCCGGATGATGTCCTCACCAGTGATTGGGTCGATTTCTATCCGGATGCGTCTATTGGGGTCGCCGGTGGCGCGAAGCATCCACATTGGCAGGACGTGTTCGCGCGACCGATCCACCTTCCCGACGGGCTTCCCGCAGAAAATGCAATTTGACCAGCCGGGATCATTGACGGAGCGACCGCGCATACTGCCATGAGGCATTTAAGGGAACTTTCAATCGCGCGCGGAGAGGTTTAGCGGAATTGCGACCGATCGAGGTCGCCCACAGAGGAAACCATTTCAGTCGGCGTGAACATCGGTCAATGTGAAATATAGTCTGTCGCTAAGGCTGTCGACACAGCCTCGATTTCCGCTGCCAAGATCCAACAAGCCGTCGACTACAAGAGGATCACCGTTCTTGAAGAGCCTCTCGACACCAAAGGAAGAAAGTCTTTTGTAGAGCTCGGTATTTCTGGCAATAGGCCCGGAAATCAATCGAAGTTTCGAATTCGACGACAGTGACACTGACGCCTTCGTCTCCGGCCTTTAGATCATAAAGACGGCCGTGCCAGGCAGAAATACGTCCGTTAGGAAACTCTCGACATAGCCGCTCTCGATACGAGTTCTCAGTGATCTCTTTATCCACAACGTTCTTGGCCTTATTTGAGGCGTTGCGAGCCTCAGCTATGACATCTCCAAGCCTTCCAAGATCGATGACTCGCGTATGAAAATCGGCTGCCGCGGCTTCTTTGATTTTGACTTCGGCCACGTAATTGTTGTGCATCTCCATCACGCAAGCCACCGGCGTGAAGAGGATCGCAAAAACGATGGCGGAAACGATCTGCTCCTTCGTGAAACGAACCCGCCGAAGATCGTTACGGAGCAGGGATAGCAAATGCGGCCGAGGAGCGGTTGGCCTCTCTGCCGGCTTCGGAAGGAGAGAGCTGAATTCAGTGTTTGCGATCGCCAACCACTTGGCATCCATCGATCGCCGTATCAAAGCCTTGCCGTTGAGTTGGCCGCCTTTGATGAGGCGTTCAAGGGCGTCGCGACTGATAGGCGCGCTTTGCCGGCCAGTAGCTCTATAAATCCATGCGGGCACCGATGTTTCCTGCAATGTTTGGCTCCGGAACATTCAAAAAAACCGGCTCGATTTCCAAAACTTCAGGATTCCAGCGAGCCACGATTGGCATGGAATTGTCCATTAGTTTCAAATGGATGACTAAAGTCGTTCTTAAAGAGGGAAATCGAGTTGCTTCTTAAAGTACGCATCCGATGAGCACCGCCGGGTGACTGCGGTTGATGGCGGCCTTGCTATTTGCAATCTTACGGATGTTCTCTGTTCGGGAGTGAGGATAACCGGATGGCCGAGGCCCAGACCCACGTTTTTCGGGTGTCATTTAGTCCGAAGGTCTACCGAGATTTCGAGATACTGAGTGCAAAGAGTCTCTACGACCTGGCCAGCGAGATAGTTCGGGTCTTCGGCTTTGATTTTGACCACGCTTTTGGCTTTTACAGCAAATTGACTGGGGATGTCTTCGGCTCGCCCGTCAAGTACGAGCTGTTCGCTGACATGGGAGAGAGTGAGGCTCGCAGTGTGAAGCGAACCCAAATCGTCGAGGCCTTCCCGACGGTCGGCGCCAAAATGGCATTCCTTTTCGACTATGGTGACAACTGGCAGTTCCGGATTGAAGCCATCGGCCAGAACCGTAAGGAGCCAGGGGGCAAATATCCAAGACTTCTCAAAACCATTGGAGAGGCGCCCGAGCAGTACCCCGACCCAGACGATGAGTGACGGCTCCCTATGCAGGGCTCTCGATAAGACGACGGTGTTCAGGCTGCCGCGGCGCTCTGCTGACGTGCCGATCTCCAGTTCCATGGGAGCAGATCGTCGACTTTGTTGGCGGGGTGATCTGGAAGGCGGCCCAGCACGTCTGTAAGCCAGGCTTGCGGGTCGAGATCGTTCATCTTGCAGGTTTCGACGAGGGTGTAGACGGCGGCGGCGCGATGGCCGCCAGCATCTGAACCGGCGAAGGTCCAATTCTTTCTTCCCACCGCTATCATCCGTTCATTCTGCCCATGTCGGGCAGGAAATAGAAGTTCATTACCGATGGCATCCATATTTTGGCTGCACGGTCCGCATTCGCCGTGTGGAGCAACGGGCGACCGGCCTATTCTTGAAGGTCCAGGGTCCGGCCGGCGTTGTTGTTTCCATGGCTGCGTGGATGCTCGACCCGGTGACGTGCTCAGGAATGGCCATGGGAGCGCCGCAAGTTGACCGCGCGGCCCTTGTGGAATTGGACCAGCTATTGATTGACAAGGGCCGGAACAGGCGTTCCCCGATCGATGCCGCAATCGTTCAGGAGGAATGCCATGAAGATCGCCAAGGTCCCGGTCGTGACACCGGTTTCCCGACAATTGACCCTATTGTTCGACGCAAGGTGCCTGGCGGGATTGAGCTCACCGGAACGGAGCAAGGTGAGGCAACTGCTGGCACAGATCCTGATGCAAGCTGCCGGCCTCAGCGTCGAGGAGCTTGACGATGACGAGCGCTGACCTGATCCCCCGCCGCCGTCCTGAAGCGCAAGGCCGTCGTTTACGTGCGCCAGTCGACGCAATCCCAAGTCATGACCAATCTGGAAGGCCAGCGGCGTCAATACGATCTGGTCGAGGTCGCCCGCCAGTGGGGCTTTGCCGATGTGGAGGTGATCGACGACGATCTCGGACGATCGGCAAGCGGAATGGTCGCTCGCCCCGGATTTGACCGCCTGGTTGCCTGGCTGTGCGCCGGCAAGGTCGGAGCCGTCCTCTGCTTCGATGCCTCAAGGCTCGCCCGTAACGGCCGCGATTGGCATCACCTGCTTGAGTTGTGTGGTCTTGTCGAAGCCCGCGTCATCGATCTCGACGGCGTTTACAATCCGTGCCGCCCGAATGATCGGCTGCTTCTGGGTATGAAGGGTAGCATCAGCGAGTTCGAGTTGGGCGTCTTACGCGCCCGCATGCTGGACGCCGCGCGGTCCAAAGCGCGCCGCGGCGAGCTGCGGCTATCCGTTCCCTTCGGCTATATCTGGCACCGCGAAGTCGGGCTCGGTTTGGATCCCGACCTGCGTCTACAGGAGGTGATCCGGCTCATCTTCACCCGCTTCCGCGAACTTAGCAGCGCCCGCCAGGTGCTGCTATCGATGAAGGCGGATCATATCCACTTCCCGAGGCCGTCGGACGAAGGCCGGATGACGAACTTCGAATGGTTGCCGATCCGCTACCGCAATGTCATCGCAATTTTGAAGAACCCATTCTATGCCGGTGTGTATGTGTACGGGAAAAGCGAGAAGCGCACCGCGATCATCGATGGCCGGGCGCGCAAAAGTTATGGCCACGGCAAACCGGTCGGTACATGGGAGGTGATGATCAAAGATCATCATGAGGGTTACATCAGTTGGGCGGACTACGATCGCAACCAGAAGCAACTCGCCCTCAACAATTACGCCCGCGCCGGCGGCGTGAAGTCCGGCCGGGGCGGCAGGGCGCTGTTATCGGGCCTCATGACATGTGGGCGATGCGGGCGGCGTCTGGGTGTCGCCTACACCGGTAATCCACAAAGCCGTCCGGTGTATCGCTGCGATAAACCGAACCTTATGATGGGTCTGCCCCGCTGCATGACCTTTGGCGGTCCCCGGGTCGACGCTGCGATTGCCAAAGAGCTGTTACGGGCGGTAGAGCCAATGGCCATCGAGGCCGCATTGGAGGCTGAGCGGATGCACCAAGAGCGACAAGACGACCAGCAGCGCATCCTGGACTTGGAATTGCAGCAGGCCCGCTATGAGGCGAGTCTCGCCGAACGTCGCTATGCTGCCTGTGATCCCGATAATCGCCTCATCGCTGTTCAACTTGAGAAGAACTGGGAAGCGGCGCTTCGCCGTGTCCAGGATCTGCAAGCCCGCCAGTTGAGCCAGAAGCGCGACTGCATCGAGGTCGACCCGAACGCCTTTACGAACCTGGCAGACAACCTGTCAGTGGCGTGGCATGCACCGGGCGTCAGCATGCGCGCGCGGCAGCAGTTGTTGCGGGCGTTGATCGCTGACATCATCGTCGATGTCGATGATGAAGCCCGTGACGTGGTGCTGACAATACATTGGCGTGGCGGGCAGCACTCTCAATTGCGCGTCCGTAAGCCGCGCGCTGGTGAACACGGCTGCGCCACATCCGAAGACGCGTTGGCGGTGATGCGTAGCATGGCCGGGCGCTGGTCTGATGAGCACATTGCCGCATCGCTCAATCGGATGGGCCTACCGACAGGTCAGGGCAAGACCTGGACGGCAAAACGTGTCTCATCAGTGCGTCGCGTGCGTGACATTCATGCCTATCGGTCTGCGGAGAAAGATGGTGAATGGTTGACGCTGACGGAAGCCGCGAAACATCTTGGGGTCAGCAGCCACATGATCCGGCGCTTGATACAGACCGACGTGCTGCCTGCCGAACAAGTCATGCGGGGTGCGCCACACCAGATCCGTACCACTGACTTGGAGGCGGACCAGGTGAAAACTGCGATTGCCCGAAAGGGTCGCCCGTGTCGTGCGCCGGGCGAAGACATGCTTCCAATGTTTACAGACACTTGACGAAGGGTTGCGCAATGAATCACCCATCGCCACACCGCGCAAGGCTCGTTCCGCTGCATTGTTCGACAGACAAACACGACCGTCGTCGAGGAAGCGGGTGAACGCCGCCCAGCGGTTGAGGAGATAGTTGATCGCCTTCGCAGTGTCGTTGCTTGATGAGAGCAAGGCACGCTGCTGGCGCATCCAGATTTCGAGATCGATGACGAGCGGTCTCGATTTCTCATGGCGCGCGGCAAGCCGTTGCTCCGGCGTTTGTCCGTTGACGGTGCGCTCGATCTCAATCAGTTCATCGATGCGCCGCACCGCCTCCGTCGCAATCGGGGCCTCTCCCGATTTCGCCAGGTCGAAGAACTTTCTGCGGCCGTGGCTCCAGCAGGCTGCCTCAAGGATCGGCGCTGGTTTCCGATTGGCTCTGTAGAGATCGTTGTAGCCGTTGAAGGCATCGGCCTGCATCAGACCAACGTAGCCAGCAAGATGGCCCTGCGGATGCTCTCCAGCCCGGTTGCGCGAGTAATAGAACAACGCCGCCGGCGGATCGTTGCCGCCAAATGGCCGGTCATCGCGAACATACGTCCAGATCCGGCCGAC
Organism: uncultured Alphaproteobacteria bacterium; assembly: GCA_963811915.1. Classification (GTDB taxonomy): domain Bacteria; phylum Pseudomonadota; class Alphaproteobacteria; order Rhizobiales; family Xanthobacteraceae; genus Bradyrhizobium. The sequence goes on from CAWETC010000009.1 coordinate 7,625, forward strand.
CACGGCCTTCATTTTCGCCAGCACAGGGACCGTGGTGTCGTCGGCATGGATGCGTTCCGCGCGCATGACATGGGTCCGGATGGCCTCAATAAGAGGCTCAAGCGCCACCACGCAGGCGCCGACCCGATCCGCCAGCGTCGAGACATCGATCTCGATGCCCTCGCGGGCATAGGTCTTACTCTGACGGTTCAGCGGCTGGTGCAGTAGGAACTTGTTGACCAGAACCATCGCCAGCAGGTTTGGCCCGGCAAAACCACGCGGGATCGGATGCGAGGGGGCCGGCGCCTCGGTGATCGCCTCGCAATCCCGGCAGGAGAATTTTTCGCGGACGTGCTCGATTATCTTCCAGCGTCGCGGCTCGCATTCCAGGGTTTTCGAGACGACCTCGCCGAGCTTGTGCAGCCGCACACTGCCGCACTTGCCACACGCGCAAGGCGCGGGTTCGACGATACGTTCGACCGGCAGGTTATCTGGCAGGGGGCGGCCGCGGATTTTGCGCGCGCTTCTGTTTGGCTACTTCTGGAGCTGCGATCTCGGCCTTGGTTTCCTGCTCCGCCTGGGTCTCTTCAAGATCCTCGATGGCGAGTTCAAGTTGCTCGACCAGCAGCTTGCCGCGTTCGGAGGATTGCCCGAACTGTTCGCGCCGCGCCTTGGCCAGCATCAGCTTCAGCCGCTCGATTTCCAGCCGGCCGACGGTCACTTCGCTCTTCACCAGCGTCAGCTGTTCACGCTGCGCAAGGATCATCGCGTGCGCAGCGGCAAGGTCGGCGGGAAGCGGCGGATCGGAGGGCGTCGTCACGATGACAATCCCACCATATTCGCCGCTAAAAATCCCGCCAGATTTCCTTCGTGAGTCAATAAGCCACAGCTTAACCGGAAGCCTGCGGACGCCAGGTTGCCTGCGGCATCCGCCAGTCAATTCCGGACAGGAGATAGGATAGTTGCGCAACGCTGATCGTCACAACGCCGTCCGCCAGCGATGGCCACAAAAAGCGGCCGCGCTCCAACCGCTTCGTGAACAGACACGCGCCCTGGCCATCATGCCAAATGATCTTGATCAGGTCGCCGCGGCGGCCCCTAAAAACGTAGAGATCACCAGCGTGCGGATCCCGCTTCAGGCTCTCCTGAACCAGACGCGCAAGGCTCGGGAATCCGCGGCGCATATCGGTATGGCCAGTCGCAAGCCACACCCGCACATTGCCCGGTATGGCAATCATCGGCGTTCAAGCACGTCGAGGACCCGCGCCAGCGCTTCCGGGTCAACCTGTGCATCCACCCGGATGCGTCGCCGATTGCCAAGATCGATCTCGATCAGCCCGTTCCGGGCGGACGGTAACTGCCGCACCCGCCTGTCATCTTCGGACGGAGGCTTCGAATTTTCCTCGCCCCGTTCTACCGCCGCGGCAATCTGCACCGGTGCAAAAGATGGTCCGACCCGCTCCGCCGTTCGTGCCTGTCGGCGCCAGGTGAACACCAGGCTCGCTGCAACGCCATTGCGGCGCGCAACCTCCGTCACCTTCGCCCCTGGCGCTAACGTCTCCTCGACGATCCGCGCCTTGTCATCATGCGACCAGCGCCGCCGCCGCTCCAACCCGCCCAAAACATCGACCCGCATCGGCTGATGACCTTAAAGCTAGACTTAAGGTCACACGCTTCGCGAAATACCACGCCTCAGACAAGACGGCGCTCGTCGGGTGCGTACCAACTATCTGCACGACAGTTGACTTGACTAACGATACTGGAACACGGCACACGGTGCGTGAACGCTCTTGCTGCCTTTGTGGCGCACCTCATAAGAGCGTCAAACACCCCATAAGTGCGTCACGAAAAACTTGTTTACCCCGCGTGTTGAGGCGGACCTTCTGGCCTTTCTTGAGCATTGCCTCAAATGGAGCCGCCATACGCTTACGCGGCTCGCTGCTTCTTTCGAGACGTCTTCGCCTTCGGTCTTGCAGCAACCGAGGTAGCTTCGCTAACGGTAACGCGGCCGAGTTCTCCGAGCGACGCGCCCAGAACTTCTCGTTGCGCCGCGAGCCAGTGACTTTCGGCATGCCCTTCTTGGTGACCGCTTTCGCTCCAAAGCTGATAGGCGCGTTCGCGGATTGCTTGTTCAAGATCCTGCATCTCAATCTCCGTTCAAGGCCCCCCGCCCCGAGGTGAATGAGAAGGCCGGCGGGCGTTAGGCCGCTGCCAGCCCTGCGTCCGGTTCCGTCTTCGCGAGCGAAAGCATGGACTTAGACGGTTAACGAAAGGTTACTGCGCTCCGCGTGCGAACCGCAACTTGGCGCTCGGTATTCCTTCACGACCATCATCCACGAACCGCACATCCGCCTAAACCTACACAGTTGGCCTAATGGTGAAGCGTGCCCGGGAAGGCGCATCTATGGTTTCCCGAATTTGAACGGTCATCGTCCTACAATACGGTGGCCGTTAGCAATATCGTAAAAAATTCTTCGCAATCTGCGAGTGCGGAGGATTCACGTGATTGAACGTAGGCGACTCCAACGAACGAAGGTTGCGCAGCCGGCCAAAATCTTGGCGGAGGATGCGGATGCTGGGCATGACTGCATCGTCGAAAATCTGAATACGCTGGGCGCGTGTATCAGTTTCGACGCGACCGCCTTCGCCGAACTACCCCGCAAATTCAACCTGACCTTCGACAATTGCCACACCTACTGGCATTGTAACGTGATTTGGCAGGACGGCGATGTTGGGCGCATCGGGGTCAGTTGGAAGACGTGCTGAACAGGCCCGGTAAATCGATGCCACATCAACAGGAGAAAGTTCGGAAGCGGAAGACTGAAGGGCAGTCGGTGCGGGAGTTGGGCCGGCCGTACAATGTGCCGCCGAGCACGATCAGTTGGGTGCGTTGACGCAGCTATCTTCGGCTTGGTCTCATGACCAGCGTGTCTAACGCTCCGAAGATCAGCATCGAAGCCAAGCCTTCACTTGCAGAACACGAATTGGGCCGGGATGCTCACGTCTTTCAAGAAATATTACTGACATTCCCTGATTTCGACAGCGGCTTCGAAGACATGCTTGGCCGCTTAAGATTGTGAACGACAGTCTGCCCGCCGGTCACATCTGCGGGTTTTGTTCAATCGAACGCGATACCGATCCGACGCGCCTTTCGCCAGACGACGTGACAATGATGGTTCCTGTGCTCTGTGTCGATGACCAAGTCGAATAAATCGGGAATGCCGATTTGGCTTTCGACCTCGAGATTTGCGACTTGGCCCGACATTTTGCGGACTAGGCAGTCAATTCCAGAGCCATCAAACGAGATCGTTCCAGTCTTTAGGGTCTGCTGGCCTTGGGTGCCTCGCTTTTCGTCTAGACTTGGCATGTTTATCTCCCGTGAAATTTTGTCCTTGAGGGCAGCATTTGCCCAATTGAGCAGGCTGGCAACTACCGTTCCGCTACTCCTCAACGCTGTGAGGCATCAGCGATCACGCGCGAAACGTCGTCGGGCCTCCCAGCGTCGTCACCGGAAATAACTTTCCGTCGCCCGGGCCGGTCAGAGAACCGCTCACGCCGGTGGGCCGGCACCGTCAGCGATAAATCGAAACTTCTCGGTATTCTTCATTTCGCCCAGCGTGACCATCACGACGTTCCCTTTTTCCGGGTCGTGCTCGGCGAAAAAAAGGTTCACGCGATCGGACAGCACGTTGACGACGCGCGCACGGCACCACTCGCCGCCGCGAAGAACGTCCCAAAGTTGATTGCGTTCGACTTTTTGCATGCATCCTCCGGCCTGGAGCAGTGATGCCGGTTCATGCCAGCGGGCCTTACTTCGGTGGGTGCAAATCACCTTGTAGCCAGCGTCCAAGACCCTTGGACCTCATAGGATCTTCATACGCGGCAAAGGTCTTAAGCACCTGATTGCAGACAGCGCATTCGAACGAATGCAAGTCGACGACACAGGCGCGAACCGGTTCGATGCCGACGAGCATCATCTGGGCCTTGCACTTCGGACAGGCGGGGCGCTCAATTGCAACGAATGGAATGGCAGACGACAGGCGTTGAGACTGGGGCATGGTGCTTCCCTCGAATAGGCGGGAGCGCAACACTCTCTGTCACCGATGGATACCAAGGCTGGGGTGCGGTGATCATTCACTGTGCGCCCTGGAGCGCGAATAAAGCTAGTTAATTCCGCAGAGCAAAACTGGCGCGGGACCATTTCAACTAACCTGGTTCCCTGCCTGGGGGTGCGCGCTGCATGGGCAGGCGCAAATCGTCCCATATATTGGGCTCGGAACAGATCGGAGGCACCACCAATCGTGGGTGTTGATACCTTGCGGGAGAAACGGGTGGGCCCGGAGAGGCGGGGGCACCTGACTGTTCTAGCCGTTGCCTTCCAGTTCTGCGAACGAGAGCGCCAATTGGAGAAATTCTTCGCGATCAAACTTTAGCTCTGCCATCGTCCCGCTCAGATCTAACCGGCAAGCAGCGGCAGCTTTGAAGGCCGCTTCGTTGACCAACTTATATTTTCGCCCATGCACCTTCATCGTGAAGCCTGCAACATCCGCGCCTCGGGTCAAATGGGCAAGAGCCCAGGCTCTGCATTGACGATAGTCTGATGGCGGTTATTGACCGATACAAAGTCGAAAATTGAACGACCAGGAAAACCTCATGAAAGGCGTTGCTCTTCTATCGAGGAGGGCAGTGATTAGATAGGGAGGGGGCAACCCAAGGAGTTGCCATGAGAAAGCCTCTGACGATACCGGACGAGCCGCAACCCCGCAACATCACACGCGCTGACCTTGTTATGACCGAGGGCTTTGGCTTGGAAGTCGATGGCCGGATGAAGACGGTATTTCCAACGCTTCAAGCGGCGCAAAAAAGGGCGAGGGATCTCAAAGCCGAGTTTCCGATGCTCCAAGTCAAGGTGTACGACGCTGCGGAAAAGAAGTTGCTGGAATTGTCGGCGACTGAGTGACTCTGTGAGACCATCAAAATTGACCGATTGTCCGACTAGCGAAAGCAAACCTCGTCGGCTTTAGCCTGCGCAACGATGAAATGAGGCCTGGGCAATGAATGATAAGCACCCCACAGCGACAGACTAACTTAACGGCTCGAGCAGCTGCAGAGCTGATGACGATAACGCCACGGCAAACATATCGGCTGTTGAGAAGATATCGCGATGGCGGCTGTGTGTACCGAAAACCCCATCCGGATTTATCGAATGATAAAATCGGCTAAATTGGCGAGATGATCGCGCTGATCTGCTTTGTTCTGGCCGTGCTGGCCTCGCCGTTCAAGTCGAAGAGCCGGCTTGAGGCTGAGAATGCTGCGCTCCGACATCAGTTGATCGTTCTGCGGCGCAAGCCCACTGCGCCAGCCTCACCTTGGCAGAATGGCTTTGCCGAACGGCTGATCGGATCGATCCGGCGTGATTGTTTGGACCACGTCATCGTTTTGGGCGAGGCGCATCTCCGCCAGATTTTGAAATCGTACGCTCATTACTACAACGGCGTCAGAACTCATCGATCCCTTAACAAGAATGCGCCGGTCTCTCGCTCGGTACAGCGCCCCGGTGTCATCAGTTCAAGCGCCATCCTGGGCGGACTTCATCACCACTATCGTCGGATTTAGGATTTTCAGTACACACAGGTTGACGGCGCGGCTCACTTCATACGGGAAAGCAACACGTGAACGCGCGAAAACCGCCCGTCTGAGTTTGGCAACCATCAATTCCGCCGCTGCCGGCGACGGAGTGATTTGCTTCCGCCTGATTGATCGAGAAGTATTTGTCTTTCAGGTAGACGGCGCCGATCGAGAGGATGACCCCCAGCGCAACTGCTGTCGGAACGACGAATTTCAAAGTGATCGCTTTGTGGGTCATCGCGGATGCTCGCTTTGGCTTACCCCCACACGCAAGATGCCATCTTCTGCTGAGTGGGGAATTGGAACCTAAGCACGCGAAAGCCACCCGTGAGGGCTTGGCCATCATCCGGACGGGGCCCACCCGGGAGCCCGCTTTAACCCGCGAAGGGGCTGGCCGGAATTTTGGCGTCGGCGATCACTTGATTTGACTAGGAGTCTGCGGCTTATCGCCAAGCTGGGCTCTTCTGTCCGTATTCGATCGCCTGTCGGCTCCCGATCGGCGTTCGCCCATGAGATGCTTGTCGTTTTCTGATCGTGTGTCTATTCCGGACCGTCGTTCTTTCGTGGTTCGCCTACCTTCGCCCGACCGCTTCTCATCGTTGCCCATCGTGGTCTCCGTGGGTTGCCGAGAATCATGTTGGATGGTGGGGGCTATCGCAAGTTGCAGGCGCGCGACAGCCGCAAGTGAGGGCCTGGCGATCATCGTAGAAAAGGCGGCGATGATCGTCGCTATGCCGTACCCATTGGAGCCACGCCAGAAGCGTCGGCCCGGATCGGTTTGGAAGCGTAACCGGCAACGGCTGGCGGCGCATGCGAGGCGGTTGAGGCGATAACGACGAGAGGCGCGGGGCCGCAGCGATCCTGCCAGCGGTGGGAGACCGGCTCGATGGTCCTCCCAAGGAAAATATTCATACCAGCCCCGCCAGCGTGCATCATGTTCGCCAAGCGCCGGTTGCTCTCGTGTAGCCAGGTGCTCTTCAGAAACCCTTATCGTCTCCCAGTGAAAGCGATATCCCGTAACAAAACGTATCTAGAAGGTCATCCTCTCACTTGCTGTCCTTGTCGCCCATCCGAAAGCTTTCGATCTGATCGACCATGTGGTTTTTGGATCTCCGCTTATATGTGCTGATCTTATTGAAGGCATAATCGGTGTACTTCACCGCCGCCCGATAAACATATCCGGAGACAGAAGCGCCCGCTCGTCCTTTCCCATTGCTGTCAGTTTGGAGTCGATGGCCTTCGCTGGCATTCCCCGGAGGAGCGCTTGCTGCAGAAGGATCGTTCCGGAGTTTATGTCTTCTATCATGGCGCCTAACGAACCAAAACGTGCCCGACATTGCTGTGCCAGCTCTTCTAACCGGTTGAACACCGTCGGTAACCACGTTTCCAGTAGAGCCCCTTCGATTTGGACGATGTCCCAGTCGAGTATCATGAGAGGAAAGCGGCCGCCGAGGCTATCTCGCGCGAAAAACGTGACCGCGGTTGCACCGTGTTCGGTTCCGGTCTTCGAGGCGGTGTCGATGACCGCAAATACGCAATCGCACCGTGTCGGGTAGGGGACTGGTTGATTATTCTCGAGCAGCTTTTCCCGGACAAAAAAGCCGACGCCGGCCCAATCGACAAATTCAGCCAGATACTCCTGCGCGTAGACCAAAGGATCGTTGTCGGTCTTCAGAGCCTCGAGGAATTGATCCCCGACCATGTGGAGGTCAAGTACGGAGGGCATTCCCGCCTCGATCCTAGGCAGCCGCGCCTTGATGCCGGCGATAATGTCGAGCGTCGAAGCCGACCCGGCATTGAGGATCGGCATCAGCACAGCCTTCGCGCCATTGACTCGAACGATATTGGTCTGCGGCGGCGAGCCGTCATGCGCATAGGCGACGAACGGCTCGAAGATGCGTCGCGGGCATTTGCACAGCGAATCCGCACGTTCGTGCCTTCAGATCGTCTTCCCTTCCTGCCGTCTGACCTCATCCGCGATCGGGTGCAGGAGATCGGCAGGTGCCGGGCCGACGAGACTGAAGCCCGTTCCCTTGCTCGCCCATGTGACGCCATTGATGTCCCCGTAACTGTGCTCGGACATACGGGTATCTCTGTCGATAGCCATCGACCGGACCAGCATGGCCAGGCGTTGACCCTGCCCATTGCTATACATCAGCAAGCCAGCGGCCCCGTGGGGAGTGGCGACCAGGCGCCCGCCCATAAAGGCGTAGCCGGAGGCCGTTAGATCCGGGACAGAAACCGTTCGGCCGGTCCGAGATGAGATCCAACTGACGAGTTGAGCCTTGTCCGTCGGACCGAATTCCACGGGGTGGGAGCGATCAACCCCGTACACGTTGAATGTATAGGCGGCCTCCTGTGCAAGAGCAGTGATTCCGCTGGTCTCCGAGCGCTCGACCGCTGTGCCGTGCAGTGACCACCCGCCCGCGCCGCCGACCACCAACAATAGCACGGACGCAGCTATCGAGCGCCATGACCATGCTTGCGATCGACGTCGTCCTTCCATCAAGTGGCGCACATTGAGCTGCGGCGGAATCGGTTCGTCCGCGATCGGCGCGGCGGCAGCGCGGAGTGCCTCGCGTTGGCGACTGAAGGTCGCAATACGCGAGGCGATCTCGGGATGATCATCGAGGTAAGTTTGCACCTCGCTGCGCCGCGCGGAGTCCAACAGGTGATCGACGAAGCCGTGCACGTCGTCTTCGGTAATTGGGTGAGAGGACATCACTGAACACTCCGCAAATGGGGCCAGTCGGACGCGGGCTCTTCAAGCAGCTTCAGAAGCCGTGCGCGAGCCCGGGCCAACCGTGACATCACGGTACCAATCGGGATGTCGAGAATGCGGGCTGCTTCGGCGTAGCTCACGTCTTCGATGGAAACGAGAAGCAGGACGCTGCGCTGCTCGTCGGTTAGCTGTCCAACGGCCCCCAGGATATCGTCACGCCGCAGCGCGTCCTCCTGTGTCGACGGCACGGCAACGTCTGACTCGCCGGAATCGTCCAAGGGAACCTCCCGACCACGCCTCGCCGCCCGCCGTAAGTGATTGACTGCCACGTTGTGCAGGATGGTGAAAAGCCATGAACGCGTGTCGCCGTCGGATCGCCGCTGATGCCAGCGGCCAATCGCCCGCTCCAGGGTGTCCTGAACCAAATCGTCCGCAGCTGCGACATCGCGCACGAATGTTCGGGCGTAGCGTCGTAGCGCAGGAATAACAGGCTCGATGAGATGCGCTATATCAGCCATCGCGTCGTTCTCTCAGAGGCGCGTCGAAGGCTTCAACCATATCAGTCTCCTCAGTCTCTGGCCTTTGAACCACAGGCCTCTCAAAGGAAGACAATCTTCACCTTCTTTTATTCGGCCGCGTGACGATCACAACGCGGAGATAGTGCTCCCCCTCGGTCGCTCCATTCACGTGACGATCACAATGCGGAGATTAGTGCTCCCCTCGGTCGCTCCATTCAAAAGGCCGGACATTTGAGTCAGTGGCGCCACCGGCGGGTTCGGCGGCGGCGCCTCACGTCGACGGGAGGTGCCATCAGCGATTTTGGCCGATCGGAATAAACGGCTTCGGAGGAGCGTCTAACCAGCATACGGCAATTTTCCGAAGGAGAAAGACATGACCCCGAAACAAATCTTTGGCCTTGCGATTGCAGCCTCCACCCTCGCGTCATCCGCAGCGCTCGCTGCGACAGGGACGCCGGAGCGCGTACGCGGGACCATAACGTCGGCCACCGCGGACTCGGTGACCGTCGATACCCATGCTGACAAACCGGTCACCGTTAGCCTGACGGGCAACACCTCATACCTGAAAGTGGAGAAAGCAAATCTCAACAAGGTTGAGAAAGGCAGCTACATCGGCACCGCAACCAAGGATGTCGGCGGCACGCAGGTCGCGCTGGAGGTCGTGACCTTCCCGCCCTCGATGCGTGGCGCGGGTGAAGGCCACTACGCCTGGGACAAGATCCGCGACACGACGCTCTCCGGGGGCGCGCAGACCAGCAGCAGCATGACGAACGGCGCTGTTTCTGCCGTCTCGACCTCGGTGCCGAGCGTGAACAGCACGATGACCAATGGCGACGTCGCCGCAGCGCGGTCGCGGGGCGGCGTCACGCATCTGGTCGTCACTTACAAAGGTGGCCAGGAGGACGTGCTGGTGCCTCCGACCGCTCCGATCGTGACCTTCCGGCCCGGCACGAAGGCCGAGGTCGCCAAGGGGAACGCTGTTTTCATCAAGGCGACGCAGACCGGCTCGGGCCTCGAGGCGAACACGGTCGCGGTCGGTGTCGACGGCGTGAAGCCGCCGATGTGACGGCCACTCCCGCGCCGCGGCGCGGCGCGGGAGCTTTCCAAGCGAGAAGGGACATCCGCTATGAACCGACGTGAAACAGGCCGCCGCCCGGCACATCCAGTTGCGATTCGCGTCATGCACTGGATCGGCGTCTACGCCATGGGCTGCATGATCTTCAGCGGCTGGGAAATCTACAACGCCTCGCCCAGCCTGCCCTTCCTGTTCCCGGCCTGGACCGGCCTCGGCGGCTGGCTGGGCGGCGCGCTGGCGTGGCACCTGAGCGCGATGTGGCTGCTGTTCGCCGACGGCATCGCCTATCTGGTCTATGGCTTCGCCAGCGGTCATTTCAGGCGCGACCTGAAGCCGCTGCGCCCAGCCGAGCTGCGACAGGACCTGGGCGCCGCGCTGCGCTTTCGCCTGAAGCACCACATGGGGCACTACAACGCCGTGCAGCGCGTGCTCTATGCCGGGGTCATCATCGCCGTCATCCTGCAGGTGACGACCGGGCTCGCCATCTGGAAGCCGGTGCAGTTGGCCTGGCTGGGCGGGTTGTTCGGCGGCTATCCGATCGCCCGCGGCATCCACCTCGCCATCATGTTCGGCATCGTCGCCTTCGTGCTCGTCCACGTCGCGCTGGTGGTGATCCACCCGCGCACGCTGAAGTCGATGATCGTCACCGTGCCTGCAGAGATCGAGGAAAGCCGATGAGCAGCCAGCGTAACAAACCGGCCGTCAGCATGGCCGAGATCAAACCGGAGTTGGAAAGGCTGCACCGGCGCGGCTTCCTGCGGGGCGCGCTCTCGCTCGGCGCGCTGACGATGCTGACCGGCTACGAGCTTTCGACCCATTCCGGCGTCGACGCCGCGCTGCAGGCGATTCTGCACTTCGACGACCGGGTCCAGGCGGCTCTGTTCAGCCGCCAGCGCCTGGCGCAGACCTATCCGGCGAGCGCCATCACCCGCCCGTTCCGCTTTAACGCCTACTATGCGGAGTGGCAGGTGCGGCCGGTACCGGATAACTGGGTACTCAGTCTCGGCGGCCTTGTCGCCGACCGGCGGCCCTGGACGTTGCAAAAGCTAATGGCATTGCCGCAGCAGGGGCAGATCACCCGGCATATCTGCATCGAGGGCTGGAGCCAGATCGGCCAGTGGAGCGGCGTACCGCTGGGCACGTTTCTGCGTCGCGTCGGTGCCGACCTTTCGGCCCGCTACGTCAATTTCAAATGCTTCGATGGCTATTCGACCAGCATCGACATGGCCAGCGCGCTGCAACCGCAGACCATTCTGGCGCTCGATTTCGAGGAAAAGCCGCTCGAGCCGCAATGGGGCGCACCGCTGCGGCTTCGCATCCCCACCAAGCTCGGCTTCAAGAGCGCCAAGAACCTGGAGGCGATCGAGGTCACCAACAAGTATCCCGGCGGCTACTGGGAGAACCAGGGCTATGACTGGTTCGCTGGCGTTTGACGGCGCTGTCGGGATTGCTATCGGATCGTTGATCCGCAATCGCTCCCTTTCCAGGAGTGGCGGCAACATTTTACGAAGTGGCGATCCAGCTGACCGCCCAAATGATGACGGACTGGCTGTGTCGACAAGGTGAACATGAGAAGATCGAGCTCGAAGACACCCAAACGGCGGTCGAGATGCTGCGCGGATGATGGTCATGGATACCCGACGCGCGGTCATGCTCGGTCAGCGCGCCGTCCCCCGATCAAGCAGAGATCACGGTACGAGCAAAGCAATGTGCATGGCTGTTTCTGAACGGCTGCATAGTTCGCTGAACGCGACGGATGGAACAAAGCAGTCGAGACGTTCAGCGTCACAACAGCCAACCCCTACGCGACTGATGACGCCTTTGCGTCATTCGCGTCCTTTCCGCGATGTCGCCTGTGAGCCCGCTTTACCCCCAAGAACGGATGAGGTGGATGGCTCCCGCTCACGGCATCTGGGTGCCAAAGTGTGAAGGCCATCAGGCGTTCACGAGCAAAATGGGAGCCATCCGCTATGCAGATTACCACGATCGGCCTCGACTTGGCCAAGAGCGTTTTTCAGGTCCACGGCATTGACGCGACCGGCCAGGTTGCGGTTCGTAAGTCGCTTCGGCGGTCGCAGATGCTGCCATTTTTCGCCAAGTTGCCCTCTTGCCTGGTCGGCATGGAGGCTTGCGGCACGTCGCATCATTGGGCGCGCGAGTTGATCAAGCTTGGCCATGAGGTACGGCTGATGCCGCCGGCCTACGTCAAGCCATATGTGAAGCGAGGGAAGACCGACGCTGCCGATGCGGAAGCGGTCTGCGAGGCGGTAACACGGCCTACGATGCGGTTCGTTCCCGTCAAGTCGTCCGAGCAGCAGGCGGCGCTGTCGGTACACCGGACGCGCGATTTGCTGGTCAAGCTGCGCACGCAGCTGATCAACATGATCCGCGGTCTACTGGCCGAATTTGGCATCGACATCCCCAAGGGACTCGAACGGGCGTTGCTGATAGCGCGGCAGATCGTCAATGGCAAAGCACCGGATGTGCCGATCGAAGCTGCCAAGATCGTCGGTACACTGTCACAGCAGGCGCTCGACACCCACGTTCGGCTCCGCGAGATCGACCGCGATCTGGCCGTCTGGCTACGTGGCAACGATGTTGCACGTCGTCTCATGACGATCCCCGGTATCGGGCCGATCGGCGCGACGGCTCTTGCAGCATCGGTTACCGATCCGCATCAGTTCCGCTCGGGGCGGCAATTCGATGCCTGGTTGGGACTGACGCCACTTCAGAAGTCGAGCGGTGGCAAAGAGCGGCTCGGTCGTATCACCAAGATGGGCGACAAATATCTGCGCAAGCTGCTCGTTGTCGGCATGACGGCGCTTGTGCGTCGTGCAAGGCAAAATCCCGAAGGCGATCCACGGCTGGCGGATCTGCTTGCGCGAAAGCCCACAAGGGTCGCCACCGTCGCGATGGCGAACAAGACCGCGCGGATCATCTGGGCGATCATGACACGTGGCGAGACATATCATGCCGGTCACCGACCGGCTCTGGCGGCATAAACAGCGTTATACGGCTTAGCTGAAGAGGAGATCAGCTTCACGAGGTTGCGAGCGCGATGCGATGTGATGGCAGACCGGTCAGACCGGGAATAGGGACAACCCAATCGATGTCCAAGGCGTCATAGCCTGATGAACAGAATGGGACCTTGTTCGCGGACTCCATCAGGGCCAGCAGTCTCAACCGACTGCATCAACAGGCCGGACAGAAGACTGCACCCGACCAATGCCACTGCGTCAATTTATCTCTTGCAACGCGGGAGCCATCCACAGAGGACATCGTCAGTTAGGACCGGCCACGTCCGAAAAGGGGGCCATCAGGCGACATCGGCGGCTCAGACAGTAGGTAAGATAATCTCGTGATTATCTGCTCGGGGTAAGAAGCCATCCGTCCGTCCCGTGCGACAGTCAGCGCTGGGTCTTCGGGCTATCCTCGCCGAATACGATCCGGTCCATGATCAACAGCGCTGCACCGCATCGGCGGCCTTGCGAAATCGAAGCCGTCCGGACCAGATAGCCGCGTCCCTCGAGTTCATTTTTGATCTCGTTCGCCATTTCCTTCTCGTCCTCGACGAGAAGAATGGTTTGGGGACGGGTCGATCGCGTCTTCGTCAACGAAATGGTGGTCCAATTCTAACACTCGCTCCCGCTGCAGCGGACACCGTCGCGAATGTCAGAATCAGGGCACCAACCCGGGCGGTGGAGGGGGAAGCCGCGGATGCGGCGGATCCTGCGCCAGACGCTTGACCGCTGCGATCACTGCCGGGTCCGGATGCTCGATCGGCGGAACGCTCTGGTTGGGTGGCCAGCCTCCGCCCAATGCCTTGTAGAGCGCAACAAAACTGTCGCCCTGAAGGCGGACGACTTCGGCGCGTTGTTGCTCAAGAGCGAATTGCTGCCGTTCGGCGTCGAGAACGTTCAGGAAGTCGGTCAGGCCGCGGTCATAACGCTCGGTTGCCACCTTGGTCGCCTGGCGCGCTGCGTCGAGCGCAAGATCAAGGCTGCGCAGGCTCTGCCGGTAAGCGAGATAGGCAGCGTTGGCCTCGTCCACCTGCTGGACCGCGACGAGAATCGCCTGCCGATAGGTCATCGCAAACTCATGCGCACGGTAGTCGGCAATTTCGATGAGGGCATCGAGCGAGCCGAAATCGAGGAACGGGGCGCTAAGCGCCGGTCCCACCGAACCGATCCATGTGATGGGAACCGCGGAACCCGAACGCGGACCACCCTGGGCGCCGCCGCCAGCCGTCAGCACCAGGGTCGGAAACAGGTCCGCGGTCAACGCGCCGATCGTTGCGACCGCCGCGGCCAACAGGCGCTCCGCCTCGACGATGTCAGGCCGCCGACGCAGGAGATTGATGGGAAGCCCGACCGGCGCCCGCGGCGGCAGCCGTGGGATCGCACCAGGTCGTCGCAATTCCCGATCGATGGTCTCCGGGTATTCTCCGACTAGAACGGCGATGGCGTAGCCGTTGGCCGCTATCAGCGCCTTGAGAGGTTCGACGTCCGCTTGCAGCGTCTCGACCTGGCGTTTTGCAAGCAACACATCCAGTTCGTTGGTGAGCCCGCGATCCAGCCGGGTCTGGGCGAGATCGAGCACTTTGCGCGAGGCTTCGATGTCGCGGTAAAGGATCTGAACGCGCTCCTGCCGCGCCCTCAGATCGAAGTACAGTCGGGCAACGTCCGCGGCGATTACGACATAAACCCAATTGCGCGCCTCCTGGAGCGCCTCGGCGGTATAGACCTGCGCCTCGAAACGTCGCGCGATCTTGCCGAAAATGTCGATCTGCCACTCGGCATCGAGACCGCCGATCTCGCTGATCTTCGTCAGGCCTTGATTGTTACTTCCGTCCCGCAGCGCTTGCGCGACCCTCCCCCTCGTTTCATCGGTGCCGGTGCCGACACCGCCTCCCGCCGAACCATTCACGTCAGGCAGCGCCTGAGCGCCGATGACGACGAGTTGCAATCTCGCCTGCTGCAAACGGTCGAGTGCGATCTTGAGATCGAGATTGTTCTCTATTGCCCAGTCGATCAGGCGGTTCAATTGCGGGTCGCGCAGCGTCCGCCACCAACGCCAGAGCTCAGGACTTGCCCCACCGGACTGCGCTTCCTTGCCCGCCGGCGCTGCGACAAAGTTAGGGGGAACGGCGACATCCGGCGTGAGATAATCCGGACCGACGGCACACCCTGCCAACGCTCCGGCAAAAACAACCGAACATGCGAGACTACGCACTCTCATGCACCTGTTCCAGACAGCCCGAGATAACCTTGCACCGGCGGGACGCATTCAGTCGTGGTCATTTCGAATTCGCCGCGTTTGCAACGATCGCTTCGCGTTGTGAATATTAGGCGCCCCACGCGGCACGGGTATTATTTGGTGCGGCGCGAAGCAGGGCAGAATTGACGCGCGCATTGCAGATGCCTCTTACGACCTTGAACAGCCGGCATCGATGAGGCAGATCGTCTGATCGACGCAGACAACACAATATTTGAGCCCCGCAGTCTCAAAACTTAAAGCGCACGCCAACTGTAGGATCAATATTGCTGTGTTGTAAGAAGCCGAAGCCCAGCCCGCCATGCACCTGGTTGAACATCATGCCAAAATAGAGATCCCACTTTGGCGCAAATCTCCAATCCACTGCGGCAGATATCGCATCATACGTCCCGGCGCATTGCGCATGCTCGCTGCTGGAGCAGAAGAGGGGCCCTCCAGCTGGGGTGCCGAAATAAGAATTCTGGATGTAATGGTAAAAGGCGCCGATCACATCCAATTCATCCGTGACGGCGTATCTCGCACCGGTCCACATGATCTGTAAGACCTTGTTGCCAAGGCCATCCACACCAAAGGCCGCATTGTTGATATTGGTGCTGTTGAACCCCGCGCAGCCCAGGCAAAGAAAGGTTCCCGCGATATCCGTGAAGGCGGTCTGCGGATCGCTGGGCGCCGCATAGTGAATGTATTCGTAGCCGGCGTATACCTTCAGCGGCCCGGTCGTGTATTTGGCTACGAACATCGCGGCCGTGTTGTCCGAGATCGTCGCCGTGAGGGTCTGCGGCAAGAACGGAGGGATCGGCATCCCAAAGTCGTTATTGCTTCCCGGCGCAAGCGCGAGCGCCACCGAATCTGTGACATGGCTAAAGATGGCGTCGACCGAGAGCACATCCTTACCCCGGATCGGGATGTCGGCGCCCACGCCGAACTGGTATGCTCCATTTGAGGCATTGTTCTGGCCGTAGCCGCCGAACTGCCACAGCGCCGCCGCCCGGAAGTGATCGAGGAAGTTGATCCGGTATTTCAGCGACGTTGAGTTTCTGCAGTTTTGGGTATTGCCGCCGCCGCAGGTTATTCCTTGAAAGCCGATGGGTGAAAAGGCGTAGGAAGCGCTAAATGGATCGTAGTCGAAGACGGCATCTAGCGTCAGGGAGTTCTGTCGGAAAACAGTCAGTGTGCCATAGGTCGGAGAACTGATGCCGACGTAACCTTGGCCGTCGTAGAACTGGCCCGCCCGGCTAGAGTTGGAGTAGGAACCTTGCAGATTTTGGGGGATGCCGTTGTTCGCGGCAATTGATCCCGCTCCATTCGAGAGGCGCAGGGAGTAGGGGTCGAAGCCGGCATCGAGATCAAATACGACCGAAAAGTCCCCGTCGATCGGCTCGGTTCCTTTGATGCCAATGAATGAATTGCTCATCCCGTTGGCTGTACGGGTCCAAAGCGATCCCTGGTTCTGTTTCTGGATCAGGTATGAGGAGGTGACAGCGGATATTGGGTCAAAAGGCGCGCCGTGGCTTTGCCAGCCAAATCCCATGTCGGCCATGCCGAAGATCGTGATGCCAAGCCAGGTGAGCTGGCAGTTGGTCGTGATGAAGTCCGAAGGGTCGGCGCATGGGCGCGGCGCTGCTGTCGACGGTGTCGTGGCTGACGGTGCCTTTGTCGGCATGTCGTCCGCGGCCCGTGCATCCGCAGCGTATGAGCCGCCAACAGCTGCGAGGAGGAAAGCTGCGCAAATAGTAAGCTTTGCCATGAGGAAGCTCCTGACGATCAGGACCACGCTCATGGGCTAAGCTTGCGCTTTAGTTGCGCGCGCCGCAACAGCTTGCCTCACTCTTAGACGCGGCTCGTGAAAGAAATCGTTGCCTGTGGCTCTATCGCCACACGCCGTAGATCGGATGTGGAACTTGCCGAGGCTCGGCGGCTGCGGCGATAGGCAGTCCCTGTGGTCGCTGTGTCCCCTCGTCGCCGCACCCGAATGGACCTCTCAGGAGAGCTTGCGCGAGGCCTCGACGATGGATGGCGCGCTCTCGAAACTGCTGAAGCCGCCGACCTCGTAGCGTGAGGGGCCCTGCATGCTAGAGCATCACGAAGCCGGTCGTGCGTTTCTGAAAAGCGCGTCGGTCCTTTCGCAAGCGAAGAGAGAAGAGAAAGGGCTTGCCTGTTTTCATGAAATGCGAGGCCGCTATCGGCCTGCTTTGGCGACTCCCAGTCAACGTTGAAGGGATGCGACCATATTCCCGAGACAAGATGTGTCGGCGTCGGCCATGAGCGCCGCTATGACTGCGTCGGCAGGGAAGGCTGGTTCCTTTGGCAATCCGGACCAGCCCGCCGAAGGAGCCAGCGGCACATCCGCACCTGCGTAAACGAAAACGCGCCTCGCGCGGAGGGTCGAGGCCCCGCGCGCGCGTGGGTCCTGCGCTAACGGCTACGTGATCAAGCCGAATGGAATTAGGACGCGTCCCCAGACGTCTCACTCGCATCCAATCTCATTCACACGCCACGGAGTTATGAACAATGTTAACCTCGCGTAGAAGCTTACTCGCCGGCGTTGGCGGGATTTCTCTTGGAGCTGCCGTAAATGCTGTCCGACCGAGTCAAGCAAGTGCCGGCGAGGCCCCCTTGCCGGTCGCGAGTGAGGGAGGAGAAGAGCTCGTTGCTGTGGCCGTGAACGACGCGCTGGAGGGAGCCTATGGTCGGCACGAAGGCAAAAGACGAAATCACACGAAGGGATTAGGTGCCGTCGGCCACTTCGTCGGGACCAAGGAGGCTGCAGAGCTCTCGCGGTCGGGGCTGTTTGCGGGGGACAGGATCGAGGTGATCGCCAGGTTCTCGACCGCCGGGGGCGATCCGTCGGCATCCGATTCCGAGCGCAGCCCGCGTGGGATGGGGCTAGAATTTCGGCTCAAGGGCGGAGCCTTGCATCATATGACGATGATTTACACCCCGATGTTCTTCGCAAGGACGCCGTCCACCTTTCTCGACAAGTTCCTGGCGCTCGCCAAGGATGCGCACACAGGCAAAGCCGATCCCGGCAAGTTGGCTGCCTTCATGAAACAGCATCCCGACCAAGCCGCGCAGTTTCATTTCCTGGAGACCAACAATCCTCCTGCGAGCTACGCCAATTCTGCTTTCTACGGAATACATACCTTCCGCTTCATCGACCACAATGCACGGTCAACGAACGTGCGCTGGCGCTTCATGCCGGAAGACGGCGAGAAGACGCTGACGGACGCACAATTGGCGCAGAAGCCGCATGATTTTCTCGATGATGCCTTTCGCGAGCGCTTGAAGGAAGGCCCCATTCATTGGCACATGATTGTGACGATCGGCGAACCCGGCGATCCGGAAGACGATCCGACAATTCTCTGGCCGTCAGGGAGGCGCGAAATCAGGGCAGGCACGTTGACGCTGATCTCCTCGTCGCCGGATCAGGAATTGGGAGCCTACACCATCAATTTCGATCCCATGCTGATGGCCGATGGTGTCGAGCCAACCAATGATCCGATCCTGAGCTTCCGCTCCTCCTCCTATGCGATCTCGCATTCAAGAAGGCTCACCGAGGTATCCAGCAAAAGCGCAACAGATTGAGCGCAGCTCACTCCACTCTTAGCACCTGCACATGAGAGGGCTCTTGCGCGGGTGTCCCTGTCGGAAACTCAATCTTGCTGGCAACTGATATCGAATCGGGCGATGCTCCCGCCTTATGCGAGAGGTCTGTAGCCTCATTTGGTTGGCGTTGGTCGGAGTGTTCCGGTCGCGGGCCTTGCTTGAGGCTGAAAACACGATTCTGCGTCATCAGCTTAACGTGTTGCGGCGGCAATCGCCGAAACGGCCGACGTTCGGGATGCTGGACCGTCTGATATTCGCCGGCTTGTATCGTTTGGCTCCGAAGGTGCTGGGCGCCTTGGCGATTGTAAAGCCGGAGACCGTGGTCAAATGGCATCGCGCCGGCTTCCGCTTATATTGGCGCTGGAAATCGAGAGCGCGGGGTGGCCGACCAACTGTAACGCCTGAGATACGCAAGCTTATCCGCGAGATGAGCATTGCCAATCCGCTGTGGGGAGTTGTGTCAAGAAGACGCGCGAGCGTCATGCTGTGCGAAAGATGAAGGAGGACCCTTCGGAGCCGTCCTGTAGGGGGAGGCTTCAAACTGCCATAAGCTGCTTCGGTCAAAAGCCGCGGTGGTGAACGTTATGGTCAAAAGGCGTGACGTTGATCACGTCAAGTATGGATGAGAGAGACGAGCGCAAGCGAACCTCTGGCGAAGCATCGAAAACGGATTCAGATGACATCAAAACCGGGGCCTCTCCTTAGCTCCGGGAAAAGTATGGCGGAAACCTACGTATTGGCCATGCGGTGTCCGGTGTTGAGGAGGCGTGACTCTCATTCGGGCTTTTGCACGGAACTTGAGAACCTGGACGGCGATGGCAAGGGAAAAGGCACAAGCGGCCAAAACCGCGAGGCCGAAAGTACCGATGCGCCGACCAGGGGCGGACTGCTTGGTAGTAGTGATGAAGCGGGGTAATGCCCGTGGAGCGAAGCGAGCAGGTCATCGCCGTTGAGATTGGGTCAACCGGCAACGGGAGGAGCCCGATATTCAATGGAAGGCGGCAGCCTTCAAGCGGTGGCACGAGCCGGATGATGCGAGAGTATCAAGTCCGGAATTATGTGAGGGACTTCGGGGTGAAAATCCCCGGGTCCACTCGGCCGCCGCGGATCCATGGAGAACTCCTCAAGCTCGGCATCGATATCGGACAGACCAGCGTGGCCAAAGTATATCGCCAAGCGACGAGACCCACCGTCCCAAGGCTGGGGGACGTTCCTCCGCAACCACGCCGACGGGATCGCTGCGATGGATCTGTTCGTCGTGCCGACAATCTCGTTTCGCCTGCTCTATGGATTGCTGATCATGGGGCGCGGCCGGCGACATATTCTATGGTTTGGTGTCACAGCGCATCCAACCGCAGAATGGATCGCAAATCAGATCACGGAAGCCTGCGGTTGGGAACAGGCTCCCCGCTATCTCATTCGTGATCGGGACGGGGCCTATGGTGAGGTCTTCATCCGAAGGCTTCGATCGATAGGCATCCGCGATCGACCCACGTCGCCGCGCTCCCCTTGGCAAAATGGATATGCTGCAAGGCTGATCGGTTCGATCCGACGGGAATGCCTTGACCACGTTGTTGTGTTCGGCGAGCGCCACCTCCGTCACATCCTGCTTTCGTACATGAGTTATCACAACGAGATACGGACTCATTTATCTTTGGAGAAAGATGCACCGATCTCCCGCGCCGTCGAGCGCGTCGGGCGCATTCTTTGTCGCCCAAGCTTGGGCGGACTGCATCACCATTATGCTCGGATTTAATTTACGACAGGCACAACGCCACAAGGCGGCCCAATATCGCCTGTGCTGAGTAACATCTAACTGCACTTCACGCCCGACCTGTGGTTTGAAAAGAGATTCAAAGCACAGTGCCAGGGCGAGGCATACTCGGTGAGTTTCGCGGACGATTTTGTGGAAAGCTTCCAGTTCTGGGGAGACGCGCAGAACTTCCAGCGCCAATTGCGGGAACGTTTTGCGCAGTTCAATCTGGAACTGGCCGAGGAGAAAACTCGGCTGTTGCTCTTTGGGCGTTTTGCCGCCATCGAACGGCGCAAGCACGGACAGGGGCCAGAGACGTTTGAGTTTCTGGGCTTCAGGCACGTATGTGGGGAGGATCGAGCAGGGTGGTTCGCCCTGATCCGGATTCCCTTCACCAAGAGTTGCAGAAAGTTCCTCGCTCGCGCCCGCGAGTGGTTGCTTGGACGCAGACATTGGAAGAGACGCCAACAACAGCAGCACCTCACGGTGATGCTGCGCGGCTTCTACCAGTATTTCGCCTTGCACCATTGCGACCGCAAGCTCAGCTGGATCCGCCACAAAGTCCGGCGACACTAGGTGCACGCCCTGCAACGCCGCGGTCAACGACAGCGAATCAGCTGGGTGTATCTGAGCGATCGACCGTGGTTCGAGCTGTCGTCAGCTCGTACATTGCATCCAGCGGTATGAAACGGAGGTCTTCGCAAAAGTCATCTGGCGAGCCCAGTGCAGGAAGTCTGCTCGCTGGGTTCTGCTTGGGGAGGCGAGTTCAAGAAGCCACGCTCGCTCGGTGAGGGCACTGGCGCGAAAGCGTCAGATTAACAGCAAGGCTCCGCAAAGGGCTACCGCTTCAAGGCTCGTCTCTACCATGCCCCGGATCTAATTTACGACAGGCACAGGTGGCAAACCGACTGCCCGGGAACGCGGTCAACTCTTAGCCAGAGGCAGCGGTAGGTAAAGGGGCACGGCCAAGCGTCGGGGGACGTAGGTTGCTGGCCGTGCCAGCCGTCCGGAGGGGGCGCGATCCGAGACAGCCTTAAAAACAAAATAAGGCCGTCCCGACCAGTTTCCACGGTCACGCCTTCACTTTCCCGTGCGGACATTGTGAAGTTTTTTTTCGGGCGTGGTTTTGTCCGTCGATCGCGTCGCCAAGACGATTTCGCGGATGAGATCGAGGCACCACTGAAAACGAATTTAATGGAATCGGCGGGCTGCCAATCTATCTCAGGATTGTGCCGGTACGCGGCACCTTTCGGACTGGAGAGCGGACGTTCTAATGCAAGAGATCTATGCCAGTGCCGCCGTTGGCGGCGCAGTAATTGCGGTTTTGGGGGCCTATTCGCTGTGGGTGCTAAGGGAACGCAAATGACCCATCCGGTCGGCGCGAGGCCCCGGTAGATTTTTTATCGGATGTGGGTTTGTGTGCGGTCGCGATGCGAAAAAACTTTCACTAAATCGGTGCGTTACTGATTGCCGGGTCGGCGGCGCAATGGCGCCAGCGTCAGAGCATCATAAGCGCGCTGATCGAGGCCATCACCGTTGGGATCTTGCCTATAATCAGTTGAACGAACCGTCGTCGGCTATCGATGGCGATGCCGCGCCCAGCGCGCCGCCGTCGCCTTGTCGCTGATCGCCGGCTTTCAACTCATGCGACAGATGGTCGGACTTTCGGCATTGGTCAAGGCCGAGCCGGCAGATCTGACCGATATCCTCGCGCAGGTCTTCGGCCTAATCATTGCCGGACGATCCTCACCACCAACGCCGTGAAGGCGAGAGGTTGCCCTTGAGCGTGCACTGGCTTGAATGGTTAGCGGTCGGCGTAGGACGAAAGGTCATCGGCCGTTCTCAGCAGACAACTTACTTTTATCTGCTAGAAACGACACACACTTATGCGGCCCAAAAGCTCATCGAGCCGGCGCCGGTAGCCCGGCGGCATGCCCAGTACTTTGCGGCTTTCTTCGAGAAGGCCGAGGCCGATTTGGAAACGGACCCAATGCCGGTATTCCTCGAGGCGTACAGCCGACGAATTGAACTCGTGCGGTCTGCATTAGGTTGGGCTTTTTCCGCGGATGGCGACGGGGCGGTCGGCATGGCCTTAACCGTAGCCAGCGCACCCATCTGGGTGAGACTCTCCAGTCCTAAACGCGCATTGGTGCAGCTGGGCCGCCGAAGCGATCGATAAACCAACTGACTTCCGTTAATGGGATGGCCCGGGTGCGCCGGGAGACCGGCAGAAGGTAGGCGGTGGAAGTCCGCCACGGTGTAAGGCGTAGCGAGCCGCACCGGCCCCGAGTGATGCACGTCAGTCCGTGAGGGGTGACGTGAAGCGTTCACAGGGGATGTTGCAGGCGAGGTATTGAGCGGCGTAAGCCAAGTTCGGGGTGCCGATGTTTTCTGGACCAACAGAAGGCCATATGGTGGGCATCGCATTCGCGAGATGTTCGCCGACCCCGCGTCGTCGTAGACCCTGGCATGCACACAAACCTTTTGCGCGGGAACCGGGAGATCTCCATCGCGTCCCCGCCAGTCGTGGCTGGGAGGTTGACGGGAAGGCTGGGAGCCATAGCCGCCAATGAGTACGATGGAGAAGTCGGACTCGCCCGAGGTAGCGGCGAAGCAGGTGAACAAGGCGGCTTCGGCCGTTGCGGAGTTTGCGGAGCGAAGGGGCGGGGCCAAGGAGAATGCGGGTCAGCAAAGCACGGTCCGGACGCAGAGCCGGGCGGCCGTGTCAAACGCGCAGACCCGGATACGAGATGCCGTCACCAGGAACAGACAGGGCAAGCTGACGGCGCTCCTGCATCACATCAGCATCGATGTTCTGCGGGCGAGCTTCTTCGATCTGAAGAAGTCCGCTGCGCCGGGTGTCGACGAGATGACGTGGGCCGACTACGTGGAGAACATCGAGGCCAACCTCGCAAATCTTCACCGACGCGTTCACACCGGGGCGTATCGAGCGCTGCCATCGCGTCGGACGTACATTCCGAAGGCGGATGGCAGACAACGGCCGCTCGGCATCGCCGGATTGGAAGACAAGATCGTCCAGTCGGCGGTGGTTGCAATCCTGACGCCGATTTATGAAGCGGAGTTTCTGGGCTTCAGTTACGGGTTCCGGCCCGGGCGTAACCAGCATCAAGCGCTGGATGCGCTCGCGTTCGGAATTGGGAACCGGCAGATCAACTGGGTCCTTGATTGCGACGTTCAATCCTTTTTCGACAAGGTTAGCCAGGATTGGCTGATCCGGTTCGTCGAACATCGGATAGGCGATCGACGGATCATCAGGTTGATCACCAAGTGGCTTAAGGCAGGTGTACTCGAAGATGGTCGGCTGGTCGTGACCGAGGAGGGGACGCCACAGGGGGCTGTTATCAGTCCGCTACTGGCGAACATCTATCTCCACTACGTTTACGATCTGTGGACTTACCGGTGGCGCCGATACTGCTCCACCGGCGACGTGATCGTCGTGCGCTACGCAGACGACAGCATCGTCGGCTTTGAGCACCAGCATGAGGCGGAGCAGTTCCTTGCCGATCTCAAAGTGCGGCTTGCAAGCTTTGGATTGACCCTTCATCCCGACAAGACGCGGCTCATCGAGTTTGGTCGGCGCGCTATCGCGCGCCGGCGTTCGCTGGGTCTCGGCAAACCGGAGACGTTCAACTTCCTTGGGTTCACGCATTACTGCGCAACCCGACGGAATTGCAACGGCTTCGTGCTTGGGAGGAAGCCAATCCGGAAGCGAATGCAGGTCAAGCTGCGGGAAATCAAGGAACGCTTGCAGGCAATACGGCACGATGGAATTCGAACGGCAAGGCAAGTGGCTTGCCCAAGTTCTGCGCGGCTGGCTTGCCTATTACGCCGTGCCGATGAGCGCTCCGGCCATCACGGCCTTTCGGCACCACATGATCGAGCGGTGGCACGGCGTCCTACGGCGCCGCAGCCAACGCGCTCGACGATTGACGTGGAACCGGATGAAAGGGATTGCCGAGCGCTATCTGCCTTATCCTCGCATCCTGCACCCGTGGCCGGAGCAACGGTTCCTCGTCACCATCCAAGGCAAGAGCCCGGTGCGTTAGCAGCGCCCGCCGGGATCTGTGCGGGTTGCGCCTTGCAAGCGCGTTGAACTCAGTCGCCTGAGATGGCGGCCGCGGCAAAGCCTAGCGAGCAGCCGCGTACCAAGTCTTGCGTGGCGTCCGGTAACGGTCGCTGCGAAGCGTAGACAGGGAGGTTGTAGGCCGGAACAGCAGTGAACGGGAAGATAGCCCCGAAATCGATCGTGATCGGAGTAGCCGACCCTGTCCCGCAAAGGGGAAGGCAGAATCGCAGGCCGCGCCATAGCGAGCGGTCTGGGATGCTCCCGGGGTTCGTACCGCCAGCATGCAACCAAAGGGATCGACGTGAACAAGGGAGATCCATCCGGTTCAGGTGCAAGCCTGTAGGACCTGCCAAGCCGATGAGGCGAGAAGGGTCTGAAGATCGGATGGAAGTCAGACTGACTGATAGTACTCCGAGGACGGGAGAGCCGGCCACATGGGGAAGCGGTCAGCGGTAGTTGAATTGTTCTTGGGCGACATGGGCTCCATTCAACGGGAGACACAGCCTTCTATGCAAAGAGAAGATCAGCTGACCATGGAAACGAAACTTGAACAGATAGCAGTGAAAGCTCGGTGTGAACCAAAGCTCCGTTTCACCTCGCTGGCCCATCACATCACGCGCGACCGGGTGCAGAAGAATTTGTCACAGATTCCGAAGCGTTCTGCCGCCGGGGTGGATGGACAGACGGTGGAGGCGACCAAGGAAAGCTTTGAAAGATGGATAGAGCCGATGCTCCAATCCATTCACCGCCAAGGATATCGAGCGCCGAACATTCGGCGGGTCTATATCCCCAAGCCCGGCAAGACGGAGAAGCGCCCGCTTGGCGTTCCGACTGTCTCTGACCGGGCCCTCCAGCGCAGCACGGCTGAGGTGCTGTCCGCCATTTACGAACAGGACTTCTTGTCCTGCTCGTTTGGCGGCAGGCCAAAGCTCGGCGCCCATCATGCTCTGGCGACCCTCATTGAGGTCATCGCCGGCGGCAAGACGGGCTGGGTGCTGGAGGCGGATTTGAAGAATTTCTTCGGAAGTCTCAACCACGAGTGGGTGCTCCGGTTTGTGGAACATCGAGTTGGCGATCCGCGCCTGATCAGCTTGATCCGGCGCTGGTTGAAAGCGGGCGTCTTGGAAGATGGAGAGGTCCATCCGAGCGAGCAGGGAACCCCGCAAGGTGGATCGATCAGCGTGCTGTTGAGCAACTTGTACCTCCATTACGTGCTCGACCTCTGGTTCGAGCGCGTGGTCAAGGTCCGGTTGCGGGGCGAAGCCCGACTGGTGCGCTACATCGATGACTTTGTGATTTGTTTCCAATATCGATCGGATGCCCTCCGCGTGCAGGACGCTTTGCGTCTTCGGTTGGGGAAATTCGGCCTTACTCTGGAGCCGACCAAGACCAAGTTGGTTGAGTTTGGTCGGTTCGCGCAGCGACACGCGGGCAAACGCGGTAGGAATCGCCCGGAAACGATCTACTTTCTGGGTCTAACGCTGTATTGCACGCAAAACCGAAAAGGCAACTTCAAGGTTGGGATGCGCACTGAGAAATCTCGTCTGCGGCGCAGCCTTATGTCACTGCAGGAGCTGATGCGGCGAAATACGCCATCATACGATCAGCGACCAGGTCGGCGAAATTAAATGCCGTCCTACGCGGCCACTATGCCTATTACGGCGTCGCCGGAAATATTCGGTGCGCTGTTCAAGGTATACCGGGCCGTGGAGCGTTACTGGCGCAAGATGTTGCGCAGCCGCAGCTGGGCCGGCCGACGCCTAACCTGGGACGTATTCCACCAGATCAAAGAACGGACACCGTTGCTGCAACCAAAACTGCGCCTCCCTTACCGGAAGCTGCAGGCGCTCGCAGTGCTGTGAATCAACTGCCGAAGAGCGTAGTGCGGTAAATCCGCACGCTACGTTCTGTGGGAACCGGAGGCGGGTGACCGCCTCCGGTGACCCGGTGGGCGGAGAGCAATCTCCGTCCCTACCGCGACCCGTGCTCAGCGGCCTCACATGGGGAGAATTGAGAGATTTAACTGCACATGAGTAGGGCTCCTGAGACTATTTCGGTATCCAAGGTCTGAGCTCGACTGCATGACGCGGCCCGTTTACGAGCACGATCAACCTCACATTCGGTCGCCGTTCGTGAGAACACTGTTCGCGCAGGCCGCGCACGTCGTTCTCGAGCGGCGGCCGAGCGCAGCGATGCGAGGTTTGTGGCCCCGGGTCAAGCTTCAAGACGGCTGCACCGCAACATGCTGGTGATCGCGCTCGCCAACAAGCTCGCCCGCATCGCCTGGGCGGTTCTCGCGCGCGGCGGCACCTATCAACCGAGGATCACCCATGCAGCATGACAAAGGCTCGCTCAGGTTCACCAAGGAGACTTCGTGCTGTTTAGGTCTTGATCAGCGCGCAATCGCCCGCAGCCCAGATGCGGTTGCTTGGATCGAGTCGCCCGCGGTCCATGATTTCAGGATGTAGGGTCCGGTACCCATGGGATTTCGGTTGTAGTCGTCGCCCTTGGTCTTCCACGCCGTCGGCGATTGCACGACATTGTTCGAGCCTTTGGATCGTCATAAGCGCGGGCAGGTTCACCTGTGGGTCATTCAAATTATACAGCAGCGTCATTTCGTCCGGCGCCTGCACGTCGTGGATAAAGGCAATATAGAAGGCACAACGGCATTTATTGGCCGGATCCTTTTCTGGCGATCGAAATTCTCCTTCACCGCCGCGCTTTTGCGCGGAGGCTGGACCAGCAAACGGGGCTAGACAAAAGACAAGTGAGCAAACAAGTGCGCGCCAACTGTGTGCCATTCGCATGTGTCACCCTCCCTGCGGATTTGCCCCCCAAATTCTCAGCTTTTAAAGCGGGCAACCAAGCGCGCGGAGACACGGGGCAATCGCCTACTGCTTCGATGATACGCGCGACTGGTAGAGGCTCGCAACGTTCAGGCCAAGCGTGACGCGCGTTGTGCGTGGTCCGGTAAACGAAACGTTCAGACCGTCGGCCAAGGGACCGTCCGATGTGGTCTTGCCCGCGTGGGGTCGACGGCCATTTTTTCCAATCGATTGGCCCTCGTTCATTTAAGCCCCAGCGGAAACCGCCAATGGGACCGTTACTATTCTGCGCGGACTAACGTCGGCTCCGGGTCTTGGCCGTGTAAAAACACCCTTCCGAGGAAGTCGGTGAGAAGCCAGGACCGGTTCCGGTCTCAGGCCGCAATCGCAGCCATCAGCAGCTTGGTCCCAACAATGTTCATGACCCGTGTCAGATCATTCCCACAAGGCGAGTTCACTCGATGGTTGGCGATCAGAGCGCGAAGTCCGCGAGACCGGAACTTCTACGCTGAGCAGCGTCAGAATGAGTTACCCAAGTGGGCCTTCACCTAGACTAGAGCTTTCCCGCAGCCCGTAGACAATCGGCAAGCTTTTCAGCCGTGGGAGACAATATACGACCATTGAGCTGAGCCAGGACGAAAGCACCGGGCGCCGGTAATTGCTCTACCTTCAAGATGTGCAACGCACCCAAGCCCGCGAAATACTTTGCCACGTCGAAGGACAGAACCCAAACGAAGTGCGATGTATTGAGGAGCGCGACATTGGCCTGGATGGAGGATGACTTGACCAGCGCCTTGATGGGGCGGCGTTTTTGCCTGCGAAAATGCGACTCGACCGCGGAGCGCATCGCGGTGCCGGCCTCGGGAAAAATCCATGGCTGCTCGTAAAGATCATTCCACTGTAACGATCGTCGCGAAGCCAAAGGGTGCCTGACGCCACAGACGGCTACGACGTTTGGACGGTAGAGGTCTTCCGTATTGAGATCGGACATGTCCTGATCGCGACCAAATCGACCAACGAGCAGATCAATTTGGCCGGCGCGCAAGCGCCCCACCAATTCGTCCATTGCACCTTCCCGGACGCTAACGGCGATCTGGGGCGACTGGTCCATCAGCAATTTCAACGCGGTCGGGACGACGACATAACAGGAGCTGACGCCGGCCCCAATGCGGACAGTTCCGATCAGGCCACCATCGATCGCTTCAATTTCGTCTTGCGTGCGGTCAAGGTCCGCGAGGAAGCCGACCGCCCTTCGGATCAGGGCGCGTCCTGCCGCGGTTGGCTGCAATATACGTCCAATGCGCTCGAACAGAACGACACGCAAATCCGAAGACAATTCCCGCAAAAGCCGCGAGGCGGCGGGTTGTGTCAAATTGACTTCCCGCGCGGCCGCGCTCAGCGTTTCCGTTCGATCCATCGCCGCCAGCAGTTCGAGCTGCGACAAGCGAAGCCGGCTGATCAGGTGCTTCCGCTGCTTCCTAGAAGACTTCATGTCAAATCATACCGATCGGAGCATAAGATGTTACAAATACGGCATTTGTTTAATATACGATAAGGGCGATCATTCCAACGATTCCAAGCTTCGGCCTATGCTGATCAGAGGTCTTCATGTCCAGCAGCTCCAGTTTCATCGAAAAGCATGGCCTATGGACCGACAGTCAGTTTGAGCAATCCAAAGAGGTAATCGGTCGGATCAAGAGCGACGGCATCAAGCTGGTGCGTGTGGCGTGGGGCGATCCGCATGGTGTTTCACGCGCGAAAACCGTGACCGCTAAAGCCTTTCTTGGCGCTTTGAAGAACGGCTACAACATCAACGTTGCAACAGCGACGCTCGACGCGTCGGGGGCTCGTGTCTTCTCGTCTTTCTCTCGCGGTGGCGGCATGGGGTTGGACGAGATGACGGGGTCGCCCAATCTGACCATCGTTCCGGACCCGCATACGTTCCGGGTTTTGCCTTGGGAGCCGGACGTCGCTTGGATTCTTTGCGACGACTACTTTGGTTCGGGGCAGCCATTCCATTTTTCGCCCCGGCACGTGTTGCGAAAGCAGCTCGAGCGCCTGAAAGGTCGTGGTCAGCGCAGCATTGTCGGTTTGGAGGTGGAGTGGTATCTGCTGCGGCTTGCGGAAGATCATCTGACCGAAGAACACCTCGGCTCACCGGGGATGAAGGGACGCGCATTGCGTGCCTATCCTGCCGAGCCAGGTTACTCGTTTCACTCGGAAACCAATTTTGACCTGATGCACGAGCCGATCGCCAAGTTGGCAAGTGCGTACGAGGCGCTGGAGTTGCCTGTTCGGTCGTTTGAGAACGAGTGGGGACCTGGCCAGGTGGAATGCACCTTCGGACCAACCGATGCGCTGCGCGCCGCCGACAGTATGTTGCTTTTCCGCACAGCCACTCGGCAAATCGCTCGCCGCATGGGCTATCTCGCAAGCTTCATGTGCCGGCCGAAGGTCAAAGGTCTCTACTCGAGCGGATGGCACTTGCATCAGTCCCTGGTCGACGCTGACACGGGTGGAAACGTTTTCACGCCGACGGAATCCGGCGAGCCGCTCTCGAAGCTTGCGAAAGCCTATTTGGGAGGCTTGCTGAACCATGCGGTTTCAGCCGCGGTGTTCGCCAATCCAACGGTCAACGCCTACCGGCGATTCCGCACGAACTCGCTCGCACCGGACCGGCTTACTTGGGGAACGGACCATCGCGGTGTCATGCTGAGGGTATTGGGCGAGGTCGGCGATCAAGCGTCGCGCATCGAGAACCGGTTGGGAGAGCCGTCGGCCAATCCCTACCTCTATATCGCTTCGCAAATCATTACCGGCCTCGATGGGATTGATAACTCGCTCGACCCTGGAGCGCCGGCCACCGATCCGTACAGCGCGGATAGGACCAAGTTGCCCAAAAGTCTGCCTCTCGCCCTCGACAGCCTCGACAATTCTCCCTTGTTTCGGCGAGAGATGGGCGAGTTGTTCGTGAACCACTATCTCGCGCTAAAGCGGAAGGAATCCGATCGCTTCACGGAATTCGTGAAAGCGAACAGCCTGGATCCAACGAGCGAGGAGATCACGGACTGGGAGCAGAACGAATACTTCGACTTCTTTTGAGCAAAAAATCGAAACCGTCCCTCACGAGGTGTCGACCCATGACGCAGATTGAACTTCGTACCGGCTCGTACGATTGGGACTACATGGTTCAGGAAGACCGCGTGCACGAGTCGTTGTACACGGATCCCGCAATCTTCCTTGCCGAGATGCGGTACATCTTCGGCGGCACCTGGGTCTATCTTGCCCATGAAAGCCAGATCCCGAACAACAACGATTACATCACGGCAAAGCTGGGTCTGCGCCCGTTGATCATGACGCGAGACAATGAGGGTGTGATCCGCGCCCTCTACAATCGATGCACGCACCGGGGAACCACACTCTGCCGATTCGAGAAAGGCAACAAGCGTGTGTTTCAGTGTCCGTACCATGGCTGGAATTTCCAGAACGATGGCAAGCTGCGCGGCGTGCCATGGCCGGATGGATACGCGGAAAATCCCGCCAAGGACCCGAAATTTAACTTGGCACAACTGCCGCGCGTCGAATCCTATCGAGGGTTCATCTTCGGCACGTTGAATGAGGCCCTGCCTCCGCTCAGTGATCATCTAGGATTGATCAAGCGCCCGATGGATGAGTGGATCGATCGAAACCCTGGCGGAAAGATCATCGTCTGCGAAGCTAATCGCATCAAGTACAAGGGCAATTGGAAACTGGCGTACGATAACTCCGGCGACGGATACCACGTGCTGTATTCGCATCGTTCGCTGCTCGAAACGGAAAACCGGTTTCAGGACGAGGCGACCGAAAAAGGCATGTCTTACTACAAGGATTCGCCTGACGAGCAGCCGATGTACATCCAATACATGGGCAATGGACATCACTTCAAGGACAAGCGGCCAAACCTGCAGCCACGTGTGGGCGGTCTTTGGGCGATCGAGTTGCTTCACCCGGGCATGGAGCACGTTGCCGACAAGCTGCGCCGTCAATTTGGCGAAAAGGCCGAAGCGTTTCTGGATTTGGCGGGATCGGAGCCCGTCAACATCAACATCTTTCCCAATCTCTCGCTACTGGGCAACCATATCCAGGTCTTCCAGCCGATTTCCTTCGAGGAGACCGATACTATTTGGTACGGCACCAAAATCGAGGACGTCGACGGCACGATGGGGCCGGAGGTCCTGAACGACATCAACACCCTTCGGATGCGCACGCAGGAGGGATTCCCGAACTTCGGCGAGGTGGACGACGTCACAAACTTTGAGCAAATCCAGCGCGGGCTTCGCTGCCAAGAAGACGAATGGATCTATATGAACCGGGGCTTTGATATCCCCGGGCGCATCAAAAAGCTGGATGACGGAACGCTTAAAGG
This sequence comes from uncultured Alphaproteobacteria bacterium, assembly GCA_963811915.1. Taxonomy (GTDB): domain Bacteria; phylum Pseudomonadota; class Alphaproteobacteria; order Rhizobiales; family Xanthobacteraceae; genus Bradyrhizobium. The sequence continues at coordinate 39,497 of CAWETC010000009.1, forward strand.
ACCGGCAACCGATGAAATCTTCATGCGCGAATACATCAAAGTATGGAAGCGTCTGATGAAGACGCAACCGAAACTTACCATTCGTCGGGAGCCTAGAGAATGAGTACAACCGCCCTCAGCCGCGATCCGGCGCGCTATTCTTATTATGTTGACGACGCGGCCTACCGGGAGCTGATCGCGGATTTCCAACGTATCAGAACCGAAGAGCCGACCGTTGCGGATCCCGCCGAGCGTGACTGTTTTCGGCGATTGATCGAACGCGAGGCGCGCCTCCTCGACAGACTAGATTTCGCCGCATGGATGGCGAGCTATACCGATGAATGCTTCTACTGGGTGCCGAGTACGCCGAACGGGGGTGATGCGCGAAGCGAGATTGCCGTCATGTTCGACGACCGGCGCAGACTCGGAGACCGCGTTTATCGCCTGTCGACCGGCTTTGCCTGGTCGCAGGCCCCCTCATCACGGACTGTTCGAATGGTGTCGAACGTCGAGGTGTTCGATTGCCCGAACTCCGAACAAAAGCTCGTGCGTTCCAATTTTCTCATCAACGAGTTCTGGGACGACGAAACCCGAATCCTCGCTGGATGGGCCGGGCACCGCTTCAGGAGATTCGACGGCGATTGGAAGATTTCCGCGAAGCAGGTGAATCTGCTTCAATGTGATCAATGTATCCGAAATCCTAGCATCATCCTGTGAGCAGTTCGCTCTGAGCGACGCCTCTCGTTCTCGGCGGCTCTTGGCGGATACTGTTGATTTAGTCTGCAGTTGAATGGTGTTGGCCGGCGTGATTTCATCCTCGTGTTGCTTTGCGGAAGAGCGGAACGATGATGGGGATGCAGACTGTGAATAAGCGTCCAAGAGTGCCCCCTTCACCGCTTGGCGATCAATAGCTTAGCTCGCCGATCGGCGTCGGGACCCCCCTCCTCGCAAGGCTGTCGGTGCAATGATTTGATCAGATCGCTTGCGTCCATATGTCCGGCCTGTTGGTGCGCTCGCATACGAACGCTGGCCAAGATGGTTTCCGCGACGCGAGTTCCAGACAGGCCGGCGACCTTTTCGGCCAGTGGGGTCCACGGAGTGTCTCGCGTCTAGGATCGATTGATCGCACCATCTGCTCGTCACCTTGCAAGTTCTGACATCGGCTCAGCACGGTTGCAGTTAGGTTACTCTCCGTGTCTGGCCGATTCTTACACCGCGGCCGCCGAAGCAATACGCGTGGATGTCGCCGCGTAGTTCTCGCCTGTGACCATCAGTTTCCATGCGATGCGGGCCAATTTGTTGGCCAGTGCCACGGCTGCCAGCTTCGGCGGCTTGCGCTTGAGAAGGTCGATGAGCCAGGACGACGCGCGTCCCTTGCAGCCAACGGCATGCCTGATTACGGCGGTTGCCCCCGACACCAGCACGGCGCGCAAAGCTTCATCGCCGGCTCGCGTGATGATGCCGAGCTTGACCTTGCCGGCTGTTGAATGGTCCCTCGGCGTCAATCCGATCCAGGCTGCGAACTGGCGCCCCGATCGGAATAGCTCCGGCGCTGGGGTCTTCATCATCAGCAACGCCGCGCCGATCGGGCCGATGCCGGGGATCTTGGCGAGACGCCGGCTGCATTCGTCAGCCTTGTGCCAGGCCATGAGTTTGCCGGAGATCTGGGCGATTTGCTCCTCAAGCTGAGCATACTCTTCGGCCTGGGCCGCGAACAACTCGCGCGCCAAGTCGGGCACGCCCCTCATCAGCTTGAATGCGTTCGAGCAGCGGTCGAACGTTCGCCACCCCTTTGGCGGCAGTGAACCCGAACTCGGGGGCGTAGCCGCGGATGGCGTTGCACAGCTGCGTGCGATTGCGGATAAGCCGATCGCGGAGGCCGACCAGCATCAGGGCTGCTTGCTGCTCGGCCGTCTTAATCGGCACGAAACGCATCGTTGGCCGGCTCATCGCCTCGCATAGTGCCTCTGCATCGGCCATATCGTTCTTGCCGCGCTTTACGTACGGCTTAACCAGTTGAGCCGGGATAAGTATGGCCGAATGACTGCAAGAGACGCGCCCAATGGTGGGAAGCGCCGCAGGCTTCGATCCCCACTACCGTCGGCGCAAGCTTCTCAAAAAACGTGACCATCTCCTTGCGCCTCAGCTTCTTGCGCAAAACCACCGTCTCGGCTGTGTTCACCCCGTGAAGTCGGAAGACGCGCTTCGACGTATCCATCCCAATTCGGCTAATTTGTTCCATCGGCGGTCCCCTTTCAGTGAGATCTGCAACGACCTCATTCTGGCACATGCGATGCCGTCGGGAGCCGTCCACCCCAACAGGCCGATTAACATGCTTCAAAACTTCTCGACTTGGCCCTTCGCGGACTATCGATTTGGGCTCGGAGTTGTTATTCTCGTTGGGGTCGTCGCCATGGGATGGCTCATTTATAATCCGCTTACGCCTCTGCACGACCATATAAGGTCAGGCCGGTGATTTGGTCTGTGGGCACGTTTGAGACATGCCGGCTGATATTGCCGATGTCTGTTCTGAGGCAAAGACCTGAAGTGGCTGGCGCATCGGCAAACTGGCGCGATTGACCCTGGCTGCGTGAAAACGAGCTGTCTGCTATGATTCGCATGGCGATTTGCCGGGGGGCAATTCATGAAGCGCTTCGTTGAGGGTGCCGATCGCGGACAATCGACGCTGTTGCCGGAATGCCTCGATGAGTGGGTCGAGGAGAGCAATTCCGTTCGTGTGATTGATTGCTTTGTCGACTCGCTCGATCTGGCCGATCTCGGCTTCGAAGGCGTCGAGCCTGCAGCGACAGGGCGGCCTGCCTACCACCCTTCGGTTCTTTTGAAGCTTTACATTTACGGGTATCTCAATCGGGTTCAGTCGAGCCGGCGGCTTGAGCGCGAGGCCGGCCGCAACCTGGAAGTCATATGGCTACTCGGACGGCTCGTTCCCGATGACAAGGTGATTGCCGATTTCCGCAAGGACAATGGCCCGGCGATCCGCAGGGCGTGCGCGCGCTTCGTCAATCTCTGTCGACAGATGGGTTTGCTGGCGAAGGCGAGCGTCGCGATCGACGGCAGCAAGTTCAAAGCGGTCAATAATCGAGATCGCAATTTTACACGAGGGAAGATCGATCGCCGGCGCGCGCAACTCGAGGAGAGTGTGGCGCGGTATCTCTCCCAGCTCGATACGGCGGATCGGCAGGAACCGTCCGAAGTGCTCGTGCTCAAGACGACGCGGCTCAAGGAGAAGCTCAACAAGCTGAAAGAGGAAATGGGCAAACTTGCGGCCTACGAGAAGCAAATGTTGGCTTCGCCTGATGACCAAATCTCGCTCACTGATCCCGATAGCCGTTCGATGGCGACAAGTGGGCGTGGCTCGGGCGTCGTCGGCTACAATGTGCAGGTCGCGGTCGACACCGTGAACCATCTGATCGTGACGCACGAGGTGACGAATACCGGCTCGGATCGCTCACAACTGGCGAACGTGGCGCGGGAAGCTAAGGCCGTTCTGCAAGTCGATAAACTCGAAGCCGTTGCCGACCGCGGCTACTTCAATGGCGAAGAAATACTGGCTTGCGAGCAGACAGGCATTTGCGTGACGTTGCCCAAACCGATGACCTCGGGCGCGAAGTCGGAAGGCCGCTTCGGCAAGCAGGACTTCGTCTATATGCCGCAGGAGGATGTCTATCGTTGCCCCGCCGGCGAGAAGCTCAAATTCCACTATGCCAACGAGGAACACGGGCAGAAGATGCGCCGCTACTGGACCAACGCCTGCAAGACCTGCGCAATCAAAGATCAGTGCACCACAGCCAAAGAACGCCGGATCACACGATGGGAGCATGAGCACGTTCTCGAAATCGTGCAGCAGCGACTGGATCAAGATCCCCAGGCCATGCGCCGCCGACGCGAAACAGTTGAGCATCCCTTCGGTACGCTTAAGATGCGAATGGGCGCGACGCACTTCCTGATGAAGACGCTGCCGAAGGTCGCGAGCGAAATGGCGCTGGGCGTACTCGCCTACAATCTGACGCGCGTCATAAATATCGTCGGTACAAGGGCGTTGCTGGCAGCGATCAGAGCGTGAGTGTGGAGATCCATTGCGGCCGATATCGAACCAGACCTTGCCCGGCATTCCCCGCCATGGTCACTCGGAGGTGGCCCCTGATCGTCCAACAGGAAAAAATTGCTCTAATTGGCCGTGTCGGACTACATTGACCGGATAGTGGACGTTCGCGGCCTGCGTCAGCACGTTATCACGCAACCAAGACCCAAGGCAGACAGACTGAGGAAAACGATAGCGGAACACGTTCCGTGGAACTCTTGAGACCTTCTTAGTTACTTCGGCGATTCGCCAGTGCCATGCGACCGGCAGCGCGTGCGCACCTGGGATAGGCTGGATACTTGCAGCGGTGGCAGAACTTCGATCCGGTTGATACTCCGATCCGGAATGTCATTACGAGCAAAGCCAGGGAGATTGCTATGCAAACCCATCAAGCTGACTACTTCGGTGCCTATCGCACCCTGAAGATGATGCAAGATAGCAACGGCGTGCTGGTTGTCGAATTTCACACCAATGGCGGGCGGTGCACTTTCTCGGCACAACACCATACGGAGGTGGTGGATGCCTTTCACCGGATTGCGCAAGATCGAGCAAACAAGATCGTCATACTGACGGGTGCAGAAGGCGACTTCATTATTGGGGTCGATTGGAACTCTTTTGGCGATGTTTCCGATCCCGGTGTTTGGAGCCAAATTCACGACGAAGGCACTCAGGTTTTGGAAAACATAGCCAACATACACGTGCCTGTCATCGCGGCTATCGAAGGACGAGCGCATATCCATTCAGACTATGCACTGCTTGCGAACGTGATTGTGGCGGCCGAGGGTGCGACCTTCCAGGATGTTGGGCATTTCGCCGTGGGTGTCGTGCCCGGCGACGGAATCTTTACGACGTGGAGTTATCGCGCTGGAGCAGGACGAGCCGAGGCGTTCCTGCTCAACCCGCAGCCGCTGGCAGCTAGTACCGCATATGAATGGGGAGTCGTGGCAGAAGTCGTGCCGAACGGCAGGGCACTCAGTCGGGCGCGGGAACTGGCCGCGCTGTACTTGAAGGCTCCGGAAGCGACGCGTCGCTACACGCGTATCCACTTCATTCAACCATTAAAGGAGCGCATTGTGCGAGAAGTTGGATATGGGCTGTCGCTCGAAGGAGCATCGTCGGCTGCCCTAATAAGATCAAGGGTCAAAAGTGACGCTGCGTGATCGTCCCGAGCTTGATCGCTAGTCGCGGATTCGCCGGTCACTTCGGGAATTAGCACCTTTGAGACATGCCGAATGCCGCCGAGGATGTCTGCTTCTCGGGATAGACCGGAAGTGAGCAGCGCGCGGACAAGTGACGCGATTGCCCCAAATGCGACATGCCGAGTTCAGGGCTTGACGAACTTGAGCACGAATTCGTCCTTTGGCTGCGGCGAGTCCGACGTATTCTTATCTCTGAGATAATTCGGGTCGCGTAAGAACTTCCCTTCGTCCACCAGCTTGACGCCGGCCGCTTCGACTTCCTCCCGAAGAAACTGATTGCAGAGAGCGCGAAGTTGAGCACGCGTCTCATCCGAAAAATTATGAAGGAGTTGCGTATTCCAGAAGAAGCGCTCCGGTGGGAGCGCCAAAAAATCCCGACCTTTAGTTTTTCCCTCCTTCAATTACCACGAAATTCCGCTTCACGCCCACCGCAGGCGGGTTTTTCTATTCCCAAAACAAAACGACCCCAGCGCGGGCAGGGCAGCTGAGGCCGTTCTTGGGGATTGTGCCGTGGGGGACGGCACCGATCCATTACTCGCAAGATCGGTAATTGTTCCCCAATCTGGGCGCGGCTCACTTCATACTGGAAAGCAACACATGAACGCGCGAAAACCGCACGTTTGAATTTGGCAACGTATCAATTCCGCCGCTACCGGCGACGGAGTGATCGGCTTCTGCCTGATTGATCGGGAAGTATTTGTCTCTCAGATGGACGGCGCCGATGGAGAGGATCCCAAGCGCAACTACTGTCGGAACGACGAATTTAAAAGTGATCGCTTTGTGGGTCATCGCGGATACTCGCTTTGTCGCCCTCAATCGCCAGACAGCTTCCCAAAGTCGTGCGAATGGCGATGGGTACAACTGTGTTCCGAATAAGGATAGAGCTGATTTTCCGCCGGTGTTGCAATCTGATCACATGATCAGGGGGCTCTCCGCCCAATATCGCGCGTGCCGCGTATCTCAAGGCTGCGAACTCGTTAGCTTCCCGCAAATCATGGACTCACCGGCGGCGTTCCTAAAGTCGTGGAGGGGCTATCGAGGGCCGGCGTCAGGTCCAACTCGCCGCATTTACGCGCAACGTCGTCGGCCGTCGCAAAAAATCCGCGTTTTCCTCGATCGAGCGGCTATGCTCGATCGCAGCATGCAGATCCTCGATATCCATCTAGGTCCGGTCGGCGCCGTCGTAGGTGGCTGTGTGTACCGAAAACCTTATCCGCGTTGATGAGGTGAAGGAATCGCCTACGCTGACGGAATGAACGGGCTACTACGTTTCGTTCTGGGGATTTTGGCCTCGCCATTCAAGTCGAAGAGCCGGCTTGAAGCTGAGAATGCGGTGCTCCGACATCAGTTGATCGTTTTGCGGCGCAAGATGCGCGGTCGGCCACGGCTGACCAACAATGATCGCTGGTTCTTGATCCAGCTCTATCGCTGGTTTCCATCAATCCTGCAGGTTCTCACAATCATCCGTCCCGAGACGCTGGTGCGTTGGCACAGGGCCGGCTTTCGCTGCTACTGGCGTTGGAAGTCGCGCCCACTGGGAGGGCGACCGCAGATCGACACGGGCCTGCGCGTTTTGATCCGGCGGATGAGCGTCGAAAATCCGCTTTGGGGCGCGCCGCGTATCCATGGTGAATTGCTCAAGCTAGGGATTGAGGTCGCTCAATCAAGCGTCGCCAAGTACATGGTCAAACGGCGAGGACCGCCAAGCCAAGGGTGGCGGACCTTCCTGCGTAATCACGCGCCGGACATTGCCGCCATGGACCTGTTCGTTGTTCCAACCATCGGTTTCGACCTGCTCTATGCCTTCGTCATTGTCCGGCTCCACCGCAGAGGCCTCGTCTGGATCAACGTCACAGGAAACCCAACGGCAGAATGGGTCGCACGCCAGATCACGGAAGCCTTTCCCTGGGATGAAGCACCGCACTACATGATCCGCGATCGCGACCAGATCTATGGCGGCGTCGTCACGCGCCGATTGCGCGCCATGGGCATCCGGGACAAGCCTACCACACCGGCCTCGCCTTGGCAGAATGGCTTTGCCGAACGGCTGATCGGATCGATCCGCCGTGAGTGTGTGGATCACATCATTGTCTTGGGCGAGATGGATTTGCGTCGGGTGCTGAAATCCTACGCTGACTATTATAATAGTATCAGAACGCATCGATCCTTGAACAAAGATGCGCCGGTCTCTCGCCAAATTCAGCTAACCGGAAGCATCAAATCACACGCTATCCTCGGCGGACTTCATCATCACTACGTCCGGGTTTAGATCGGTACACACAACTAGCGCATTGCGGCCCATTGCGAGCCGCCGGGCTCCTCTTTTCTCTATTTTTAACCCATGCGGCGAGACGGAGCCAATGTTGATCCGCTTGGGTCACCCATCCGAGGCGCAAGGGCGTTTCCGGAAAGGTTCCGGAAAAAATGCGGACTGGTCGTCGTGGCTGCGGGTCCAGTCGTGCTCCATGTGGGGACTTCATTTGACGAACCCACCGAGGGAGCCGCGTACGAACCCACTGAAGGCGCCACCACGGATCCATATCCGGAAAGTCCGGGGGCCTGCGCCAGCGCGAACGTGCCTGTGAGGGTGAAGACAGTTGCAAGTGCTATCGTCGTAAGTTTCATGGTTGTCTCCTTTCCCACTAGATAAGAGATAGCCGCACCGTCACCATTAAAATCTTCGTAAGGCGATCGAGGCTGTCAAGCTGTTCACGTCTCGCAGAGCCGCGATGCTCAATCGTTTTTATCGAGAGCCATAGGCCGCGCAGACGGCGCGGTGAATTCCGTCGTCACGGTCGTAATCGCGCTCGCGCAGCCCTTGAAATATCCGGATCAACGTCAGCCGCTCGCGAGCAGCCTTGGCCGTATTCCTGCCAGCGGAAGCGGATCGAATTCGATTTTCAAGCGGAAATCGGGCCCGGCCGAGACGTGAAAATCGACAGCGAACGTCTCTTCACCCCTCGAAATACTTCCGGCAAACGCATTTCTCATGAGAGGCATGTCTACTTTAATCCACCCCACCAGCCGCCATGTCCATCACCCGAAAAGCACCTCTGTCAGATTCTCGGGCGGTGACCAGAGGCCTGCCTTGGCTTTTACGTAGGTCCGGCAAAACGTGACGATCTGCTCCTGATCGCCGAATTTCAGCTTCTGCTTATCGATCGTCGTGAGCTGCTCGAACGCGTCCGAAGTGAAGCCATACGTCGAGAGGAACAGGCCGCCGCCCTTCTTTTCCTCGATAATCACCTTCAAAAGCTTCTCAACGGCCGACGATCCAACCTTGGTGGACGAAACACGTTTGCGTTGAATGCCGCGCGATGTGAACAAGTCATCGATGCGTATTCGATGATCGTTACGAAGGCGTTGGCGGGTCCGAGCGCCATCTCCGCCAGTAATACTGGCTTGGCGACGTCGGATATGATCAGGCTTACGAAAGAACGAGGGGTCGCGCCTTACGATTAAGCGCATCCCAAGCGCTCGCCCACTACCGCTCTATTTTCGGCAAAGTTTCGCCCCGAATCCCACTGTAGAAATTCGTATTGGTAAATTCAGGGGGACGACATGAATCCAGCGGACTATGCGCGCATGGCGGAAGAGTGCTCTCGGCAAGCCGATGCAATGCGGCCAAGCCCGGAGCGGGATGCTCTGATGGAAAAAGCGCGGCAATATGCGTCCTATGCTAAAATGGATAATTGGGTCGCCTCGCAAGAAGTCACAGCCACCCAATTAGTCTGATCCAGGCCGCGCCAGGCCCGTGCCGTGCCTGACACGGTTCGCTGATAACCTCCGGATCGTCAAGCTATCATGGCCGGATGGATGACTTAGAAAAATGCTGGCGAAGTTGTTGGAGGAGGCCCGAAAACTCGCGCCGGGACGAGAGCGTCATGATCTACTCAAGGAGATTGGCCGCTTCCGCGTAAAATTGGACGCCCTCAAGAAACAGAAAAAATCACAGCCAGCGAAGTAAGGCCGCCTCATGTGTGGATGGCCCCCGATTTGCAAGAGTTTTTTTTCGCGTGATGAACAGTGGTCGCTTGCAGTCATGTGTCCGGCCTTTCAGTGCGGCCTTACATGACCGCTGGCCTTGATGGATTCCGCGAGTCGAGGCCTTATCAGTTGGTCGGGATCGGAATCCCGCTGAGGCGGTCAGGTTTCTCTCGATCCGTCGGGTGACCGACTTGCCATCACGTGTTTTCACTCTCGCAAGCTTACGGCACGCCGCGGCTTAGCAATTCATGCTGCCACTGCTGCGTGTCGGTAGGTGTCCTGTCTGCTCATGATGGCCCAAGCCACGCGTGCCGTCTTGTTCGCCAAGGCGACTGCCGCAACAAGCCGGGGTTTTCGGCTGAGCAAAGACGTTAACCAGGGGGCGGTCTTGGCTTGTTTCGAACAAAGCAGCACCGTGTGTGCGCTGTTGACGAGCAGACGACGGAGATAACCGTCTCCTCGTTTGCTAATTCCCCCAAGCCGCGCTTTGCCCCCGGTGGAGTTTTGTCTCGGCACGAGCCCTAGCCAGGCGGCAAACTCTCTGCCGCTACGGAATATATTCGGATCTGCAACCGTAGCTGCGATCGCCGTGGCGATGATCGGCCCGATCCCCGGAATGGTAGCCAGACGCTGGCTGACCGGGTTGTTCTTGTGCCATGCGAGAACTTGCCTCTCAAGACCAGCGATCCTTGTCTGGATATCCTCGATGTGGCTGACGATTACCTTCAGCACCTGACGGGCAATATCCGGTATACGCCCATCCTTCTCGTCCATCACAATCGCAATCAGTCTTGCCACTTTGTGCAGGCCCTGCGCCTCGATCAGACCGAACTCGGCTAGGTGCCCACGCAGAGCATTGACGAGCATGGTCCGCTGGCGGATCAGCAAATCCCGAGCCCGATGCATCATCAGTGCCGACTGTTGCTCCGCCGTTTTTACCGGTACGAAGCGCATCGATGGACGCCGAACCGCCTCGCAGATCGCCTCGGCATCGGCCACATCGTGCTTGTTGCGTTTCACATAGGCTTTCACATAGTTGGGCGGCATGAGGCGCGCCTCATGGCCAAGCGCATTCAACTCGCGGGCCCAATGGTGCGCCGTCGCGCAAGCTTCGAGGCCGATGAGGCACGGCGGAATCCCAGCAAAGAATGCGAGGACCTGGCTGCGTCGCAGCCGCTTGCGCATCATTACACTGCCCACCTCGTCGACCGCATGAATTTGGAAGACACTCTTTGCCAGATCAAGACCAATTGTTGTAATATCGCCCATGGATGGCTCCCTTTGCTGGTGATTTCTAACGACCACCATCCTGGCACATCGATGCCGTCAGGGGGCCATCCACCCCATCAGTTGGCGGCCCTTCGTGTCGGGCTCGGCATCGCGCAGCGTGTCCCATCATCGCCTCGACGCCTGGGGCGTTGCGTTGATCGGTTCATCCGCGATACGCACAAAAATGGCCTCGAAGGCTAAGCCCGGCGCTTGTTTGGTAGTTCCGGTGCAGGCTGCCGTCGTCGGCGTAGACGTACCGGTCACGGTCAAGTCTACGTTGTCGATGTCTAACACGGATAGTTGCCCCAGCGTGTGTCGCCGCGTCGTAAGGGAAGCCGAATGTTAATCGGCGTGGGGTCCCGACGCCGATCGGCGAGCTAAGCTATTTATCTACCGAGTGGTGGACGGGTCTATCTTGGACGCTTATTCACACTTCATGGCCTGTCTCAACCGACTTCTGCAACAAAATCGGCCCACAGCGGACGGTATTCAACTTCAACGCTTAGGACATCGAGCGTGGGGCACGCTCGTGCCTGCCGAGAGCTAGTCCAGTTTTGTTCGCAGCTGATCCGCCGCTGGCCGCCAAGCGAATCGTTCTGTGTTCGCACATCGCCCCATAACATTCGCAGGACATCGCTGACGGAGCGCCAACTCTATTATTGTTTGGCCAGGCCCAAGCTGAGCGCCACGGACGCTCCGTTCATCCGTGGGGCGCGGAACACGTCGATATGCTCCAGCGCCCAGATCGCTACCTGCGTGCGGTTGGAGCATGGAACCTTACGCAGGATCGCCTTCATGTGGACCTTGACAGTCGCCTCGGCAATTCCGAATGCGCGTGCGATGGTCTTGTTGGACTCGCCTTTGATCAGGCCGTTAATGACCTGTCTTTCGCGTTCGGAAAGCGCCGGAAGCGCCGCGGTGGTCGGCAAGTCACCACTGCGCGCGGTCGCGACGGGCTGCTCGCGCGCAATACCGTCGGCATTGTAGGAGCCTGGTTTGACATTCGGAACGAGTGACGGCCCGTCGTGGCTTGTGACCTTCGCCATGTCCGACAGGTTCTGCCGGGAGGGGCCGCCGCTGCCCGGCCCAACGCTGGCGTCGCTTTTCTGCTGCCCGTCCCCGGGTGGCGGGATGCTAAGGCATGGCTCATCGGCCAGAACGATGATCCGCGCGGCGCCCGACATGACGAGGTCCAGGGTCTTGGTCAGGACGTCCTGGGAGACGTCAAGCGGAACGCACCCGTCTATGGCCGAGTGCGCCAATTTCTGGAAATCTTCGTCCTGAAGATTCTCCAAAACGGCGACGATCTTGCAGTTCTGGCACGTTCGTCTGACGTTGGCGCACTCGGCCATCGTGAGATCCACAGTGCGTGTGGTGAGGAGTACCATGCGCGGATCTTCCTCCCCTAAGGGGACCGGCATGTCGGCGGCGGTGTGACAGCTGTCGGTTACCCGCTAAGAGTAGCCGCCGAGAAGGGAGACGAGACTGTCGCGCAACAAACCTTTGGGACCGATGATGGTAGTGGGAACAATGCGGGAAGACATGATACGCAACCCCTGCAAATGCTAAAAAAAGAAAAGCGAGATCAAAATTGAAGAACCTATTCAGTAAACATTAGCTACAACTACTGCGCCGGAACGGACGGCCTGTACATGTGGCAGAAGGTGGCAGGATCTATCTCCCGAAGCCTGAAGTATCTTATGATGCTTTCCAATGGCCTTCCCGATGTGGCTCTGCGGACTCCGCACCGTGATACTCAACGGACGCCATCGCTACTCATAGCGACACCATTTCTGCGTATTCTCACTGAGCGATTGGAAAAGTTCGTTGTGCACGGGCAGGCAGGCCGCCGGGGTCTAAGTTGGTGACGTCTTATCAAACCGAGCGTGCAATGTCGCATATTGGCAGATTTTGTTCTCTAATTCCGGGTCTGGGTGTCAAGCTCTCCAATGATCGTCCTTGCCGGGCCCATTGTTCTCTCCGCGGTAGGGGTAAACCCTCCGCATGATGGCGTAAGGTGACGCTGGCGGTTCAATGTTGCAATCGCGGTCGCCCATCCAGACGCGCGCAAAAAATCTGTCGAACTCACCATCGCGATCGTCCCGGCTGGGACGTCTTTCCTGCCGTTTGGCAGGATCTCGGTAATCTCCTCGTTAGGCAGCAATCTCCTTCTTCGACCAATGGAACTCGGTCCCGTCGATCCACATGCGATGCAGAATGACGGCGAGTTTGCGCGCGACCGCAACCTTGGCCTTGCGGAGCCCGTTGCGCTTGGCGAGCCTTACTCCCCAAGCCTTCACGGCTGACCATTTCGGGACGCGGGTCAGCAGAACCCCGGCTGCTTCAAACAGATAACTTCGCAGCATCGCGTCGCCGCACTTCGAGATGCGACCGGTCCAATCGACCTCTCCAGACGCATGACGTCTGCTGGTTAGCCCGACGTAAGCACCTACGCTTCTCGACCGCACAAACCGTGCCGGATCGTCAATCGTTGCCTTGAAGGCGAGCGCGGTGATTGGACCGACCCCAGGTACCGTCATAAACCGGCGGACCTGAGCATCATGGCGAGCCAGTTTCATAACCTTGCGGTCAAGCTTACTGACCTGCTGCTCGACGACATTGCGCGCTTCCAGCAACGGTCTGATCGCAGATATCAGATCGGGACGGCCCTCGATCAACTCCTCGGCTCGCACGGCGAAGACATTGAACTTGGCACGACCGATCACGAGACCGAGGTTCTTGAGAAGGCCACGAACATGGTTCTCGAGATCGCGCTTGATCTTGACCAGCAGCGCCCGGCTGGCCAGTAGCGCCCTGACCGAGTGGCTGTCGATATCCTTGACGTGCACTTCTTTGAACCAGCCAGTCTGCATAATGCGGGCGATCCCGATAGCATCGTTGCGGTCGCTCTTGTTGATCTGCATCTTGAGCACGGCCTTGGCATGGCGCGCGTCGATGCAAATCACCGGCAGGCCAAGTCGCTTAAGTTCGGTCCACAGCCACGTCGACGTCGGTCCAGTCTCGAGGCCGATGCGTACCGCATCCGGAGCCTTTGGCTTCACGTAAACCGATATCGCCTCAGGATCGGAATCGACCACGGCCTCTCGCACGACCTGCCCCGTCTGGTCCACAACACAGATTGATGTCTGCTTCAACGACACGTCCAGTCCGACGTAGTATTGCATTGTCGCTCTCCATCGTTGCAAGGCCACATGAGGCTGGCCTCATACCTTCCTGGAGAGCTGATTCCTTTGCCTTTGTCTGGCTCGATCCCGGAATTACCCCATGTTGCAAAAGTCGGCAGCGGTCGAGGGTTGGCGGCCCTCTCATTCATGCCGGGCGGCTTTGATCCGCCGGTCCTGGCGGCTCTACGCAACTCTGACGCTACGCAATGTACCGAGCCTGAGCGGGAGGCGGTTGGCCGTCCAGGTGCCGATCGCGAGCACTCTCGTTGTGAGGGCTTTTGCTGCGGCCATTTCGGCCGAGCCCGGGGACGTCTTGTTCTCTGACATTTTCATCAAGTCCTTTTTTGCTTTGGCGCCGGGTTGGCGTGATGCTTCGGCAAGTGAATTTGCGGATCGCTAAGAGGCCTGAGCTGTTGGCTGGGCGAACAATGCGGCCGCTGTCGTTGTAAGAATTGCAAGTTGCCAAGACCGCTCCGTAAGATCGGCCGACCAACGCGCGTCTCTTGACTAGAACGATCATAACGCGTCCCAAATCAGATACGCGGACGACATCACGACGATCAGGCCTTCCCACCCCTTCACCACCATCAGCGGCCGCGACGCGATGGTCGGCTCCAGTCGCGAATACGGATCGAGAACTAGGCGAACGAAATCGCCGCGATCAGCGACCATAGATTACCGAGGCTGAGTTGAAACGCCGTCAGGGTCTCAAGTCTTCCTTTGGTGATGATCAGAAGCGTGCCGGCAAACGCCCACGCGACGCCCCATTTCGTGATCGTCGTCAGCGGCCCCTCGCCAAGCCAGCACCCGAGCAAAAGCACCCAGGCCGGCGTCGTCGCATTGATGAAGCCGACTTCGATCGCGAGGCTTTGATAGGCGCCGCCAAGCAGGCAATGATGTGCCAAGGAATGCCTTACATGATTTCGCTGCCCATCGTGTTGTGTATCTTGGCTTCCTTCATTCTACGGCCACTTCCTCGCAGACGACACCGATCATCAGTAGGCGTTCTGATAGACGTGACGGAGCAGTGCGACTTCGGCAGGGTGTCGGATAAAATCTAGGATGTAGGGCGCTTCCTGTCTCGATTTTTCGAGTTTTTACACAACCACGGTCAAACTGAGAAACACTCAGAACGAGCAGATATCTTCCGCGCTTCCCGTAAGAACGGACTTCGGTTCAGCCAGCCCAAACGTTACGCGAATCGAACACTATGGAAAATTCGACGGCCGGCCGCTTTGCGCCACGCGCGGTTGTTGCAACCCGGTTGACATGTCCGTCGCTCTGCAAAGTCAAAATGTCACTCGGCAGCTTCCGAGGCCGCCTGGGCCGGCGCTGCGGAGAGGTCGCTATCGCAGCGGCGACGGCTCAGGCGGGCGGGTCGGGCTCGTGATTTTGTGGCTTGAGCGAGGCGATCAACGAGATCCTTCATCAGGCCGCTCTGTGGTTTGACCGCCTGGGGCCGCCGAGGTCTCCACGATGGTGGGGCTGCTCATCCTGCTGCTGCTTGATCCAGGCCAGCACCTCGCCGAGACGCTTGTTCTCGATGATGGCCGAATGGCTGACGCGCTGCAACTGGTCGAAGGCGGAATAACGTAAGTGAGTCCCTGCCAGCGGATTCTCCAGCCGGCCGTCGGAAAGTCATAGATGTCGACCAGCTTGGCCGCCACTCGTGCCGGTGTCTTATCGGGCCGCAGCGTGAGCTTCATGCGGTTACAATTGATCACTAGCTGTTGCGAGACAGAACGCTGTTCGCGCCAGCACGAGACGGCGTCGAGATCATTCATGCCCGCAATCGGCCGATGCAAGTCCCCGTCTCTCGCCGGCGGTCTGGCGAAACGGGCATTATGGGTCTGCACGAATGCCGGCAGAAATGCGTTCGCAGCTTCAATGGTGCTGATGCCTGGGAGCCGCAGCTCCTTCACCAACCGGTCCTGCAGCGAGTGGTGAGCCCGTTCCACGCGGCCCTTCGCTTGGCTGGTATTGGCGCACAGAATCTCGATGTTGAGCTCGGACAAAGCACGGCCGAATTGGGTCATGCCGTCTCCGCCGGCGGCATCCTCCCTCGATACCCGAAAGATGGAATGCTTGTCGGAATAGAACGCCACCGGCCTGCCATGGCGCTGGGAAGCCCGGTACACGGCCGGCGCAAACGACGGATTCAACCTGATGTTTCCGAAACCCAGACTAGGTCATGTCGACAGATTCAAAACGGGCCAGTGACAAAAGCGTAAAGAAAACCATCAACTATAAGAGCGATGGAAAGGCCAAGACCGTTGGGGTTTGCCCCGCTCCAGGCCGGCCTCATGGAATCCGGCTCAATGGATAGCTGCGTAGAGCAATTTGTCCTCGGTGGCGTCAGTTGCATCGAACTCTGCGACTATCCGGCCAGAGCGAGCCACGAGAATGCGATCGGATACGCTCAGCACCTCTGGCAGGTAGGACGAGATGACAACAACCGCTTTGCCTTCATCAGCGAGACGCCGAATTTCCGAATGGATATGTGGAATAGTCCCGACATCCACCCCGCGAGTCGGCTCATCGAAAATAACGATCGAGGGCTCCTGCGCCAGCACCTTCGCCACGACCACTTTTTGTTGATTGCCGCCAGATAATTCCACGATCTTGGCCTTGCGTTGCAGCGTGCTGATCTTCAGCCGGTTTACCCAGTAAGTCGCCAATTTGCTTCGGCCGGCGCGCGACAGCAGAAACCTCCATCCGCCGCGTGTCGCCAACTTGCCGATATAGACATTGTCGTCCACCACCATGGTCTCAAAGAAGCCGTTCAGCTTGCGATCCTCGGTGATGTAGGCAATTCCGGCGTCGATCGCCTGCTTGGGAACGCGGTAACGCACAGGCTTGCCGCGCAAGCGGATGGTGCCACCATTGATGAGATTGCGCTTCAACGCACCAAAGATGATCTTGGCGATCTCCGTGCGGCCCGAGCCGATCAACCCGGCGATGCCGACGACCTCGCCGGCGTAAACCGAGAACGACATGTTCTTGACCGTCATTCCCATCGTCACGTTTTCGACGGTCAAAACCTTTTCGCGACGCTCGTGATGTTCCTGCTTTCGCCGGCCATAGAGAACCTTTGCGACTTCGCGCCCGACCATGTGGTGCACCAGAGATGCTCGGTTCAATTCGCTTGCAGGAGCCGTGATGACCTGCTTGCCGTCACGCAGCACCGTGATGCGATCGGCAATCTGAAGCGATTCCTCCAACGCGTGCGAGATGTAGATAATACCGACGCCACGGGCGCGCAGATCGCGGACCAGATGGAAAAAATGAACGATCTCTTCCGGCGTAAGGCTCGCCGTGGGCTCGTCGAAAATAATGATCCGCGCATTGTTGTAGATCGCCCGCGCAATCTCGACCATCTGCTTTTTGGCGGTGCCCAGCAACCCGACCGGCGTTGCCGGATCGACATGGAAGTTGAGAGATTGCAGAAGCTGCTGCGCCTGAATGTTGAGCGTTCGAAACCGCGTCAGCAGCTTTTCGTTGCCAAGCTCGATGTTCTGCGCCGCCGTCATGGTCGGCACTAAGCTCGTCTCCTGATACACCATGCAAACGCCGGCGGCGAGCGCGTCACGAGGCTGTTCGAAGTTCACGCGCTTCTGGTCGATATAATAGTCGCCGGAGGTCAGCTTGATGGCGCCTGAGATAGCTTTGCAGAGCGTCGATTTACCTGCGCCGTTTTCGCCCACAAGCGCATGCACCTCACCTGGATAGAGATCGAAATTAACGTCTGCGATCGCGTGAACACCACCATAGATTTTGCTGCCGTTGACGATCCGAAGCACCGGCTCGGCTGATTTTCCCAACGTCGTGGGATTTCTCTGAGGCGTCGTTGCCGCTTCGCTCATCACCGCGCCTCCGCTGCCAGGAGTAATGCGTACCCGCTGCCCTTCGAAACAACCACAATACCTTGACTGGTTTCACAGGCCGCGGTGATGCCATGATAGCGGCCCCCGACGCGGCTATGGAAGCTTTCGATGACATCGCCTTGTTCGTCGATATGCGCAAGCAGTCCGTAGGAGCGCGGCGGAGCCCACGGCTTCTGAATGCCAAGCGCCTTGACCGACCCAATTTGCATAGGCTCAAGACAATCATCGCCGCTTGATAGCGCCGGTGCGATCCAGTGGTTCGGCGGAATCGTTGCCAGCATCTCCTGCCGGAAATCATCTTCCTTGAGGACAAATTCGACCAGGTGAGTCCGCAAACCGAATAGTCCGATATAGAACCCTCCGGCGTTGTCGGGGTGCAGGCGCGCCGGATAGCCCGGCATATTGCGCAGCACCGACTCCGGTGTGGCAATTTTGGTGCCGGAAATGGCCGCCCGGCTGACTCGGTGAATCCAGCTTTCGGTCCACCACAGATGTTGCTGGTCGGCCGAAAGCGCGACACCATAGGGATAGTATAAATCCCTCAGCAGAACGGCCGCCCCGCGCAAATTAGCCTCGCAACGCACAAGGCGGCCGCAATGATTCTTTTCCAGAAGATCCCGGCACCAATCGTCGGGCTTGCGCCCCATGCTGCCTTCGACCATGAAGATCGCGCCATTTGCGGCCGCGATGACGCCGGTCAATCCAGTGAGGGCTTGGCCGTCCGCCGCTTCCAGCCATTGCGGCTGCGGCCGTGCCGGATCAATCACCGTGAGCCCGCGCCCGGCGACGCAAACGAGCAAGCGGCCGTCCGGATGCAGCGCCAGACCACCGGCGGCGCCGTCGAAGGTCACGACGACGTCGCGCCCTCCAAATTTGTCGCCCGACAACTTCAGAACCTGGTTGCCGGCCGAGACGTAAACCTCGCCATCGTGTCCAGCGACGACATCGTCGGCGCCGGGCAGGGGCTCGCCAATCGGAAGGCAGTCATCGAGCCGATCGTTCGGGCTCAACGCCCCATCCATCGATGGAATGGCGTTCTGCTCGGCATTACGAAACAGAATCTGGCGGATGTCCCGCAATGCATGGTCAAACACGTCATGTCCTCACTGATCGCGACGTTTGTTGCCCCAGTAGGCCTCAAAGCCGGTCCAGGTGTTATCCACGCCCTCCAACCTGACGCGCCCGATGCGGTTGTTCTCAAGGCCGCCGAGATACAGATGTCCCTTGTGCTCGCGCATCGACGTCAAGGTGGAATGCGAAATACCTGTTGGATCCCACCAGGATTCCAGCGCTTCGCCCGCTTCGTTGAATTTAAGAACGCAGCCGTGATTGAGACCCGGCGCCAGCCACTCATCGGTGGGCACCTGCTTGACCATACGGAGCCGGAAGCCGGGCTTGCGCGCCGCGAGATCGAAGGTCGGCGTGCGGATGCCCACCAGCGCAAGCCAATAGGTGCCATCGGATGCGCGATTGATATTGTCGGGATTGCCCGGCAGCTGGTCGATCAAAACTTCTGTTCGTCCCTTTTTGGGTCCTTCCAGCCAGTAGCGGAAGATCTTGCACAAGGATGTGCTTGCGACCAGTACCGATTTTCCATCGTGCGACACGCATATCCCGTTCGGGAAGTAGAAGTGGTTGATGACCGTCTTTGTCTTCTCCGTGGCGGGGTCATAGCAGACCAGCCGGCCATTGGGCCGCGCTTCGAGAATGTCGAGGGTATTCGTCGCCATCTCGTAGCGGGTGGTGCAATCGCTGAAATAGATTTTCCCGTCGGGTGCGATATCGAGATCGTCGGCCATCCGCAGACGGGAGTCGTCATTCAACTTGTACCAGGTCCGGTTGGTCTCGTCCGTGACCTTGAACACGCGGCCATCAGGCGCCACGCCATAGACGCCCATGCCGGCCACCGCGACGATGAGGTTTTCGTCGCGATCGAATTGCATGCCGAGCGGCCGGCCGCCGATGTGAGCGAACACTTCGCGACGGCTGAAATCCGGTCCCGAGAAGCGGATAATATTGCCATCGCGCGTGCTGCCATAGAGGCGATCCTGCCGGTCGAGAATGACGTCCTCAGGCCCCTCGACCTGATCGACCCCAATGGCCTCCGCATGGATCAGCCGGTCGTTCTGCGCAAATGGAGAAACGCTGCCACGCTCGACTGACGGGGATGCCGCAAGTTCAACGAAAGCCGGATTAACGTAGATCTTCTGAATGGCCCGGCCCCGGTTTTTTGACCACTTCACATCGATGCCGACCGCGGCCAGCAGAATGGTTCCGATCACGGCCGAGGTGACGTAACCGGGAATGCCCATCCGGACGAGACCGTTGGTAAGCATGAAAATGATGGCCGCACCAATCATCGCGCGCCACACGGTCCCCTTGCCGCCGGCCAGCGACACGCCGCCGAGCACCACCGCCGTCAGCGCCTGGAATTCCCACCCGACGCCGGTCGTGGAGTCGGTGCTCGCTTGCCGTGCCGCGTAAAACAGACCGCCGGTCGCACACAACAGCCCCGAAAGCACGTAGGTTGCAAACAGCATGAACTGAACGCGAATGCCTGCATGGCGCGCTGCCTTGCGGCTGGCGCCGATCGCCGTCAGATGCCAGCCATAGCGCGAGCGGCTGAGAAAGATGTGACAGACTAAAAGTACGATCAGCAAGGTCGCGGCATTGACAGGAATACCCAATGGGCTGCCCTCACCCAGATAGTCCCATGCATTGTCGTCGACTGAATTCGTCGCAAACACGGTTGCATATTTTGTGTTCAGCAGATTGACGGAGGCGCGAAGGATAATCAGCGTTACCAGTGTCGTCAGAAAGGGCCGTGCCTTGAGATAGCCGATCAAAAAGCCGTTGATGGCTCCAAGTGCTGCGCCCACCGCGAGCGTCCCCAGGATCGTCAGACTCACCGGAAGTCCGAGCACAAACAGGAAAAACAGCGCAGAAAAATTGCAGACGGCGAAAATCGCACCAACGCTGAGATCGATTCCGCCGGTAATCAGGCAGAATGCCATCGCCAACGCGACAAAACCGAATTCGGCGAACAGGCGGAGCAACGACAGCGTATTTTCGCCGCTTGAGTAACCCGGAATGGTCAACGCAAAGTAACACCAGAGCCCGAGCATCACCGTAAATGGGATAACTGGCTCGAACCATTGCTTGATCATCAATTCGGAAAGCAACAATCGCGGCGAGAACCTTTTCAGGGACGCTGCGAACGAATCGGCTGTCATCATCGACATGAGTACCCGCCCTCAAGATCCGCCCCCTCCGCTAAAGCGGAGAGGACGCAATCGCCGCAATTTGCCCCGTAACTTGCTACTTGCTCACTTCTTCGGAAGAGCGAAGCAATTAGCGCCGCTGGCATTGGATTTGTCGAGCCAGATCGGCTGCGTAAAATACTCCAGATTTTTCGTGCCTGGTTTTTCGCCGGATTCCAGTAACGTCACTGCCGCGAGAACAAGATCATGGCCCTGTTCGGTCGCCTTGTAGCTCAGGAATTTATAGAAGCTTCCCTGCTGGACCTGATCGCAATCGAGTTGCGAACCTTCGCCGGATGCGTACACCTTGACTTGATCAATCTTTCCAGCATTACGAATGGCCTGGGCCGCTCCCGACTGCATGATGCCCCAGAATCCGATGCTGGCACAAAGATCGGGATGTTGTTGAATAACGGTCGCCGTAATGTTGAGCGCCGTGTTTGCATCCCAGTTGGCAGCCTGATTGGAAACCACTTTGATTGCCGGGTCCTTGTTGAGTACTTCCATGATGCCTGCGATCTGATCCACGCTTGCCGCCGCCGTCAGCTCGCCCTGGACGATCTGAACTTTCCCGGACTTGCCTGAACCGGTGCCACACTGCTTGACCACGTCGCTCGCCAGCATGCGTCCGACCTCTGCCCAATCGGCTCCCACAAAGGCACCCGACTTATAATTCGAGGACATATTGATCTGGATGACGTGAATACCCTGGCTCTCGGCGCGCTTCAGTTCCTTCATCAGGAGCGTGACGCTGGGGTTCTGCACAATCAACACATCGGGCTTGTCGTTGACCAGCGCGGTAAGCGCCTGCTGCATGGCGGACGGATTGTTGTTGGGATCGCGCACGACATATTTCATCCCGCGCCATTCGGCTTCCGACTGCACCACCCGGCTCCATTCATCCTGAAGCGGGATGCCCAACGCAATCGGAAGGAAAGCGATCGTCTTGCCCTTCACTACCTTATCGTAGGAGGCGCGAAGCTCTCGCGCCGTCTTTGTGCCGCTTTCTTCCTGGGCCGCAGCGATCATAGGCAACGCCGCCAGCAATGCGCCACCCAACAACGCGCCGATTTTCAACAAGTCCAAACGTGTCTTCATTTGCGCTTCCCCTCTTTTTTGATTTTGATTGCCAATTCAATCGCCTTGTCAGTCTCCTTGGCGGGCTGTTTCCTCGTCGCGCGGGTGCAGCCGGTTGTCGAGCAGAATTGCCGCCAGCAAAACGATTTCCCTGATGATGTTCTGAACCTCGCTGTTAACGTCCATGATCGTGAATGCGTTGAGCAAGGTTCCGATCAAAATGCAGCCGACGACGACGCTGTATACGCTGCCTCGCCCGCCCACCAGGCTGATGCCACCGAGCACGACCACGAGGATCACGTCGAAAATCATCGTTCCCTGCGCAATCGCCATTTGCATGCTGCCGGTGGTGCCGATCCACACCATTCCCGCGACCCAGGCAAGAAATGCCACGAGCGCATATTCCAGGATCATGAGGGGGCGCAACGCAATGCCGGACAGCCGCGCGGCTTCCGGATTATCGCCTTGGGCGTAGATAAAGCGACCTATCGAGGTGCGGGATAAAATCAGGTGTATCGCGATCGCCATCACGGCGAACACGATGATCGGCATGGGTATGCCCAGAATATGCCCCGCGCCAAGAAACAGAAAAGCCGGGGCGTCCTTGGGCGCGTAGACCACCCATGCTGGCGCGAACCAGAATGCCGCGCCGTAAATCACAAAACCTGCGGCGAGCGTCACGAACAGCGGCGGCGCTTCGACAAACGCAATCATAGTGCCGTTGATGATGCCGATCCCGATAGCGATCGCCAGGGCGCACAATGCGGCGGCCCATATCGGCATGCCCTGCTGCATTTCGTTTAGCGCAACCGACCATGACCCCGCCATGATCGCGACTTCGCTCAGATCGATGCCGCGACTGATAACAATCAGTCCCATGCCGAGACCAAGGATACCCAGAATCGAGATGCTGCGAAGAAGATTGAGCAGATTGTCTAGCGTGGCAAAACCGTCGAGACTGGCACCAAACACCACCAACAAAACGATAGTGATGAGCAATATAATCTGCTCTTGCGAAATCCTGCTCCAGGAAACCGTCCGGGCAGTTGGCTGATCGCCAGCCGTCTCGGCTTCACTCGCCATCAAGCGTCCCTCACACTTGTCATCTCTTGCTTCATGCTGATCGTCGCATGCGCAAATTTTTTTAAACGGTAAGCGCCCTGAATAATTTGTCAATGCAAACCGGGATTTGCGACAGGGATTGCGACGCCTGACCGCGGCACCATGAGATCTTAATTTCGCTCTGTGAAATTTCATCAAAAAACTGCGCGACCCGCGGTTTGTCCGCCGAAGTCCATCATGGACGGGAGTGCAAGATCGGGAGCTTCATGTGCGACAGTGGCCTGCGTGCGCATCAATTCTGCGGGCCCTCGGTAGAGCCATGAAGGCCTGATCGCTCGTCGACCGATCACGCCTCTCGCACGGTCATGAGCTATCACACGCGGCCCTTACTGTTGCGGGCCATGCCGCCGGGACTGAGGTTTGGAACGCGACTTGGGATCCTGTCCCTGTCGGAAACTCAATCTTGCCGCCAACTGATATCGAATTGGGCGATGCTCCTGCCTTATGCGAGAGGTTTGTAGCCTAATATGGTTGGCGTTGGTCGGAGTGTTCCGGTCGCGGGCCTTGCTTGAGGCTGAAAACACGATTTTGCGTCATCAGCTTAACGTGTTGCGGCGGCAATCGCCGAAACGGCCGACGTTCGGGATGCTGGACCGTCTGATATTCGCCGGCTTGTATCGTTTGGCTCCGAAGGTGCTGGGCGCCTTGGCGATTGTAAAGCCGGAGACCGTGGTCAAATGGCATCGCGCCGGCTTCCGCTTATATTGGCGCTGGAAATCGAGAGCGCGGGGTGGCCGACCAACTGTAACGCCTGAGATACGCAAGCTTATCCGCGAGATGAGCATTGCCAATCCGCTGTGCGGAGCGCCGCGGATCCATGGAGAACTCCTCAAGCTCGGCATCGATATCGGACAGACCAGCGTGGCCAAGTACATGGTCAGGCGACGAGACCCGCCATCCCAAGGCTGGGGGACGTTCCTCCGCAACCACGCCGACGGGATCGCTGCGATGGATATGTTCGTCGTGCCGACAATCTCGTTTCGCCTGCTCTACGGCTTGTTGATTGTGGGGCATGGTCGAAGGCAGATTTTATGGTTTGGCGTCACAGCGCATCCGACCGCAGATTGGATCGCAAATCAGATCACGGAAGCCTGCGGTTGGGAACAGGCTCCCCGCTATCTAATTCGTGATCGGGACGGGGCCTATAGTGAGGTCTTCATCCGAAGGCTTCGATCGATGGGCATCCGCGATCGACCGACGTCGCCGCGCTCCCCTTGGCAAAACGGATATGCTGCAAGGCTGATCGGTTCGATCCGATGGGAATGCCTTGACCACGTTATTGTATTCGGCGAGCGCCACCTCCGTCACCTGCTGCTCTGTTACATGAAATATTACAATGGGGCCCGCACGCATCTATCCCTGGACAAAGATGCGCCGGTCTCGCGCGCCGTCGATCGCGCCGGGCAAATACTTTGTCGCCCAATCTTGGGCGGACTGCATCACCAATATGGCCGGATTTAATTTACGGCAGGCACACGTGGCCTTAAGAAAATTGCGGCGGCTCTCTTCCACGCCTTTTGAAGCGGAAGACGAGTTTTCGTCTCCTTGCCGTTTCTCGGTCGTGTGTTCCTCCGTGTGAGAATTGCCGCCATTTTTGAAGTTATTCTACAATCTGACGGGTCGCAGCGCGCATCTAATGAGGTGCCCCTAGCTCGCCTTCGATCCAACCCAGTGCCTCGGATTTCAACGGGGCGGTGCTCATCTGCACTTGGTCGATTCGACCGCACCCAGTGCAGCGAAGCGTCCAGTGCTCAAAGCCTGCGCGGGATGCGGTAGTACGCTGGAACTCCATAGGCGATTGGCATACCAAGCAGCTGCGAGGCGTCGTTCGGCGCGGCGGTAATGTAGGTTTTTGGAGATCGGTCATGACGCACCCCCTGCTATAGGCGGGAGCGCTACGCTCTCAGTCCCGATAGGAGCCGAGGGGTCAGGGCCGCGATATGAAAACAGTGCGCTTTGTGCGGATGGCCCGCAAGTTAATTCGAACCAAGGCGGTGCGGGAACGACAGCACGTATAATCTCTACTCGATCACCACCAACCCATCGCGCTATCGAAAGCTTGGCAGGGGCTTCTGGTACATGCCGAAGCCCTTTTCAGCGCGGGGCATCAGTACTACGACCTTGGCGCCGAGCGTCAGCATGAGCTTGCGTCGTTCGACGGAGAAGCTGTCGGCCATTGTTACCACGAGCTGATAGCCCTTCTGGCATCGGAAGTGGTGGTCGGAGAGTCTTGCCAAATTAGACCAAGTGGTCTAGTAAGCGACATGAGAAGCAAAGAGTTTGATCCCGACGATGTTCTGCAGGAAGCGCTGAAGACATTCTGGCAGCAAGGCTTCGAAGGGACCAACATGCCTGAGTTGCTCGGTTCAATGGGTGTCGGACGCGCCAGTTTTTACAACGCGTTCGGCTCCAAGCGAGAGGTGTTTCTGCAAATCCTCGATTTGTATTTCGAGACGGTGCGCGCTCATCTCGAAGGCTTGATCTCGGATATAAGAGATCCCCGGGCCGCCGCTGCATTGCTGATCGACGGAATCCTTGCTGTTGCAAAAAGCCCCGAGGCCAATGCGACGGGTTGGCGCGGCTGTCTGATCGGAAATACCGCGCTGGAACTCGGCGCCAACGATGAGGAGATAGTCGATAGATTGAAAATCGGTGTCGAGATTCTTCGGGCATTGTTCAGGAAGGCGATCTCCTTGCCCTCGAGCGCCGGCGTGAGACGTTCGAAGCGCGAGAGCGATCAGCTTGCCCTACAGCTTGTCGCCAATGTTCAGGGCTTGTTAGTTCTGGCGAAGTCCGGCCTGTCCGATGCCGATATCAAGAGCGCGCGATCCGCAATGCTTGCAACGATCAGTTAAACGTAGCCGTTACAAGGCGCACCCCTGCGCTCAAACAGTTCGTCAAAGGGAGGAGAAAACATGAAGGTCATTTCCGATACGGCGCATGGAATACTGGACTATTTGACTGTCGCAATTTTCGCCGTGGCGCCAAGCGTCCTCGGCATTACCGGCTTTGCTGCGCTTGTCTCATACGCGCTCGCTGCCATTCATCTTGTCATGACCCTTCTTACGAACATGCCGCTTGGGGTTTTAAAGATCATTCCAATGCGGCTCCACGCACTTGTGGAAATGCTTGTAGGACCTGTTCTTGTGGTGGCCGCGCTGGCGTTGCCGACCATCCTCGGAGATAAGCGAGAATTCTTTTTGGTTATGGGACTGGTGATCTTGGCGGTCTGGCTGCTGTCAAGCTACTGCCGTCCGGCAGTCGCTCGTCAGCCACGTTCGACGTGACCGACGAGGATTCGAAAGTAGCTCGAAAACCCTCACGGAACATCTCGCGGCGAGCTCAGGGGCACGCGGGTAAAATCTCAAGCTACGCAATCATTGCTGATTTGGCCGGGTCCGATCGATCGTCAGTAAATGAGAGCTCGTCTGCCGATGTCCTGATCAGATGGAGGAAGTCTTCGATTTTTTAGAAATGCTTGGCAGGAGCTTTGCGACCTCGCGAGCGTACTTGGTACATCGTCCATCTCTTGAACGAGGTGCGACGTTCCCATCAGTCGCAACGACCCAGGCGGCCGATCCCTAAACCTAGGTATGTTTCTCTCAACCAAATGTAACGTATGGATCAACCTCCGTGCAATGGTCCGCCTATCTCTCAATGATTACACTTGGGTGACCGAACGGCAGCAGAGCTATTTGGAGCTGCCATACGGGGAAACACAAAAAGTCTCGGACGAGTGATGGGCTGGATGTTCGACAGTGCCGGACGTTTGATTGCTCGGTTGCAGAAGCCGACCAACCACTGTGAGCCGTTTACTCCGAACGATTTGACGGCCTTACGCGACACCCTTCAACCTGGTGATGTTTTGCTCGTCGAGGGCAAGGGTCGTATTTCCGGCAGCATCAAATATCTCACTCAATCAACCTGGTCGCATTCCGCGTTGTACGTCGGGCCGATTGCCAGCACCGCAACCGACGGCGAGCCCCACGTCCTGATCGAAGCGAATATCGACGAAGGTGTCGTGTCGGCGCCGTTGTCGAAATATCTGCATTGTCAAACCCGCATCTGTCGGCCGGTGGGCTTGAGCGACGCGGACTGCGAAAAGGTCTGTCATTACGCCTCCGAACGCATTGGGCTCGGCTACGATTTCAAAAACGTCATCGACCTGATGCGCTATCTATTCCCATGGCCGGTGACGCGGCGTTGGCGCGGCCGAACGCTCGCACTCGGTTCCGGCGATGCCAGCCGAATCATCTGTTCTTCACTGATTGCGCAAGCATTCGACGCCGTGCGTTACCCGATCCTGCCTACGGTCACGCGCGTCGAGAGCCAGGCGGCGCCGCGCGAAATCGCCGAGATCCGCCACTCGTCACTTTATGTGCCGTGCGACTTCGATATTTCGCCCTATTTCATGGTGGTGAAGCCCACGCTCGCGCGCGGCTTCAATTATAAAGACATGCGTTGGGCCGATCTTCCCCAGGTTCACACGGCACGGGTCCCGCTCGCTTCAGAAATCGAAGGCGCGATCGCGGAGGTGGCCTAGCCCGAATTTACCGGATGAGGCACTAAGTTGCGCAACGGCTCACGCCGGATATGGGCATCAGTTCTTTGTCTTGGATCGAGCGAGGCCGCGATGGTGAACCCGGCAGCCCAAGCGCATCGCCGTTGTCATTCGCCTCACTAATCGACGGCCGGTGAACGACACGACCGCAGTGCGGCACTCGCGGCTTCAATCGCTTGGTTTTTGATCGCCGTCTGGTCGACCGCAAGTCTGGAGATTGATATGTCTAAGCCACACCTACTATTGATCCATTGCTCGGATGGCATCCCAGCGGGAGCGAAGGGCCGGCAGCGCGGCCGCAGCTTCCGACCTTTAGTTGTTCGTGAGGGCGCGCGAGCGAGATCCGTACCGAGACGGAGGTCGTGGGAGGCTGCGTTTGAACTTATCGATCTTGGTTTTTTAGTTTCCCATGCAAGTTACGTCGCCTTCAGACAGGCCGGCGGTCAAAACGGCGCCAATGACGCGGAGCGGCTGCGCGCTGCTTTGGTTTAGGTACAAAAGCCAGGCGTTATGCGCCGCACTTACAAGGAGGTCGTAAAACCTGGTTAGTCTGCTCAGGCGCGGGCAGGGCGCTCGCCCACGATGTCGCGGAATGAGCCATTATGGAATGACCACTTGTGGCGCGCAAAGCGGACATTCGCAAACTATCGACGTCGGTTAACTGCCGCAAAGCGGACTCCCGCCGGGGGATCAGGCGGTCCTTCAGGACGTCGTCTCGGCTTGCGCTACTGACCGCTGCGATGACTGCGTAGTTCACTTTGACCGCCGATGGCGAGTTAGAGCCGTTCGCCGCCGAGGATCTGCGCGGCCTCACCTTGGAGGCATTGCAAGTGTCGACGGCAGCCACGACCCGCGCCAAGGGCGCGGCTTCAGGAGCCAGCGACAGCTTGCCGTCCGCATAGCTCAGGAGGCGATTCTGCTGCAGCTGGATCAACTCGGGAGGCTGTATTGTCATTGACATCGGCCGCCGCACTGCCGTAGCTCTTGTGCCGCCGGGAGGAAATTGGCTTCATATTGCTGCTTTGCAAAATGACCACAACAGTGAATCGTCAAGCCAATTCCAGGAGGCGTTCATTGAAACGCATGAATAAGGCAACGAGCGAGCCGTGGCGGGTTGGCGTTTTATTTTCCCAATCCGGTCACATGTCGGTCATTGAAGAGACCCAGCTTCGCGGAACTCTGTTGGCGATCGACGAGATCAATAGCTCCGGCGGGTTGAACGGTCGCGAACTCGTGCCAATCATCTACGACCCGGCTTCGGACAACACCCTGTTCCGGCTCTATGCCAAGAAGCTGATGACCGAGGACGGCGTATCGTCGATCTTCGGATGCTATACGTCCAGCAGCCGCAAGGTGGTGCTGCCGATCGTCGAGCGCCTGAACGGGCTGCTCTGGTACCCGACGTTGTACGAGGGATTCGAATATTCCCCCAACGTCATCTACACGGGCTCCGCCCCGAACCAGAACAGCTTGGCGCTGTGTGAGTATCTGGTCTCCAATCTCGGCCGGCGCTTCTATTTCGTCGGATCGGACTACATCTACCCGCGCGAAACCAATCGGATCATGCGCGAAATGCTGCGCGGGGCGGAGGTGGTAGGCGAGAGCTATGTCTCCTTGCGGGCGCAGCGCAAGGATTTCTTGCCGATTATCCGTGACATCCAGCGCACGCGGCCGGATGTGATCTTTTCCACTGTGGTTGGCAATTCCACGGTCCACCTCTACCAGAGTTACTCCGACGCCGGATTCGATCCGAAGACGCTGCCGATCGCTAGTCTCACCACGACCGAGGCCGAAATCCGCGCCATGGGCTTCGATGTCGGGGAAGGCCACATCACCGCAGCCTCGTACTTCCAGAATATCGACAACGCTTCTAACGCCAGTTTCGTGTCACGCTTCAAGAAGCGCTTCGGCGCCGACGAACCGACCAACATGTGCGTCGAGGCTGCCTATTTCCAGGTGCATTTCTTCGCACGCGCGCTCGCCATGACCAACTCGATGGAGACAAACCTGCTCAGGCCGGTGGTTCTTGGCTCGGAATTCGAGGCCCCGCAGGGCAAGGTCGCCATCAACGCCTCATGCAGCCACGCTGATCTGTGGTCGTGTATCGGCCGCGCCAACCGCGCCGGCCAGTTTGACATCGTCGCGCGCTCCAAGGCAGCGGTCGCCGCCGATCCGTATCTGACCTGCTCCGGCCGCAACGCGCATTTCCTCTGATCGACCCTGAAGCCCGAAAACCTGTAGCCATGAGCAAAGTCAAAGTGCCCGCCAAGCCCAGCTCAGCCAGCCTGGCCGAATTCGAAATCGTCGTTGTGGTAGCGCCAGAATCCGGCGCCGACCAACTGGTGCGCGATCTGCAACGCGCACGCGCCAAGGTCCGGCGCCTGTGGCCGATGCCGGACAAGCTGCCGTCCGACGCCGATGTGCTGGTGGTCGAATTCAGTGACCGACTGACCGATCGGTTGCCCTGGACGCCGGGCGAATCTCGCTCGGCCGTCGTGGTGGTGATCGGGCCCAACCGTGCGCCCGACCCCGCGCGACTGTGCGAGACAACGCCCGAGGCGGTGATCTATATGCCGGCGCAGACCGAGACCGTCGCCGGCGTGGTGGCTTTGGCGCGCAGTCAGTTTGACTACACCAAGCGCCTGCGCGACCGGATTGAGCGGCTGGACGAGAATCTGCGCACGATCCGTAATGTCGAACGCGCCAAGGCCATTCTGATTTCGACGCGCGGTATGAGCGATGAGGCTGCCTATAAATTCCTGCGCAGCCAGGCGATGGACCGTCGCACCACAGTCAACGCCATTGCCGCGGCGATCATTGACTCGTTTGAACTGTTGGGTTAGTTTTTTTGCCTCACCGTCTTGAAGCGGTGGGACGGCACCATTGCCGTCCATCTTTACATCGGGCGAAAAAGCCCCCGTCTCGGATGATATCCGAACGGGGGCTTTTTGCTGTTCACGCGGGAGGTAACCATGAAACTTACGAGACGGCGATTTCTTCATACCAGCGCCGCCGGCGGCGCGTTCCTGGCCGGAAGCATGCCGCATATCTGGAGCAAGAATTCCGATCTGGCCTGGGCGGCCAACGGCGAGATCAAGGTCGGCGTGCTGTTTTCGCTGACCGGTACCACCGCGATCATTGAGGAATCGCTGAACAAGGCGACAATCCTGGCGATTGAGGAAATCAATGCCGGCGGCGGCATCAATGGCATGAAGATCGTGCCAGTGATCGAAGACCCGGCTTCCGATCCCGCGACCTTCGCCGAGAAGGCGCGCAAACTGGTCGCCGGCGACAAGTGCGTCAGCGTGTTCGGCTCCTACACGTCGGCCAGCCGCAAGGCCGTGCTGCCTGTCGTGGAGAAGCTGAACAATCTCTACTGGTACCCGACCTTGTATGAAGGCCGCGAGTGCTCGAAGAACGTCATCTATACCGGGGCCGTGCCGAACCAGCAGCAGGATGAATTCATCCCGTGGTTGATCAAGAACTTCGGCAAGAAGTTCTCGATGATCGGGTCGAACTACATCTACCCGAAGGAAGAGAACAACTACTGCCGCAAGCTGCTTGAGAAATACGGCGCCGAAGTGGTCAACGAAGAATACGTGCCGCTCGGTCATTCCGAGTTCTCCTCGGTCATCAACAAGTTCCGTCAGCAGCAGCCGAACGTCATCTTTTCGACGGTGGTCGGCAATTCGGTGGTGGCACTGCATCGGCAGTACAAGGCCGCCGGCCTCGATCCTGCGAAGATGCCAATGGCGAGCCTGACCACGTCGGAAAACGAGATCGCCGCCATGGGCGGCGAGGCCGCGGCCGGCCACTTCACCTCGGCGCCGTATTTCGAAGTCCACAAGTCGCCAGAGAACGAAAAGTTCGTCGCCGCCTACAAGAAGCGTTGGGGTGCCGACAAGGTCACCCATTTCGTGTCCGAGGCCTGCTACTTCCAGGCCTACATGTTCAAGCAGGCTGTCGAGAAACTCGGCAAGGGCGACATTACGCCGAATACCATCCGCGAAGCCGTCAAGGGTGTCGAAATGATCGCCCCGCAGGGCAAAGTCCGTCTCGAACCGGAGAACCTGCACACTTGGCTGTGGCCAAAGATCGCCCAGGCCAAGTCCAACGGCCAGTTCGAAATCATTGTCCAGTCGAAGGAATGGCTGAAGCCCGATCCGTACGCTGCCTATCCGAACCAGGTCTGCACGGAAAAAGGCCTGGTCGAAAAGAAGACCTGATCGCCTTTCGTGTGTCCGGGCGGCCGTGAGCCGCCCGGTGCTTCGTGTTAGCGTGGAACTTTTCTTATGCATTTCGTCTTCGAACAGGTCCTGACCGGGCTCAGCATTGGCTCAATTCTGCTGCTCGTGGCGCTGGGCCTCTCGATCATCTATGGCACGATCGGGGTGATCAACCTTGCTCATGGTGAGTTCATCATGCTCGGTGCTTACGCTGCCTGGGCATTGAAGGCCTATGCCGGGTTGTCCTTGTTGCCGGGTCTGGTGCTGATTTTTCTCGGCGTCGGGCTATTCGGCTGGCTGGTTGAGCGCATCCTGCTACGCCGGCTGTACAGGCGACCGCTCGACACCATCCTGGCGACCTGGGGTGTAGGGGTCGTGTTGCAGCAGGCCGTTCGGCTCACCGCCGGTGGCGAATTGCGCTATGTCGAACTGCCGCCGTCGATGGAGAGCAGCGTGTCGATCTTCGGGGTCGAGATCGCCGCCTATCGCATTTTCATCTTCGTGGTCGCCGCGCTGTTGTTCCTAATCAGCTGGTTCATCATGTACCGTACGACTTTCGGACTGAAGCTGCGCGCGGTCGTGCAGGACCGCAACGTCGCGTCCTGCTTCGGCATCAATGCCGACCGGATTTATTCGCTGACCTTCGCCTATGGCGCCGGTCTGGCTGGCATCGCCGGGGCGATCGTCTCACCGTTGAAAAGCGTTTCACCCGAAATGGGCACCGGTTACGTCGTCGACGCATTCATGGTCGTCGTGCTCGGCGGCGTGCAGAGCCTGTTCGGCACGGTGATCAGCGCGTTCGTCCTCGGTGAGGTCACAAACGCGATCGCGTTCCTTCAAAACGACACCATCGCTAAGGCGGCCGTCCTGATCGTGATCATCAGCGTCATCCGCTTCCGGCCCCAGGGCATGTTCGTCGCAAAGGTGCGCGCATGAGCAAGCTTCCTCTGTCTCCTTCGCGCCAACGCGCTACCGGCTTCTGGCAACCGGAACTGATCGCCATCGTCATCCTTATCGCCGTCATGTATCTGATGCCCTATGTGCTGGTCGACGACTACCTGATCAGTAAATACAGCCGTTATCTTGTGTTCGGTTTGCTGGCGCTGGCGCTGTCTTTGTCCTGGGGCTATGGCGGCATCCTCAACCTTGGTCAGGCACTGCCATTCGGTCTCGGCTCGTACTGCATGGCCATGGGTCTCAAGCTCCGAACCATTCCGGTTCAGACTGGCGCCGGCGGCCTGCCGGACTTCATGGTCTGGAACAACGTCCAGCACCTGCCCTGGTTCTGGGTGCCATTCTACTCGATGACCTTCGCCATCGTCGCCGGCGTCGTTGTGCCCTCGGCGCTGATGGCTGGGCTCGGTTGGTTCATGTTCCGCGGCCGGGTCACCGGCGTGTTCGTGGCGATCACGACGTTGGCCATGCTGGTCGTCGTCAACCTTCTGATCATCGACCAGCAGCAATACACCGGCGGCTTCAACGGCATCACCGATCTGGCGCAGTTGACCATCGGCGGTATCGTGTTCGACGCTTACAACCGGACCACTTTCTACCTGATCGCCTCTGTCGCCAGTGTCATACTCGTGTTCGGCTACGTGCTCTCTCGCACTAAATTTGGCCTCATCCTGCAGGCGATCCGTGACCAGGAAGACCGTGTGCAGTATTTCGGCTACGACGTCGCCAGCTACAAGATCAGCGTGATGGCGATCTCGGCGGCGATCGCCGGTATCGCTGGCATGCTCTACACGATCGTGATGGAGTTTGCGTCGCCGACCTTCCTCAACGTTCCCCTCAGCCTGTCGGTGGTGATCTGGTGCGCAGTCGGTGGCCGCGGCAGCCTGCCGGGAGCATTCGTCGGCGCGGTGCTGGTCACTGGCATGCAGGGAGCTCTGTCGGAATCGAAGACCTTCCTCGACACATGGACCCTGGTGATGGGCGCCCTGTTCGTGCTGGTCGTGCTCTTCCTGCCCTCCGGTCTCGCTGGCCTGATCGGTCAGTTGCTGGCGAGAATCCGACCCGGCGAGGGTCATGGCCGGAACGGAAAAATAGATCTGAAATCGAGCCATCCGAAGGAGATCGCATGAGCACCCATCTGGTAGTGCGCGATCTGACAGTCAGCTTCAATGGCTTCATGGCCGTCAACGGGCTCGACTTGACCATTAACAAGGGCGAGCTGCGCTGCCTGATCGGCCCGAATGGCGCCGGCAAAACCACCTGTCTCGACCTGATCTGCGGCAAGGTCAAACCGACCGCCGGCTCAATTGTGTTCGATGGCAAGCATCTTGAATCGCTTGAGGAGTACATGATCGCCCGCTCCGGTGTCGGCCGCAAATTTCAGGTGCCGAGCGTGTTCCGGGAGCTGACCGTGCGCCAAAATCTGGAAGTCGCCTACTGCAAGAAGCCGGGCATATGGACCAATCTGATGCGAGGGCCTCAGAACGACGACACCATTGGACTAGAAGACCTTTGCGTCTTCGTCGATCTCATCGACCAAATGGAGGCGCCGGCCGCCTATTTGTCCCATGGCCAAACCCAGTGGCTGGAGATCGCGTTGCTGATGGCGCAGAACGCCGAGCTGATCCTGATGGACGAGCCGACCGCCGGCATGACCGTCCAGGAAACCCGTAAGACCGCGGAGATCTTCAACCGGCTGAAAGGCCGGCACACGCTGATCGTCGTTGAGCACGACATGGGCTTCGTCAAGGAAATCGGCGATTCGATTTCGGTTATGCATCAAGGCAAGTTGCTCGCGGAAGGTAACGTCAGCGACATCGAGACCAATCCGCTGGTGCGCGAAGCTTACCTGGGCTCGGGGGGCTTCGGTCATGCTTGAGATCAACAATCTCAGCGCCTTCTATGGCAATAGCCGCGCCTTGCAGAACGTTACGCTGGAGGTTGGTGACGCGGGCTTCCTCAGCGTGCTCGGACGCAACGGCGTCGGCAAGACCACGCTGCTGCGCAGCATCGTCGGGCTGATGGACAAGAATGTCGGCAGCATCCGGCTCGACGGCGAGGAAATTGCGGCGACCCCGACCCATGATCGGGTCAGGCACGGCATCGGTTATGTACCGCAGGGCAGGGGCATCCTGCCGCAATTCACAGTGCGCGAAAATCTGAAACTTGGCACCTTCGCCCGCCGCAATCCCGGCGACGCGGGCGCGCTCGAGGACAAGGTATTCGACCTGTTCCCGGTGCTGAAGGAATTCTTAAATCGCCGCGGCGGCAATCTGTCGGGCGGTCAACAGCAGCAACTCGCCATTGCCCGCGCGATGCTGACCAACCCGAAGATTGTCCTGCTCGACGAACCAACTGAGGGAATTCAGCCCAACCTCGTTGAGCAGATCGAGGACGTGATCATGCGCCTCAACAAGGAGCACGGCATCACGATCATTCTTGTCGAGCAAGACGTGAACTTCGCCCGACGTGCCTCACGATCCTTCGTGATCATCGAAAAAGGCCACGTCGCGGCGTCCGGACCGATCGATACGCTAACCGACGACCTCGTCCACCGTCACATGGCCGTTTGATCGACGGCAAACTCAACCAAAACAGGAGGCTACCCCCATGCTTCACGGTGACATTTCCAGCAGCAACGACACAGTCGGCGTAGCCGTCGTTAATTACAAAATGCCGCGCATGCACACCAAGGCGGAGGTGCTCGACAACGCCCGAAAAATCGCCGACATGGTGGTGGGCATGAAGACCGGCCTGCCGGGAATGGATCTGGTGATCTTTCCGGAATACTCCACCCACGGCATCATGTATGATTCAAAGGAGATGTACGAGACCGCCTCGTCTATCCCGGGTCCCGAGACCGACATCTTCGCCGATGCCTGCCGCAAGGCCAAGGTCTGGGGTGTGTTCTCGCTCACCGGCGAGCGGCATGAGGAGCACCCGCACAAGGCACCGTACAACACCCTGATCCTGATGAACGACAAGGGCGAGATCGTCCAGAAATACCGCAAGATCATGCCGTGGGTGCCGATCGAAGGTTGGTATCCCGGCAATTGCACCTATGTCTCCGAAGGCCCGAAAGGCATGAAGGTCAGCCTGATCATCTGCGACGACGGCAACTTTCCGGAAATCTGGCGTGACTGCGCCATGAAAGGCGCCGAGTTGATCGTGCGCTGCCAGGGCTACATGTATCCGGCCAAGGAACAGCAGATCCTGATTTCCAAGGCGATGGCCTGGGCCAATAATGTCTATGTGGCGGTCGCCAACGCTGCTGGCTTTGACGGCGTCTATTCCTATTTCGGTCACTCCGCGATCATCGGCTTCGACGGCCGCACCTTGGGCGAGACCGGCGAAGAGGAATACGGCATCCAGTATGCTCAGCTCTCGAAGAACCTGATCCGCGACGCCCGCCGCACCGGGCAGTCGCAGAACCATCTCTACAAACTTGTCCATCGCGGCTATACCGGCATGATCAATTCTGGCGAAAGCGCGCGCGGCGTCGCGGCCTGCCCCTACGATTTCTACAAGAACTGGATAGCCGATCCGGAAGGCACGCGCGAAATGGTCGAGGCGATGACCCGTCCGACTGCGGGCACTGACGAATGCCCGATCGACGGCATCCCGAATGAGAAGTCCCCGGCCCACCGCTGAGGATAGGCTGGCTCATCGCTTCACTTTGCTTTTAGCAGACGTGGTCCGGAGCATCGTCGTCTCAGACGATGCTCCGGACCCTTGGCGGTAGCCAATTCCGTGAGAACCCTGCATTCTCTAGATCCGGCTTCGGCCGCGGCATTTTTTTCAGGAACCGCGTGAGCTTATGACCAATCTGGACAACTATCGCATTCGCGAGCAACCTTATTACAAGCCGGTTGGCACCGAGATCGCGCTGTTCGAGGCGGCCCATCAGGTGCGCATGCCGATGATGCTGAAAGGCCCGACCGGCTGCGGCAAGACCCGTTTCATCGAATTCATGGCCTGGCGCCTGAAAAAGCCGCTGGTCACCGTCGCCTGCCATGAGGACATGACCGCCTCCGACCTCGTCGGCCGCTTCCTGCTCGACGCCAATGGCACAGTCTGGCACGATGGACCATTGACCAATGCGGTTCGTTACGGCGCGATCTGCTATCTCGACGAGATTGTCGAGGCGCGCCAGGACACCACTGTCGTTATCCATCCTCTGACTGACGACCGACGTATTCTGCCCCTCGAGAAGAAGAACGAACTGGTCCGCGCGCATCCGGACTTCCATCTGGTGATCTCATACAACCCCGGCTACCAGAGCGTGCTGAAGGACTTGAAGGAATCGACCAAACAGCGTTTTGGCGCGATCGATTTCCACTATCCCGCCGCTGATATCGAGACCGAGATCGTCGCCCACGAGGCCGGCATCGCCACCAGCGCCGCGCGCACCCTGGTCGAGATCGGCATCCGCTCGCGCAACCTGCGCGGCCACGGTCTGGACGAAGGCGCCTCGACGCGCATGCTGATTCACGCCGGACGGCTGGTGGCGAAAGACGTGTCGTTCAACGCGGCTTGCGATGCCGCGTTGGTACTGCCGATCACCGACGATCCGGACATGCGCGAAGCGCTCAAGGACGCCATTGCTGCCTGCATCTAAAGGCGGACGCACCAGGATGATCAATCAAACGCCCTTTGCCGATCTCGTCGAATCCGGATTGGTCGGAGATCCGCGGAACGGGTCGATCTGGCGCGCGCTCAGGCAGGTATTCAACGGTCATCAACTCGCGGACTGGCGCGCCGATCTGGCAAGATTGCACGCGAGCGGCCTCGGGCCCGCCGGGCTCGAGGCCTATATCTGCGCGGCCGGAACCCTCGCGGAGCACCGCGGGCCGCTGGCCGCGCTGGCGCTGGCCCCCTGCATTCTCGATGTCGAGCGGCATGCCGGCCGCGCCGCCGCCGCGGCACTCAGCGAGGCAACCTCGCCGGCGCTACGCCATCTCGGCAATGAGCGCGATTTCCGCGATTGGCTCGATGCGGTCGCGGAACTGGCCGCGCAAGGGCCGGAATCGGTGATGTCGGTGCTGGCACGCTCCGATAGTCTGCTCGCCGAACTCGGCGCCCATGGCTTTCGCGCCTGGGTGCTCGGAGGCCTCCGCGCCGGTGGCAGCAATCCCGAGCGCCGATTGGCGCTGTTCAGTCTGTCGGACCCGCGCGCCTTCGATCTGTTTGAACAGGCGACTGGGGATATCGGCTTCACAGATGTCGAACGCGCGCTGAAGGCCTATCTGATGGCGCTGTTCCGGCAGAAGCCGTTCATCCGCGCCGTCGCCGGCACGCCGGGCGACTCCCTGCAGCGTCGCGCCAGTTTCGATCGTCAGTTCGTGCAGGTGCCGGCGCGCATGCGCGGCGTCGCGGCTAACTCGGTCAGGAGGGTCTATCGGGCAATGCTTGCCCATATCGGCGCGCATCGGGTTCATTCCGGGCCACGCTTCCAAATCCGCGGGCTGAAGCCGATGCAAGTAGCGCTGGTGTCCCTGATCGAGGACGCCCGGGTCGAGCAATTGGCGATGCGCGAATTGCCCGGGCTGTTTCGGCTATGGGCGCCTTTCCATACCGCCCGTGCCGACGGCGGCGTCACTGCGCCGAGCCTGTTCGCGCGGCTGTCGCGGGCCCTGATCGACCCAAATTATCGCGACGACGATCTGTGGGTGACAAAAGGCCGGCAGATGTTCTTCGCCGCCCGTGAGGCTTTGGCCGATCCAGGTATCAGTCGTCAGATCGGAAATCTGCTGGGCAACGATCTCGGCCAGATGCGCATCCAGTTCAACCCGCGCACCTATCGGGTGGAGCCGCTCTATCGCGACGACAATGCCGGCCTGTGGGACATCGACGACGCGCCGCCGCAGATGAACGACGAACAGGACGCCATCGTTAAATCCGTGCGTATCGAGCGGACCCAGGACGTTGACGACGCCCATGATCTGCAGAGATCAACTCCGGATGACGATGTCGGCCGAGCGACCGCGCGCGAACTGCGCGCCGACGATGGCGTGCCGGTCGGCAAATATCCCGAATATGATTATCTGCTCGGTCGCGAACGCCCGGAATGGGCGACCGTGGTGGAGTATCAGCCGCAACCGGCCGACGCCACACTGCTCGACCGCCAGGTGCAGGGCTATGGCGACGTATTGAACCGGCTGGAGAATCTGGTTGGCGCCGCGCGGGTCAGCCGTCCGGCCCGGCTGCGTGGCCGCACCGAAGGTGACCGGCTCGATCTCGACGCCACGATCCAGGCGACGATCGACCGGCGCGCGGGTCTCGCGCCGTCGCCGCGGATCTACGAAAGCACCGAGCGGCGCAACCGCGACCTGTCGGTGCTGGTGCTGCTCGACATCTCGGAATCGACCAAGGATTTCGTCAAAGGCAGTTCGACCACGATCCTGACCGTTGAGCGGATCGCTACCGCGCTGCTGTCCCAGGCGCTGTCCGACCTTGGCGACGCCTTTGCTGTTGCGGCCTTCTGCTCGAACGGCCGCGACGACGTCCGCCTCTATCCGGTAAAAGGTTTCGACCAGCGATACGACCGCCACGCCCGCGCTCGAACTCGCGGGCCTGCGCGGCGGCCTGTCGACCCGGATCGGCGGCGCGCTGCGCCACGCTGGCGCACTGGTGGGGGCGCAGCGG
Source organism: uncultured Alphaproteobacteria bacterium (assembly GCA_963811915.1). Classification (GTDB taxonomy): domain Bacteria; phylum Pseudomonadota; class Alphaproteobacteria; order Rhizobiales; family Xanthobacteraceae; genus Bradyrhizobium. Next base: position 78,947 of record CAWETC010000009.1, read on the forward strand.
ACCCATCGTCGTCTGGTATTGGTGGTCACCGACGGCGAACCGTCCGACATCGATGTCGCTGACCGGCGCTATTTCGTTGAGGATGCGCGCAAGGCGGTGCAGAGCCTCGCGCATAACGCAATCGACGTATTCGGAATCGGGCTCGACGGCGACGGCACTGCCTATCTGCGACGGATGTTCGGCCGACGGAATTTCGTCGTCATCGACCAGATCGCCCGTCTCCCCGACAAGCTGCCGCTGCTTTACATGCGCCTGACCAGTTGAGCCTGGATAGGACCATCACGATGCTGATTTCGCGTTTCAGGATGTATCGGGTGACGTCGGCACGAAAATTATAGGCTCTGACGAGCAAGGCTTAGGCAAGACAGACGCATGCCAATGTCTCCTTGGGTCAATTGCGTCCTTGCGGGAACGTCCGGTTGTGGGCGCAAAGCGGACCCATCGGCCGATTGGGTGAATGTCCGCCGTTCAGGGCAGAGGCGCCCATTGGTGTTCCATGACATCTGTGTTTGTTGTGTTTGTCATTCAAAGGCTTTCGTTGAGTTGTTGTCCAGAATAGTTGTGCGGACGCCATCGCGATGCGTCATAGCGAGTCCATTCAATCCACATCGAACCTGACGCCTTGGGCGAGCGGCAGCGTGCGGCCATAGTTGATCGTGTTGGTGGCGCGGCGCATGTAGGCTTTCCATGCGTCCGACCCGGATTCGCGCCCGCCGCCGGTTTCCTTCTCGCCGCCGAATGCGCCGCCGATTTCTGCGCCCGAGGGACCGATGTTCACATTGGCGATCCCGCAATCGGAGCCGCGCGCCGACAGGAAGGCTTCAGCTTCGCGCAGATCGTTGGTGAAGATCGAAGACGACAGGCCCTGCGGAACAGCATTGTGCAATTCGATCACGGCATCGAAGTCGCTGTATTTGATAACATAGAGGATCGGCGCAAATGTCTCGCGCTCGACCGGTCCGGCCTGTCCATCGATCTCGACCAGCGCCGGGCGGACGTAGAAAGCCGCATGCGCGCCTGCGACGGTGACACGGTCGCCGCCGACAATGGCGGCACCCGCGGCCTTGGCTTCGCCGAAGGCGCGCTGCATCGATTCGTAAGCGAGACCGTCAATGAGAGGGCCGACCAGATTGCCGGTGAGGGGATTGCCGACCGAGACGGACGCGTAGACCTTCTTCAGGCGCGGCACGAAGCTGTCATAGATGCTCTCGTGAACGAAGAGGCGGCGCAGGGTGGTGCAGCGCTGGCCGGCCGTGCCCATCGCCGCGAAGGCGACGCCGCGCAGGGTCAGGTCGAGATCGGCCGTCGGCGTGACCACCGCCGCGTTGTTGCCGCCGAATTCCAGAATGGCACGGGCAAAGCGCCGCGCGAGCTTCGGAGCGACGGCGCGTCCCATGGCGGTCGAACCGGTCGCCGAGACCAGGGGAACCCTGGGGTTATTGACGAGGGCCTCACCGATCTCGCGCCCTCCGACCAGCACGGCGGACAACCCGTCGGGCGCCGAGCCGCCATCGGCCCTGAAGCGCCTCAGAGCGCGTCCGAACAGCGCGTCCGCCGCCAAAGCGGCCGATCACTGATCGCAGATGCCTGTGAGTTTTCCCGGACCGGTCCGTCGAGGCGGTGTAACGGTCATTTACGCCCGTGTGCTTGTAGAGCACGATCGTGTCGATCGGAACGTCACGGCTGACGACAAAGGGCTTGGTGGGGCAGGCACGCTGCCGCCTTCCATGCCGCCCGGTACGCCGCGTTCGTAACGCTCTTATGGGGTGTTTGACCCACTTATGAGGTGCACGACAACTGTTGCGCGACACATAAGAGTGTCAAATTAACGAATTTTCTTCAACAATTCCGGACACCATCCACCCCATAAGATTGTCACGCGCGACACATAAAGCGGTAACGGATGGGGTCGTGCGACACATAAGCAGGTAACGAAATTCAGACGACCAGATCCCGAGCCTGCGCGCATCTTGCGGGCTACGGCCTGGCCGACCTGATCGGATCAGCGCTTCGCTTCGCAGAGGCGGCAGTCGCAGATCACAAGCTGCGCGGAAAACAGGCGGCGCAATGGCGCGAAACAATCAGCGGTCTCTTCGAGAGAACCGACCGCTGTGTTCCGGATCTGGCTTTAGCGGCCTATTCTTTTGGCATCAAACCGGATTTCGAGTTGGCGCGTGATGTTTTCGTCCAAGGGATTTCGGAACTGCGCCTACTGCAGCGCGCGCGGGTGACGCTCTCAGACTTCGTTGCATTCGGCTTGGTAGGAATCGTCGTGGATCCGGACCACCCCACCGCGTGGGAGCCGGAAAATAGCGAGACTACGGGCGAGGAACTCACCGTCAAACCGCAGAATTCCTCCCTAGCGCAGCGAGGTCCGTAACGAGTGCGTCGGTTCCACCAGCGCGGATGTGTTGCGGGCAAGGTCCCTTGCGAACGAAGGCCAGCCGGCAGGTGCTGCCGCCCCCGGTTGCGGCGTTAAGGCTTCCGCCCAAACTCTTATCCTTCCTTTTCGAGTTCCCTGGGGGATGGACTTTTCAATTAAAGCTGGCTAATTCTCCTCGTATACATACGTATACGGACCTTAAATGCGTGAAGTCTTATCTTTCCGCCTTGAGAACGGAGCAGCGGCGTCGATCCGCGCCAAGGCAGTAGCTGACGGGAAGAGCGTCACGGCCTATTTGGAGGAACTCGTAATGAGCGACCTTTCGCAGAAGTTGAACTCCCGCCCCGTCCTGGTTCAGGTCCTGCAACTCCTGCGTCAAAACAAATTCGATCTGGAGAAAGCCGGAATCCGGCATGCGGAGATCTTCGGTTCGGTCGCCCGCGGAGAAGACACCGCGGACAGCGATGTGGATATCCTGGTCGACCTCGATCCCAAACTCGTCGACGACCTCTTCGCCTACAGCAAGGTCCAACGGACGCTTCAGGATCTGGTGGGACGCCCCGTGGACATCGCTCGGAAGGGACGGGCGCGCAGCCCCGAGATGGACGCCGAAATCGCCCGGGACGCCGTCCATGCCTACTGAACGACGTCGGATCGATAGCCTGCGCGACATCGTCAGATACTGTGATCAGGTCGACGAATTCGTGGCCGGCTTCACGCAGCCTCAATTCAAACATGACCGCAAGACGTACAGTGCCGTCCTCTACTCGCTGCAGACCATCGGCGAGGCTGCGATCCGCCTGGACAAGGAAGAAAAACGTCTTGGCGAAGGCGGACTGATCGAGAGGCTTTACCCCCACGTTCCCTGGCCCGACGTCCGTGGCCTTTCGAACATCGTTCGGCACGGCTACGACGAGATCGACGCCGAAATCATCTGGAAGACGGCCACGACCAGCATTCATCCCGTCCGAGATGCCGCTCGCCAGGAAATTGCCCGCCTACAGCCGGACGATACGGACAAAGACGACCCCGACACCTCGTGCACCATCTAAATATAGGCGACGTGCTCAACGGAGACCACGAGGGGAGGCCTCATTTTCATCCACCTCTTCGATCACGCTCTGCGCTATCTCCATGACGCTGCGTTCAGAAAACTCTTCACGCTCTGCTTGGTCCAGCCCTGCGGCAAGCTTCCGCTTGAGAAGCTTGAGCTTCTCCGCGTCATTTACGCGCGCCGAGGTTGCACGGTTAACCATCCAAGGACCCGACTTCACGGATTCGAAAACGTGACACTCTTATGTGGTGAATGACACTCTTATGTGTCGCGCTACAACAACAAGAACGCCATAGAGATCACGGATCGAGTTCGGTGTCCCAGTATAAATAGTCGAGCCAACTGTCGCGCAGATAGTCGGGCGGGAACAGCCGGCCGTTACTGCGAATCTGACCTACGGTCGCTGCGACCGGCGCTTGCTCACACGTTTTCTGTGGGAAACGGATGGCATAGAGTACCAAACTGCCCATTCTTGCCAATCCGAGTCAGCTCTGTTGCGAACCGATAAAGCGA
>CAWETC010000010.1:0-6824 GCA_963811915.1 uncultured Alphaproteobacteria bacterium
CGAGGTCATACCATAACGCCGCCTCACACCGCGTCACAAAAATCCAAGACTATCCTATGGAAACTACTAGATCTAAGCAGTTTGTTACCCCATGTTATGGCTATGGGTAAACAAGCCATAACGGCAACGTGGCGTTACCGCGCAAGCCGATCTCCGACCTGCGGTGTGGCAAACGGGAGACAAGACCTTGCCGCGGCTGGAAACGCGGCTGGCCAGCCCGTCAGTGTAGGTGTGCAGCGCAGCAGTTCAGTACTCAGCTTAATCCTTGCGGATACAGCACATTGTGAGATAGCGTGGGCTCTGTCCCTTTGCAGCGAGCTTTTTTCGAGAGCGAGTTCGGGATGAGTGGGGATACCGCTGAACGCTCTGTGCATGATATGGCGACCAAATTCCGCATATTGCGGAATTTGATATTAGATCCGCGCTACGCAAATTGCGATCCACGCAACGCAATACCCTGCTATCTCTCCAAAGAAAAAGAAACGCGTACAGGTTTAAGCGTGCCGGCAAGGAATTGCACGTCGAATTCGTGAACCAGTACATAGGCATGTTCGCGCAGCTGAATTTCTGCCTCTACATGGCCAGGTATGTTGAGAGCAGCGGGCAGTGTCTTAAGATCACTCTCAGCAGCGAAAATTATATCGATCCAGATCACGGACCAAATTGGTTTGACTACTTCTTCTTTCACAAGAATTCCGAAACTGGCAGGCGCAAGCCATTAAAGATCTGGGATAATTCGCAACTGCCTCTCACCTGGAGCGGTCTCGGGTTAAAGGATGCTAATCGAATTTTCTTTTCTCAATTCGGCGTGCGTTCTGAAATCCTGCAAGCTGTTGATGACTTTGTGCAGAAGAACGGTGTCGGAAAGCATACAATCGGCGTGCACTACAGAGGAACCGATAAGAGCATTGAGGCAGCACCAGTTGAAATTGCTGTCGCGCTCGACAAGGTAAGATCAGCAGTCTCTTCTGGCGGTGATTGGCGCAACATTTTCGTTGCAAGCGATGTTGCGGCGTTCGTTGCTGCCGCGCAGATACATTTTTCCGATTTACAAGTGGCCTATCTGGATGACTCTGTCGCAGCAACGGAAATGACCCGGTGCATTTGGGTGCTGCCCAAGTCGGCAATCACGCGATGGGGCGCGATGCACTACTCAATGCTCTTGTGCTTTCAAGATGCGGGAGCCTGATCCGGACTACGTCGCTTCTCTCCGCATGGGCTTCCATCTTCAATCCGTCGTTACCTGTTTTTTTGTTAAATGAGCCCTATTCAGAAAAGCTGTGGTTTCCGGAAGTGGCAATACTTCCTTTTGCAAAGCGTCTCTGACGCGCACTTTGCCCGCTCCCTCAGTGGCAACGAAACAACTCTCCCAAGCCACCTCCGGGCGGTTTTTTTAATGGAAAAATCCGAAAATGACAGACCGCGCAACGTTCAAATTAGGCCACTGCCAAAATCAAACTAGGCCGCTGAGGTTCAAACAAGCCAGTACCCCCGCCTCCCGGTACTGGCCCCTTTTGCCCATCCCGAACCTTAGGGCCACCAGCACAAATTGGACGAGTGCTAGAAAACAGCGCGAAAATCGAGGATTCCGTGAACATGGGTCTAGAAACTGCTCTTTCCGGCCCACTCGCACATTCAAAACCGAGATAGGTACCAAGGCGGTCCTATTTGTAATGGATCGAGAAAGGTCACATTCTTTGCCGTATTGGATGGCCCGGCTTACGGCTATGGCGGCCAGCGCTAGTGAATGAGTTCGTCGTCCTATAGCATCCTAGGGGCTACTACGAGTCGGACTTGGCGCGATGCGCGCAGCTACCTAAGTGCACTGCATGCTTGAACTGATCACCGTTCTAGCAATTTTTCTAAGCGGCTTTGCCCTTGGATACGGCGCGCAGGCAAGATCTCGCGCCGTCATCACGCAGAGGCGCGCCGCCATCGCCACCAAAAACCGCTGTAGGCCGCCTCGTGTGTGGATGGCCCCGAATTGCAAGAGTTTTTCGCGTAATGAACAGTGGTCGCTTGCAGTCATGTGTCCGGCCTCTCCGTGCGGTCTCACATGACCGCTGGCCTTGATGGATTCCACGGGTCGAGGCCTTATCAGTTGGTCGTTACATGAATCCCGCTGAGGCGGTCAGGTTTCTCTCGCTCCGTCGGGTGACCGACCATGCCATCACGTGTTTTCACTCTCGCAAGCTTGCGGCGCGCCGCGGTTTAGCAGCTCATGCTGCCACTGCTGCGTGTCGATAGGTGTCCTGTCGGCTCATGACGGCCAAGCCACGCGCGTCTGCCCGTTACTATGATCGATTGTATCCACAGAAGAACGATCCTGCATCAAAACGGTAGCGTCGCCACCTCAATCGCGCCGCAAGATTCCTGTGTGTACCGAAAACCTTATCTCGAGTTGATGCCGTGATGGAATTGCTTAAGCTCGCCGAATGTTCGGGCTGATCTGTTTCGTTCTGGCCGTCCTGGCCTCGCCATTCAAGTCGAAGTTGCGGCTTGAAGCTGAGAATGCGGTGCTTCGACATCAGTTGATTGTCTTGAGGCGCAGGCTGCATGGTCGCGTCCGGCTCACGAACAATGATCGCTGGTTCTTTATCCAGCTGTATCGCGGGTTTCCTTCTATCCTGCAGGTTCTCACGATCATCCGGCCCGAGACGCTCGTGCGTTGGCACAGGGCCGGCTTGCTGCTATTGGCGCTGGAAGTCGCGCCCACAGGGAGGGCGACCGCAGATCGACACCGAGCTGCGGGCGTTGATCCGGCGGATGAGCGTCGAAAATCCGCTTTGGGGCGCGCCACGTATCCACGGCGAACTGCTCAAGCTCGGGTTTGAGGTCGCGCAGTCGAGCGTCGCCAAGTACATGGTCAAACGACGGTCGCCGCCCAGCCAGGGCTGGCGGACCTTCTTGCATAACCACGCGCCGGACATCGCGGCCATGGACTTGTTCGTTGTTCCAACTATCGGTTTCGACCTGCTCTATGCCTTCGTCATCGTCCGGCTCGACCGCAGAGACCTCGTCTGGATCAACGTCACAGCAAATCCCACGGCCGAATGGGTTGCACGCGAAATCACGGAAGCCTTTCCCTGGGATGAGGCTCCGCACTATCTCATCCGCGATCGCGACCGGATCTATGGTAGCGTTGTCACGCGCCGATTGCGCGCCATGGGCATCCGGGACAAGCCGACCGCACCAGCCTCGCCCTGGCAGAACGGCTTTGCCGAGCGGCTGGTCGGATCGATCCAGCGTGAGTGTTTGGACCACATCATTATTTTGGGCGAGATGCATTTGCGTCGGGTGCTGAAATCCTACGCCGACTATTATAATAGCGTCAGAACGCATCGATCCTTGAACAAGGATGCGCCGGTCACTCGCCAAATTCAGCAAATCGGTAGCATCAAATCACACGCCATTCTTGGCGGCCTTCACCACCACTACGCCCGAGCTTAAGTTTTCAGTACACACAAGGCTGCGTCGAGGGTGACCATGGACATAAAGCAGCTCAAATATTTCATCAGCATTGCCGATCTCGGCAGCATGACGAGGGCGTCGGAGTCGCTGAACATCGCCCAGCCGGCCCTCACGCAGCAAATTGCAAAATTGGAGGCCGATCTTCGAGCTCGTGTGTTCGACCGCGGCACATCAGGCGTGAAGCTCACGCCCGCGGGCGAGGTGCTTTATCGCTATGCAAAATCGATCATAAAGCAGGTTGATGATGCGCGCCTGGCCGTCTCCGATGAGGACAGACATCCCACAGGCAAGGTCACGATCGGAATCCCGGGCAGCACAGGCAAACTGCTATCCGTGCCGTTGCTGCAGAAACTGAAGAAGCAAGGTCGAGTTTACTCGAGATCGTGGAGCGGCCCAGCGCAGAGCTCCCGCCCCTCGTTGCGAACGGGAAGCTGGATGTCGCCGTGGTGGTCGATGCCATTCCGGGACGCGGTGTGACACTGTCTCCGATCCTGCTTGAGGACCTTTTGGTGGTTGCCGCGCGCCATGCCTTAGGGGCGCGGCGCTCGTTGACCTTGAAGGAAGTGGCGGCGGCTCCACTCGTGTTGCCGAGCCGGCCAAGCACAATTCGCCAGCGCGTCGAAACTGCTCTGATGGATGCGCAGCTCACCTGTCAGCTCGTTGGCGAAGTCAGTGCGACGGATATGCTGGTCAGGGTCGTCAGGGCCGGGATTGGCTGGACCTTGCTTCCCTGGTCTGCCGTGTCCGAAGACATCTGCCGCGGCGAACTCGTTGCTCTTCCGATCCGAAACCTGAGACTGAGACGAGAGCTGGCGATCTGCATTTCCGATACGCTGCCGCTCAGCAATGCATCTCAATTGGTGAAAGACAGCATTGTCGAAATAGCGAGGCAGCTCGTCTCGTCCAGGAAATGGTTGCGCGTCGAGCCGGCAAGTTCGCGCTAGGGCCGCATGCCGGTGCCCTATACGAATTTCTTATGGCCATATCGTTTCTTCATATTTTGTTTCAATGATTCCCGACGATACGGTTCTCTGTTGAGGCATGCGAAACAGAACGTGCCTTCCAACGATACGTCCAAGGCATTAACGGCGACCGTGAAGTGAAAGAGATCGGAGGTGTGGGAATCCGGGCCGGTATTGGCAGCGCGGATCCGGAAGACGCCGCAAGTGTAATTATAAGCGGTCACAGCCTCGTCTGTCGTCGCCGATACGCGGCGTCGGAAGTCAGCGCTGGATGATGAGCAAGGGAGGAACATGTCGTGCAGAAAAAACATGGCGCAAGCATGTCGCGGCTGCTTGGAGCAGCGACGATCGCACTCACAGCAACCCAGATGCTTGCTGGCTCCGCTCGTGCGGAGAGCGGAAAGGAATGGGCCGCCTATGGCGGCGATTGGGCGAACACGCGCTACAGCACGCTCAACTCGATCAATACGAACAACGTCAAGGATCTAAAGGTCGCGTGGGCCTTTCCCCTCGGCGTGCTTGAGGGGCAGGAGACGACGCCCCTGGTCGTCGATGGCACGATGTATGTGACCTCGCCGCGCGGGCCGAAATTCGTCTTTGCGCTGGATGCGAAGAACGGTGCCGTCAAATGGCGCTATGCCCCCGAGATGCCGGCTGACATCGCCTCGGCCGTCTGCTGCGGTCTGGTGAATTGCGGCGTTGCCTACGCCAACGGGAAGGTTTTTGTCGGCAGGCTCGACGGCATGCTGGTCGCGCTCGATGCCAGCAACGGAAAGGAGCTCTGGAAGGCAAAGGTCGCGGACTACAAGGCCGGAGATGACATCACCTCGCCGCCCACGCTTGCGAAAAATCTCGTCGTGATCGGTTACGCCGGCGGCGAGTATGCGACGCGCGGCGCCATCACGGCCTTCGATCAGGAGAGCGGCAAGGAGATCTGGAAGACCTATACCATCCCCGGGACTGGCGAGCCCGGCAATGATTCCTGGCCATCTCCCGAGATCGCGATGCGCGGTGGCGCCGACGCCTGGCTCGTCGGCTCCTATGATGCCAAATTGAATCTCATCTACTACGGCACCAGCAATCCTGCGCCGTGGGCCGCTCATGCGCGGGGGACGGATAGCAGCGATTACGGCAAATACACGAACCTTAACTCGTCGTCGACGCTTGCGCTCGACGCCGACACTGGAAAGATCGTCTGGACCTTCCAGCAGACGCCGTACGACGCATGGGATTATGACGGCGTCAATGAGAAGGTGCTCACCGACCTTTCGATCGGCGGCGATACGGTGCAGGCGTTGATGAGCGCCGATCGCAATGGGTTCTTCTACGTGTTCGACCGCAAGAACGGAAAGCTGATCTCGGCTACGCCCTTCGTGAACGTCAACTGGGCGAAAGGGATCGATGCGGACGGCCGGCCCGTGGAAATTCCAGGCAAACGACCGCGAAAGGATATCTGGGCGCGCGATGTGTGCCCCAGCTTCTACGGTGGCAAGAACTTCCCGCCGGTCTCCTACAGCTCGGATACGCATCTCGTCTATATACCCACGTTCAATGTCTGCATGGACGAGGTCGGACGCGATACTGGTGATCCGAAGAAGGGCATTTTCTTCCTCGGGACGGAATTCGACGCCGGGAAATACGGCCCGGGCGGAAATGGCGGTGAATTCGTCGCCTGGGATCCCGTCGCCAAGAAGAAGGTCTGGGGTGTGACGGAGCCGAAGCCATTCGTGGCGGAGCCCTGTCGACTGCTGGCGGACTGGTGTTCTACGGGAATATGGATGGCGAGCTGAAGGCACTGAATGCCAAGAGCGGCGACGTGCTGTGGCGCTTCCAGACCGGATCGGGGGTCAACCAGGGTCCCATCACCTATGAGGTCGGCGGCAAGCAATACATCGCCGTCGCATCGGGACGCCTCGTCGGTCCTCCCAGCTTCATGGGCGAAACGGGCAAGAAGCTGCTGTCCGAGACCACCGAGGGGGCAACGCTGTTCGTCTTCGAGTTGCCGAACTAGAGCATGATCCGGACCCGGAGGGCCGCGTTAGCGCAAAGTGTGAAGCGGTTTTCCGAAAAGCATGCCCTCGGGCTTGACCCGGGAGCATGCTCCAACAAGAGAGCGGCACAAAGGCCGATGGGACCTGCTTGGATCCCATCGGTCCGCTCCAAGCCTTCCTCCGAAGACAAGCCTTCCCCAACGACAAGTCTTGCGAAAGAAGGGAAACGGCCACGGCCATGACCTCGTACACGACATTCATGGCGGGCACGATTACGCTGCTGTGCACGCTTGGCTTGGCCACTGCCGAAGAGAACCGGCCGACAACGACGACCCGCCTGTCGCCGGGTACGGCGCAGGCAGAAGACCCGGCCCGGGTCCAGGAAGGGCGTTCGCTCTTC
>CAWETC010000011.1:0-279225 GCA_963811915.1 uncultured Alphaproteobacteria bacterium
GTTATGTTTTTGTTGCTTGGCACGAATCTCGTATTGCTGTAACCGAACTTGATGGTCACGTCGAAGAGCGCGTTTGCCCACCATGCTCCCGGCTTGAGCGCGCCCCACCGGCGGCGATCTGCGTTGGCGGCTATGTTCACCTGCCGGGCTCCGTCATCCTGGCCCGAGCTCCGGTAGACGTCGGCGAGCTGCTGATATGGCTGGGGCGAGAACTCGGCTGGGTGAGCGGTGCGGATCGCGGCGGCGGTGGACGGCAGCCGGGGGCGCCGTCGGCTGTTGTGGTCCGTTTACTGGTGACCAGCCGCCCGGTGCCAGTGAGCAGCGTCGCCGGGGTCACCGCAAACACCTCGCCCGATCGCCGTCGCGGGATGAGCCGGGGCAGTGCCGCCAGCTACAGCCGGTCGTCTGGCTGGTCGAGGACCCGGCCGATCTGGTGACCCATCACCGGAACCGCGTCTGATCCTTCGCGGATCCCATGGCCCCGATCATCGCACGACACTAGCCAGCAGGCAGGTTGGCCGCTGTTCAGGTCTTGTACCCGCTGACTAGTCAGCAGCGGTGCTATGGCCGTCAGGTCCAGGTGTCTTGCATGGGGCTTCCTCTCGCGCGCCGGGGCCGCTTCCCCGCGTGACCCAGAGATGGGCTCCAGGGGAGACACCATCACGCCGTCACGCTCCGGCGCCGGAAAGCTATACGGGCAATGATAACAAAAAGGCACGAATATTCTACGCTAAGTTAGGAAACGGTGCCGATACGGCACTTCGCTCGCCCGACCGCGGCGAATGGCCCGGTCTGACTGCGGCTGTCTGACTCGGCAGGCGGTACATGGCGGCTTCGGCGGAGCTCACGTCATCCCTTGCTGGCCGACGCGTGGTGTGCAGCTTTACGGCGGTGAACGGCGTGCTGAGGATCTGATCGTCGCTGAACCGGTAATCCCGGGGCAGCCGCAGGAGCGGACAGGTCAGGTAGTGCGTGCCAAGGCCACCGCACCGTGATCCTGCAACGTCGACCCGGGGGGAATGCGGATATGGTTGCCTGTCATTGAGTCCGTCGCGTGAGACCGCGCCGCATCAAGGCCTCCACATCCGCGCGCCGGTACCGGGGTCTCCGGGCCTCGTTGCGGACCTCGGTCAACCGCCCGCGCCGCGCCCAGATCGCCACCGCCGATGACGTCACCTGGAACAGGTACGCGACCTGTCTGCGGGTCATCAGGTCTTCATCCATGTGGTTGCAGGTTGTTGTCGCCGGCGCCATCACATTCATCTAGGTTCCTCGACGGACTGGTCGGATTGGCCCGGACCAGGCCGCTAGCCACTCTGCGGCAGCCGCCCGGCGGCCCCGAGCAACTACCGGAGTGTCCCGGCGCTCGTTGCACAGAAAATAATGCTGCAACTTGCAGAACGAGACATCCGTCACCTGACGGATGTCGAACCGCAGCCACATCGAACCCATGAGGGTGCCAGCGGGATGCCCATGCGAGTCTTGTCGTCGACCGCGATCACCCGGCGGGTACCCAGTGCCGGCGCGGTGCGCTGCTGGGCCCAGGCGCTGCTGCCGGGATTGATGCGGACGATGCCCGTTGTAGTGGCAGGCGTAGGACCAGCCGACGGTGCCAGCGCAACAGCGTGTCGGACGGACCAGACGGCTCATCCTCAAGGGCCCGGCGAGCAGCCGGGCCAGGCGGCAGCCGCGCGCGCGGCAGGCCCAGTCCAGCTTCGAGCAGGGGATTCTACCGCCGCAGTACCGCCACCCCTGAGAAGCACCAGCAGCTCGGCATCCATCGACAGCCGACGGAACGCGCCAGCAGTAGCCATCCACCCGGCCAGGCCGACGAAGATCAGGTAGAGCATCCGCAGGGTAGAATCGAACCCGCGCTCCTGCCAGGCATATGGTCCTTCACCGCCGACAAACCCGCAGGTTAGCCCCTATGCCCCGTTTTGGAACCCCACAGGAGCCCTACTGCGGGTCCCCCGCACGCATTGTGGACAGCGGACTACGGAGCACTACGATGGCGCGGGTTCCAACGGTCACCTGATCACCGGCACGGTATTTAGTCGCTTCCCGAGGGGGCGGCGGGGTCATAGCTGTCGATTTCGGCGTGCCACTGCGCGCCGGACCGGGTTTGGGGCAGAACGAAGCCGAGCGGTTTCCGCCGGAGTTCACCAGGACCGGGAACGTCGTCGTCGACCAGGAGCGTGCCGTCTGGGCCGCCTGGTCCGGGGTCATCCGATCCGTCCAGGTAGAGGGCGATGGCCAGAGCGTTCGGGTCGGCCCAGTCACCGCCGTCCATCGGCGTGCCCGCGGGGGTGAACCACTGCAGCGCGGAGAGCTTTCGGCCCCGGACGGGGAAACGGTTTGACGGCGGAAGACCGGGTGGGCCCGCCCGGTACGCGATCAGGCCTTTGGTGAAGTCCAGCAGCGCGACGGTCGGCGTTCGCCCAGTCGAACCAGGTCATCTCGTTGTCCTGGCAGTAGGCGTTGTTGTTACCTTTGCTGCGTCCAGCCGGGCCAGCTCATCGCCGCCGAGCAGCAGCGGCACCCGAAGGACAGCATCAGCGTGGTGAGCATGGCCCGGGACTGCCGGGCCCGCAGCGCCAGGATGTCCGGGTCGTCGGTCGGGCCTTCGGCGCCGCAGTTCCAGGATTCGTTGTCGCTGGTCCCGTCGCGGTTGTTCTCGCCGGTCGATCGTTGTGCTTGTCGTCGTAGGAGACCAGGTCGCGCATGGTGAAGCCGTCGTGCAAGGTGATCAGGTTCACCGACGCAGTGGGGCGCCAGCGGACGGTGGCCGTACAGGTCCGAAGAGCCGGAGAACCGGGTGGCGAACTCGCCGAGATTCCCGACCGGGTGGCTGCGCCAGAAGTCGCGCATGCTATCCAGGTACTTGCCCGTTCCACTCCCGCGCACAGCGGCGGGAACCGGCCCAGGTCGTAGCTGTCCATCTGGCCGACGTCCCACGGCTCGGCCACCAGCTTGGACCCGCGATTCACCCGGATCTGACGTAGCTCAAGGAATGCCGACACCTTGTCATCCAGGCTCCCTCCTGCCGGGCCAGCGTCGGGGACAGGTCAAAACGGAACCCGTCAGTGCATCTCGGTGATCCAGTACCGCAGCGAGTCCAGCATCAGCTGCAACGTGGATCGGATCACCCAGGCGTTCAGGGAGTTGCCGGAGCCTGTGGTGTCGTAGTAGGCGGCAGGGGGTCGCCGGGGCACGGTCCGGTAGTAGGCCAGGTTGTCCAGGCCGCGGGAGTTCACAGCGCGGGGCCGTCCGGCCCGGCCTCGGCGGTGTGGTTGAACACCACGTCGAGCACCACCTAAAGGCCGGCCCGGTGCAGCGCGTCTACCATCGCCTTGAACTCCGTCGACCTGGCCGCCGGGCTCGCCAGGCCTGCACCGCGGCGGAGTAGGGCGGTTGTGCGGCGCGAAAAAGCCGATGGTGTTGTAGCCCAGGTAGTTCGTCAGCGCCGCTGGACGAGGAACGCTTCGGGCACGTTTCTGGTGCACGGGCAGCAGCTCGACGGTGGTGACGCCCAGGCCGGTCAGGTAAGCGATGGCGGCGTCGTGAGCTGCGCGAGGCGTAGGTCCCGCGCCGCTCGGGCGGGATGTCCGGGTGGCGCATCGTGAAGCCCTTGACGTGGATCTTCGTAGAGGACCAGATAGGAGTGAGCTGTACCCGGGCGTCGGGTCTGCAGCCGAACCCAGTGTCTACGACCAGGCTCCGTGCAGCGTGCCCGGCGGAGTCCAGGGTGCTCGGCCTGGCGCGGGTCGGCTTCGTCCTGGCCGAGCACCTCCGGCCCGGTAGGTGACCGTTCCGCTGATCGCCTTGGCGTACGGGTCGAGCAGCAGCTTGGCCGGGTTGCACCGCAGGCCGCGGGCCGGGTCCCACGGGCCGGCTACCCGGTATCCGTAGGCCTGCCCCGAGCCGACGCCCGGCACGAATGCGTGCCAGACATCGGCGTCGTTGTCCCGCAGCGGGATCTGCGTTTCCGCGCCGGCGTCGTCGAACAGGCACAACGTCGCGACGCTGTCGGCGACGGAGGAGGCAATGGCGAAGTTCGTGCCAGCGACGCCGGCCTGCTCGCCGGGCGTCGCGCCAAGCGGGAACGGGCTCCCGGGCCGCGCTATGATGCCGAGGCCGCCGCGGGACGACGTGGGCGGCGGGAACCGCGCCGACCGCCGTGGCGGCTTTGGTAACTGGAGGTCATTGCCGGACCCTTTCTGCTACGAGGCTAGGTCACGCACCACGTCTCCGAGTAGCCCGTCTTCGCCCGTTCCCGGCGGGAGGCAAGCGCCCGGCGCAGCGGCCCTGTTCCGGTCGCGCGGATCAAGTGGACCATGAGTGGTGTGGCTAAGGGCCGATTGCTGCGCCGAGTATCATGTCTGATCTTGCGCTTGCGCCGAGGGCACGTAGACCCAGGATATGAACGGCGCCGAGGTCGTCGCCGACGACGAAGATGAGCTCTTGCCTCAGCCCATGCCGTTGCCTCCATAGGTGGCGTCACCGTGCCAGGCTGCAATTTGCGTGCCGGTGTCCAGGTCCCAGACGATCGCTGTCTGATCGTCGCCGCCAGTGACAGCCCGTGTTACCGTCGCCGGTGACCGCCGTCGCCCAGACCCCGTAGTGGCCGGTGAGGTTGCGTCGTGCCGTCCCCGGTAGCCAGGTCCCACACCACAGTCCGCCCCCAGCTGACGGTGACCGCCCGGGTACCGTCGCCGGTGACCGCTACCGGCCCGGATCGGGGACCGGTGGAGGGTGAGGGTGTGCAGCGCCGGTCCCGGCGGCCAGATCCCACACGATCACAACCCCATCCCCGCCGCCGGTGACCGCCCGGCTGCCGTCACCGGTGACCGCCACCGCCCGGACCGGGGACCGGTGGCCGGTGAGG
Source organism: uncultured Alphaproteobacteria bacterium (assembly GCA_963811915.1). Taxonomy (GTDB): domain Bacteria; phylum Pseudomonadota; class Alphaproteobacteria; order Rhizobiales; family Xanthobacteraceae; genus Bradyrhizobium. The sequence goes on from CAWETC010000011.1 coordinate 4,886, forward strand.
GTGTGCAGCGCCGTCCCGGCGGCCAGATCCCACACGATCACGGCGCCGTCGTAGGTACCGGTGACCGCCCGGCTGCCGTCACCGGTGACCGCCACCGCCCGGACCGGGGACCGGTGGCCGGTGAGGGTGTGCAGCGCCGTCCCGGCGGCCAGGTCCCACACGATCGCGTCCCCGCCGCCGGTGACCGCCCGGGTACCGTCGCCGGTGACCGCCACCGCCATGACTGTCTCACGGGTGGCCCGTGAGGGTGTGCAGCGCCGTCCCGGCGGCCAGGTCCCACACGATCACGGCTCCTTCGTCGCCGCCGGTCGGTTCACCCAGGCTGCCGTCGCCGGTGACCGCCACCGCATTGACCTTGGCCTTATGGCCGGTGAGGGTGTGCAATGCCCTCCCAGTAGGCAGCAGGTCCCACACGATCGCGGCCCAGTCGTCGCCGCCGCTGACCGCCCGGGTACCGTCGCCGGTGACCGCCACGGCCCGGACCGGTGGCCGCTCGGCCGTGCCGCGCTGCCTCGGCGGCCAGATCCCACACAATCGCGGCGCCGTCGTAGCCGCCGGTAACCGCCGGGTACCGTCGCCGGTGACCGCTCCGCCATGACCGTCTCACGGTGGCCAGTGAGGGTGTGCAGCGGCCTTCCGGCGGCCAGGTCCCACACGATCACGGCCCTGCCGTCGCCGCCGGTGACCGCCCGGCTGCCATCGCCAGTCACCGCCACCGCTCTGACCCTATCGTGGTGACCGGTGAGGGTGCGCAGCGCCGTCCCGGCGGCCAGATCCCACACGATCACAGCCCCATCCTCGCCCCCAGTAACCGCCGTACTGCCATCGCGGCTAATCGCCACCGCAGCGACTGGGCGCCGGTGGCCGGTGAGGGTGTGCAGCGCGGTCCCGGCGGCCAGGTCCCACACGATCACGGCCCCGTCGTAGCCGCCGGTGACCGCCCGGCTGCCGTCGCCGCTGACCGCTACCGCAGCGACCTGCTGGCGCCGGTGGCCGGTGAGGGTGCGCAGCGCCGTCCCGGCGGCCAGATCCCACACGATCACAGCCCCGTCCTCGCCGCCGGTGACCGCCCGGCTGCCATCGCCGGTAACCGCCGCCGCAGCGACCACGCGCTGGCCCGTGAGAGTACGCAGCGCCGTCCCGGCGGCCAGGTCCCACACGATCACGGCCCCATCGTCGCCGCCGGTAACCGCCCGGCTGCCGTCGCCGCTGACCGCCACCGCCCGCACCGTGCCCTGGTGGCCGGTAAGGGTGTGCAGCGCCGTCCCGGCGGCCAGGTCCCACACGATCACGGTCCCGTCGTTGCCGCCGGTGACCGCCCGGCTGCCATCGCCGGTGACCGCCACCGCCCAGATCGTGTCCGGTGGCCGGTCAGGATGTGCACCAGCGAGCCGGACGGCGGCTGGAGTCCGGACGGATCGTCTGAAGACGACGATGGCCTGCTTCGGCCCGCAACCAGGCGAGCAGCGAGTACGCCAGAGCACGACGTCCGGGTCCCCGGCGAGCCGTCCCGAGCAGCTGATCGGCAAGGCAGTCCGGGTCGGAGGACAGAGCGCGCGCGGAACGGCTGAGGGCATCACGCACTATCCGCAAACTATCTGTGGCGGGCAGGCCGAACTCCGCCGGTCAGCTGGGCCAGCCCACGGCGGGCCAGGCCTATGGCGATCCAGTCGTACCCGGTGAGGAGCGCAGCGGCATCATCGAGGCCCGGCCGCCGCGGCACAGATGATCAACGAGGTGGTCAAGCAGGTAGCCATCGTCAGCCACCCGCCATCGCCGCGTCAGTGGCGGGGCTTGCGGGCAAGAGCGGCCGCAAGGTCTGCCCATTCTGTCTGCGGGGGTGTACCAGCCACGTCAGCGACACGCCGCGCATCAGGCGTCCGCCAGCCGCGTGTGGACCTCCGCCAGGCTCTGCTGGGGCGTCAGCAGAGTCCGGGCCGAGCCGCAGGACCGCGACGTCATACTGCAAATCGTGCAGCCGGTATCGGCCCTGGCCGGCGGCCTGCAGCAGGGTCCCGGGCCAGGAACCGTCTGATCCGGTCGCCGGTATCGAGGTCGTCCTGGTCGAAAGGCTGCCACAGAGCCGTGAACGCCGATTCCGGGACCCCGCCTTGCCCGGCGAACACGGCCAGTTCGGCCCAGCGCTGCTGGTCGGCGGGGTCAAGGTCGTCTACGGCTACCTCGATCGCCCGCAGCAAGGTGGCGTGCTCGTAGTTGTCGGCGAACTTGTGCGCAGACCCTGGGGACTCGGCGTTCGCGCAGCCTGCGCAGCAGGCCCGGCCACGCCTGCGGGCCGCGGTCGCGGGCGACGGCCCCGACCATCGCCACCCCCAGTGCCAGGTGTTCCACCAGTGATAGCAGCTCGCCGGCCTCGGCGGGCAGTTGCTGCGGTAGCAGGCCAGCCTGGGACGGCGAGCAGCTCAAGAAGCCTGACCCGTTCCCAGCTCCCCGACCGGCACCTGCACCCCGCCGAGCTCGCCCGCGAGCGTCTTGGTTGCGGGTGGTGATCAGGAATTGCACGCCGGGGTGCGGCCAGCCGGAACGGCTCGTAGCGGTCTTGCATCCATCAGGCGGTCGAGCACCAGCAGGCCGCGTTGGCCGTCCCGCGAGTTGCTGCAGCCGGGGCACGGGCCCGGGACCGCCAGTCGCCGCCCAGGTCGGGCTTTGGTCCTCCCCGAACGCCCGGGCGAGCTCAAGCTGGACGGCCACCACCGCCCGCTCGGGGCCTACCGTCACCCACGCCACCCCGGCCGGATAGGCTGCTGCGAGTTCGGCATCGCCACCATCCCGCACGGCCCGGGCCAGCTGGGCGGCCAGCGGCAACTGCCCCACGCCCATCCCCGCCGCCAGCACCGGCAGGCCGTCTGCGGCCAGCAGTGCGTGCCGCAATGCGGTCAGCAACTCTCTGACAGCCTTCCGGCCAACACCGTCGGCCGGTCCGGTAGCACACTGGCCCACCGCCGTGCAGGCGGCGCCGACGGTGATTCGCTCCATCGGCGCGGCCGACTCGACGACCAGCGCCCGCAGCAGGCACGAGCGGTCCGCGGCTGGCAGTCGCTCGGCCCAGGGTCGGGACCCGGTCAGTGACCCGTCACCTTCCGGCAGGTGCTGTTCGGCGACCACGCCCACAAGCACGTCCGAGCGAATACCGCCGCTCCGGACATGCCCGCCCACGACGACTGGCCGAGCTTGGTTTGGCTGGTAGGCAGCGGGAGCGGCGGGGTGCCCTCGGCGCCTTCAGAGTGAGGAACCCCTCCGTCCGCCCCCATAGCGGTATCCGTGAGCCCGCTGGCAGCCGGGATCCAGCCATCCACCTCAGCGGTCGTGAACAGCGCCTCCGCGCGGACAGCGTGCCTAGGATAGCCGACCGCCACGCAGCTGGCCGACCCGGCCCGGAACGTTACGATCCACTCGCCCACACTGATAGGAGGTACCTCGACAACCGGATCCTTGACCAGACGTGGGGGTAATTTCCAGCAGCGCCAAGTCGATGTCAGCCGTGCCGCCGTTCCAACAACCCGGGCGTCTCGTTCCCCATCCGGCAGCCACACCCGGAGCCCGCTGCCGCGGACACAATGCGCGGCGGTAAGCACGAACCGGCCAGCGATCCGGTAGCCCGAACCCACGCGACGCTTCCCGTCCACGAAGCGGATCACCGGCCACCACCCGGTCGGCCTGCACCGTCCCTCCCCTCTCCGAGCGAGTCAGCACCCCGCGCTAATTAGCGCGTGTCATCGATCTCCACCACGTCGCTGGCCTGCCCGGTCTCCGGGTCATACATGACCGGCACGAGCTCAGGTGCAAGGTCTGCGTGACCTGCGAGCCCCGGGATGCCTCCCCGCCCAGGCTCAGCAGCCACCACTTCACCCCGGCGTTTGCCTTCCCCTCCTGCGTGACGGCGGCCTGGAACGTCAACTCGATCGGCTCGGGAACCCGGAAACGCAGGCGGCGGCCTTCACCCTCGCCCTCCTGCCAAGCCGCCAGCAACTCCTCGCGCAGCGCGATCAGCGCCTCCGAGAGACCAGACTACGCCCCTCGGCTCGCTCAACGGACTCACCTTCCCTCCGGGTCTATTTCAGAACCGATCAATCCCGCGCCTCGCATCTCGTCCACGAGACAAGCCAGGCTAAGTACAAGTATGTATTTACCCACAAGCCAGTGTCGCGAAATCAGGTGAGCAAGCCCGGTTCTCCGGTGGCCAAGTCGCGACCGTGGCCCGCGCACCGGCACTCGACAACTACATCGCCCGGTTGCCCTGCCCCGGCCAGGTACGCGACACGCTCATCACCGCGGTCGGCGAGGCAGGCGCAGTCCCGCCAGTCTGCCGCCTTATACGGCTGGCTTAACGCTCGCCGCAAGTTCCAGGCCACTAGGGCGACAGCGCCGGTGCATGTCACCGGCCTGCGGGCCGCAGTGCGGAACCTACCCCAGCGCGGCCGTGACCAGCGCCGACTGGCCTCCTGCCGGAGGCATGGTCACCCGATTATCGCAGCGTTATACCACGCTCACATGCAATCCATTGGTCATCTCCGGCAGGCGGACCGACCCTTTTACCCGATAACACACTTCGCGCAATTTCGCCGTGCTCGGAATAAAGCTTAGACAACCTGCGCGGCAACCATTCCGGCCCGCCTGGAAACTGAAGTTCCCGCAGCTCAGCAGCCAGACGAGTCGACAGCTCAGCCGTCTTCCCATATGGTCAATTCAGCGCTGTGGCGGATGGGCCGATATGGGGCAATGGGTTGTGTCGGTCCTCGCCCTGGAACCCCTCCATCTGAGAGCGGCTCTCACCCTGCGGGTGCGCGTGCCGCGGTCATAACCAGGAGGTTCTGGGCCGCTGCGCGTTCGGCTGACGCAGCAAGGCCGACGCCCCGAGGTGTGAATGCCCTGGTAACAGGGACCGTTGACCTCACGCCCAGAGCAGCGCCGAAACACCGGCTCACCTGTAGGTGCCGGAAACGGTGTCATGGCCTTTGACCTGCAACGTCCCATTCGATGGCACCGCGCCCGCCGAGAAGCATTTTGGAGGCTCATCACCGAACGGTGCTCGGCGCCACCGCCGATCAGCCAGAGACAAGCGGGCACCACGGCGACCCTCACGTGGTCCAGACACTGCAGGTCAGAGCGCATGACATAGTTTTGGCACCCCACAGGATATCGACGGGACGGTCCGGCTGTGGGACCTGACCAATCCCGCGGACCCACGGCCCCTCAGCCAGAACGTGACCGGATCGGCAGGCATCTCTCGGTGGCCTTCAGCCCCGACGGCCACCTGCTCGCCGTCGGGAACAGCCTGGGCTCGGCCGGCTGTGGAATATCACCGATCCCGCCCGGCCGCAGCCATCAGGGCCGCCGCTGACCAGCACCATCCCCAATGTTTTCTCGGTGGCGTTCAGCCTTCGACAGGGCGGATCCTCCTCGCCGGCGACGGTGACCACACCGTCCGGCTGTGGGATACGTCGGATCCGGCCGCGCCGCGGCTCATCGGGCAGCCGCTGATCGTGACCGGACTTGGCGTCGTGCAGTCGGTGGCGTTGCACCCCGGACGGGCGGGTCCTGGCTACAGGCAACGGCGACGGCACGGCCCGGCTGTGGAGCGTGTCGAATCCCGCCGCGCCGGTGCTGCTCGGCCAAGTCGTTGGACAGCGGCAGCAGCATCGTCTTGTCGGTCGCGTTCAGCCCGGACGGACAGCTGCTGTGCACCGCGAGCAACGACGGCACGGTCCGCCTGTGGGACATCCCGCGGACCCTGCTGAGCAGCAGCTCCGGAGACTTCTCCGTCGCGTTCACCACGACCGGCAAGACGATGGCCACGGGCCAGGGTCTCGGCCTGATCCAGCTCTGGGACGTGACCGACCCGGCCGATCCGCGGCGCCTCGGCCAGCCGCTCACCACCGGCACGGCCGCGACCGTGTACTCGGCCGCGTTGACCCGGACGGGAACACCCTGGCCGCCGGAGACGGCGACGGCGTGGTCCGGCTCTGGAACGTGGCAATCCCACCCGGCCGAAGCTGCTGGCTCAGCTGCCGGACGCTGATACGCGGGCCCGCGGCATCGACGCGGTCGCGTTCAGTCCCGACGGCCGCACGCTGGCCACCGGCACGTTCACCGGCCGGTCCAGCTCTGGGACGTGAACGGTCCCGCCCACCCCGCGGCTCTCGACCACTGGCTGGGCGCCAGTACCAACGGCGTGTACTCACTGGCGTTCGGGCCGGACGGGCGCACCCTCGCGGCCGGGCACAATGACGGGTGGGACGGTCTGGTTGTGGAACCTCGAGAACGTCACTTACCAGGTCCTCGGCCAGTCCGCCACCAACGGCACGGACTTCGAGCGTCCGCTGGCCACGGTCGCGTTCAGCCCGGACGGGCGCACCCTGGCCGCCGGTGATGCCAACGGCACGATCCAGCTGTGGACCTCAGCGATCCCGCCCGCCCCCGCGCTGCCGGCAAGCCGCTGCCCGGAACCCCGGCCGGAATCCTTTCCGTGGCGTTGGTCAGCCCGGACGGCCGCACCCTGGCCGGCGGCGGCGGCGACGGCACGATCCAGCTGTGGGACGTCCCCCAGCCCGGTGACCCGTCATCCCTCGGCCCGCCGCTGACCAGCGGCTTCGGAACCGTTTACGCGGTGGCGTTCAGCCGGGACGGGTACACGATGGCCACCACCAGCACCGATGACTCCACCAGCCTGTGGAACCTGAACCTGCGCGACGCACCGACCGGATATGCGCAGCAACCGGAGCCGGCTTTACAGCCCAGGTGTGGCACCAGAACGTCACCCAGCTCGCCTACGCTCCGCCGTGCGGGCGATAGCCTCATCGCAGGCCGCGAGCATGATGGTCCCGGTTCCCGGTTCCCGGCTGACCGGAACTGCGGAAATCGACGAGGAACGAGCAGCCAGATTCAACGTGCCAGACATCAGATCGCCCGGGCAGGGTGACTGCCGGAGAGCAGGCTCAGCCTTGACTGCGGATGATGCCTGCTTCGTTCGCGTGGGCGGCGACCCGGTTCGCTCCTGCCGGTGCGACGGAGGTCAGCCGGTTGCCGTCCAGCAGGCCGAAGGGATGGGAGCTCACCCTCCGGTTGCGCTGGAGCCTGTACGGGCCGCTGCTATCTGGGCGCCTGCCCGGCGACCGATTCGGGGTACCAGTCGAGGAAGGTCGCGGGACTGGCGGGCATGCGGTGGTGGTCGGCGCCGCCGTCACCGGACCACAAGAGTCCTGCGGTCAAGCCGGCCAGGGCCGTGGCGGCGAACCCCGCGAGCAGGCTTGCCGCGAGCGGCTGGGCAGCTTCCAGGCCGGATGGTCCACCAGTGTCCGGCCAGGGCGGCGAACCGAACGGGTAATCCTCGAGGCCTGGCTGGCTGGGCGCGGCGCGGACGAGTCGGTGAGGATGTACTCCGTGATGAACTCGGGGTCATCGTCGCGGTAGTAGAAGTCAAAGCCGATCCTGCGGCCGTCCAGGGAGATCCAGCCGCAGTGATACCCGGGCATCGACAGCAGCACTGCGGGATCGCTGCTGCGGGCGGGGTGCTCTGGCCGGGCGTCTCGTCCAAAAGCTCGACCAGCGGGCTCAGGTCGCTGACGCCTGCGTCCCCGAACACCGACCGCACCACAGCCCTGCCGGCGTGTGCCCGGAGGAGAAGCCATAGCCCGCTGGTGAACTCACCGGCCGTCGGGATCGCAGGAGAAGAAGGGAAGACCTCAATGTCTTTCGACATGAACCCCAGTATGACGCGGGCTGCAGTACGCCCGGGAGCGGTTCCGGAGCGGCGGTCTGCGCTGTGACCTAAGCGGCCGGGGCATGGCGCCGAACCGGGCTCTTCCCCTAACCTTGTCTCCCTGGCCAGGGTTGTGTGCCGGAGGCGTCCACCTGCGGCAGTTGAGCTGATTTGGTGCTCATCGCGGCGAATCATCTGCCGCGGCTGCCATTCGCGCTGTCCATCTCCCGCCCCGGGCGTTGACTCCGGTCGCCAGCGGCGATCTCACCGGTTCGCGCAGGCCGTGCCGGCAGCACCGCTGCCAGACCTGTAGATTCCGCGGCTGCAGACCTTACCCGCTGTCTCCTTCGATCCGGGATCGGGCTTCTCGCAGCCGGGCGACGAGAGTCAGTCATCTTATCGTCAATTGCTCCCTTTTCGAACGTGGTCGAGCCATCTTCTGCGTGCGCGCCCGGTGGTCTCTGAAGTTTTCGGCAAGGGCACATAGATAAATGCCGGACGCGTTTTTCCTTTGAGCTCGATGTCTATGGGGAACTCTTGGTAGGAGCGTAGTTCACGTCGGTCCAGCTTGGCCTTCCCGCGCCAGGGCAGCTCGTACGCAACTCCGCCAAAGAAGTCCTCTTTTTTTCCAGTATTAGTGATGGCCCGGCTATCCGCTGGCCCGGAAACCATTGCGTCCATATTTTGCTGCCACTCGCATAGAGTCGCCTTACCCAGCGGATGCGCGTCAGGTACATCGCGACGCATCTCGCTCACATCCATATGAACGCCCCAGGCAAAATACGTATACGTGGACGCGAGATCCCGGATTTCCTGCGCTTCAAGTTCCGGCCGAAGCTGCGAGAGCTCATCGATGTGATCGATGAAGTGATCGGCCAAGTTGGCTGCAAGCGCGTGCGCGTTTATGACAAAGAGCGCGCTAACCGGCTTGACGACAGGCCTGCGCGACCTCCGCTCTCTCGTCTCGTACAGATAAATGGCAACGGGATGATGACCATACGGATCGATCAGAATGACGTCATTCAAAGATATCGCGTCCAAGTCCGAATACATGAGAAACGGTCAGACTCTTCAGCTAGTTCTGCGTAGCCGTGGGCCCAGCTAGCTGCCACCAGATTTCCAGGATGAACCCGGACCACTTCAGCACCACGAAGCAATGCTTCCTTCTCAGCGCTAATCAGAGAGTCAAAGAGCAAAGGTTTCTCATTACGGAAACCTTTGCTCTGGATATATACTGCCTCCTCGGCATTCCGGATAAATTTCACCAGCTCATCATAGAATAGCTGGACACTTTCGGCATTTTTCATCTCCAGATACCGGGTGGCATGTTCCTGCGGGGCCGCTGACCGGTCGCCGGATCAGGCTGAAGTGAGATCTGAGGAGTAGAGTCATCCATTTCCCTAGCCAGCTGAGCGAGGCGGAGCTTCTCGTTGTCGGCCGCCAGCTGGCTATTCTCCTCGCGTAGCCCGATGATCTCTTTCTCATCAGCGATTGGAGGCGTGCCAGGTCGCTGAGTGTCCTCAAGGTGGGCTTCTGGATGCCGGCTCTCGGCGACTCGTTCCCAGGCGCGCTGCCATGGCTCGATCGCATTATCAGGGACCCGGCAAGCCCGGAGGAAGGAAAGCATCACGGCCAGGGGGAAATCGATCCCCCTGAGCATCTCGGCTACGACCGTCTTCGACAGCGGCCTCTCGAGTCGTGGCCGCGGCTTCCGGCGCCACCCGCAGCGATGGATTGTCGGCCCTGACATGCACCCTCTTCAGCAGTCTTACCAGGTCGTCGAAGGTGCGCACCGCAGACAGAGACAGATTGAGATCGCCCATGTACGGTGCATCGCCCACGACCGCCTCTGTCCCTGAATGTCCGTCCTTGCCCGTAAGCGTACGGCTGAGGTAGCTGCAAAGGCAACTAAGTGTCCCACTCTCAACCCAGGCTGTCACCGAACGGGGCGTTTAAGTCCGCCCTACTACCGGACATCCGCCGCCGGCATGTTGCCTTGAGAATGCAAGGCTCGCCAGCCCGGTAGGAGGGAATATGCCAGCCATTCAGGGGTCAGTTCAGGATCCGGGTTTCCTGGTGCTGGTCATCCTCGTCGTCACACTGGGCGTACTTTTCTGGCGCTTCGCGATCAAGCTCTTGGTCATCGGCGCGATATCGCTGGTAGTACTGGGCCTTTCCGAGCTCTGGCGGCTTCTGCATTAATGCGCTGCTACAGGCGCGCTTTCAGCAAGCCTGGCGGATCAGCGCCCCGCGTTCGATTTAAGTTCTGATTCGCAGCTCGCCCGGCCAGGCCGCCCCGGTAATTCATGAGGTCCTCGGGTTCCCATGTACGGACCTGATTTCAGGCTGATACTCAGTTACCGCTTGCAGGTTCAGTTTAGAAGGTATCCGATACTTCTCGACGTATGCCTGCGGTTTCCGTTCTAGCTCGTCCAGCCAGCTCATGATGCATCTATCAGCGAAGGTCTCGCCACTTTCGCTTTTACTTCTCGAGCGGCTCAAGATACAAGAGCGCCTCCGCCGGATCAATGTTGGCATCTACTCTCTTCTCCAGTGCCGCAGCGGGCGAGACGCAAAAGCTCACGAGCTAGTTTCCTGACCTCATGGAGGCCGACCGATGCGTAAAGGCCTTTCTCGGCAATATCATCGGCCGAACGCTCAAGCTCGGTTGCAGTAAGGCCCGACAAGTAGGCGGTGGCCTCTTTTACGTACCTCCGCGTCATAAGTAAGTCCAACCCAGACGGCGGGCGCCGCGGAGAAGTGAGGCCATGGCAGTCCATCGGAAGCTCGCAGCTCGACAAGCAGTCCGTTGCGGGGACGTACGTGCGGCCACACTTGGCAGAGGTGCAGCTTAAAGTCTTCGCATGTCGGCCACGTGCCATCTCCGAACCCATGTCGCATCAGGTCTTTGAAGGACCGGTCCGGGGCGGCGGTATGTACATGCTTCAGGAGCACCCTTGACGCGACGGTAGATCATGGGCTGCTCGACCGCCCAGTCTACAACATCCATCACGCTGGCATCCTCATCAAGCGCAAAACTAAGAACGCCGCAGCGTCGCGGGTCAAATTTCCGCCAGTACTGCATCCGGCGGGACATCACACCTGAATAGTCACCTTCGGCGATCGGCGAGTTAACGAACAACGCCGCAACGATCGGCGCTGCCAGCACATGCAGCCGCAATTTTTCTATAAAATCTTGTTCGGACACGTAGTCGAGCGACGTTTGCGTCGACAGCGTTAGTCCCATCACTTCTTCCGCAAACATGCCAGGCTCGCCGAGCCGGCTGAAATAGTCCCGCATGACCCTCACGCGGGGCTTCGGTATCCACGGTATTTTCGCTTTGGGCGTGAACGGGAGGCATGCCCAGACGAGCAGGGCTATCTTGGATCTTTCAGCGATCGCGGAAGCTTGCAAGAGATCAGCGGTCGCAAAACGAATAGCGTCAGCCAATCCGGCCGAAGGATTCGACGCATACTCAAGCGCGCCGCCAGTCTCAAGCGTCGAGGCCTACTTCGCCGTTCGGCAGCGTGCACCGATTATATATTCATCCGAGTCGACACATAGCGCGTCTCCGCCGAAGTCCCGGATTACTTCCTTGAGAAATGCCTGCGCGCCGCGCTCGCCGTCGTAAGGGACGCTGCCCCCCGTAGCCGGTCAACCAGCCCGTACTCTACTTCGATGCCGACTTTTTCATCCTTTGAGGCTCCGCACGAGAAGACATCCGCTAGTTCTGCGCGGGTCAACTGCTGTTGCGTGCTCACCACTGAAGCCTACCGTGGAGAAGAGGCCACCAGAGGCTCATTACATGAAGTAGCCGATCCGGCACGGTCCGGATCGGCTGAGTGTGCCGACGTGTCCTGGGTTACTAACGTGTCTTAACTGCCAGACCCGTATCAACGGGACTTTATGCCGTTTCCGGTGAAGAACGGCATGCGGCGCTTCAGGGTAAGCGCTGCCAGCAAATGAAATCAGCACATGCGAGCTATTTTGCCCTCCGGGCATGGGACAGGCCCTGCCCAGGCCTTACCCAGGTGATCACAGGCCTGTCCCGAGCTCCCGGCTCGCGGGGCTCGTTGTGATGCTGGGTGCTTTGAAGGGTGTGCCCAGCTTCTGATGCTGGTCAGCAGGCACCAGCTTGAGCGCCCGCTTATCAGGGCGAGTTTCGACTGTTCTGGCGATGTTCACAGCCTGGGCAGCGAGAGGCTCGGCCCGGCCAAGCGAGTGCGAGCAGACCCGACGCTGCGTTACTGTCGGTGCCCCTGCTTGGCAGCGACAGGCCTGGTCCACTGTCTGGTAAACGCCGAAGACCTTCGTCAGTCCTGTGATGCGGAGAATCTAAGTATCCGCTCCTGCGTGCATACGACGTCGAGCGAACCATTGTGGGTACGCATGCGCTTTAGGCCGCCCACCAGCACCCCGAGCCCGAGTGGAGTCGAGGAACTCAACCTTCTCCATGTTGACGACGAACTGGTAGGTGTTCTTGTTGACCAGATCGATGAGCAGCTCCACGGAGCCGCGGTGCCGTGTAGACGTGGGTACTCGCCCTCGACCTCGACGACCTCGATGCCGTCCTTGTTGTAGTGACCCAGCTTCAGATCCACAAATCCTCCAGCGCCGTGCATGGCGGGATCTAACCTCCATCCGGGCGAACCGGCTGACGTAGGCCAGAGCGCGGTCGTGAGCTCATTCAACCACGCTGCCGTCATGATTTCTGTACCGAACCAGGTGCTCGAGGGCTGAGCGTGCGGCTGACGCACCAAAACCCATGACCATCATGACCACCATCCGGCTCGGCACCAGGTCGCGCAGACATGCCGCGGGAGTCAGCAAGGCCGCTCCGTGCTCGGGCGCTTCGTGATCTTGAACGAAACCCTCATCCCCGGTGGACCGGCTGGCCATGAACTGGCGCTTTTACGCGGGCGCCTCCAGCACGTGGTGGCACCAGGCGTGTTATCTCCTTCTCCGCTGCATGGTGGGATGTCTGTGACCTGCCCGGCTCGGTGTATGGCCCTGTCCCGCACCGGAGAAGATTCCCGGCCAGGCGGTCGTCGCCGCCGGGTTTAGCGGCGTTGTCCGATAAGGACCATTCCACCGCTGACGGCCAGCGATAGCCCAGCACCCGCAAGGGGGACAACCCCGTCCGCAGACAGACACCGGCCGAGCCCGCTCACCGCCAGCTCAAGACCTCGCGAACCTTGTGCAGATCCGCCGCTGCATCGGCGCGGTGGGGCGGGCGGGCGCGGCCGTAGGCCTGTCTTGGAGTGTCCCGCAACTGTCCGCTGGCGTACGTCAACGAACCCCTGCCGGGCGCTGATCGTCCCGGCTCCAATTACCCGGACTGTCGCCAAATAGGACCTCTGCGTCTGCGGCGCTACCGGACACCCCGGCTCAGCCTGCTGACCTAGACGCAAGGACATAAGAACCAGGTATGCGAGAGGGTCGTCATGATCGGCTACGACTGGTGCAGCGCAGGCCACCGCGGCTGGGACACAGCCGCGCGGTAGGCTCGGCTATCGTCAGGGCGCTTCTGCTGGTGAGGTCCACCGAAACCCTCCTCGCGCTCAGGCACGTGGTAGCCATAAGCGCGGAAGCCACCAGCCACCTGACCCCCCACCCGAGCTCGCTGCCTCTTTACTAAAGTGGTGGAAACAGAAGGGACGCGACCCTAAGGAGAAGCTGCTGGTTTTTTCCGATGGCATGGATGTCGGATCGATCGAGGAGACCTACCGGCATTTCGACGGCCGCGTGCGGATCAGTTTTGGCTGGGGCACCAACCTGACCAACGATTTCGTTGGATGCGCGCCGGACGGCTCGGTCGATCTCGATCCGATCTCGATCGTCTGCAAGGTGACATCAGTCGACGGCCGGCCGGCTGTGAAACTCTCGGGACAATCCGGAAAAAGCCACCGGCAACCCGGCCGAAGTCGAACGCTATCTGCGGGTGTTCGGAAACGCCGGCCGCGTTGCGCAGCGCGGTGCATTGTTTGAGCGGCGCGCACTGAACCCTACCGCGCGCGACGGCTTGCGTTCGATCGGATGGATGTCCACGGCCCGCAGCCGGCCCATGCGCAGCACATCCATTTGAGCGTGCGATCGATCCGGTCGCGATCGAGCGCGCGGATCAGGTCGTCGGCGCCGGTGATGCGACGCTCGCCGGCGGTGACGCGACGTCGCCCGCCAGCAAGCCCGGCGCGCGCGGCCGGCCCAGCCGGCTCGATCGTGGTCAACAGCACGCCCGATCTTGTTCTCGAGGCCGGCCGGCGAGCGGCGTGCCGGCGCGGGATCGGCGCGCGCTGCCGGACGACGCCGATCTAGCCGCGCGCTGACCTGGCCGTGGCTGAGAGCTCGCCCAGCACAAACGGCGGCGGTGTTGGAGGCGACCGCGAAGCAGATCCCTGCGCGCCATGATGACCGCGGTGTTGATGCCGACCACCTCGCCGGGCCGAGGAGACCAGCGCTCCGCCGGAGTTGCCGGGGTTGAGCGCTGCGTCGGTCTGGATCAGGTCCTCGATGTCCGCCCGCTCCCGCGCGGCGAGCGGCCAGCGCCGATACCACGCCGGCGGTCACGGTCGACTCAAAGCCCAGGGGTTGCCGATCGCGACCACAAGTTCCCCGCGGCCAGCGCCTTGGAGTTCCCCGAGCCGCTGGCGCCGGCACCGCGCGGACCGTTGACGCGCAGCAGAGCCAGGTCGGTGTCGGGATCGTCGCCCAGCACCGCGCGCAGGTGGCGATGCCTCCATTGTCGAGCAGCCTGATCTGCGTGGGCGGCCCGGGCCACGTGATTGTTGGTCAGCACCAGGCCATCCGGCGAGATCACGATCCGGAGCCAAGCCCGCCGCGCTCGCGCGCACCCGGTGTTTTCGAACCGGTTTCGACCCGGACCACCGCCGGGCCGACGCGTTCGGTCACGTCGATGACGGCGTGCGAATAGGCGTCGAGCAGGGCCTGGTCGCTGACGGCGGCTTGTTCCGTGGCTTCGTTAGTAGCTTGCGATGAGGGCTCGTCGTCCGGTGAGCCCAGGGTAAAATCCAACATGGTCAATTCCTTCGCATGTCAGATGGTGGCTCCTGCCTGCTCTCGCAAGAGACCCAAAAAGCCGCCTCACTGCACGCCCAGCCGCTGAAACAACAGATCGGTCTGCTGCGCCAGCGTCGCGGCGTCGCCCTGATGCACGACCCGGCCGGTCTCCAGATATAGACCCGGCCGGCAACAGCCAGCGCGCTGTAAAGGTTTTGCTCCACCAAAAAATCGACAGGCCTTCGCGCTTGAGATCGAGCACGATTTCTTCCAGGTGCTGCACCATGACCGGTGCGAGACCTTCCGAAGGCTCGTCCATCAGGATCAATTGCGGATCGATCATCAGCGCGCGGCCGACCGCGAGCATGCCGCGCTCGCCGCCGGACAATTGTCCGCCGCGATGATGGCGCCGCTCGGCGAGCCGCGGGAAAATGCCGAACACGCGATCCACCGTCCATCCGGTCCTGCTGCGCGCGCTTTTCAGCATCGTCAGATGTTCGGTTACCGTCAGCGATGGAAACAGCCGCCGGCCCTGCGGCACGATCGCGATCTTGCGCGCGGCGATGTCGTGCGGCCGCAGCCCGATCAAATTCTCGCCGCGCCAGGTGATCGACCCCGAGCGTATCTGCGGCGGCGTCAGCCCCATGATGGAACGAATGAGGGTCGTCTTGCCCATGCCATTGCGGCCGAGCACGGCCACGATCTCGCCGGCGCCGACGTCGAGCGAGACGCCGCGCACCACATGCGCCTCGCCGTAGCCGCTGTGCAGATCACGAACCTCAAGCATGACGCGGGCGCCCCAGATAGACTTCCTGCACCTGCTTGTTGCGGCGGATCTCATCCGGCGATTGCTCGACCAGGACGCGGCCCTCGAACATGCAGGTGACGAGATCGACGAGGCCGAGCGCGAGATCCATGTCGTGCTCGATCAGCACCACGGTAATATCGCGGTCAAGTGCGCGGATGATCTCGGCAACCATCGAGCGTTCCGACGGCGACAGACCGGCGGCGGGTTCGTCGAGCAGCAGCAGCTTCGGTGTCGTTACCAGCGACAGCGCGATTTCGAGCTGGCGCTGTTCGCCGTAAGACAGATCCTTCACCATGACGCCGGCGCGTGCTGCGATCCTGACCGCATCGAGGGCGGCGGCGATCCGAGGCGCTTCGGCACCCTCGACATCGGGCTTGCCGAACAGCGAAAACTTTCGCGGCGACCGGCCACGCAATGCCAGCACCATGTTGTCCTGCACGCTCAACCTCGGAAACAGGTTGGTGATCTGGAAGGTGCGGGAAATGCCGAGCTGGGCACGCCGATGCGGCGGCAAACGGGTCACGTCATGGCCGTCGAACGCGATGCGACCGCCAGTCGGCGGCAGCGCCCCGGCGATGGCGTTGAACAGCGTGGTCTTGCCGGCGCCGTTGGGGCCGATGATGGCGCGGCGCTGGCCGCGCGGCACGGTCAGGCTGACGCCATCGACCGCACGCAAGGCGTCGAACGCAACGACCACGTCAGAAAGAGTCAAGATCGGTTCGGACACGATAATTTCCGGTAGGTGGGGCGCGAGCAGCTCGCGCCCCCTTAGTGCTGGCTAAGGTCTTCTTGATGCCTCAGGCTCAAGCCTTCTTGATACCCTGGAAGCTGCGTGAATAAGGCGGCTGCTTCATGTAGGTCTCGGGATCGTAGGTCCAGAATTGCGAAACGTTCGGATAACTGGTCACCGGCACGTTCCAGTACTTGCCGTCGGCCCGCCTGACGACCTTGCGGATCTGCACGTCGTAGATCGGGTTGCCATAGCTGTCGAGCTTGACGGTCTTGCCAAGCGGCGAACCCGTGAGCTCTGTCTTCAGCACGGTGTCGATCAGGAGATCGCGGTCCTCGACCTTGCCGCCCATCTTTTCCAGAGCTGGGCCACCCACATCACGCCGGAATACATCGAGAACCCGTAGAGCGAGGGGATCTTGCCGTATTTCGCTTCATATTCCCTGGTGAATTTCTGCGTGACCGGATTGTCCGAGCCTTCGGCGAAATGCGCCGCGGCGATGATGCCGTCACATTCCTCGCCGAGCGTGCGGATCACCGATTGGTCGGTGCCGTTCATCGCCGCGAGCAATGGCGTCTTCGCCTTGAGACCGAAGCTTGAATATTGCTGGATCAAGCGGGTGGCGTCGGCGCCGGTTTCCATCGCAAACACCGCATCGACCTTCAGGTCCGCCAACTGGCCGAGATAAGGGCTGAAGTCAGCGGTGTTCAGCGGATGCCAGAACTGCTGCACTATCTCACCCCCGCCTTCGGTGAACACCTGGGCCAGGCCGCCACATTGCTCGTGGCCGAAGGTGTAATCCTGGCTGATGGTGGCGATTTTCTTGTATCCCTGCTTCAGGGCCCAGTCGCCGAACGGGTGGGTGAACGCGCTGGCGGAATAGCCGGCAACACGGATTACGTTCTTGATACGGTGCCGCTGGGTGAGATCATCGGCCGCAATGATCGGGATGAAGTACGGCGTGCCCGTTCCCTTAACGTAATTGGCCACCGCAAGGCCGGTATTGGCCAGCAGGTCTCCAATCAGGAAATGGCAATTGCCTTGCTCGACCAGCCGGCGCGCTTTCTGCAGCGCGGTGTCGGGATTGGACGCATCATCCTCGATCACGAGTTCGACCTTGCGGCCGGCGATCTCGCTCTTTACTCCGTCGAGATAAAATTGCACGCCCTCGACCATTTCCTTGCCGCCTGACGCCACCACACCGGTGAGCGGAGCAAGCAGACCTATCTTGATCGGGCCCGCCTGCGCCCGCGCGCTGCGCCAGGGCGACGCGCCGACGCCGGCGGCGGTGATCGCTGCGGTCGAGGTCTTCAGAAATTGCCTGCGGTGCATGTCGGTGTCCTTTCGTGGAAGCATTGGATTAACGCTCCTTGCGCGTCAGCATGGCGCGCAGCGTCCCGATGATGCCCTCGGGGGTGAAAATCATGATCAGAATGAAGGTGACGCCGAGCACCATCTGCCAGCGCTCGGTATAGGAACTGACGACGTTCTCAAGTGCGATAATTGCTGCAGCACCGACGAAGCCGCCGAACAGCGTGCCGACCCCGCCGGCAATCATCATCAGCACCCCCTCGACCGACTGTTCCAGCGCCACGGTGGACGGACTGACGAAGTTGTTGAACATGGCGTAGAGCACGCCGGCAATCCCGGCGAAAAAGCCGGACACCGTAAAGCCGACGAACAGGTGCACCGAAACATCGTAACCGAGGCTGCGCATGCGGCTCTCGCTGTCGCGGATGCCAAGCAGGGTCAAACCAAACGGCGAACGCACGAAACGCCACATTGCGTAGCTCACCACTGAAGCGGCCGCCAGCACTGCCCAGTAGAACGCCCTGTGCGTCACCAGCCATTCCGGGCGGACGTCGCCGCGCATGCCGTTCTCGCCGCCCGTCACCTGGGTCCAGCGCAGACAGATCCCCCACACGATCATGCCGAGCGCCAACGTCAGCAGCAGGAAGTAGACGCCCGAAGTGCGCACCGCGAGCAATCCGAAGATCGCAGCGACCATGGTTGCCGCGACCATGCCGAGCGCGAAGGCCGCCGCAGGCGGCAGTCCGGCCTGGGCGATGGCATAGACCACGACATAGGTTGAGACGCCGAAGATGGCGCCATGGCCAAGCGAGGTGCGCCCGGCGAAACCGGCGAGAATGTCGATCGACATTGCCAGAATGCCGAAGATCAAAACCTCCGTGGCGAGCCCGATCTGGTAGTTGGTGAGCACCAGAGGCAGCGCGGCCGCAATGGCAATCACGATCAAGGCGACCGTGGCCGCCCGACCGGTCATACCGGCGAAACTTCGGGGTTGCGATGTAATTTGCATCACGCTGATGCCGCCCGTCCGAACAGGCCGAGAGGCCGAAACGCCAGCAATACCGCCATCGGGCCGAAAATGACAAAATAAGCGAGTTCGGGAAACATCACCTGGCCGACCGTATTGAGCAGGCCGACCAGAAGACTGCCGACGCCGACGCCAATCAGGCTGCCGCGGCCGCCGATGATGACCACCGCAAGGCTGAACACCAGAATTTCGGCATCGGCCGACGGATAGAGCGACAGAAACGCCCCGCCCATCAGCCCGCCGAGACCGGCCAGCGCCGAACCCAGCAAGAAGGTGACGAGGAAGACGCGGCGGATATTGACGCCGGAGGCCTCCACCATCTCGGCGTCGTCGACGCCGGCGCGGATCAGCGCACCCAGCCGCGTATGGTTCAAAAGCCCCCACAGCGCCGCGAACACGACGATGCCGGTGGCCAGCACGAAAAGCCGGTAGGTCGGATAGAACACCCCAAATATCCGCGAACCACCGCGCAGAATCTGCGGGATCGGCACGGTGAAACTGTCGCCGCCCCATATCACCAGCGCCAGATCGTTGAGAACGAAGGCGAAGCCGAGCGTCAGCAACACCTGGCGCAGGTCGTCGCCGCGCACGAAACGCAACAGGCCCTGATCGAGCACAAAGCCGATCGCCGCGATCGCAACCATGGCGCCGACACCACCGAGCGCGAAGCTGCCGGTCTTGGTCGCCACCGTAAATCCGATATAGCCACCGAACAGATAGAGCGCGCCATGCGCCAGATTGACGATGCGCAGCAAACCGAAAACCAGCGTAAAGCCGCTCGCCACCACAAACAGCAGTGCGGCAAAGGTCAGTCCATTGAAAAGCTGGAAGGTGTTCATCCCCGATCCACGGCTACGGTGCGCCCTCGATCTGGCCCTTGTACCAGTCGAGAATCTGTTCACCGTTCCAGTGCACGACGCCTTCGAATTTGTTCACATAATCATAGATCGCTTCAAGATATTTGATCCGGAACGGCTGGCCGCTGATGTAGGGGTGAATCGCGAGTGACAGGATCTTCGGCCGGTCCTTGCCCTCCGCATAGAGCCGGTCGAAGCTGTCTTTCACCCGGTTGAGCAGCTGCGTGCTCTCATGGTGCTGCACCATCATCATCGGAATGTCGTTGAGCTCCACCGTATAGGGCAGCGTTACCAGCGGCCCCTTGGCGGTGCGGATCACGGTCGGCTCGTCGTCGTAGACCCAGTCGCCGATATATTTGACGCCGGCTTCAGCCAGAAACTCAGGCGTCTCGAAGGTCTGGGTCAGGCCGGGTCCGAGCCAGCCCACCGGGCGCTTGCCGGTAAAATCCTCGATCACGCTCATCGCGCGCTGGATCATCGCCCTCTGGTCCGGGTCCTTGTGGATCGGACCCTGCTCATAGGCGTGCCCCATGAATTCCCAGCCGGCGTCCTTGGCCTGTTGCGCGACACGCGGATAGTCCTCGCAGACGCGGGCATTGATGGAGAGGGTCGGCGCGATGCCGAGTTTCTTGTAGAGATCGAAGAAGCGCCACACGCCAACGCGCATGCCGTATTCGTGCCAACTCCAGTTCGGCACATCCGGCAACAGCGGAATGCCGGTCGGTGCGGGAATCACCTGCCGCGCCATCGGCTTGGCGATATCCCACACTTCCAGATTGACGATGGTCCAGATCACGATGCGGGCGCCACCGGGCAATTTCAGCACCGGACGGTCGACGATGGCGGAATAGTCGCTGCGCTCGCGCGGGATCATGGAACCGGTCATGACGGAATGCCTTTGTATGAACTGAGGACGATCATGTGGCGCTTGATAGCGCGGGTCATAGCAGAGGATTCCATGATGTCTTCAGCAAAGCGCGCTGATCGATGCCAAAGCGATCGGCGAGCCAGTCGGCCAGCACTTCCTGGCCGATCGTCGGATTGTCGTGCTGACAATGTTCGGCGCCGGTTTCGTCCGGATCAAGTATGCGCAGCGTCGCGTTGACGCCATGCGCCTTGGCATAATCGTAGGTGCTGCGTGCCGCCGTCACGGTGAGAACGTCATGGCCTCCATGCATCACCAGATAAGGGCATCGCATGTGCTCCAGATGACCCTTGAGCGTAAAAGGCTTCATCAGTTCATGAGCTTCGTGCATCGACTTGGCGCCGAACACCCATCGGATGTGCATGGCGAGACCGAAATCATCGCCCTTGGTGCTCCACATGTCGTGCACCGACCAGATCGCGCCATGCGAGATCGCGGCCGCCAATCGCGGCTCGTAGCAGGCGGCGCGTGCCGCATAATATCCGCCGAGACTGGACCCGCACACCGCGATGCGTGCGGGATCGACGTCGGCGCGCGTCAAAAGCCAGTCGATACACTTGCCGATCGGCACCTCGCTGTCGGCACGGGTGACGACCTTGTGACGCCGCAGAGTCCCGCCCTGCCCGGGCCCATCGATCATCAGGACCGAAATGCCGCGCTGCAGGCAACCATGCGCCTGCATGAACCACATCTCGTCCTTGATTGAATCAAGGCCGCCCATGCAGATCAGCACCGGCAATTTGTCGCCGGGAAACGGCGCGCGAACGAAATAGCCGCACATCGGCTTGCCGGGCTGATAGGGGATTTCGACGACCTCGCCCGGCGGGTTGAGATAGCCGATATATTTGTGCGAACAGGCCTCCATCTTCTCGAATGTCGGCAGCCGCCGGACATCGTCGGGTTCAAGATGAAACTCAGCCTGACGGTAATAGTCCGCCGCGCGCAGGAAGCAGTTCATCGCGGTGCGGATGTGACCCGCCGCTTCTTCCGCAAGGCCGCGCGCCCAGTTGCGCTCCGCAATCCGCATCCACTCGGTGTGCCAGCTTTCGAGGTCGCCCGGAATCATCCGCGACCCCGCCTGCATCACTTCGCTGACGCTGCCACCGCCCTCCTGGGTCTCGCCGAGACCCCGGCGGAATTGGTAGGCCAGCCACGGATGCTCCGGCCAATGATGCCAGCCGAACGGTTCGTAATGCGGACCGCGATCGGCGGTAATCAGTTCGATGGCGTTTTCGCTGATGATTGGATTGGCTAACGCCATGACAGATCACACCTTTCGACTTCGTCGTAGTACCCCATGGTTCGTCAGATAGGGCGCCAGAGTCAATCGAAATTGCATACACTTCCACCGTTGCATATTATTTCTGCGCCATGACTACGAATTAAGCCATGAGAATCTCGGTAATCCATGATCGGTTCGGGGAAAGTCGCAGATCGCAACAAATTCTACTTTTGAAGTGTATTCACTTTAAGACCGGCGTAAACTTCCTCTATGACCCTTCCGTCCGAGCACCATGAAGCTGAACCTTCCGGCCTTGAGCCCTCCGGCCACGAGCCTTCGAGCAAGATGCGGGCCGGTAACCGCGCATTGTCGGTGATGGATCAAATCCGGGAATCGATCCTGGACGGCTCGGTCGTGACCGGAGAGCGGCTCAACGAGGTCAGGCTCAGCCGCACGCTTGCGGTGTCGCGTACGCCGGTACGCGCCGCGCTACAGGCGCTGGCGGGGGAAGGACTGCTGGACTACGAGCCCAATCGCGGCTTCAGCGTGCGCGAATTTCCGCTCGATGCTGTCGTCGATGCCTATGAAATCCGTGCAGCGCTGGAAGGCGTTGCGGTGCGCTTTGCCGCAGAGCGCGGACTTAGTGGCGAAGAAAAGGCGATTGTCGAGCGCAGCCTCGCCGCCGGCGACAAACTGCTGGAACGCGGATCATTCGAAGCCGGTGATCTCACGATCTATCGCGGAATCAACGGCGATTTCCACGACACCCTGCTGGCCGCTGCGCGCAACCGCATGCTCGGCGAAATGATCCGGATCTGCCATCACGTCCCGGTATCGTCGAGCCGCAACATCGTCGCCTTCGAGCATCGCGACGTCCGCCGCCGGCATGACGACCATCACCGGATCTATGAGGCGATCATCGCTCAGGAGCCCTGGCGCGCGGAAATGCTGATGCGCGAGCACGTTTCAAGCGTGAAGGCATCGTTGATCCGGTCCCTGGCCGAACGCAAACCGGATCAAACGAGCACCTAGTCTTATTCGGTAGCGATCACGACCGGCTTGCCATCCTTCAATCCGATTATCTGCAATGGTGTATGGGCATGGTTGTGATCGTCAGGCGAATAGCTGCCCCCGAGCCGGGAAGGCATCGTCGTGGTCTTCAGGGCCCGCTTGATCGCGTCTGGCTTGTCCGATCCGGCACGGCGGATCGCATCGACCACCAGGTGGGTGGCTTCAAAGACGAAGAAGGAGCGTTGCGTGGGCACCAGCCCGTAACGCGACTTGTAGGCCGCGACGAATTCCTGAACTTCGGGTTTGTCCGACGCGGGCGTGAATACCGCGACGCCGGTCAGTGCAGACATGCCACCCGCGTCGCGAAACTGCGGCGAGACCGCGGCAACAGCCGCTGCGAGGTCAAACCGGCCCGTCACCGGCACTTTCCATCCTGAGGCCTCATAGCCTTGGAAGAATCCAGCAGTAGAACCAGCCAGGATCGCAACGACTTCGCCGGGCGCACCGGCTTTCAGCTTGGTGAAGATGCCCGAGAAATCCTTGGTGTCCTTTGGGATTACCTCGTCGGCGGTGACGGTCATACCGGCGTCTTTCGCGGCCTTGGCGACGGCAATGGCGTTAGCGTGTTGAAACTCGCCATCATCGGCCACGATCGCGATCGACTTGATGTTCTGCGATTTCAGCCACTGCACCAGGCCGCGCTCGATGTCCACTTCCGACGGAATGGTCTTGAAGGCGTAATCATTGCCGCCCACGCCGGATGCGTCCACAAAATCCTGTCCGGCCGACGTCGCGATCACCAGCGGCACCTTGGCCTGCTCCATCATCGGCATGATGGCATGGGTGACGGGCGTACACAGCGCGCCGATCACAACCGGAGCGTGTTCCTGTTCGAGCAAACGTTTTGTCGCGGGCACGCCGACATCGGGCTTGCAGGCATTGTCGGCATAGAACGCTTCGACCGGCCGTCCGAGCACGCCGCCGGCCTGGTTGATGCTGTCCAAAGCCAGTTGCGCGCCGTATTGTTCGGACTGTCCCCTGTCGGCCATCGGCCCGCTGAGAATGGTGGTAATGCCGATTTTTACAGGTTCGGCAGCCTGAGCGAATGTGCTGCAGAGCAGCCCCGCAGCCACAACAAGAATGCGCGTCATATAACTCCCCAGGAATGGTAGTCGGTCGGATTTCGGGGATAGGACGCTGCGAGCCCGGCATTGTCCATTCACGAGCCTGTGCAGCCAAAGCGACCACAACAGAACGGCGCAAGCGACGAAAAGACCGTGATAGAACTTCAACCGCAGCGAAACTTTCCATTTTTGATCAGCACAGCGGGCCGGCATTCTGCTAACGCAGATGGCGCAAAAAATAAGGTTTGTCACGGTTGGGCGCTCGCGATCGAGCGCCCGACCGGTCAGCTATTTCCGGTTTATGGCGATGCGTCGAACGTTTTCCTTGGCTTCGCTGGATTTCGGCACGGTAATCGTCAGCACACCGTTCTCGAACAGGGCCGATGCCTTATCTTCATCGACGTTCTCCAACGGGATGCGCCTTTCGAACCGACCGTAGTAGCGCTCGCTCAGACGGCGGTCCTTGTCCTCCGACTCTGATTTCTTTTCGCCGGCGATTGAAAGTACGCCGTTCGCGATTTCAAGCTTGACGTCCTTTTCATCAAGGCCCGGAAGCTCAGCGGTAATGCGAACGTCCTTGTTCGTCTCCTCGACATCGATCCGCGGCCAGCCGAAGCTTTCAAAGCCTCCGACAGATCCGAACCGTGCGAGATCGAAACCGCGAAATACATCGTCAAACATGCGATTCATTTCGCGATGCAGCGCGAAGAAGGGGCTGGCTTCGATGCCACGATGAA
Organism: uncultured Alphaproteobacteria bacterium; assembly: GCA_963811915.1. Lineage (GTDB taxonomy): Bacteria > Pseudomonadota > Alphaproteobacteria > Rhizobiales > Xanthobacteraceae > Bradyrhizobium. The sequence goes on from CAWETC010000011.1 coordinate 29,373, forward strand.
TATCGATCCCGCGCTGCCTGTCGTTCCAAGGTATGAGATCTCTGATAGCCATGTTTTCGTTCCTCCAATTCGCGCGACTTCCGTCGCGGAGCATTTCGCCCATGGAAGTCGGTTCGTTCATGCCCTTCAGTATGTCCCGATCAGGCCGCCGCTTTGGCGTCCTCAGAGCCGGAAAGGGTCCGGACCGCACACGCGGCACGCAAAAAACTAGAAAAAGCCACCTCGGTTTCAAGAGGCCGCCGGATTTTTTTGGCGCAAGATTGGTCCCGCGCGCAGGCGGCCTTGTGCTGCTGCGGACGCCGGATAAGGCCGGACACGCGGCAGCTTTGGAGAGCCGCAACGGTCATTTTCTTGCCGACCTGGGACTAAACCGCCCTGGCTTTCCAGGTTTTCATTCCCCCCGGGCGCATCGCCCGGGGCTTCTCGATACGGGATCTCGGATTTGGCCGGCTGTATCGCGCTTCTGACAATGGCGCGCCAAAGTCAGCCCGCGACCAGCGGATCATTGCGCTTCTTTGTAGGCCTGCGTTATCGCCCTCGTGAAGTTGCCGGGGCGCAGCCAGCCAGCGTATTTCTTTTTCAATTCCTCGCTGAGCGAACTCACGGTGTCCTCAAGGCTCTTGCCTTGTTTCTTGGCTGCCTGCGCCTGGTCCAGAAGATCGACCATGAAGGCCCGCTGCTCGGCGAACATCGAGCTGTCACCGGGCGGGCTATGGTCGGGAAGGATCAGCGCTGGTTTCAATTCGGCTGCACGATCGAGAACATTGATCCAGCCCTTGATGGTTGTCTGCGTTCCAATCGGCAGAATGACGAACTTGTTCTGCACGATGTCGCCGGAAATCATCACCTTGTCCGGTTCGACCATAAAGATGATGTCGCCATTGGTGTGCGAAGGTCCGAAATACATCATCCGTACCGTGACATCTCCGAGATCCAGCGTCATCTCCTTGTCAAACAGAATGTCGGCCTTATCGATGCCGGCATCGACCAGCAATTCCTTGTTGACGTCGGAGCGCGACCGGAAAAAGTCGATCATGCCGGGACCGGATTCCTCGATCTCTTTTTGCTGGACGGCCGGCCGGATCACGACCGTGCCGGCCGGGAAGCCAGCCTGGCCGGTGACATGCTCGGGATGGAAATGGGTGGTGGCGAGATAGAGGTTGCCGCCTTTGCGTAGTTTTGCCGTCGCGGCCGCGACCGTGGCGCCGTTGCGCTTGCCAAGACCGGTATCGACAACAAGGGTACCCTTGCTGCCAACCACGATCCCGATATTGGGGTTGCCGAAGAGTGCCCACACATGGGGTGATAGCTGCTTGGTGTCGTTCTCATTGAGCACGATATTTTCAGGCTGCTGCGCGAGGCCTGTCGCCGGCAGCGCCAGCAATCCGAAACAAACAGCAACGATGGCTGATCTTCGCATTCCAATCCCCCCTTTTACCCCGGTGATCTCGTGAACAATCCAGCGCTCGATTGTTCGGCCACCTGTGCGCGGGATACTAGGCGAGAGACCGTGGCAGCGCCAGCACAACCCGCAGCGGCCATGCCCGGACGCTCTTCACGGTCCGCTTGCGCCTGCGCTCCCGCTGGCAGATGGAGTTCGATCATGAACCATCGACGACCGATTTTTCGGGATCGATCAGGAAAATCCAGATCAGTGAGCCGGCGGCCAGCACGCCGGCGGTGACATAGAAAGGTGCGACCCAGGAGCCCTGCTCTACCAGCACGCCGAACACCAGCGGAGAAATCGAGGCCCCGATGGCACCCACCATGTTCATGACCGCGGTCACCGTTCCGCTGGATGTGCCGCCCACATCCATTGGCACCGCCCAGGCCGGTCCGAGCACCAGCTCCAGAAAGAAGTTCGAAGCGGTCAGGCAAAGCACAGCGGTGATCGCGCTATCGGTGGTGCCGGCCGGAATCAGCAGCAGCGCCGCCAGAAGCAAACCCGGCGCCGCCACCACGCGACGCGCCAATCGCAGATTGCCGGTCTTGCGAAGCACATGGTCGGTCAAAAGGCCGCCGGCCAGATCGCCAAGCATGGCCGAGATCAACGGCAGCGACGCCAGATAGCCGACCGAACTCAGCGAGAGATGCCGAAACTCGAGCAGGTAGGTCGGAAACCAGCTGACGTAGAAATAAGCGCCGTAAAAAAAGCAGCCATAGGCTGCCGCGATGAACCACATGTTCGGCGACGTGAAAATCGCGCGCCATGGCACGTCGGACCGCAGCCGTGTTGCGACGGGACTGATCTCGCCATTCGCTGTATCGCGAATATGCGCAAGTTCAGCAGCGTTGACGCGCGCTTCATCCTCCGGACGATTGCGATAGCAATAGAAGAACACGAGCGACCAGGCGATGCCGAGCAGCGCAAATATATAGAAAATCCAGCGCCAGCCCCAGGCGTTCATGATCACGACGGCGACCAGTGGCGTAATCGCGATCGCGAGCCGGCTGAAACAATGCGTCATGCCCTGGACGAAGCCACGCTCGGATTTTGGAAACCAGAGCTGCATGCCGCGGCTCGCCGTCGGGAAGGCACCGGCTTCTCCCAGACCAAAGGCGAAGCGGACAGCAAACAGCGACGTCGCGCCCGATGCCCAGGCCGTAGCCGCCGTCATCAACGACCAGAACGGGACGATCACCAGCAGCACCCGCTTCGGCCCAAAGAAATCAGCGAGCCAGCCGCCGGGCACCTGGCCCGCAGCGTAGGCCCAGGCGAACGCGCTGAAAACCAGCGCGATTTCGGTCTTGTTGAAGCCGAACTCCTTGGCGATCGCCGGCGCCGCAATCGAGATATTGCTGCGGTCCATATAGGTGATCATGTACATCAGGCTGATCAGCAGAAGCACGTACCACCTGATGTGGCTACGCTTCGCGCCGGCGAACGAAATCGCCGGGCTAGTCTCCACCGGGCTACTCTGCGCCGTAATATCCGCAGGCATGAAACCTCCGTCGATTTTTTTTGGTTCGACGGTTTTGTCTCCGCCGTTTTTTTTGGATCGCCCTAGTCAGGGACGACCTTCGTTCATGCAAACACAACTCGGGAGGCGCACGGGATTATTTCCGGTGCATCCCCGCGCATCATCTTGTCAATAAGGCCCTAAAGACCGGCAGCTAATCTCGCCGGCCGTCTATTCTCAAGCGGAAGCGTCACCGGCTCGTTGAGTTCGGCCGACAGATCGGCGGCGATATAGAGCTCCATGACACGCCGCGCCTGCTCGGGCGTGACCAGAACCGGCCGATCCAAAGCCACCGCCTCGATGAAATGCACGGTTTCCGTCGCCATCGGGCCGGCATAGACATGCCCAACAGGCTCGCCGGGCATCGTCGACATCGGAAACACCGCGCCGTTCTTCATCGTATTCAGCATCACGTCGCGATGGGTATCGTCGACCATCAGCGCACCTTCGGTCCCGATCAATTCGATCCAGGTCGACGAGAAATTGGGATAGCCGGGCGGCAGGCTCCAGCCTCCCCCGACGACAAAGGTAAGGCCGCTGTCCATGGTCACGGCGATCCATTGCAGATCGGGGATGTCGTTACCCGTGGACTCACGCATCGCGCCGTAATTGACCTGCGAATAGACGCGCACCGGTTTTGCCGGTTCGAGGCACCAGAGCACGAAATCCAGGTCGTGCGTCAATTCCATCGCGGCCGGCGAAAGCTTGACGCGGCCACTGATTTTCTTGCCGAGGCTGCGTGAAATATGCCGGCTCACGAGTGCGCTGACGGGCTTGCCGATCGTGCCATCGGCAATGCACTTTTTGACATAGGCGAATTTAGGGTTGAAGCGCTGCGAATAGCCGATGGTGAATTTCAGCCCGTTGGCGCGGGCGATCGCAATAAGCTCATCCGCCTCTTCGAGTTCGAGCGCGATCGGCTTTTCGAGAAAGACGTGCTTTCCGGCGCGCAGGAAATTCCGCGTCATCGGAAAGTGCGTCGTCTCAGGCGTCGCGCAGACGAAAACAGCCGAAATATCCTTGTTGTCGAGCAGCGCATGATAGTCGGCGGTTGCCGATTTGGCGCCGATCTTGGCCGCCATCTCGTTCAATCGTTCCGGGCGATTTTCGGCGATGTGAACGCCGCTCACCAGCGGGTTGGCCGCACACGCCTCGGCCCGAATACCCCCGCACCAACCCGTGCCGACGACCGCTACCTCGATCTGGTCCATTTTTAGTTCTCTCCCAACACTCTTCATTTTTTGTTTTCGTGTATCGATTTGTTTTCGCAAAATCGATTGGCCGGCGCGGTCCATCGGGGGCGCAGATCGGGAACCAGCACAGTCTGCAGCCAGGCCGATGTCAAGCATGGACTTTGAGCGGCTTGGGAGGTCGGCGTGATTGATGCGGCGGCCGGATGATTTTCGCGGTACAGCCCGCTGCCCGGTTTCCCGAAAGCGGCGGCCTGCGCTTATTCCGGGCGCCCCGACTTCTTTTTCTTCTTGGCTTGCTTGAGGAAATTGACCCCGATCTCCTCGCCATTGACCCAAGCCAGTTCGCAGCGGCGATAGGCCAGACCGGGCGATGCGAGCAGCAGGAAAAACTCCTTGAGAGGAAGTCCGACGATCGATCCCTCGACGGTCATTTTGGCGCCGGTTTCGGAAACATCCAGCAAACTACAGGCACGACGCCACGTACCATCTATCGCCATCATGTGGGCTTCATAGCCGCGGTCGAAGACGACGCGCTCGCCGAACTGCCGCTGCTCCAACGCCATGGCCTGTTTCCGATCAATCGCCTTCGTACCGCCCCCTACGAAGGCCGATCCGACAGCCTGCGCCCGGATTCGCTAACAGGCGGTCAACAAAAATATCTGCTTTTCTTATCGTGGCCAGGCTCGCAGCAGGCGGCGCGTGCCGCGTAATATCCGCCGAGACTGGCGGAGGCGATGCCATTTTGGCACCGCTGCGCGAAATTTCAGCTGTTGAAAAGGCTCCGTTCCGAACCTGCTGCCGCTATTGGCCAAACAAATGGCATCAACCCCGGCCAGATCAACGTCACGCAGGGGTCACCGAATTTGCAGGAGCAGATGCTGCTACAGGGACAAGTCAATTCGGTCGCGGCTTTTACCGCGATGCGCTATATGAACAGGTCTCGCTCAGGCTCGGCTCCGACAAGGATTTCCGCTGGATGTATTACTCCGACCTTGGTCTCGACCTTTATTCCAATGGCGTCATGGTATCGCCGGCAACTCGTCAGGAAGCACCCGGAGGCGGTCAAAGGCCAGCGTCGTTCGGCCTGCCGGGGGTGCCCAATTCCGCGAGATTTTCGACCATGCATTTTTGCATTCCGCCGGTGATCGCGCCATGAGCAACGTACCTTCGCGCACCATCGCCTGCGAGCACGTCGTCGGATCGGCGCAGCCGCTGGCAGGCGCGCAGGCCATCACGATCGCCGGCACGACCTTTACTTCGATCGAACCGGCATCGGCCCCGTCCCGGGATCGGTTGCTGGCGATGCCGGCGCTGGTCAACGCGCACGATCACGGACGAGCAGTCAGCACCAGTTCGATCGGCGCCGACAACAAGCCGCTTAAATCATGGTTGCCGTATTTCGCACTGTTTCCGTCCGTGGATCCCTATCTCGCCGCGGCGATGAATTTTGCAAAAGGCGCGCTTGGCGGCACCGGCACGGTGATGGTCCATTATACGCGCGTACAGGGATTGACCGATCTTCCGACGGAAGCCGCCGAAGTTGCGCGCGCGGCGCGCGATGTCGGCGTTCGCGCGGGATTTGCGGTATCGATGAAGGATCGCAATCCGCTGGTCTATGGCGGCTCCGAAGCCCTGCTGGCGGGTCTTCCTCCGCAAGCCTGCGCCGAAATCCAGCAGCGCCTGATATACAAGGTGCTGTCGCCACGCGACTACATGACGCTGGTCGATGACGTCGCCGCGGCGGCGCACGGACCGGAATTCGATGTTCAATACGGCCCCAACGGGGTGCAATGGTGCAGCGATGAACTTCTGCAAGCCGTTGCCGAGGCATCACACCGCACCGGCCGCCGCGTCCACATGCACCTTTTGGAAACCAGGTATCAGCGGCAATGGGCCGATGCCAATTATCCCGGTGGCATCGTGCGCATGCTCGACGAAATCGGCCTGCTGTCGCCCCGGTTGACGCTGGCGCATTGCGTGTGGGCCAGGCCGGAAGAACTGGAACTGCTGGCCGAGCGTGGCGTGATCATTTCCGTCAACACCAGTTCCAATCTTCACCTTCACTCCGGTATCGCGCCGCTGACGCACATGATGGAACGCGGCTGTTCAGTAGCGCTTGGAATCGACGGCAAAGCCTTCGATGACGACGACGATGCGTTGCGCGAATTGAGACTGTCCTACTTTTTACACGCGGGGACCGGATTTGATCGTGCGATCACACGCCCGCATGCCGTTCGCTCCGCAGTCGGCAATGGCCGGTTTGCCGTTACCAACGTCAACGATGGCGGCCTGATCGAGGCAGGTTCGGCGGCTGACATGTTGCTGCTGGACTGGGCGGCACTCAATGAAGACGGCATTCGAGAGGACATCGAGCCCATCAACATGCTGTTCTCGCGCGCTACCGCACGGCACATTCGAGAGGTCATCGTCGGAGGCCGGACCATCGCCAGAGATGGACGCGTATTGGGTATCGATCTGCCCGCCGTGCGGCACGAAGTGCTATCGCAGATGCGATCCGGCATCGCCAAAAATGCGACCTTCATTTCTGCATTGTCGGCGCTCGATGAAGCCGTCGCCCGGCATTATGCACCCAACTCGAATTGCTGCTGAATTATAGGTGTCAGGGCAATTGGCGCAGGGATTCGCGCCGGCGCGCGACGGCGCTCAAAGCCGCATTGTTCTTCTCGCCACCGAGAGTTTGGTCATGCGTGCGATAAGCTACGCGCCATCTATATTTCTATAAGGGCGATACCCAGTTCCGGGTTCTTCTTCCGGCAAGTGCGCTGCGGTCTCGACAAGGGTGACCTCGAGCGTCGGACGCACAATCCCTTCCATGAGATGGCCGCCCCGGACCGAGCCATCGCTCAAACCGAGAACCGCATGAAGATGCAGACTGGCTTTGCCATCATCACCTTGCGCAATGTCGCCCGCCAGACTTAGCACCTCGCATTGTTCCGCGACGGAAATCGGTTTGTAGCGCTTGGCGGAAAAATCAAACCAGCCGACCTTTGCTCGCTCTAAGACGCCGATTGCCGTCACCGACGCCCCCGGTAATGTTTTCCCGATCGGCAAATTTCGACAGGGTCTGAAAAGCCTCTTCGGCTTGATCGAGGATCAACACAAACGTTCGTTCTCGTCCATCGACGACAACTTTCGATTTCATCCGATTTCTCCGCGGGCGATACCGGCAATGAATTACTGAGCGAGCATGAACTCCGTAAACGCGCCAGTCTGCCTGCCGACTTCCTCGATCATGGAAGGCTGCTGGATGTGTTCGGAATTGCCCGTGCCGGCGCCGCCGGGCGCGGCAGACGCAGACCCGACGCAATTGGCCCATGGAATGCTTAAGGTAGCCATTGTGCCGAGCGCCCGCATATTCGAAGCCAAGGCCACCCATTTTCGCGCTGGACGGGGATGGCCAGAGGCCGGTGGGTTCGGTCCGGATATGAGTTTACCATGGTCGTTTGCGATCCATTCGAATTCCGGGGGATCCGGAACCTTATCTCTCATCAGGGTACTCCCGTTTTCTTCGGTACCCGTTGGAACCAACAACCGCTGCGATCGTTAAGCGCTTTGGGCTGAGCTGCCGAGTTCCAGTTTCCTTGATGTCAAATCTTCTTTCTTGATTTGGCATTTTCCTGGCGCTTCTATGGCTAAAATTAATTCACCGTATTGTCAGAGTCGTTGCGCGCCCTTCCACTGGGAAATGCCATGAGTGATCTTAATTCCGGACCATCGTCCTCCGTCCGTCGCGGGGCCAAGCGCAAGCCCCAGCGAATGGGCATCCCGACCCGATGCAGGATTTGTTGCACGCGCTCCAGGCGATGCGCGGCGGCGATTTTTCGGTCCGGATGACAGGTGATCATCTGGGGATCGAAGGAAAGATAGCAGACACGTTCAACGAGATCGTTGCCGCCAACCAGAGAATGGCGCAGCAACTGGAACGCGTCGGCCAGGTCGTCGGCCGGGAAGGGAAAACCCGGCAACGTGTCAAATTCGGTCTTTCCAGCGGATCGTGGGCAGACATGGAGGGCTCGGTCAATACGCTGATCGATGATTTGCTTTGGCCGACACGCGAAGTGACCCGAGCGGTCGCCGCCGTCGCGCAAGGCGACTTATTGCAAACCGTGCAATTGGATGTCGATGGCCGCCCACTCGGCGGCGAATTTTTGCAGTCCGCCAACATCGTCAACACGATGATCAAACAGCTCAGCGTGTTCACCTCGGAAGTGACGCGCGTCGCCCGCGAAGTCGGAACGGAAGGCAAATTGGGAGGCCAGGCCCAGGTCCCGGAAGTGACAGGTGTCTGGAAAGACCTCACCGAAAGCGTGAACTCGATGGCCAACAACCTTACGGGCCAGGTTCGCAATATCGCCGAAGTGACCATCGCCGTTGCCAATGGTGACTTGTCCAAAAAGATCACCGTCGACGTTCGCGGCGAAATTCTGCAGTTGAAGGAAGCCATCAACACGATGGTGGACCAGCTCCGCTCCTTTGCGTCCGAAGTGACCCGCGTGGCGCGCGAGGTCGGCACCGATGGCAAGCTCGGCGGCCAGGCAATCGTCCCCGGCGTCGCCGGAACGTGGAAGGACCTCACCAACTCCGTGAACGCGATGTGCGGCAACCTCACCGCTCAAGTCCGCAATATCGCCAACGTCACCACGGCGGTCGCGCGTGGCGACCTCTCGCGCAAGATCACGGTCGACGTCCGCGGCGAGATTCTCGAATTGAAAGACACGATCAATACGATGGTCGATCAGCTCAATTCGTTTGCGTCCGAAGTCACACGTGTGGCGCGCGAGGTCGGCACCGAAGGCAAGCTCGGCGGCCAGGCCCAGGTGCCCGGCGTCGCCGGCACCTGGAAGGATCTGACCGACAACGTCAACTTCATGGCCAGCAACCTGACTGCACAGGTGCGCAACATCGCGGACGTCGCGACCGCGATCGCAGGCGGCGACCTTTCCAAGAAGATTACCGTGAACGTGTCCGGCGAAATCCTGCAGTTGAAGGAAACGCTCAACACCATGGTCGACCAGCTCAACGCCTTCGCCGGTGAGGTGACGCGCGTCGCGCGCGAAGTTGGTACCGACGGCCGGTTGGGCGGCCAGGCGAACGTGCTCGGCGTCGCCGGCACCTGGAAGGATTTGACCGAGAGCGTCAACTCGATGGCCTCTAACCTCACGGCCCAGGTTCGAAACATCGCCGAAGTGACGACCGCGGTTGCCAATGGCGACTTGTCGAAGAAGATCACGGTCGACGTGCGCGGCGAAATTCTCGAATTGAAAGACACCATCAATACGATGGTCGATGAGCTCAACGCCTTCGCCGGTGAAGTGACGCGCGTCGCGCGCGAGGTCGGTACCGAAGGAAAGCTCGGCGGCCAGGCACTGGTGCGCGGCGTTGCCGGCACCTGGAAGGATCTGACCGACAGCGTGAACTCGATGGCGTCCAACCTGACCGGCCAGGTCCGCAACATCGCCGAAGTCGCCACCGCCGTGGCCAAGGGTAACCTGTCGAAAAAGATCACGGTGAACGTGTCGGGCGAAATCCTGCAATTGAAGGAAACGCTCAACACCATGGTCGACCAGCTCAACGCCTTTGCCGGCGAAGTGACGCGCGTCGCGCGCGAAGTCGGCACCGACGGCAAGCTCGGCGGTCAGGCCGAAGTGCCGGGCGTGGCCGGCACCTGGAAAGACCTCACCGACAGCGTCAACTCGATGGCTGGCAATTTGACCGCGCAAGTTCGAAACATCGCCGAGGTGGCGACCGCGATCGCCGGTGGCGACTTGTCGCGCAAGATCACGGTCCACGTGCGCGGCGAGATCCTGCAGCTCAAGGAAACGCTCAACACGATGGTCGATCAACTCAACCGGTTCGCCGGCGAGGTGACGCGCGTGGCGCGCGAAGTCGGCACCGAGGGCCGCCTTGGCGGCCAGGCCAACGTGCCCGGAGTTGCCGGCACATGGAAGGACCTGACCGACAACGTCAACTCGATGGCCGGCAACCTGACCGGCCAGGTCCGCAACATCGCCGAGGTGACGACGGCGGTGGCGAAGGGCGATCTGTCGAAGAAGATCACCGTCGACGTCAAGGGTGAAATCCTCGAACTGAAGAACACCGTCAATACGATGGTCGACCAGCTCAACGCCTTCGCATCGGAAGTGACCCGCGTCGCGCGTGAAGTCGGCACCGAAGGCAAGCTCGGCGGTCAGGCCGAAGTGCCGGAAGTGGCCGGCACCTGGAAGGACCTCACCGACAACGTCAACTTCATGGCCTCGAACCTGACCGCGCAGGTCCGCAACATCGCCGAAGTGGCGACCGCGATCGCCGGTGGCGACCTCTCGAAAAAAATCACGGTCGACGTTCGCGGCGAAATTCTGCTGCTGAAGGATACCCTCAATACGATGGTGGAGCAGCTTCGCTCGTTCGCCGCCGAGGTGACGCGCGTGGCGCGCGAGGTCGGCACCGAAGGCAGGCTTGGCGGCCAGGCCGTGGTGCCCGGCGTCGGCGGCACCTGGAAAGACCTGACCGACAACGTCAATCTGCTGGCGGCCAATCTGACCACACAGGTCCGCAATATCGCCGAAGTCACCACCGCGGTCGCGCGCGGCGACCTGTCGCGCAAGATCACGGTCGATGTGAAGGGCGAGATTCTCGAACTCAAGAACACCATCAACACGATGGTCGATCAGCTGAACGCCTTTGCCGGCGAAGTGACGCGTGTGGCGCGCGAGGTCGGCACCGAAGGCAAGCTCGGCGGTCAGGCGCAGGTTCCCGGCGTCGCCGGCACCTGGAAGGACCTGACCGACACCGTCAACTTCATGGCGGCCAACCTGACCGAACAGGTGCGCGGCATCGTCAAGGTGGTGACGGCGGTTGCCAATGGCGACCTGAAGCAGAACCTGACCGTGAAATCGAAGGGCGAAGTCGCAGCCCTCGCCGATACCATCAACAACATGACCGAGACGCTGGCGACATTCGCCGATCAGGTCACCAGCGTGGCGCGCGAAGTCGGCGTCGAAGGCCGCCTTGGTGGTCAGGCCAACGTGCCCGGCGCGGCGGGAACCTGGAAGGATCTGACCGGCAACGTGAACCTGCTGGCTGCCAATCTCACTTCCCAGGTGCGCGCGATCGCCGAGGTCGCCACCGCCGTCACCAAAGGTGACTTGACGCGCTCGATCCAGGTCGACGCACGCGGCGAGGTGGCGGAACTCAAAGACAACATCAATACCATGATCGGCAATCTTCGGCTAACCACCGACGTGAACACCGAGCAGGACTGGCTGAAGACAAACCTCGCAAAATTCACCAACATGCTCCAGGGCCAGCGCGATCTTTCCACCGTGGGCCGCTTGTTGTTGACCGAGCTTACGCCGTTGGTGAATGCCCATATGGGCGTCATTTATCAGGTCGAGAACGAAGACAATCCTCGCCTGCATCTGCTGTCGTCCTATGCGGGCGATGGCACCAATCCTCACCCGCAATACATGCAGCTTGGCGAGGGCCTGATCGGCCAATGCGCGGTGGACAAGCGTCAACGGCTGGTGTCGGACATCCCGCCCGACGCGGCGCCGATCAATTCGGCGCTGCTGCGGGTCATGCCGAAAAATCTGGTCGTGCTTCCGGTTTTGTTCGAAAACCAGGTCAAAGCCGTCATCGAGCTATCCTCCGTGAGCTCGTTCACGACTTCGCAAATGACCTTTCTCGAACAGCTCACGGACAGCATCGGCATCGTGCTCAACAGCATCGAAGCGACAATGCAGACGGAAGGCCTTTTGAAGCAATCCCAGCAGCTTGCCGGAGAATTGCAGACGCAACAGAAGGAACTGCAGCAAACCAACGAACAGCTTGAGCAAAAAGCCCAACAATTGGCCGAACGCAACGTTGAAGTGGAAAGAAAGAATCAGGAAATCGAACAGGCGCGACGCGCGCTGGAGGAAAAGGCGACGGAACTTTCGCTTACATCGAAATACAAGTCGGAATTCCTCGCCAACATGTCGCACGAACTGCGCACGCCGCTCAACAGCATCCTGATCCTGGGCCAGCAGCTCACCGAAAATCCGGATGGCAACCTGTCGGCAAAGCAGGTCGAATTCGCGCGAACCATTCACGGCGCCGGCACCGACCTGCTCAATCTGATCAGCGACATCCTAGACCTGTCCAAGATCGAGTCCGGAACCGTGACCGTGGATGCGGAGGAAATCCTCACAACCAATCTGCTGGATACCGTGGGACGTCCGTTCCGGCACGAAGCGGAAAACCGCCAATTGTCTTTCAACATCGATGTCGATCCCAATCTGGGACGCAGCATCGTCACCGATTCAAAGCGTTTGCAGCAGGTGCTGAAAAATCTGTTGTCGAACGCGTTCAAGTTCACAGCTGAGGGCGGGGTTCGCCTCAGCGTCTCGGCTGCCCTGGGCGGCTGGAGCGCCGAACATCCGGTCCTCAATCACTCGCCGGCCGTTATCGCCTTCGAGGTATCGGACACAGGCATCGGCATTCCGCTTGAAAAGCAGAAATTGATCTTCGAGGCGTTCCAGCAGGCCGATGCCGGCACCAGCCGAAAATATGGCGGCACTGGCCTCGGGCTGGCCATCAGCCGTGAACTCGCGAGCCTGCTCGGCGGCGAAATCCATCTGCGCAGTACGCCCGGCCAAGGCAGCACGTTCGTGCTTTATCTGCCGCTGAAATATTCCGGACCGACGGTAGCGCCGCGGGTCCACGCCGCAACATCTTACGGCACGACCCCGGCCCTGCAGGTGGCGGCCCAGGAGCGTGTCATCGAACAATTGCCGGACGACCGGCTAAATCTGGAACCGGGCGACACGATTCTGCTGATCGTTGAAGATGACCCGCATTATGCCCGTGTGCTGATCGATCTGGCGCGCGACAAGGGCTTCAAGGTGCTGGTCGCTGCACGGGGCGCGGAAGCGCTGGATCTTGCCAAGCAGTTCCAGCCGGCGGCGGTCTCGCTCGAGTTTTCCTGCCGGACATGCTCGGCTGGACCGTGCTCAGCCAGCTAAAGCACAATCCTCTGACGCGTCATATTCCGGTCCAGATCATCACGCTGGACGAGGACCGCCAGCATGCGCTGGCGCGGGGCGCGTTCTCATTCGTCAACAAGCCGACCACCACCGAAGGCGTGAGCGCGGCGCTGTCCCAGATCAAGGAATATGCGAGGCCGCGCCGCAAGCGTCTGCTGATCGTCGAAGACAATGCCGCCGAACAGTTAAGCATCCGGGAGCTTCTCGACCACAAGGACATCGAGATCGTCACCACTGGCACCGGCGCCGGCGCACTTTCAACCTTGCGTGATAGCCCCTGCGATTGTGTGGTACTGGATTTGCGATTGCCTGACATGAGCGGTTTCGAGGTGCTGGATCGAATCCGCAAAGACGATTCGTTGTCGAATGTTCCCGTGGTCGTGTTCACCGGCCGCGAGCTTTCGGTCGAGGAAGATGCGGAACTCCACACCATGGCACGGAGCATTGTGGTGAAAGGAGTCGAGTCGCCGGAACGCTTACTCGACGAAACGTCTCTGTTTTTGCACCGTGTGATCACGGAATTGCCAATCGAGAAGCAGCGAATGCTCGAAAAGCTCAACAGTTCCGATGAGGATCTTGTGGGCAGAACCGCACTATTGGTGGACGATGACGCCCGGAACATCTTCGCATTGAGCAGCGTGCTCGAGCGGCGCGGCATGAGGGTTCTCACTGCCACGACCGGAAGCGAGGCCGTGGCGCTGGTGGGCTCACATCCTGAAATCGCAATCGTCCTGATGGATATCATGATGCCGCAAATGGACGGCTACCAAACCATGGGGGTCATTCGCGAAGACCCCGCACTCCGCCGGCTTCCGATTATCGCCCTCACCGCAAAAGCCATGAAGGGCGATCGTGAGAAATGTCTGGAGGCAGGCGCTTCCGACTACCTCGCCAAGCCCGTCAATACAGAGCAATTGCTCCTCGCCATACGCATGTGGCTACACCGCTGATGGTGCCCGCGATGATGGACCATGAAAAGGTAAACATCCTTCTGGTCGACGACCAGCCGGCGAAGCTGCTGGCCTATGAGGTTATTCTAAGGGAACTCGGAGAAAACCTTGTTGTCGCCGCGTCCGGCCGCGAAGCGCTCGAGTATTTACTCAAGAATGAAGTCGCCGTCATTCTGCTTGACGTGTGCATGCCGGAACTCGACGGCTTTGAGCTCGCCGCCATGATCCGCGAGCACCCACGTTTCCAGAAAACGGCGATGATCTTCATTTCGGCAATTCAGGTCAGCGATTTTGACCGCCTTCGCGGCTATGAAATGGGCGCGGTCGACTATGTGCCGGTGCCGGTTGTGCCGGAGGTATTGCGCGCCAAGATAAAAGTCTTCGCGGAGCTCTATCGCAAAACCAGGCAGTTGGAACGACTAAACGCCGAGCTCGAGGATCGTGTTCGTGCCCGGACCGCGGAGCTGGAGGAATCGACGTCACGGCTGGTCGAGAGCGAACAGCGCCGCAGCATGGCGATCGCGGCAGGCAAAATGGGGTCGTGGGATTGGGATTGGGTCAACGGGGACTGGATGTGGGACGAGGGGCAATATCAGATCTTCGGAGTTGATCCGCAAACCTTCCGCGTGACTCCGGCAAGCGTTCAGGCCTTGCTTCATCCAAATGACATGGACGAACTGCGCAAGGCGATGGTCCAATTCACCAAGGGCGCGCGATCTCACGAAGCGGAGTTTCGCATCAATCGACCGGACGGCGAGACTCGCTGGTGCGTCGGAACAGCCGCGGCGACGCGCGACAAGGATGGCCGCGTGGTCCGTGTCAGCGGCGTGACGGTCGATATTACCGAACGCAAACGCGCGGAAGAGCGTCAGAATTTGCTGACCCGGGAGGTCGATCACCGCGCCAAGAATGCGCTGGCCCTTGCCCAATCCATCGTTCGATTGACGCGCGCCGGAGATGTCAAAACCTATGTTCAGGCGGTTGAGGGACGCATCAACGCCCTCGCCCGGGTTCACACCATCCTCTCACTGTCGAGCTGGCAGGGTGCCGAAATCAAAAAGCTTATCGTAGAGGAGCTCGCCCCCTATTCCGTGGGTGGCCAGATCAAGGTCTGCGGGTCCGAAGTTCAATTACAACCCGCAACGGCCCAAACCTTGGCCTTGGCCTTGCACGAACTGGTCACCAATTCTGCAAAATATGGCGCGCTCTCCGCCTTGTCGGGACATTTGTCTGTCATGTGGCAGGTCGAGGCGGATAATCTCGTTTTGTCATGGGAAGAAACAGGCGGACCCATGGTCCGGAAGCCGGAAGCGCGGGGCTTCGGAACCAGAAGTCTGATGAAAAGTATCGAGTTGCAACTCGGCGGGCAGGCATTATTTGACTGGCGCTCTGAAGGTCTGGTGTGTCGGCTATCGGTTCCGCTGGCACAACAGGCAGAGGAGTCCGATACAAGTGGCCAGCCGAGCAAAATGATGTCCGGCAATACGTCAGAGCGGCTGTCCCAATCGGCAAGTATCTAAAGCTCAAGTATCTAAAGCTGAACTATCTAAAGCCAGGTATCTAAAGCTCAGGTACCTGACGCTATCGAGACGTCGCACTTGCCGAGTTTGTTGAGAGGACGTAGCTTGTCGGCGGCATTCCGGAAGTTTCTCACCGATTGCCGGACGATCGCGGAGCAAATCTAGATGGCATAGGGCTGCGAAACCTATGCGTCGCAGCATCATTGGTTGGTTCTATTATCCGGTCCGGCGATGAACATCCTTGATCCACAGGGTCCTATCGGAGCCGCCGAAAAAACTATCCTTATCGATTCGGTCGCGATCATGCTGGCAATTGTCCTGCCAACCATCGTGGCGATCTTTGCCTTTGCGTTCTACTTTCGCGCCTCCAACACCAGAGCATTTTACTGGCCGGACTGGGAGTATTCCGGACGGATTGAACTGGTGGTCTGGTCGATCCCGGCTCTCACGGTCATTCTGCTCGGAGGCGTTGCCTGGATCAGTTCGCACCAGCTCGACCCAGCCGCGCCGCTGCAAGGCACGGGCAGTCCGGTCAGGATCCAGGTCGTCTCGCTCGACTGGAAATGGCTGTTCATCTATCCGGATCTGGGAATTGCAACCGTCAACACGCTGACGGTGCCGGTCGGCGCGCCGCTGCGTTTCGAGCTGACATCCGGCAGCGTGATGACCACGTTCTTCATCCCACAGTTCGGCAGCATGATCTACACCATGAACGGCATGGTGACGCGGCTCAAGCTCCGCGCCGACAATGAAGGCACCTACCAGGGCCTGGCGGCGCATTTCAGCGGCGATGGCTTTCCCGAGATGTTGTTCGACGTCAATGTCGTCTCGGAACTTGCGTTTCCCGATTGGGTAAAAAACACGGCCCGCAGCACCCTGGTCCTGAACACAGAAAGTTACACGAAACTTGCACGGCAGTCGCTCGAACCCTCCAAGCCGACCTTTCGGCTCGACGATCCACGTCTGTTCGACGCCATCACGACGCAAATCATCCCGCCGGCGCCCGGACCGCGACTGACCTCCGAGTCCGCTCAATCGTATATCGGAGCTCCCAATGTTCGGTAAGCTCAACTGGTCGGCGATTCCGATTGATCAGCCGATTCCGATGATCACGTCGGCTGTCGTCGCGCTCGGCATTCTCGGGGTTCTCGCCTGGGTCGTCATCAAGGGTCACCTGCCCTATCTGTGGGACGAATGGATCACCAGCGTCGACCACAAGCGGATCGGCGTCATGTACACGCTGCTCGCCATGGTGATGCTGCTGCGCGGATTTGCCGACGCGATCATGATGCGCGGGCAACAGGCGTTCGCCTATCATTCCCAAGGCTATCTGCCGCCCGAGCACTTCAACCAGATATTTTCTGCGCACGGCACCATCATGATCTTCTTCGTGGCGATGCCGTTCGTGATCGGCTTGATGAACCTGGTGGTTCCCTTGCAACTCGGCGTCCGCGACGTGGCGTTTCCGACGTTGAATTCGGTCGGTTTCTGGCTTACCGCCACCGGCGCGCTGCTGGTCAATATTTCCCTCGTGATCGGCGAATTCGCCCGCACCGGCTGGCTGCCCTTTCCACCGCTGTCGGAGCTGACCTATTCGCCGGGCGTCGGCGTCGACTACTACCTGTGGTCGCTGCAGATTTCCGGCATTGGTACGCTGGTCGCCGGCATCAATCTCGTCACCACCGTGCTCAAGCTGCGCACCAAGGGCATGAGCTACCTGCGCATGCCGATGTTCTGCTGGACCACGCTTGCGACCAACCTGTTGATCGTCGCGGCATTCCCGATCCTGACCGCGACGCTCGCGATGCTGATCCTCGATCGTTATTTCGGTTTTCATTTCTTCACCAATGAAGCCGGCGGGAACATGATGATGTTCATGAACCTGATCTGGGCCTGGGGTCATCCGGAAGTCTACATCCTCGTTCTGCCGGCATTCGGCATCTTCTCCGAAGTGGTCTCGACATTCTCCGGCAAGGCGCTGTTCGGTTACCGTTCGATGGTGCTGGCCACCATGGCGATTTGTGTCATCTCCTTCATGGTATGGTTGCATCATTTCTTCACCATGGGCGCCGGCCCCGATGTCAACGCGATCTTCGGCATCGCCAGCATGATCATCGCGATACCGACCGGCGTGAAGATCTACAACTGGCTGTTCACGATGTATGGCGGGCGCGTTCGATTTGAGACGCCGATGTTGTGGTCGATCGGGTTCATGGTGACGTTCATCATCGGCGGATTGACCGGCGTGCTGCTCGCTGTACCGCCCGTGGATTTCCTGCTGCACAACAGCCTGTTCCTGATCGCCCATTTTCACAATGTGATCATCGGCGGGGTGCTGTTCGGGGCTTTTGCCGGCTACACTTACTGGTTTCCGAAGGCCTTCGGCTTCCGGCTGCACGATGGTCTTGGGAAAGCCGCGTTCTGGTTCTGGTTGAGCGGCTTCTACGTCGCGTTCATGCCGCTCTATGTCCTCGGCTTTCTCGGTATGACGCGACGCATGCAGCACTATGACGTCGCAGAGTGGCGTCCCTGGCTGTTGATCGCCGCCGGCGGAGCCGTGCTCATCCTGATCGGGATCGCCTTTCAGATCGCGCAGCTTGTCGTCAGCATCCGCCGGCGCGAAGAACTGCGCGACCGCACCGGCGACCCCTGGCACGGACGCTCGCTGGAATGGGCGACTTCCTCGCCGCCGCCGGTGTTCAACTTCGCGATCATGCCCGATGTGCAGAGCGAGGATGCCTATTGGCGGCAAAAATCACTGGCCCAGAGGCAGGGACTCGCCGAAAAGGACGAGCCGGACTATGCCGACATCGAAATGCCCCGCAATTCGCCGACCGGCTTTGTCTGCGCGTTCTTCGCCACCGTCATGGGCTTTGCGCTGATCTGGCACATCTGGTGGATGGTCGCCGCCGGCTTTGTCGGCGCGTTCGCGACATTCGTGGCGTTCGCCTGGCGCGACCATGACGAATACGTCATTCCCGCCGCCGAAGTCGCGCGGATCGACCGCGCCAACCTGGCTGAACGGCGCGCCCTGCTCGGTGCCGCAGGGAGTGCGGCATGACCGACGCCACCATGCGAGCGGCCTACGCTGATAGTGACCCGCATCATGTGCAGGGCGCGCTAGTCCATAGCGGTCCTGCGTCCAAGCGTATTGTCACCGGCTACGGCTTCTGGATCTTCATCCTCAGCGACATGGTGATGTTCTCGGCCTTCTTTGCCACCTACGCCGTGCTGCTCGGGAAGACGGCGGGCGGCCCGGGCGGCCGCGAATTATTCGACTTGCGCAATGTCGCGATCGAGACCGGGTTCCTGCTGGCATCGAGCTTTACCTGCGGTCTCGGTACGATCGCGGTCGACGCGCGCAACAGGACCTGGTTCCAGATTGCGATGGCCGTCACCTGCATCCTTGGGCTTGCCTTTCTCACTATCGAGGCAAGGGAATTTGCAAGCCTCGTCGCACGCGGCGCCGGCCCGACGCGAAGCGCATTCCTGTCGGCGTTCTTTACGCTGGTCGGCTGCCACGGGCTGCACGTCTCGGCCGGCATCCTGTGGCTCCTGACGATGATGGCGCAGGTCTTTGCCAAGGGATTCCGCGCAGACATTCAGCGCCGCCTCCTGTGCTTCGCGTTGTTCTGGCACGCCCTCGACATCATCTGGATTGCCGTGTTCACCGTGGTGTATTTGCTTGGGAGCGCCGCATGACCAACGGACACGAACAGATCGGCCACCCCGTCGACATCGCGCCGGGCGATGAGCACCTGGAAGAAGGCGGCATCGCCGAGCGCGTGTACGGCTATCTGACTGGACTGGGTCTCGCTATTCTCCTGACGGCGACCTCGTTCTTCGTCGCCGGCACCGACCTGGTCTGGCAGCCGAGCATTCCAGTGGCGCTGGTGGTGTTAGCAATCGCGCAGATGGGCGTGCACCTGGTGTTCTTCCTGCATATCACCACTGGAGCTGACAATGCCAACAACGTGCTGGCACTCGCTTTCGGCGTGCTGATCGTCGTGCTCGTGATCGGCGGGTCGCTCTGGATCATGGCGAACCTCAACAACATGCTGCCGATGGACCAGATCATGCAGATGCAGCGGTAAACCCGGTGCGGTTTTCTCGCTCTCAAGATGATTCCGACGTCCCACGCGGGACGAGCCGCCGGCCTCACTCGCCAAAAAACACTGGACGAACTCATGTCGGGCAAGCCGCCGGACATCCCGCGGCATTCATCGTTGTGATCGCGTATGCGGTGCTATGGCTGGCTTCGATCGGGTAACATTCGACTGGAACGCTGTCGCGACGCTGGCGGTATGGACCATGACCCTGTTCATCCAGCGAACCAACAGGCGGAATTCCCTGGCATTGCACGCCAAACTGGACGAGCTGTTGCGTGTCGACCAGCAGGCCAGGTCGGAACTGGTGCGTCTCGACGCGCAGGAGCCGGAAGCCATCGAGCGCCATCGAACCGCCGAGCTCCGCAAAGCCGGTCGCTGATATCGTCCGCCTGCCAATAACCACGCCGACGAAACGAAAGCCGACGATAGGAATTGTCATCGGTCAACTAGCGGAGTCGCGGGAAAGACCATGAGCACAAAAACCCCTGTCTCGCGGAGAGCGGTCGTCAGCGCAACGGGCGCGGCGGCATTGGACGCTGCCGCATCTCTGGCGCACGCCAGCGCGCAAGGAAACGAACCGATGAACGAGCAAGGACTGCAAAACCCGGCTGACAAATATCCCAAGCCGCCGTTCAAGAAACAATCGCAACCATGGCCGGGCCTGGCCAGCAAGATGGAACCGCGACCCGATCACGGCGAAACCAGCTATCGGGGGTCGGGGCGGCTGGCCGGCCGCAAGGCACTCATCACGGGCGGCGATTCCGGCATGGGCCGCGCGGCCGCGATCGCCTATGCGCGCGAAGGCGCCGACGTTGCCATCAATTACTTTCCCAGCGAAGAGCCCGACGCCAGGGAAGTCATCGACCTCATCAAGGCCGAAGGACGGGTCGGATTGGCAATCCCGGGCGATCTGCGCGACGAGAAATTCTGCCAGGAACTGGTCGATCGGACTGTCAGAGGTCTCGGCGGCCTGGACATCGGGGTCAGCAATGCCGGCCGGCAACAGACACGTGCGTCCATTCTTGATGTCACGACCGAGGACTTCGATGCGACGATGAAGACCAACATCTATGCACCGTTCTGGATCATCAAGGCGGCGCTGCCGCATCTCAAGCCCGGCTCCGTCATTATCGGAACGGCCTCGGAGCAAGCCTATGATCCCTCCCCCGATCTGTACGATTACGCGCAAACCAAAGCCGCGACCATGAATTACGTCAAATCGCTTGCCAAGCAACTTGCGCCAAAAGGTATCCGTGTGAACGCCGTGGCGCCCGGACCGATCTGGACCCCGCTTCAAGTCTCCGGCGGCGCGACCCAGGAAAAACTGGAGAGGTTTGGCGGTCAGACGCCGCTGGGCCGCGCCGGTCAGCCTGCCGAATTGGGCTCGATCTATGTTCAGCTTGCCGCGGCGGACGCGAGTTATGCCACCGGTCAGGTCTATGGCGCCGCGGGCGGGTCCGGCCAACCCTGAGCAGGACATCATCGCCTCATCAGAACTCCACTCCCCCGTATTCGGACAAGCCTATGCAGAAAGTCAAAACCGTTCGCATCCACAGATTTGGAGGGCGTGAAGCTCTGAAGGTGGAGGACATCGAGTTATCGATGCCGGATGCCGATGAAATCCTGGTTGCGGTTCGGGGGGCCAGTGTCAATCCAGTCGATTACAAAATCCGGTCCGGAAAATATCCTGCCGTCAAGGAAGACAAACTTCCTTACACGCTCGGACGCGATGCCTCCGGAATCGTCGAAAAGTGCGGCGCCGGCGCCACGCGCTACAAAGTCGGCGAAGGGGTATTCGGAATCGTTGGTATCCACGGCGGCGGCTATGCGCAGAAGGCCATCTTCAGGGAAGCCGCGCTCGCCCGCAAGCCGCAAACACTCGACCATGTTCATGCCGCGTCCGTTCCGCTGGCGGGCCTGACCGCATGGCAGGGACTTTTTCGATATGGCGAAGTGAGACCGGGACAGCGAATTCTTATTCATGGCGGCGCCGGCGGGGTCGGACATTTCGCCATCCAGTTCGCGAAAACCAAGGGAATTCATGTCACGACAACGGTCTCGACGAAACACGTCGATTTTGTCCGCGGCTTGGGCGCGGATGTCGTCATCGACTACAAGAAGCAGCCATTCGAGCAAGCTGTCAAAGATCTCGATATGGTATTCGACCTGATCGACGGAGAGACACGGCGGCGGTCATGGGCGTTGCTGAAAAAGGGCGGCATTCTGGTTACGACATTGACCGAGCCCTCGGCGGAAGAAGTGCGCAAGCATGGCGTTCGCGCAACGAGATATACGGTACAGGCGGATGCCGACGAACTTTCGGAAATCTCGCAGCTGATCGACGCTGGCAAGGTCAAGCCAAAGGTCACCAGGACATTCCCGCTACAATCGGCGGCGCAGGCGCTCGATGCCGTCGAGCACGGACACTCCGAAGGAAAGATCGTCCTGACCGTCGACTGATGCAGCTCCGGGTATCGCCGGTGCAAATGACCAATAGAGCCGAAATCATGGCCCGCGTTTTGATCGGCACGTCAGGTTGGCACTACGATTCCTGGCGTGGGCCGTTTTTCCCCAAGGGTTTGCCGATCAAATACCAGCTTCAATACTGCGCCAGCCAATTTCCGACGACCGAGCTCAACGGCGTGTTCTACCGGACGCCGGCGACCAAAACCGTGCGGGACTGGTACAAGCAAACAGGAAATGATTTTGTGTTTGCATGGAAGGCATCGAAATTCATCACCCACTGGAAACGGCTGTCGCCCACATCGAAGAGCAGCCTCAAACTTCTTGAAGACCGGTTATCCCTGCTGCGCGAAAAGGCCGGTCCCGTCCTGTTTCAGTTACCGCCTCATCTTCACGCCGATCCGGATCGGCTTGCCACCTTCCTCAAACTGCTTTCGAGCAAGCGCCGTTACAGTTTCGAATTTCGGCATCCCAGCTGGTATGATCCGCGCATTCTGAGGCTGCTGTCCGAACACAACATATCGCTCTGCCTGTCGGACCATCACGATGCGCCGGCTCCCTGGACGCGCACCGCCGATTTTATCTATGTCAGAGGACATGGACCGGGCGGCCGCTACAAAGGCCATTATCGCGCCGCTGTCCTCGACAACTGGGCCAGACACATCAAATCCTGGAAAAGGCAAGGCTGCGACGTATTCGTTTATTTCGACAACGACCAAAAAAGCGCGGCGCCGGCCGATGCACTTAAGCTTCGTCAACTTCTGGACTGAGAAATCCAAACGTTTGACGACAAGCTCCAGGTACGTCGGAATATGATGACGCAATGGCTGAAATCCGCGAATTCATCACGCACTCGCTCGATTGCGCTGGGCGGTGTTCCATCGACGCGGAACTTGGACCCGACGGCCACCTTTCTCACATCGTGTTGAAGACAGGAACGTTCGGGCGAGGTTTCTGGTTTTGGCTTTGCAGGAGTTACCAACAAGGGAGAATTCCATGCACAGACTGAAGATCCTGACCGCCGCTGCAGCCTTGCTGGCAGCCACCCCTGCCGTCGCGCAGGGAATGGGAGAAAACATCTGGGGTCCAGATCCGTATGCCGATGGCTACCGTTACGGTTATGGCTATGACCACGGCTATTATGACAACCACTATCGGAGAAACGACTTCTGGCCAGGCCAAGTTGCCGGCGACGTTGTCGGCGGCGCGATTGGAACGGCTGACGCCATCGCTACCGCGCCATTCCGCGCGCTAAACGGCAATCCCTCTTACGCCATGGGCGCGGACGCCAGCTACTGCGCGCAACGTTACCGGTCTTATGACCCGGCGTCGGGAACCTTCATGGGCTATGACGGACGGCGTCACCCCTGCCAATAACCTTGCAGCAAAGCGGCCCCTCACGGGGCCGCTTTTTATTGGGTCGACAACTTTTTAGTTCAGCGCGACCCAGCCTTCACTGGGTTTTGTGGCCGAGCGCCCAGACGTAGGCGGAAACGGCGTCCAAATCTGCCTGCGAAAGGGTGACTCCGCCCATCGGCGGCATGGCACCGGGATGCGACTTCGGCTCAGCTACGCCATTCCTGATTGTCGTCTCGAGGCCTTGCAGGCTTCCGTCGCTCCAGAGCCACTTTCCAGTTGTCAAATCTGGCGCAACCGGTGATCCCTTTCCATTCGCACCATGGCAGCCGCCGCAGGTACCATCAGCTACCTCTCCGTGGAAAACGCGGCTGCCGAGTGCGAGTTGCTCTTTTGTGAAACCCTTCGGCACGGGTAACGCGCCGATGTCTTTCCCCGCGTCGGGATGGATGCCTTCCGGCGGCCGAGCCTCTGCCGATGTGGTCGCAGGTACGACGCCCACGGCGGCAGGCGCTGCCGCGACCGCGGCTTCGGGATCGCCGCCCTGATAGGTGACGCGCCAGATTCTTCCATGCACGTCATCCGAAATAAAGAGCGCGCCATCTGGAGCGACAACGAGGCCCGAAGGCCGGAACGCTGCACCGCCGGGATCTTTCGCGGCGCCCGCAAATCCGTCGGCGAAGACGACATAGGGCCCGTTTGCCTTGGCATCGGCCAGTGGCTGGAACAAGACGTTATAGCCTCCTTGCGGCCCCGGAGCTCTGTTCCAGGAGCCGTGGAACGCGATGAAGGCGCCGCCCTGATAGGCTTTCGGGAAGGTCTTGCCGAGATAGATCTTCACATCGTTGGGCGCCCAATGGGCCGGAAAGAACGCGACTGGCCCTTGCCGCTCGGCGCAGACACCGATCTTCTTGCCGCCATCGCCTCCGTACTCCGGCCCGAGCACCAGTTTTCTCTGTGTGTTGTCGAAATAGCATTCGGGCCAACCATAATCCGCACCCTGCCGCAGTTCGACAAGTTCTTCAGCCGGCAAGTCTTGACCCTGCCGAGCGGAATAAAGCTCCGGCCAGTCCTCGCGGAGTTGGTCTCGTCCATGCTGCGTGACGAAGACGTGGCCGGCAGCATCAAGCGAGAACCCTTCGCCATTACGCAGACCGCTCGCGTATCGCCCGGCTGGCGAAAAGTGCTGGTCAGTCTTGTTGGCATCGTAGCGCCAGACGCCGGCGCGAGTAAGCTTCTCGGTGCAGGGCTCGTTCCCAGGCGAATGGGGGAATCGGTTCTTCTTCTCGCAATCGTTGGTGGCCGAGCCGAGATCGACGAAGAGATCGCCTTGCGGCGTGATCAGGAAAGGATGCATCGGATGGTCGCCGGTAGTGGGCAGCCCCGACACTATTGTTTCCCCTTTGCCCTTGGGTGCGATGTCGTTGGGCGAGAACGGGTAGCGCACGATACGGTCATTGATCTCGGCGTAAATCATCCCATTGTGGAATGCGATGCCGGTGCCACCATGGCCGCCGCTCGCGACCGTTTCACCGAACCGCTCGATGACGTCGGCGTGTCCGCTGCCGCTCTTGTCTTTCAGGGCGACGATAAAACCACCCGCTGGAACGGGGCCGTTGTTGTAGTAGACGCCGCTCCACGTATTGACGTAGAGCGTTCCGTCGGTTGAGAACGCCATCTGGCGGGCGTGGCCGAGGTTATCGGCGAAAATTGTAGCGCAGAAGCCGTCGGGGAGAGTGATGCCGGTTGCATCGCCTCTGCAGCTGGTGGCTGCGGCTTGAGTTGGCGCCGACCACCACGTCAGCATCGCCGTCGCTGTGACGAAGAGACTCCATTTACCAAACCGGCGAGCAATGAAACTGAATGATGACAAATATGCCCACAGCATAGTGCACCTTTCTAATGTTCCCTGTGTCCACCCTGCCAAATTATAAACCGATATCCTCGATTTTTCACTCAGACCGCGTCCAGCACCTTTCTTCAAATAATCGTCAAGGCAATGTGCCGTGATATTCTAATAGATATAATGAAATCATTCCGTTCGCTGGCAATATGAACGCGCCGCCCCTGGCTGACCCAGATCATGCAGACGGTGCACGGCAGTTGGAACGCGCAATACCTGCAATAGGCCATGGTCAACAACGAGAGGACGACTTCCGGAGCCTGCGCAAAACAAGCGTATGAGGTTCTCGCTTCAGACGTACTTGATCGAGCGCTCGTGCCTTTACCTCTTTGTGAAACTCGATGTACTCTGACTAACACAACGAATTTCCGGGGGCCTTTCCAAAAGCCCAATATCAATATCAAGGGAGCGGAACATCATGAACATAGCGCAGCCCGTCTCGACCGCGCGCCATCCCTATGCCGACGGTTCCTACAAAAAGATGCTGATCGACGGCAAATGGGTCGATGCCGCATCCGGCAAACGCTTCGAGACGCACAATCCCGCAACAGGTGAACTGCTCGCCACCGTTGCCGAGGGCGATGCCGAGGACATCAACCGAGCGGTCGCGGCGGCCCGCCGCGCTTTCGAAGGACCGTGGAGTAAGGTCAAGCCATTTGAGCGGCAGAATCTGCTGCTCAAGCTTGCCGACCTCGTCGAGAAAAATTTTGAGGAGCTTTCACAGCTCGACACGCTCGACATGGGCGCGCCGATCAGCCGCACCCGCGGCAACAAGCTGCGCGTGCTCGGGATGCTCCGGTACTACGCCGGGCAAGCGACCTCGCTGCACGGCGAGACTATCGAGAACTCGCTGCCCGGCGATATTTTCTCCTACACGCTGAAGGAACCCGTCGGCGTCGTCGGCGCCATCATTCCATGGAACGGCCCGCTCGGTGCCAGCGTTTGGAAGATCGGCCCTGCGATTGCGACCGGCTGCACGGTGATCCTTAAACCCGCCGAAGAAGCGCCGCTGACTTCGCTGCGGCTGGGTGAACTCGCCATGGAAGCCGGCATCCCGCCCGGCGTCGTCAACGTGGTGCCGGGATACGGCGAGACCGCAGGCGCGGCTCTCGCATCGCATCATGGCGTCGACAAGGTCGCCTTCACCGGCTCGCACATGACCGGACAATCCATCATCAAGGCGTCCGCGGGCAATCTGAAGCGGGTATCGCTCGAACTCGGTGGCAAATCGCCCGACATCGTATTCGCCGATGCGGATCTCGACGCGGCGGTTCCGGGCGCGGCGATGGCTGTGTTCGCCAATTCAGGCCAGATTTGCAGCGCCGGCACCCGGCTGTTCGTCGAGCATAAGGTGTACGACGAATTCGTCGGCCGCGTCGCCGAATACGGCAAGAAGCTGCAGGTCGGCAACGGCCTCGATCCCAACACACAGATCGGGCCGCTGGTGTCCGAACAGCAGATGGAGCGCGTCTCCGGCTATCTCGACATCGGCCGTAAGGAAGGCGCTCATGCGCTGGCCGGCGGAGCCAGGCTGACCGAAGGCGCGTTGTCGAAGGGCTATTTCGTGCCTCCGACCGTATTCGCCAATGTTCAGGACAACATGCGGATCGCGCAGGAGGAGATTTTCGGACCGGTGATCTCGGCGATCTCCTTCAAGGACAGCGACGAACTGATCCAGCGCGCCAACGCGACGACGTTCGGATTGGGCAGCGGAGTATGGACCAGGGACGTCAGCAAGGCGCACCGCGTCGCCAGGGCGCTTCGCGCGGGCTCGGTCTGGGTCAATTGCTATCAGGCGATGGACCCAGCTGTACCGTTCGGCGGTTACAAGATGAGCGGCTACGGCCGCGAGTCAGGCAAGCAGCACTTGGAAGAATACCTCAACGTCAAGGCGGTCTGGATCAAGACTTGATGCGGGGAGCGCGCTTTTTGTTCGGCCACGTGTGATCTGGTTCACATAAGCCGTATCGAGGCGATGCTAACGATGCCTCACCGGACATTTCCCCCCGTCCGGACAGCCCCCACGATAAAGCCGTCAAGCGATTATATTCCGCTTGGCGGCTTTGTCCTTTTCCCGCTCCGTTTTCCGTTTAACCGCCAACGCGGAACCACGCGCGCGCGTATAAACGCCGCCCCGACGGGCCCACGTCACGCTTTGAAATTTCACGACCGCGGCCTACAATTAATTGTCGGGTTTCATTCGGGTTGCCATCGTTGGATCGCGACCCTTCCCTGCGCTAACGCACCGCAGCGAACCGACGGCTGGTGATGATCAGCCCTGAGGAGGCATTTTTCCGTCCAACTCATCACAATCAGGAATCACAAACATGAACCAAGAACACAGCGTTGCTTCAAGCTCGCTTGCACAGGGAGAATTGCTCAACGACCTTTGCGCACGTGCGCTCGGCACGGCCGGACTGGCGCTCATACTCGGCCTCGCCTCCAGCAACCTTGCGCAGGCCCAGACCGCGCCAGTGAGCCTCCCGGACAAGAGTTTTCCGGAAAGTCTGACATCGACCAAGGACGGCACACTCTATGTCGGCAGCTTCAACCTTGGCGGTGTGATGAAGGCAGCCCCCGGCGGCAAAGCCGAGCAGTTCATCAAGCCTGGCGCCGCCGGCAGTCGTTCGGTCCTCGGTGTGCTCGCCGATGAAAAAAACAACACGCTCTATCTCTGTTCCAACGACATAACGGGCTTCGGCGTTCCCGGCCCCGGCGACACCAAGGGGGCATGGCTGAAGACCTTCGACCTCGCCAGCGGCGCGCCGAAGGGCAGTTTTCCGCTTAAGGACCCCAAATCCCTCTGCAACGACATTGTCGTCGGCAGCGATGGCACGGCCTACATCACTGATTCGTTCACGCCCAATGTGTACAGCCTGAAACCGGGTGGCACGGCGCTCGAGGTCTGGGCCACGGATCCCCTGCTGGCGCCGGCAAAGGACGGCGTCGGCCTCGACGGCATCGCAATCGGGGCCGACGGCAATCTCTACGTCTCGACCTATATCCCGGCGGCGTTGTTCAAGATTGCGATCAAGGACGGCAAGGCCGGCACGGTCACCGCGTTGAAAACGTCTCGCCCACTCGACCATGCGGATGCGATGCGCGCCTTCGGTGACAGCTTCCTGTTAATCGAGGGTGCCGGCAGGCTGGATAAGGTCACGATCAAAGGTGACGATGCCCAGATCGAGACCATCAAGGATGGCTTTGCAGAACCTGTCTCGGTGACGCAGGTCGGCGATACCGGATGGGTCGCAGAAGGCAAGCTGTCCTACATCATCAACGGCGACAACAAGGGCAAGGATCCCGGGCCGTTCGCGCTCAAGCCCGTAGCGCTGAAGTAAGGTGTGCTTCGCAGAACTAGAGCCTTATCGGTTCTGATTGAATCAGAACCGGGCTCTAATCTTTTGTTTTGACGCGTTTTCTTCACGCGAACCGGTGTCCACGTCGCTCGAAAACGCTCTAACGAGCAAAACGAAAACGCGGGCCCTGCGGCCCGCGTTTGATCTTTCACCGACCTCTCTTGCGAGAGCAGTATCCTCAGACGTTGAGGTTCATCCAAACGGCCTTCGGCTCGGTGAAATTATCGATCGCCGCGGTGCCGTGCTCCCGGCCGAGACCGGAGTCGCGCTCGCCACCCCAGGGCAACCGCACATCGGTATAGCCATAGGTATTGATCCAGACCGTGCCGGCCCTCGCCTTCTTGGTAAAGCGCTGCACCCGTCCCATGTCGCGGCTCCAAACGCCCGCCGCCAGGCTGTAGGCGGTGCCGTTGGCGATCCGTACGGCGTCGGCCTCGTCACGGAACTTGATGACGCTGACTACCGGGCCAAAGATTTCCTCCTGCGAGATGCGCATCTCGTGTTTGACGTTAGCGAACACCGCCGGGCTGATGAAGTATCCGCGGTCGCCGACGCGCTCGCCGCCGGTCGTGAGAAAGGCGCCTTCCTTCTGGCCAATATCGACGTAGTCCAGGATGCTCTTCATCTGCTTTTCGGAAATCACTGGGCCCAGCACCGTCGCGCGATCGCTGGGATCACCGATGCGCAATGATTTCGCACGCGCCGTCAGCCGCTCGACCACCTCGTCATACGCCTTTTCCTGAACCAGGACGCGCGAGCCCGCCGAGCACACTTGCCCGGCATTGAAGAAAATGCCGGCGGCAGCCGCCTTCGACGCGGCATCGAGATCGGCATCGTCAAAGATGACATTGGCGGACTTGCCGCCGAGTTCCAGCGACACCCGCTTGAAGTTGCCCGCGGCGCCGCGCATGATCCCGCGGCCGACGCCCGGCGATCCCGTGAAGGTGACCTTGTCGACGTCGGGGTGATTGACGAGGGCATCGCCCACGACCCGGCCAGGACCTGTAACGATATTGAGCACGCCCGGCGGCAGGCCCGCTTCGAGCGCGAGTTCGCCGATGCGTAGCGCCGACAGTGATGTCAGTTCGGCAGGCTTCATGACGACCGTACAGCCGCATGCCAGCGCCGGTGCAAGCTTCCACATCCCGATCATCAGCGGGAAATTCCACGGCACAATCGCCGCCACGACGCCCACGGGCTCCCGCACCGTATAGGTCAGCGCGTCATCGCGCGTCGAGACGACCTCGCCGCTGATCTTGTCCGCCCAACCGGCATAGTAAGTCAGCGTGTCGATGGCCGCGGGCAGATCCTGCCGCAGCACCGCCGCGATCGGCTTTCCGGCGTCGAGGCTCTCCAGTTCGGCGATTTCGTCGGCATGTTTTGTCAGAAGATCCGCCCATTTGAGCAGGATATGACCGCGTTCGGCGGCACGCATCGTACGCCAGCGACCTTCGAAGGCGCGTCGCGCCGCGGCCACCGCGCGATCGACGTCGATTTCATTACCTTCCGCGACGGTCGCGATAACCGTTTCGGTTGCGGGATTCAGGGATTTGAAGGTTCGCCCCGAAGCGGAGGGGACCCGCCGGCCATCGATCAACAGCAGCCTGTCCTTGGCGGCCGGGGTAACGGGCGAATGGTCGCGTGAGTAGTCATATGCAATAGACATCATATTTCCTCCGGTTCTTGCTGTTTAATGTAGGAGGATATTTCCCGTCAGAAATATGATATTGTATGCCTATGACCCGTCCCTATATGAAATGAAATTCATAAGATTGGCGCACACATGCTGGATATCGAGATCGAGACCGTCTGGCGATTTCGCAAGGAGGGCAGCCCGCAGACCGCAGTGGTGATGCTCGGCATCCTCAACGAGATCCGCAAAACCGGAAAGCTGACCAGCGCCGCCGAACACGCCCATCTTTCATACCGGCACGTCTGGAATCTGGTGGAGCAGTGGTCCGATTTTTTCGGCGTGCCACTGGTCGAAACCCATCGCGGCAAAGGCACCAGGCTGACGCCCTTCGGCGAAAAGCTGGTTTGGGCCGGAGAGCGCTTGCAGGCCCGCCTTGGCCCACAGCTGGAAAATCTGGCGCAAGAGCTTGCCACCGAGGTCAAGCCGTTTCTGCATCAGCGTCCGTCCGTCATCCGCGTTCACGCCAGCCACGGCTTTGCCGTCTCGAAGCTGCGGGAACTGCTCGATCGTGAGCCCGGCATCGGCGTCGACCTACGCTATGTCAGCAACCAGAATTCCCTGGTGTCTCTGGCACAGGGCGCCTGCGACCTCTCGGGCGTGCACCTGCCGCGCGGCGAATTGCGCGCCCAGGGCATTCGTGCCTGCAAGGAGTGGCTCGATCCCCGCGAAGACCGTGTGATCAGTTTCGTCACGCGCGAAATGGGGCTGATGGTCAAGCGCGGCAACCCGCTCAAGATCACGTCGCTGGAGGAACTGGTCGAGCGCAAGGCGCGCTTTGTCAATCGCGACCACGATTCAGGAACGCGGCTGCTGTTCGATCAGCTGTTGACCCTGCACGGAATCGACGAAGCCAAAATCATGGGCGGTCAGCAGATGGAATTTACCCATGCCGCGGTCGCGGCCTATGTCGCCAGCGGCATGGCGGATGCCAGTTTCGGCGTCGAGGCCGCCGCGCGGCAATTCGGGTTGGATTTCATCCGGATTTTGACGGAAGACTATTTCTTTGTCTGCAAACGCGCTTTTCTTGAAACAGAGCCGATGCAGCGGATACTCGACATCATGAAGGGTAAGGAATTTCACGAGGCCATCGCCACACTGCCCGGATATATCGCCGCCAGCACCGGCGCAGTCAGCAGCGTGAAGGAATTTCTGGAAAGCATGGATGCAAGCCGGTAAATCGCAAGCGATCGGCAGAAAGTCGCACTGGAAAACGAATGGCTTTGCGACCGTCGCACGCGTCAGGCTGATAAAGCGTCCGTACCCCCGCGTCAGGGTGGTCAGGTCTGTCGCTTTTTCACCCTCGAAGAGGCGATCCTTCTGCGGCAGCGACCAGCCGTTGATTTGCGCCCGCCCGCAGCACCGAAATCGGCGCCTTGCCGTCGGGCTACCGGCATGTTGCGCGCGCAGCGGGCGGCTATCAGGAGATTCCTCTCGATTTCTTTGCCTGTCCCTTGATGCGGGTGCTGGTTGCGCAAGAGATCGCCTATGCGCATCGCGCCATCGCCGCACTCAAGGAAGCGGAGCGTAACGGCCAGGGTGCGGTCACGATCGATGGCAAGATGACTGATTACGCCAACATCAGGATGATCCACTGCATGCCGAGCTTTGCGAATGCCGGATAATCGATTGAGATAAATTCGCCGCAAATCCGCTGCCGGCCATTCCCGGTGGCGCAACATGTATTTTTAAAATCCGCTCGTGAAGCCCTGAATCGCGGGGGCGGCGGTGCGTTGAAATCGGATATTGAAATAGCTTCTAATATTAGCTATTGTTCGACGCTATTACACGCCATGCACAGCCCATAATGGGCCGGCACGCCCCGCAGGAGCATTGCGATGACGGATTCTGGATCGAGGGAAACACTTTCCGTAAAGAATGGCGCTCAGCACATTCAAAGCGTGCGCGATGGCCGATCGGTCTATCTGAACGGAAAGCTCATCCACGATGTCTCGGAGCATCCCGCCTATCGAAACGCCGTGGCCTCAGCCGGCGCGCTCTACGACTACCAGTCGCTGCCCGACAATCTCGAACGCATGACTTTCGATATCGGCGGCGGCCGACGCGTCAATCGGTGCTGGCAGTTGCCGCGCAGCTATGACGAACTGGTGCAACGCCGGGAGGCGCTGGTGGAATGGGCAGAGCTATCCTGCGGCTTTCTCGGACGATCCCCGGATCATGTTGCATCTTCCATGTCCGGCATGATGATGGGAATAGAAGTCCTGGACCGCCACGACGAGAAACGCGGCCACGCCTTTCGCGAATGGTTCGACTATGCTCGCCAGAACGACATGTTCCTCACCTACGTCATCAACAATGTTCAGGGTGACAGGTCGAAGGCGTTCGGGGATCAGGGCAAAGGCGCCGAAGATATGGTTGCCCGCATCGTCGATCAGGATTCATCGGGAATCACGATCCGCGGCGCCAAGCTTTTCGCGACCAGCGCGATCATGGCGAACGAGATCTTCGTAAGCTCCGGACAGCCGTTGAAGCCGGGCGAGGAGCATCTGGCCTTTTCATGTGCGCTGCCGATGGCCACGAAAGGCATCAACCTGCTGTCGCGCAAGTCGTTCGAAGCCAACGCCGTCAGTGAGTATGACAATCCGCTGTCGTTCCGCTTTGACGAAAACGATGCCTTGGTCTTCTTTGACGATGTCAAGGTTCCCTGGGAGCGCGTTTTCACGTTGCGCGACACGGATATGTGCCGGGCCCAGCTTCATGATACCCCGGCCCATGTGTATCAGAACTATCAGGCCCAGATCAGGCTTTCGGTCAAGCTGCGTTTTCTCGTCGGGCTGGCGCGGGGAATTGCGCGGACCATCGGCACCATCAATTTCCCGCCTGTCGTCGACGTGTTGGGCAAGCTTGCATCGCAGGCTGCCCTGATCGAGGGAATGGTATTGGGCATGGAGGCCGGAGGCGCGATGCGCGGCGAATACTTCCTCCCCAACAAGCATCTGTTGTATGCGGCCCAGGTGCAGTCGCAGGAGATGTATCCGGTGATCATTGGCACGATCCGGGAGCTGGCGGGCGGAGCGCTCATGATGCTTCCCTCTTCCGCGGCCGACTTCGACAATCCCGATATCGCCCGCATGATCTCGCTGACGCAGGTATCCCCGGTCATGAGCGGCGAGGATCGCGTCAAGCTGTTGAAATTGACCTGGGATGCCGTGGGATCCGAATTTGCCTCGCGTCATCTTCAATATGAAATGTTCTATGCCGGCGCGCAATTCGTCACCCGGAGTCACAGCTACCGCACCTATGATTGGGATCGCGCGACAGCGATGGCAAAACGGATCTCGGATGGCTACACGCTGGCGGATGCTCAGGTGAGCGCAGGCCACGCGGCCTGATGTAGTTCTCAGAGGAACTTCGTCGATGCTTTTGAACTTCAACGCGTCGTCCGAAACCAGCCGTTTCTGATTACAAGAGGCTTGTGTCGGCGGTCTCGCGCCATGGATATCGTCGGCAAGGACGGTCTGCGATAAAGGGAGGACTATTTGCGTACTGCGATTGTTAATATCGGAACCATCGTCACAGGAGACCTGAAGCAGCCATTGGCGTCCGGCGATGGTATCCTGCTCGATGGCGGATCGATATCCGCTGTCGGCACGTTGTCGTCCGACACCGTCGCCGGATGCGACGTCGTGGTGGACGCGGCCGGCAGCACGGCGATCCCCGGCCTGATCGACAGTCACGTCCACATCACGTTCGGAGATTACACGCCGCGCCAACGTGTGGTTGGATATCTCGAAAGCTACCTGCATGGCGGCACCACCACGTCCATCACAGCGTCGGAAGTGCACGTCCCCGGCCGCCCAAAGGATGCCGCGGGCGTGAAAGCGCTGGCGCTGGCCGCACGCGCCTGTTTTCTGGATTACCGCCCCGGCGGGATGCGGGTCCACGCCGGCTCCATCATTCTCGAACCGGGCCTGACCGAGGCGGATCTCACCGACCTGGTGGCGCAAGGGCTTTGGCTGGCGAAAGCGGGCTTTGGTGCGTTCGCGACACCCTTCGACTACGCACCGCTGATGCAAGCCGCCCGCCGGATGGGGATGGTGACGACCATGCACACCGGCGGCTCCTCGATTCCCGGATCGTCGGGGATATGGGCCGAGCACGTGCTCGCCTCCAATCCCAGCGTGTCCTTCCACGTCAATGGCGGTCCGGTGGCGATGCCGGAAGCCGGCTTCGCCCGGCTGGTGAATGAGAGCGATATCGCGCTGCAACTATGCACCGCCGGAAATTTACGCACCGCCTTGTTGACGGCGAAATTGCTCGATGAGGCCGGCCAGCCGGAGCGGCTGCTGATTGCGACGGATACGCCGACCGGTAGCGGAATCATGCCGCTCGGCATGTTCTACACCATCAGTCACCTCGCGAGCCTTGGCGGTATGCCGCCGGAGCAGGCCATCGCGGCGGCGACCGGAAACAATGCGCGGGTATATCGGCTGAACTCGGGATTCTGCAAGCCGGCAAGGATGCCGACGTGGTGTTAATCGATGCCTGCGCGGGCGGCTCTCAGCCAGATGCCCTCTCGGCTTTGCGGAACGGCGACGTCCCCGCGGTTGCCGCGGTTTTCACCGATGGCGTGCCGCGCTTCGTTGGCCGCAGCCGCAATACGCCCGCATCGATTCGCAACGTCGCGGTCACGCACTGCGCGCTACCGCGGGACTTTTCAGGAGCCGCTCACTAACCTCGAGGTCGAGAAACGAGTGTGCATCAACTTATCCGTCAGGATAAATCGCAAACGATTAAGGGCTGAAACAAATGGCACGAGAACGATTAGCGGCATCATCGAAGATAAAGCCGCCGCTGCTCAAGCCGGCGCGACAGGCGGCGCTGACGATTTCGCGGCCTGAATTGCTGGTCGATGGCTCCGATCAGCAATTCCGCCGCCTTGTCCATAATCTCTTTGGTTTTCTGGCACGCCATTCGTCGGTGCGCGAAGGCCACGGCGCCCTGATCGGCCTTGCCGGTATCGAATATACGATGCTGATTTCGATCGGCCACCTTTCGGCGGAGGGAAACGTCAGCGTCAAGGACGTCGCCGATCACCTGCATCTGAGCGGCGCATTCACCACGGTGATTACCAACAAGCTTCTGCAAAAAGGGCTGATCGAGAAAGCCGGTCATCCCGTCGACAAGCGCCGCTTGTGCCTGACCGTCACGGCGCGCGGACGAGAGCTGCTCGAACGGCTCGCGCCGATTTAGAGGCAGGTCAACGATGTGCAGTTCGGCTGCCTTTCCGCGAAAGAATTTGCGTCGCTGGTCGACATGATCGAGCGTCTCGTGACATCAAGCGAACAGGCGATGGCCCTGCAACGCTATCTATCCGAATCCAGTGCCAGGCCGAACATTACCAAACTCGATGTGCCGCACAGGTCGGTCCGCAAGAAGGGATCGCCGTAATCAGCGAATGGGCAATCGCGGTGCTTTTCGAAGCAGCGTTCCCCAGAGACTGAATGCGTCGGCCGAAACTCACTAATACCTTTGTAGCAAATCTAATTTTGAAAGCTGTTTAGTATTTGTTTGTCATTGGTTCTGGGAGATGATTTGATCCGCTGATACCGATGGCACGGTCTATGCACGTACAGGCGCGTCCGAAACTGATGAAAGATGATCTCGGCTGCACAATTCTAGGGAGAGCGTTCGATGACTTCGACTGGCAAAAAATGGTCCGTTGTTCTGGCCGCAACCGTCCTGCAGGTGGTGGTCATGGGCGGCGCACAGGCCCAAACCGCCGCGGGCCGTGAAATCGCGATCGGGGCGATCGTCCCGAGCAGCGGCCCCTTCGCTGAATGGGGGCGCAGCAACACCGTAACGCTCAAGATGTTCGAGCAGCAGGTCAACAAAGCCGGCGGTATCAATGGCGCCAAGCTGAAGGTCATCATCCTGGATGACGCGACCAAGCCAGCGCAGGCGGCAAGCTCGCTGCGCAAGCTCGCCGGCGACGAAAAGGTGATCGCGGTCGCTGGTCCCCTGACCAGCAGCGCCGCCGAGGTGACGTTCCCCGTCGCCAACGAAATGAAAGTGGTCTCGATGTCGCAGGCTTCGTCAAAGCCTGGCGTGGCAAAGGCCAATCGTCCATGGGCTTTCCGCAACACGATCGACGAGTCGATCCTGGCGAAGTCGACGGTGCCCTATTTCAAGAAAACCTTCAATATCAAGACCGTTGCCATCATCTTCGACGCCAAGGACGCGACGGCATCGACCGTCGGCACCAAGATCATGCCCGCCGTGATGAAGGAAAATGGCGTCACGATCGTCAACGAAACCGATCCGCTTTCATTCAATACCGGCGACCTCGACGTCAGCGCCCAGGTGACCAAGATGAAGTCGCTCAATCCAGATGGCGTCGTTCTGAGCGCAGACTACAGCCAGGCGGTGACGGTGCTGCGCGAGATGAAACGCCAGGGATTTATCAAACCGGTGGTCGGCGCCACCCAGCTGATTTCCTCCGCGATTTTCAAGGCGGCTCCCGAGCTTCCGATCGTCGCCCCCGCGACTTTCTTTGCTTCAATGACGGGCGATCGGGCCGCGCCATTTGTCGCGGAACTGCAACCGCTGCTGCGCAAGGAGTCCGGGCTTCCGGCGGCGATCGAGCCCAGCATGTACGACGCCAATATCTACGAAATCGTCAGCATGTATGCCGAGGCCGCCAGGAATACAGGCGTGACCGGTAAGCCGGAAGACCTCGAAGCCGATCGGGTCAAGGTGCGGGACTATCTCGTCAAGCTCACTAACTTCAAGGGATTGGGCGGTCCGATCAGCTTCAACGACGATGGTGACGCCATCAAGGCCTTCTATGTGCTGCAGGGCCAGAACGGAGCGTGGGCCACCAAAGTGCAGGGTTGCAGTTCGGTGCCGGGTCATCCGGCCTGCTGACCGAGGGTTTTGATACGACAAGAGTGTGTTGCTCAGTTCTCGATGTCGGTGGTTACGCCAGATCGAGACCTGAGCAGCATGCGGAAATTGGTTGAGGCCAGATAATGGGCCAGGCGAGAGCGGCATCTCATTCATGCTTCTGCAGCAACTTGTGAATGGCGTGACCTTGGGAGCAGTCTACACGCTGCTCGCGCTGTCGTTTTCCATCGTGATGGGCATCCTGGGCATCCTGAACCTCGCGATTGCCGAGTTGTTCATGATCGGTGGCTATCTGGGATTCGCGGTGATCACCGCACATCTGTCGCTGCCGGTCGCCGTTGCTGCCGGAATGGCGGGGGCTGCGGCCATCTCGGCAATTATCGAGAAGATCGGTTATGAGCCGCTGCGCGATGCACCGCTGGTCACGCCGATGTTGAGCACGCTCGGATTTTCGATCATTCTCCAGAATATCGCGACCAACGTCTGGGGCTCGGACCCCCTGCAATTGCCGGACGAATTTCTCGGCGGCCGCATCACTCTTGGCTCCATCAGCATCGGCGAACTGCAGTTGATCGTGATCGGCGTGACGATCGCATTAGTTGCCGTCATGGCTTACATCGTGCAGTGGACGTCGATCGGCCGGGCGCTGCGTGCGGTCGCCGAAAATCGCGATGTGGCGCGCCTGCTCGGCGTCTCCGGTGGCCGCATCACACTGATGGCGTTTATGATGTCGGGCGCCCTGGCCGGGGCGGCCGGCGTTTTGATCGCGATCCATTACGCGGCTATCACGCCATATGTAGGCGTCGAGATCGGACTGAAGGCGATCGCCGTGATGGTGATCGGCGGCACCAGCCGTATCTGGGGCGCCCTCATCGCAGGTCCTCTGATCGGCATCGCGGAAGTGCTGACCGTCGCTTACGGTGGCTCCCAGATCAGGGATTTCGTGGTCTATGGATTGATGATCGTGATTTTGCTGTTTCGCCCTCAGGGACTGCTGGGCGGCAGCGGTGCGGACCAGGGGCAGCGGGTGTGATGTCGACCTATACCGCTGGTCTGCTCGCAGACGTCGGCATTCTCACGCTCGGCGCCCTGAGCGTCTACATCATCCTGGCGACCGGTCAGTTGTCGCTGGGCAATGCCGGCTTCATGGCAATCGGAGCCTATCTGACCTCCTATTTGACCGTGGTCGCGGGCGTGCCGCTGACATCGGCGCTTTTGATCGCCGCCATTTCATCGGGAATGATTGGCGTCGTGATCGGGTTTCCCGCACTGCGTCTGAAGGGGATCTTTCTTGCCATGGCGACGCTCGGGTTTGGCGAGATGGTTCGCAGCCTGTTTCTCAACCTTGATGTCACGGGCGGAGCGGGCGGCTTTCACGGCATGGCCCACATATCCGTCACCTATGTCTGGATCTGGGTCGGCCTCATCCTCTTGCTGGTCTCGTTGATGGAGTCCTCACGAGTTCTGGCTCGATATGCGTGCGGTTGCCGACGACGAGACGGCCGCCAACCTGATCGGCCTCAACACGACCATGACAAAAATCGGCGCGTTTGGCATGAGCGCCGCTGTTGCGGCGGTCGCCGGCGGACTATTCGCGCATCATCACGTCTATATCGAACCTGGCAATTTCGGATTCGAACGCTCGATCGATTTCGTGCTCGCGGTCATTCTCGGCGGATCGACCCTGGGCGCCGGATCGCTCGTGGGAGCCGCATTGCTGGTGCTGCTCCCCGAGCAATTGCGCGCGCTGGATGATTGGCGGCCCGCAGCCTTCGGCGCCCTTCTTATCATCGTGCTTTTGATACGGCGCCAGGGAATTCTGGATCGAACGCTGCTGCGCCGAATCGTACCTCACAAGCGGGCGGCATGAGCGAACCGCTCCTCCAGTTGAGCGATGTCACCAAGTCCTTTGGTGGAATCAAGGCTCTTTCGGGATTGTCCTGCGAGGTGCGGCAAGGGCAGATCGTCGGCGTGATCGGACCCAACGGCGCCGGCAAGACCACGCTCTTTAACGTCATCACCGGCGCCTACCGCGCCAACAGCGGTGACGTGTATCTCGACCAGCAGCCGATTACCCATTGGCGCCCGTATCGGATCGCGCGGGCCGGCGCGGTCCGCACATTCCAGAACATTAGGCTTTTTTCCAGCATGACCGTCTGGGAACACTTGCTGGTGGCGCAACCCGGCCAGGGCGCGTTGTGGCGCAGGGCTCTCCCGACACGTTGGGCTGACGGGGCCGCCATCGCCCGGGCTGAGCAGGTTCTTGAATTCTTCGGACTCAAGGACGTGCGCCATCAAAGCGCCCGCGCACTTTCGTATGGGACGCAGCGAAAGGTGGAAATGGCTCGCGCGCTGACGGCCAGTCCCAAACTGCTGCTGCTCGACGAACCGGTGGCGGGGATGAACCACGACGAGGCCGAGGAAATCCGTCACCTGATGCTGCGTCTGCGCGACGGCGGCCTGACCATCCTGCTGATCGAACATGACATGAGTTTCGTGATGAATCTTTGCGATTACCTTTACGTGCTCGACTTCGGCATCCTGATAGCAAAGGGACTCCCCGACGAGGTTCGATCGGATCCGATCGTGATGGACGCCTACCTCGGAAAGGAAGCCTGATGCTCTCGATCCGAGGCCTTCAGGTCCAGTATGGCGCCGTGACAGCAGTGCGGCAGATCGACCTTGATATCCGCCAAGGCGAAATAGTAGCGCTGCTCGGCGCCAACGGTGCGGGCAAAACGACGATCGCGCGCGCCGTCGCAGGGCTGCTGCCGTTTCGCGGAGAGATCACCTTCAGAGACCAGATCTTGAGGCCAAATTCCGCCGAACACAATTTGCGCGCCGGTATTTCGCTGGTGCCGGAGGGACGCGGCATCCTCGCCCGCATGACGGTCGAAGAAAATCTACTGATGGGCATCTATTGCCGCCACGATCGGCGGGCGGCCGTGGCGGACGTAGGCCGGATGTTTGAGCGCTTTCCAATACTCGGAGAAAGGCGCAGCCGATTGGCAAGCTTGCTCAGTGGCGGCGAGCAGCAATTGCTGGCGATCGCGCGGGCGTGCCTGTCCAAGCCGCGCCTGCTGTTGCTTGATGAACCTTCGCTCGGCCTGGCGCCGAAAATGACGGACTATGTTTTCGGCATGATCGGCGATCTCCGGTCGGAAGGCCTGACCATCATGCTGGTGGAGCAGAAGGCGCGGCAGACTCTTAAATTTGCCGACAGAGCCTATGTGCTGGAAACCGGACGCATGGTGATGTCCGGGACCGCGAGCGAACTAGCCGGAAACGCCGCAGTGTCCGAAGCCTTTCTCGGCACGAGGCCGCGCAATCATGCGATATAGCACTCGCTTGAAACGGGCCTATTTGGCCGAGCGCACTGACGCGATCGGCGTGCTATACTCCAGCAGATTGATCGCCTTGTCTGCCGTCCCGACCAGACGGGACATGATCTTGCGCAGCCGTTCGAAATCTTTCGCGGAAAGGCTGCTGAAAAGCAGATCATTGGCCGGCCGCTGCACGGGCGCCAACTCGTTGAGAAGCGCGCGGGCCTTCGGCGTAATCGTGAGCACGACGCGCCGGCGGTCCACGGAATCGGTTTCCTTTTCGACTAGCCCCGCCGCGACCAGCTTGTTGATTTCAATCGTAATGAACGCCCCGCTGAAATGCAGGTGATCCGCGACAAGGTTGACGCCGACCTTTTCGTCCTCGCCCTGAAGATGAGCAATCGCAATCAGGACCGTATATTGCGTGCCGGAAAGACCGATCACCTGGCCGAGTTGGCTGCGCACTTGCTGCAACCTGGCCGAGAATGCGAGCGTGTCGTGGACGAATTGGCGGAAGGCATGGTCGGAATTTCCGACCAGCAATTCGGGCCGGGAAACGGTGGGTTGGGTCGCGATCGATCGAGATCTGGTTTTCTCAGCCATTCGATTCCTGCCTGGCCGAATCCTGCTCGGCGGTTGGCGTTTTGTAGCGAGCGATCCGTTACCGAACAAGTTGCGTCGGGCTCCGCATGGCGGACGGATATCCTTGACAGTAACCCGTACACAAATCAATATAGCTTTGTTATAAAGCTATTTGGCCGCGACCGGGAATGGCGATGGGCACCCCTTCGGATCTGTCGCAGCCTCTGCAGCGCCGCGCACGATACCGCGTCGCCGCTGCCCTACGGAGTATTTCGATGAATCAACACAGTCGAGGCCAACCATGATCAAGACCGGCGAACAGCACATCGCAAGCCTGCGCGACGGCCGCGAGATCTATCTCGATGGCGAACGCGTTACCGACGTGACGGTTCATCCGGCCTATCGCGGCGCCGTCGCCTCCATCGGCCGCATGTTCGATTTCCAGAGCGCGCCTGAAAATCGCGAACTGATGACTTTCGAAACCGAAACGGGAACGCGGGCCAACAAGATCTGGCAGTTGCCCGCAAGTTATGACGAGCTCGTGATGCGGCGTAAGGGCCTTGAGGCCTGGACGGAACTGCATGCGGGATTTATGGGGCGCGCCCCTGACCATGTGGCATCCTGTATCTCGGGGATGTTCATGGGGCTCGACGTCTTCGAGACTTACGACACCGCGCGCGCCAGCGCGCTCGCGAACTACTATCGCTATGCGCGCGACAACGATCTTTACCTCACTTATGTGATCATCAATCCCCAGGCCGACCGCTCCAAGAGCGCGGCGCAACAGGCCGATCCCTATCTGACGGCTGGCGTGATCGACCGAGATGCGGCCGGCCTTACGGTACGGGGCGCCAAAATGCTGGCGACCGGCGGCATCATGGCCAACGAGGTGTTCGTGACCTGCATTCAACCGTTGCAAGCCGGCGACGAGAAATACGCGCTCTCCTTTGCAGTTCCGATGAACGCCAAGGGTCTGAAGATCCTCTCCAGAAAATCATATGAAGCGGCGGCACAGTCGGTATTCGACAACCCGCTGGCAAGCCGCTTCGACGAAAATGACGCCGTGCTCTACTTCGATGACGTCAAGGTGCCTTGGGATCGCGTCTTCATCGCCGATAACATCGAAATGTGCCAGAAGCAGTTTCATGCGACTCCAGCCCATGTCTACCAGAACTACCAGGCGCAAATCCGCCTCTCCGTGAAGCTGCGTTTCCTGGTCGGAATTGCTCACCGAACCGCGGAAATCAATGGCATCGTCGGATTCCCGCAGGTACGTGAAATGCTCGGCCAGCTATCCGCCGAGGCCAGCATGGTCGACGCATTCGTGGTCGCGATGGAGACCAAGGGGCAGCAACGCGGCCGCTATTTCGTTCCGGACCGACAAATGCTGTATGCGGCCCAGACCCTGACGCAGCAACTTTACGCGAAAGTGATCAATACGCTGCGCGAATTGGCGGGAGGTGGAATGATCATGCTGCCTTCCTCGGTGAAAGACTTCGGCAACCCGGAAATCGCTGATCTGATCGGAAAAACCCAGCAATCCCCTGCCGGCAGCGCGGTCGACCGGGTCAAATTCTACAAAATGGCGTGGGATGCGGTCGGCTCCGAATTTGCTTCGCGCCACACCCAGTACGAGATGTTTTACGCGGGCGCTACCTTCGTCACCAAGGGCCACGCATTTCGTTCCTACGACTGGAAGGCGGCGACGGCATTGCTTGACCGGATGCTCTCCAGTTATGACCTTTCGGATGAGCTCGCGGCGCAAACCAATCCGCCTACCCGTGCCGTCGCCTGATCAATTCTGGAGTTTCCAATGGCTGTCAACAAAGCCCATGATGAATTTCACACGCTCGACATGTCCACAGGCTGGGAGACCCCGGCAGGTTATCCGGCCGGTATTCAGCAAAAAATCCTGTCAGGCTCGCTTGATGAGGTGAACAAGCGCGGCAGCCGGACCCGCCTGCTCCGCTTCGCGCCGGGGGTTTACACTACCGCGCCCTTTGTGCACGAGTACTGGGAGGAAGTGTTCCTGTTTGCGGGCGACCTTACGGTCGGCAACGACAAGGAAGGCAAGGGCGGCGAGGCTTTCAAGCCCAATACCTATGCCTGCCGTCCGCCCGGGGCCTTTCATGGTCCGTTCAAATCGGAAAACGGTTGTCTGCTGATGGAGATCCACTATTTCGATCCCGCCTGATGTTGCCGCCTTTTTGACCAAAGGCCGTGCGTGACACCCGAACCCAACGCGAAACTGGAACGATCATGACGGCTGCTGGAAGCGATGAGGCCGCGGCGGCGTCGACGCATGTCGAGACCGACGTTCTCGTAATCGGAGCCGGCGGCGCCGGCATGTATGCGGCTCTTGAAGCCGCCCGCGCCGGCGCGACGGTTATTCTGGCGGACCGCAGCCTGATCGGGCGCGGCGGCGCCACGGTCATGGCTCAAATGACGGTGGCGGCGGCTTTGGGCGAGCAGACGCCGGATCATTGGGAGCATCACCTG
Organism: uncultured Alphaproteobacteria bacterium; assembly: GCA_963811915.1. Classification (GTDB taxonomy): domain Bacteria; phylum Pseudomonadota; class Alphaproteobacteria; order Rhizobiales; family Xanthobacteraceae; genus Bradyrhizobium. The sequence continues at coordinate 73,191 of CAWETC010000011.1, forward strand.
TCCGATACGCTCGCGGCCGGACGCGGGCTTTGCGACGAACGCCTCGCAGCATTGCTGTGCGAGGATGGGCCGCGGCGGCTGCGCGAGATGGACAGTTGGAAGGTCGGCTGGGCGCGCGAGGATGGTCACATCAAGCAGGCGCAGGCGCCCGGCCATGACCGCCCCCGCTGCGCCTATGTCGATTTTCTTTCCACCGGTCCCGCGGTGTCGCGCACGCTTCGATCACAGCTCAATGCCGCGAACGGTGTCCGTCGCATTGGCGATCTGGTGATCGTTGATATCGCAATTCGTGACGGCGAGGCCTGCGGCGCGACCGCGCTCCATCTGCCGACCGGACAAGCCGTGACGCTGGCGGCCAAGGCCGTGGTGATCGCCACCGGCGGACTGACAGGGCTTTATCGCCGTAACAGTGCGTCTTCCAACATGGGCGGCGACGGCTACGCGCTGGCGCTGCGCGCCGGCGCCGAACTCATCGACATGGAATTCGTGCAATTCTTCCCCATCGGCCACCTCGCGCCGCGCCTTGTCGGCATGGACCCGATCATGTGGGACCCGTTCCGCTATAAGCTGGGCGGCAAACTTCTCAATGCCGAAATGCGTGAATTCGAGCAGGACTATGCGACGCGGGACAACCGCAGTGACGGACGTTACGTCCTGACACGGGATCTGGCGACCTATGCCATTACCCGGGAAGTCGAGGCCGGACGAGGCAGTCCCGCCGGGGGCGCCTATCTGAGTTTCCAGCATCTGCCTGAATCCGAGATCCGCAGCGCCTTCGGACCGGTGGTGGACCGGTTGGCCGCCAACGGCATCGATCTTGCCAGGCACCCGGTGGAGGTCGCACCGATCGCGCATTACCACATGGGCGGCGTGCGGGCCGACGAGACAATGCAAACGCGCGTGCCTGGCCTTTACGCTTGTGGCGAGGCGGTCGGCGGTGCCAACGGCGCCAACCGGCTCTCGGGCAACGCGATCACGGAGGCTTTTGTGTTTGGCGCCTGCGCCGGTCGCAATGCGGCGCGGCATGCGTTGGAAGGTTCGACGCTGTGGTCGCCACAGACCTCCCGCCCGGCGCTCGATCTCTTGCGCAGGGCGCAAAGGCGCGACGCGCCCAACCTGGCCGCGGTCGTTGCAGAATTGAAGGCTTTGATGGCCGATATGGTCGGGCCATTCCGCACCGAGCAGAAGCTGCGTTCGGCCATTGAGGCCATTGAGCGGCTGAAGGACGAAATCGGCGAAATTCCGTTTTCGTCCGCCGCGGCATTCGATCCGGTGCTGGTCGACTGGCTGGACCTGCGCAACATGTTGTTGGTCGCGCAATCCGTCGCGGTGCCGGCGCTCGCCCGCACCGAGAGCCGCGGCGCGCACCAGCGGGAGGATCATCCCGGGCTCGACGACACTTGGTGTGTCAATCAGCTCGTAACCCTTTCGCGCGGCAGGATTGAGCTTAGCCGCAGCACACCTTCAGGGAGGGCTGCGGCGTGAAGGCAACACTCACCATCCGCCGTGGCACGCCTGGCGAGCCTGCGCACATCGAAAGCTTCGAGGTCGCGTTCGAGCATGGTCAGTCCGTGCTGGACGGCCTGCGCGCGCTTCGGCGCGAGGCCGATCCATCGCTGGCGTTTCGGTTTTCCTGTATCAACGCCAATGCCTGTAAGGAATGCATGATGCTGATCGACGGCAAGGTCGATTACGCCTGCACGGTCCGATTGAAGGAAGGCGTGACTGCCCTTGCGCCGTTGCCGAAGAAGGCCTTGATCCGCGATCTCGTCACCGAGATCGCCCCGCCGGACGAGCGACTGTTGCCGCGGCCGTAGAACAATAATGACCCACGCCCCGCTTCGCTCGAAAGCGCTCTACTGAGGCGGGCGCAACTCGCTGGCCAGCCAGCCCAGAGCATCGGTCTTCATGGGGTCTACAGCCAAGCACGCTTTTTCAATGCGATGGCAGGTCCCGCATTCAAACGTCCGCTCCTCAAAGCCCCGTTCGCCGGGAGATATTCGAACCAATCCCATCCTGTGCTTGCAGGTTGGACACATCGGCCGTTCGATAATGGAAGACAAGTTGCGCATCGCTTTCTGTCCTGAAAAAGATAGGTGGGCGCTGCCCGGCCCGTCTGTTCGGTAGACGACTTTCTTCGGGAATTTTGGTCGATACAGCGGCTGTCCGGAACCAGACCAGAAAATATGAATTGGTCTGACAAGCCACGTGCGACAACGCGGCCCGCACGGCTCTGTTCTTTGAAATCCTCTAGCCCCCGGATGGGCCGTGCTCGTTCAAGGGATTGATCGCGCCCACCAACCAACTCTGTTGCCAGCATAGAAATGGCATCCCGCCCACAGCCAAACCAGTTTGTTACGCACACTTCACCAGGACAACGTAGTCCGGTAAGCTACTCGTTATCCCCCAAATCTCGGTGATGATCTTGTCTTCTCCGACAACTCTTGCTGACCGACAGTGCCCTTTCAACGCTTTCAAGGCCATGCGGTCGCGATCCTCTCGTACCAGCGGATTATAGCCGATGCTGAAGGTGTTTTGGACGTAAACGAGGTAGTCGTAGGGGCGCCCCGAAGCGGCAGGCTCGATGCGGGCGGCGTCGCGAGCGGAGGCATACCCGACCAAGACCATGAAACATGCCAAGGTTGCAATCGCAGTTTTTATCATGAGGCGACCCATTCGCTGATTCTGTAGTTACAGGAGAACGGCGCGCAAACTTTTACCGATGGCGGCAGCCAGTTGCGGATGTGACCACCCGTCAGTCTGGTCGCCACGGCGACGAACCCGCCGCTAAAGCGCTTTCCGAAACGTCACGATCTCGACCTGTTGGTTGACCGCCGCGGTCGGATGGGTCGCATCCTGCAATTGCTCCTCGCCGAGACCAACCGCCTGAATGCGTTTCGGCGATATCTTGAACGTCGTTACAAGCACGCCACGGATCGAATTGGCTCTTCTTTGACTCAAAGTCAGATTATACTCGCGCTTACCCGTCGCCTCGGTGTGACCGACAATCAAGAAGCCAAAGGACGACAAGGCCGGATCGTAGAGAGCATCGGCGATGCGACCAAGCGTTCGATAGGATTCAGGCCGGATGATCGGAGAGTCGGGATTGAATTGAACATCGACGTTGAAATGCGGCAGCTTCAGCAACTCCGCGGCAACAGGTGGCCGTTTTAGTGGCGCGCCGTCCGCTTTCGACTTGACACGATCGAGGGCCTGCTGACGCAACGCGACGATATCCAGGTCCGGCGTGGTCTCCAGCCCGCTGAGTTGACCGATCATATTTTCCGTCGTGATCGCATCCTGGGGATACGCCGGGGTGGCAAGCACCGCCGCGAACACCACGAGGGAAGCCGTCAATACACCAACGCCGTGCAGGCTTTTCGTCCGTGGTCGCATCAGCGATACCCCGCCTCGCGAATGGCCTGGCCGCATCTTGCGCTTACCCCATGAGGCTTGGTCAGTAGGCATTCGACAAGATGGCCTGTGCCGTTTTGCGCGTCTTGACACAGCTTTTGTTTGTCGCGCTCACACATCTTGTAGACGGCCGCCCGCGCGGCCACACGTTTCTGGATCGCATCGAAAGCGCGGATATAGTCGGCCTTGCACTGAGGCGACACGACATCCTGATTTCGAGCCAGGCATTCCTTAAGGCGAACAGGGTCGAGATTAACACCGAAGCAATTTGCGTCGATATCCTTGCCACAGCTTGCGCCCAATATTGCTGTTGCGCTTTCAAAGTTCATCGTCTCCGCCGACGCCGGCAAAGGCGCGATCATCGCGAGAAGAAGCAAAATTGACCAACCCCGGACCATGATCTCATCTCATACGATGAGTTCGTCGGCCGTCAAGGCCTCAAATATGGCCGCGGCTGAAACCGTGACCGCACGGGAGTCCGACATCGGTCATAAATACGGGTATCACCATTTCCGGGGTCGTTTTCGCCTCAACCTAATGAGTGGACGCTCAAATTCCAGCCTACGCGAAACGCCGAGCCAGTCATAATCCGCGCAAGACCACCCGCGCCGACCCGTTAGCGGTTGGCCTCGCGCGCCAGCGAGCCATCAATCGGTCTTGCCAGCGGCGACCCGATCACTTTGAGAGTGAACACGAATCCGGCAAACGGAAGACTGACGTCATGGCTCTGATCGTTGCAGACCGGGAACGCCCCCGTCAAAGCGTCAAGCCATCAGATCGCTTGAAGAAAACATGACGTCAATTGATGCGTCGGCTAGTTTATTCGGCTCCAGTTGACAAATACACTCCAGCCCAATATGGCCGCGCCCATGATCCAAATCGTGATGATCGCGACCGCCGCGATCTTGCCGTGTGGACCTGTGACGGCCTCATCCGCGCGGGCGCGACACGCGGTCATGACCTCTTCCGGGATCAATGACAACACCAGCCAAATGCCCAGCGGCACGATGATTAAATCGTCCAAATAGCCCAGCACGGGAATGAAATCCGGAATCAGGTCGATCGGCGAAAGCGCGTATCCGACGACGGCCATTGCGAGACACTTGGTATACCAGGGTACAAGCGGACTCTGGGCGGCAAGATAGATGGCATAAACCTCGCGCTTCAGCCTACGCGCCCACACCTTTACGTCGCGGAACGTCGAACGGCTCCATGCCAGGCTGATCGCCACCGGCCCGTCAATCCTGGTCACTTCAACTTGCACTTGGTTTCGGGGCGGTCGAGCCCGAGTGTATCCAACGTCGATACCTGATGGAGGAAACCCTCCTGGGGAGAAACCGAAACGGTATTCCTGCCATCGAACAGCAGGATGGGCTGCCGAAGCTGCAGGTTCCAGTCACGCAGGGTCAGTTTCTGACCCTTGAAAGCTGCGACCGAGAATTCCGGGCTTTTGATGTAGGCGAGTATCTTGCCGGAATCGGCGGAGGCGCCCCGCACCGCCGCCTCGCCGATCATGCGAACGGCGGTCCAGGCCTGGATGTCCTGCGATGTCATCGACCGCTGAAATGATTTTGTGAAGCGGTTCTGCAATTGCACGGCGCCCCACTGATCGAACGCCGCATTCCAGGTCACGGGGACGAGTCCGGCCGAGCCCGCGACCGGCCGGGCATCCCATGTCCGAAACGGCAAATAGCCCGCAAAGACCTCGCTTTCGTCCGCTGCAACCAACACGTCATGAGCGGGTAAGCCCTGCGTGACCACAGGCATCTGTCGCTGAATCTCGGCAACACCGCTATCGGTGCGTCGCGCCCCGCCACTATCTTTGAACTCCCTCTCCTCGACGATCTTGGCGCCAAACCAAGTCGCGGCATGACGCAATGCTTCGGCGAACAGCGCATCCTTTTCGTGCGAGCCTTTCAGCAGCACCCATTTGTCCCACTTCTTCCAGATCAAATATTGCGCGAGCGCGTCAGCGAGCATGGAGCGCGTCGGCGCAACATGTATGACGTCGGCGCGACAATCCTGCTCGCGCAGGCGCTCGTCCAATGCAGACGCGTTGATGAACGTCTCCCCACGCGCCTGACCCGCGTCCGCGACCTTCAGCAGCCGGTCCGCGTCGAGACTCGTCACGATAAAGGAAATTCCCTGGTCGGCGAGCGTATTCATGGCCGCGACCGGATCCTCGGCCTCGCCAAGCACTCTCTCGACCAGCGTAAAGTGCTGATTGAGAAAGCGTCCGGTGGCATTGTCGTCCTCGGTGGCCAATTGGGCACCCGCGAGACCATCGTTGGCCGCCGGTACATCGATCAGCGATATCCTGATTTTCGACGGCACCTGGCGCAGATAGCCGATCTTGATTTCCACCGGCTGGTCGGCCGCAACACCCACTCCGCTTGAAATCGCCAGGATGCAGACAGCAAAGAAAATCCGGAGCAAGTTGTGCCTCCCATGCGATATTTCAGACGGAACCGGCCGCTCGGTGCACCGCAACATTTCGTTCATGCAGCGTACCCGCAGCTTCGCTGCGTTTTTAGTTACATTTGAGCGCCCGGGTCAAAGATACTCCATTGGCGATAGGGAGCAACGACATGCTAAATGCCGTAGCCCTCGATCGTTACCGTATCTGTGTCTGGAGAATGCCACATGTTCGATTTGCGATGGATCACGATGCTCGCGTTTGCCCTGGCCGGGTTCGTTCTGTCAGTTGATCCTGCTCGCGCCTTTCTCGCCTACGTCTCCAACGAAAAAAGTAATACGGTTTCTGTCATCGACACCGACAAGATGGAAACAATCGCAACCATCAAGACGGGGCAAAGGCCGCGCGGCATCGAGGTCTCCCGCGACGGAAAGTTGGTCTATGTCGCGCTCGGCGACGACGACATCATACAGATCATCGACACCAAAAGCCTGACTGTGGTCAGCGAATTGCCGTCAGGTCCGGATCCCGAGCAATTCGCAATCGATCCGGCGGGTAAGACCCTCTACGTCGCCAATGAAAATGACGCGATGGTGACCGTTATCGACCTGGAGAAGCGTGCGTCGGTCGGCGAGGTATCGGTGGGCATCGAGCCCGAAGGTATGGCGGTCAGCCCGGACTTCCAAGACTCTGATTTGTACGTCCGAAACGACCAGCATGGTCCATTTCATCGACACCGCGAGCCGCCAGCTCGCGGGCAATCTGTTGGTCGGATCTCGCCCACGCTTTTCCGCATACAAGGCTGACGGATCGGAGTTATGGGTGACCTCGGAAATCGGCGGCGGTCTCGCGATCATCGATCCGGCGACACGCCAGCTCAAGCAGACAGTCACGTTCGAGATCCCGGGCCTTCGATCCGAGGCCATCCAGCCCGTCGGCATCAATATCACCCGAGACGGCAAGCTCGGCTTCATCGATCTTGGACCTGCCAATCGGGTGGCCGTCGTCGACGGCGTCACTCACGCTGTCTTGAAATACCTCTTGGTCGGCCAACGGGTTTGGCATGGTGCATTCACGCCGGACGAGAAATACCTGTTGGTCGCCAATGGCGTTTCCAATGACATTTCGGTCATCGACGTGCAGCGCTTGCGGGTCATCAAATCGATTCAGGTCGGCGAGTTACCTTGGGGGGTTGCCATCGGTTCGAATTGAAGGTCCAAAGCACCAAGTACCCGCCTCCAATGCGCCGCACTTGCTTCAGCGACCAGTACGACCAAATCAAATCTTTCGCTTCTTGCTGTCTGGGTAGTCGCAGCTCCATTTCGTGGCGCGCCAGGCGGGATGTTGACCGATCCATTGAGCAATATAGGGCTGCGCAGCCATCATGCACTGCTGGAGTGACCCGTCCCAGGCGAATTGAAGATTCCTTTCCTCACAATTGGCAGGATTGGCGATGGCACAGACAGTCAGGATGATTTCAATCAATCCGCCCTCCTCTATTCGAACGCCACTTGAGAATATTACGCCCGATTCACTCTGGCGTTTCAAAATTCTGATAAAAACCGCGCAGCCGGGTTGGCCGAATAGTAGTGAATGAACCGGGCCATCCTATGGATGCGTGGTTTATGGATGCGTGGTCCGGCGGCCGTTCGGTCAGCTGTTCTGCCGCATCGCAATGAAAGCGGCCATTGGTTCCGGCAAGACCGCGCGGTCGCCGGCCTTGACATTCGATGTCAGCGTGCAATCCTTCAATACAAGATCCTTTCCAGAGGCGAGTGCGCTGCTTGGCTTGCGTTTCGGACGTGGAGCGCTGCAAGCGCGTTACCATGGTCCACACGCGGACGAAGGGTTTAAAAAACCGATTTAATTCCCAGGCACAAAAAAATCTTGAGTGGAGGGACGACAAATGAAAACACGTGCCGCTGTTGCGTTCGAGGCCAAGAAACCACTTGAGATCGTCGAGTTGGATCTGGAGGGGCCCAAAGCCGGCGAGGTCCTGGTTGAGATCAAGGCGACGGGAATTTGCCATACCGATGCCTATACGCTCGACGGCTTCGACAGCGAGGGAATTTTCCCGTCAATTCTCGGACACGAAGGTGCCGGTATCGTCCGTGAGGTCGGACCGGGCGTCACCTCGGTGAAGCCGGGCGACCATGTGATCCCGCTCTACACGCCCGAATGCCGCCAGTGCAAAAGCTGTCTCAGCCAAAAGACAAATTTGTGCACCCAAATCCGCGCGACGCAGGGCAAGGGGGTGATGCCCGACGGCACCTCGCGCTTCAGCCATAAGGGCCAGACCATCTTCCACTACATGGGCTGCTCGACGTTTTCGAACTTCACCGTGCTGCCGGAGATTGCGGTGGCCAAGATTCGCGAGGACGCGCCGTTCGACAAGAGCTGCTACATCGGCTGCGGTGTGACCACCGGCGTCGGCGCGGTGGTCAACACCGCCAAGGTAACGCCGGGCGCCAATGTCGTGGTGTTCGGGCTTGGCGGCATCGGGCTCAACGTCATCCAGGGCGCACGGATGGTAGGGGCCGACAAGATCATCGGTGTCGACCTCAATGATTCCAAGGAGGAATGGGGCCGCCGCTTCGGCATGACCCATTTCGTCAATCCCAAAAAGGTCGATGGCGATATCGTCCAGCATCTGGTCGGATTGACCGATGGCGGGGCGGATTTCACCTTCGACTGCACCGGCAATACCACCGTGATGCGACAGGCGCTGGAAGCCTGCCATCGCGGCTGGGGCGTATCGGTCGTGATCGGCGTGGCGGAAGCCGGCAAGGAGATTGCCACCCGGCCGTTCCAGCTCGTCACCGGCCGGGTCTGGAAGGGCTCGGCGTTCGGCGGCGCGCGGGGGCGGACCGACGTGCCGAAAATCGTCGACTGGTACATGAACGGCAAGATCGAGATCGACCCGATGATTACCCATGTCCTCAAGCTCGAGGACATCAACAAGGGATTCGATCTGATGCACGAGGGCAAGTCGATCCGTTCGGTCGTCGTGTTCTAGACCAAGCGTGGTCCAAACGAAGCGCGTTCCAAATCAAAAACGTCAAACACAAGGGAGGATTGACCTATGACTGTTCACATCCATCCATCGGTTGATAACGGAGTCAAGAAAGGTTCAGGCAATTTTGCCGGCGGCACGCTGATCTGCAAATGCAAGGACAAGCCGGTCAAGGTCGGTGTCAAGGGCGACGTCGCCCACAATCACGCCTGCGGCTGTACCCAGTGCTGGAAGCCCGACGGCGCGATCTTCTCGGTGGTGGCCGTGGTTCCGCGCGACAACGTGACGGTTCTGGAGAACGGCGACAAGCTTCACATCATCGACGCCTCGAAGACGATCCAGCGGCACGCCTGCAAGGTTTGCGGCACCCATATGTTCGGCCGGATCGAGAACAAGGACCATCCGTTCTATGGCCTCGACTTCATCCATCCCGAACTCTTCGCCGAAAGCGGCTCGGCCGCTCCGGGATTTGCGGCGTTCGTATCCTCGGTGATCGAGTCCGGCGTCAACCCGTCCGAGATGAGCGGGATCAGGTCACGCCTCAAGGAGCTCGGGCTTGAGCCCTACGATTGCCTGTCGCCGGCGCTGATGGATGCGATCGCCGCCCACGTGGCGAAATCCAAGTCCAAAGCGGCCTGAATCGGCTGACCTTGCGCAAGCACCAGCCCGTTGGTGCTTGCGGCCATTTTTGAACTGTTGCTATTTTGGCGTCGCTGCGGCGCCGGAGCGATGAAGTCATGACACTGGAAACCGTTTCCTTAAATCGATCGCACGGCGGCGTGCAGGGGGTTTACAAGCACGCCAGCCGCGAAACTGCGACCGGCATGACCTTCTCGGTCTTTGTCCCGCCGCATCAAGAAGGCGCCAGGCTACCGGTGGTCTGGTATCTTTCAGGCCTGACCTGCACGCACGCCAATGTCACCGAAAAGGGCGAATTTCGCAGGGCCTGCGCCGAACTGGGTTTGATTTTTGTCGCGCCGGACACCAGTCCGCGGGGCGAAGGCGTGCCCGGCGATCCCGCGGGCGCCTATGATTTCGGTCTTGGCGCCGGCTTTTATGTCGATGCCACACAGGCGCCATTCGCGCCCAATTACCGTATGTGGAGTTATGTGACGAAAGAACTCCCCGAGTTGATTACCGAGCATTTTCCCGTCAATGCCCAACGGCAATCGATCCTCGGTCATTCGATGGGGGGGCATGGCGCCCTCACAATCGCTCTGAGCCATCCTGGTCGCTATCGCGCCGCCAGTGCCTTTTCGCCGATCGCCGCCCCGTCACAAGTGCCATGGGGAATCAAGGCGCTTGGCGGATATCTCGGTGAGGCGCGCCACGCGTGGCGCAAGCACGATACCGTCGCGCTGATCGAGGATGGCGCGCGGTTTTCCGATTTTCTTGTCGATGTTGGCGACGCCGATCAATTCCTGACTGCCCAACTTCGTCCCGAGTTGCTGGAGCACGCGTGTGCGCAAGCGGAAATTCCGCTCGTGCTCCGCCGCCAGCCCGGCTATGACCATAGCTACTACTTCGTATCGACCTTCATGGAAGATCACCTGCGCTGGCACGCCGCGCGCTTGAATGGATGATTGGCCGTCCGGCTGTTCCGGTTATTTCGACGACGCACCACCGCCCGCCGGATCGTCGTCCGGCAACCGGTTCCTGACCAAAAACCGTACGCCGTGTTCGTAGGCTTCCGCAGTGTCACCACGAATCTGGCCGCCGAGATGCGCCACCCCAGCACCGCTGAACGCGTCGGTGATCCAGATATCCATCGAGGAGATCAGCGACGACACCTTATGAACCACGGGCACAACGGCGACGACAGCGCCGGCCTTCCGCGCAACAGGCAGAAAGCAATCGCCACACTGGTAACGTGGCGCCAGCGCGGCAACCTCCGCGCTGAATGGCGCAAGATCGATCGGCGAATAACGTCCGGTTTTTTCGAGCGCTTCAGACAACACCCGCGTCGCCATGGCCAGCCGTTCGTTCAGGTCGGGGCGTGGCGCCTCGCCGCTGGTGTCGAAGACCTCAAATGGAAAAATCGCAGCGGTCGAGGCGGCTTTGGCCGTGCTTGCTCCACCCGCGACGACAGCTGTAGCGGTCAAAATTCGCGTCAGCGTTCCGGAGCGCATTGCCGTTCCTCCGACATGCAATTTGCGGCAAGCGCCGCGTATTGCTAGTAACAACACTTCATACGTTCAAGCGCAGGTCAAAGGGGGCATCCGGATTTATCAAGTCTGCGCAGACCGGTTGCGACACGAGAAATAAAATTAACTCTACAACGTTCCCGGAAGGAACAAAAAATGGCCAAGCGCATGGCTTTGATAATGTTCATTTCAGTTTTGCTTCCGATCAGCGCGTTGGCAAAAGACACCCGGTTCTGGAACCTGACCGCCAATACCATTACTTCGGTGCAACTTTCGCCCGCTGGCAAGAATGACTGGGGCCGGAATCAGACTGACAACGATCGGGATCACACCGTCGATCATGACGAGCGCCTGAAGATCACCGACGCGCCTTCCGGCCTGTATGACGTCAAGTTCGTCGACAAGAGTGGCCGGACCTGCGTGGTTCCCAATATCGAGATCAAGGAAGGTGCGATCTTCTCGATCGATGAGAAGAACCTGAAGAACTGCGCCAATTAGCAGTAACCGGACCTGAGTTCAAAAATTGACACCGAACGAGACACGTGCCTGCCGACGCTCGAAATTAACGAGATCGAGTGAACCAATCGAGACCGGCGTGTCGCCGGCAATCTGGGTGTTCCAGGCAACCGCGATCCAGGCTTGTTTGGAGAGTTGCATATATACCGTCGGCCCCACGAAAAGGCCTTGCCCGGCGAACGCCTCTAAACCAATTCCATCATACGTGCGCAGATAGCGCGCTTCGCCACCAGCGAAGAGCCCCGGTCGAACCTGAACCATCACGCCAATCGCTACGCCCGCGGTCGATTGCTGCGACCAGTTACCGCTCCATTTCAAGCGCGTGGTCTCGGGCTGGTAAAGCAGATTGAAGGCCGCGACGACGCGGTCGGGAATCGGCTCCCAGTCGGCGGCGGCAACAAAGTCGACGCCATACTGGTGGGCAGGTTGACCGGTCACATCATCGGCCCGCCCCCAGCGAGGCTCGGCCCCCACTGCAACACCGAACGGCGCGCTCTCGCGATCGAGAAACTGGTAGCGGATGTCGGCGGACAGACCTCCAAATGCGCCATATTGCTGATCGGCCAATCCGCCAACGCCTGTAATGCCATAACCGAGGACCTCGCCGGTAATTTCGGTTCGAAGATGAGCAATCGGCACCATTTCCATCGACAACGTGCCCGAAGCCGCGTTGTACGTTCCGGCTTGTTTTCCAAATCGGCCGGTGACGGAACTCTCTACCTCTCTTTCACCGACTTCACCGACATCGCTGCCGATGACGAAGCCGAACAGATGCTCGGTATCGATTGTTGCAGTGCGGGCGTCGGTCGGGATGAGCGCAAGTGCCAGCATCAGGCAGGATTTCGCGGCGCGCCTTAACGGCACTACAAAACGTTCCGATGCCCCGAGTTCTGCCATTACCGCATCTAGCCACAGTTCAGACTACTTTCGTAGCACTTTGCCGCGCGGCATTTGAATGCTCGACTTTGCCGCACGATGTCATTGGATTCCGGCTTGTCGCGTGAATCATTTCACGCAAGAATGAGCAAGTTGGAGGCGACCATTGAACCCGCGATCGATTGTGCTTTGCAGCAACCTCGATCACTCGGAAGCATCCTGAATGTTCAGAATTTTCCTGGCGCTTTGTTTGCTCATTTGGGCAACTCCAACGCTAGCCGGCGATACCTTGCGCATAGGCCTGCAAACGACCGGCACGTTCGCCTGGCAACTGGACGTGATTCGCCGCCACGGCCTCGCCACGATCTCCGGTCTGGATTTGAAGATCACCGAATACGCTTCGCCGGATGCGGGCAAACTCGCCCTTAACGGTGGTTCGGTCGATCTGGCGGTCGTGGATTGGCTTTGGGTCGCCCGCGCGCGGGCCCTTGGCGCCAAGTTGCTGTTCTATCCCTATTCCAGCGCGGTCGGCTCTATCATGGTAAAGGCGGATTCACCGCTACGGAGCATGGGCGACCTTAGAGGCCGGGTTCTCGCGGTTGCCGGCGGCCCGCTCGATAAAAGCTGGCTTATCGTCCAGGCCGCCGCGATCCGCCAGGGAATTGATCTCAAACACGAAGCGACACTCCAGTACGGTGCCCCGCCGTTGATGTTTCAGAAATTGCAACAGGGTGAAGCCGAAGCGGGCCTCAACTACTGGAACTTCTGCGCCAGGCTGGAGGCCCAGGGCTATCGCCGTCTGGTCGATGTACGCGATGCGGAAGTTGCCCTCGGACTCAAGGAACCTGTCGCTCTGATCGGTTACGCATTTTCAGAAGAGTTTGCGGCACGTCACAAAAGCACAATCGATCGGTTCATCACGGTTGCACAGAAGGCCAATGACATCATGCGGCGATCCGACGACGAATGGGAGGCGCTGCGGCCACTGATGAATGCGGAGGATCAGTCAACATTCAAGGCCTATCGCGACCAGACCCGAGAGGGCATGCCGCGGCGGACGATAGCCGCGGAAAAGGCCGATGCGCGTGCGCTCTTCAAAACGCTTGCTGCCATTGGAGGGCCGGAACTTGTAGGTCCGCTGCAAGAACTCGATCCGGGCCTTTACTATCAAACTCCCCCGCGGGAGACCGAGCGTTGACGAGAATTTATTCGCTCGCCGTCCTGATCGCAGCGTGGGCCGTTACAGCAGCACTGGTTCAATCCCGCCTGCTGCCGGGTCCTTTGACCGTTGGCACGACAATACTTGCTGACATCCGCTCCGGCGAGTTGCCGTTTCATATGGCCTGCACGCTTGGACGCGTGATCAGTTCTTTTGCGATCGCGATGATCCTCGGTATCATGGCGGGTTACGTGATGGGGCGCTCGAAAACCGCCGATCGATATGCCGATCCATGGCTGATCGCGCTGATCAACATGCCTGCGCTTGTGACGATCATTTTCGCCTACGTCTGGATCGGCCTCAACGAAACCGCGGCGATTCTGGCTGTGGCCGTCAACAAACTCCCGAATGTGATCGTCATCATGCGCGAGGGTGCCCGTGCGCTCGATCCCGAACTTGACGAAATGGCCAGGGCCTTCAAGTTCACACCACTTACGCGGGCTCGCCATGTGACCCTACCGCAATTTGCTCCCTATCTGGCGGCCTGTTCGCGTTCCGGGCTCTCGATCGTCTGGAAGATTGTACTGGTGGTTGAACTGATCGGGCGTCCGAATGGCGTGGGCTTCGTCCTGGGTTCGGCCTTCTCGCTGTTCGACATGGCCCAGATACTAAGCTATGCGATTTCCTTTATCGTGCTTATGCTCGTGATCGAAGGCTATCTGGTACAACCGCTTGAACGACGTGCGAACCGCTGGCGACGCCGCCCTGCTTGAACTTTGCATCGATTCGAAGACCTATTTATCGGCCGACGGCACGCCGGTCGAAGTCGTGCGCGGTCTGAAACTTCAGCTCGAAGCCGGCACGTTTGGAGCGCTGATCGGTCCTTCCGGTTGCGGCAAGACCACGATTCTGAAGATCGCGGCCGGAATCGATCCGGATTTCCGCGGGAATATCCGCACACCCGGAGCCGGCCGCCTCGGGATTGTATTTCAGGAGCCCCGCCTTCTGCCCTGGCGCACCGTCGAGCAGAACATCCGGCTGGCATTGCCCGCCGAAGATACCGCCGCTGACTTGACGGAACTGGTCGGGATACTCGGCCTGAGTTCGCATCTGGCGCGGTATCCAGGCGAGCTGTCGCTGGGATTAGCCCGACGCGCCGCTATCGCTCGCGCCTTCGCGGTGCAGCCGGATTTTCTTTTGCTTGATGAACCCTTTGTATCGCTTGATGAAACCGTCGCCACCCGGTTGCGCGACGAACTTGTGGCGTTGACGACGCGGACCAAAGTAACGACGCTGTTCGTGACCCATGATCTGGAAGAGGCCATCCAGGTGTCGGATCGCCTGTTCTTCCTGTCGGACCGCCCGACCCACATCATTGCCGAGAAGTCCCTGCCGCCGCCACGAGGAAAGCGCGGCAAAGACATCATCGCATCGATCGGAGATGAAATGCGGTTGCTGGTGTCGCAGGAGGCGAGGCGTTTGGCCGACGACTAGGCTTTCACACCAGGCGGCTCTCGATCGCGAAACGCACCAGTTCGGAAGATGAGCGCAAACCGAGCTTCTGGCGTATGCCGGAAGAGGTATTTGCGATCGTCTTGTAGGAGGAATGCACCAGCCACGCGATCTCCGAGAGGCTTTTTCCCGCGCCCAGCAAGCGCAAGATTTCGACCTCGCGCGCCGTCAATTTCGAAAGACGATTTTCGGCAAACCCCGGACCGGCGAATGCGACGCTTTGGGCGATCGCGGCAGGCAGGAACACCCCGCCATCACCGACCTTGCGGATGGCTTCGACCAGATCGCCTGGATCGCCCGATTTCGAAACATAGCCTTTGGCGCCGGCCTCGATGGCGCGCGCTGCAAATATGGGATCGTCATTCATGCTGAATACGATGATACGCGCCGCATCATCGTGGGCCAGAATTCTCCGAGCGAGTTCGAAGCCGGAAACTCCCGGCAAATTGATGTCGACGATGCAAACGTCGGGCCGTTCGGCCACAAAAGCCTTCTCTCCGCTTTCGGCGTCTGGGGTCTCCACAATCGTGACATCCGGCGTGCCTGCCAGCAATGTACGACAGCCGGAGGCCACGATCGGATGATCGTCAACGATCAGGATACGCATCGATATCGCTCGGAAAGCCCTGACCAATCAGGTTGCGGCGCAACACTGCATACCCCCGTCCCGGCGTTGGACGCGGCACCAGGCTGTGATGTCTCATTTCGCGTCTCGCACCTTCGCACTATGCCCCTCCAGAAGAAGTGCGGTACCTTCAATTAGATAGCTCCTATTTTTGGCTGTCAACATTTTGCGGACCGGAGCGAAACATGGCGATCTGGCAAAGGCTCTCCCTGCGTGGACGGCTGAATACGCTTTTGGCGCTTATCATGGTGCTCGGACTGATCATCAACATCGCGCGGCTGCTGTTGGAGGCCGCACCGCGGGTGGTGGCCGAGGATCAAAGCGTGATCAGGCTCGCGCGTGGCTTCGTGGAGGCTTTGGTCTCAGGCCTCAATGAAGGACCCGACCCCGAAGCAACGCTGGAACGGATTGTCGAGGGTCTGAAACAACTGCGCCATGTCAGTATTACCCGCGC
The DNA here is from genome assembly GCA_963811915.1 of uncultured Alphaproteobacteria bacterium. Classification (GTDB taxonomy): domain Bacteria; phylum Pseudomonadota; class Alphaproteobacteria; order Rhizobiales; family Xanthobacteraceae; genus Bradyrhizobium. Next base: position 89,320 of record CAWETC010000011.1, read on the forward strand.
TCCGACCCGCGGCAGTGCATCGGCGGCTCCCACGACACCGGGCATTTCGAGCCAACCGCAAGAAGTCCCCGAATGGTTTGTGGCTCTCATTCACCCGGAGCAGACAACCGTTTCCGTGCCAATCGCGGTGAATGGAAGATCGCTGGGCTCGCTTGTCATTACCTCGCATCCAACCGACGAAATTGCCGAGATCTGGAACGGCATCGTCGATCAAATTCAGATTGGGTCCGCGATCGCCGCAGCGCTGTTCCTTATCACGATGACGGTCGTCAACCGCGCGCTGGCGCCAATCGAATCGCTGGCGGAAGCTATGACCGGCATCGAGGCGGGCCGCTATGATACGCGAGTTATGCCCCGCGGCTCGCCCGAACTGGCGGCGATCTGTAGCAAACTGAACCACCTCGCGGCTGTGCTGGGGACAGCGGTCGAGGACAAGCGGCAACTCGCCCAACGCGTGGTCTCGCTGCAGGATGTCGAACGCAAGGAAATAGCGCGCGAATTGCACGACGAATTCGGCCCCTATCTGTTTGCCCTGCGCGCACAAACTTCCTCGCTGACGCGTTTGGCCGACACACCCCAGCCTGACCTTGAGGCCCTGCGTAAACATATCGGCGCGATGGCCGATCAAGTGAATGCACTGCAGCAATTCAATCGCCGTGTTCTTGAGCGACTGCGACCCGTAGGCCTTGCGGAGCTCGGGCTGACCGATGCGCTCGCGGCGTTGATGCGCCTCTGGCGCGAAACCCACCCCGGCGTGGTGATCGAGACCTCGATCTCGCCATCGCTGGGCGTGCGCAGCGAGACGGCGGAATTGACGATCTACCGCATCGTCCAGGAAGCCCTCACCAACGTATTCCGCCACGCGGGCGCCTCTCGCGTCGATGTCACCGTCGCGCCAGCCACGCCCAATCCGGCGGGCCCCGTCGGAGCCGAAGCGATCATTGTGACCGTGCGCGACAATGGCACAGGCCTGCCGGCCGATCATAAACAGGGCTTCGGAATGCTCGGCATGCGCGAACGGGTGCTGGCTTTAGGCGGCACGATGACCGTGGCATCGACAAATCAAGGAGTCACCGTGAAAGCCATGGTTCCCTGTGGCGTATCGCCATCCCAACTGTTTCAACCCGCGTAAAACACACGCATCGGGACTTTTTCCCGACCTTGCGACCTAATTTTCCCGGCCCCATCGGTCCGCAATCCCCTAGCATCCAATCAGCGAACCCGAAAACAACCGGGCGGAAAGGGGATGAAGCAGATGCGAGTTCGCTACCTGCTTGTTGTGTTCATATCGCTAGGCTTGCCGGCTCAGAATGACCATGCTCGTGCCCAGGATGCGCCCACGGCTAGTCAGGCGTTGCCGCCGATCGTGGTGACCGGAACGAAGTCAGGCGTTAAACCCGGCCGGGCTCAAACGACTTCCCGCACGGTTCGGCCAAGAGTGTTCATTTACCCGACGACGCCACTTGCCGGCTCCAGCATCGATCCCGACAAGGTGGCGGGAAGCGTCAATGTCGTCGACGCCAATCAGATCAAGCAAACCGGATCGCTGAACGTCACCGATGCCTTGCGACAATACGTGCCGGGCGTCTCCATCAATGAAGTCGCCGGCAATCCATTTACGCCGAACGTAGAATTTCGCGGCTTCGTTGGATCTCCGGTGTCGGGCACACCTCAGGGGCTTGCGGTTTATCAAAACGGCGTGCGCATAAATGAAGCGTTTGGCGATACCGTAAACTGGGATCTGATTCCGACGGCCGCCATAAAGTCAGTGACTCTGGTGACCAACAATCCCGCATTCGGGCTGAATGCGCTCGGTGGCGCGGTCGTCGTGCAGATGAAAGACGGCTTCAACTATCACGGCGCCGAAATCGACACCATGGGTGGATCATTCGGGCGCGTGCAGAGTTCGGCGCAATGGGGCAAGCAGATCGACAATTTTGCCAGCTACGTCGCGCTCGAAGGATTACACGACGACGGATTTCGCAACTTTTCGGCGTCAAACATTCGCCGCTTCTACGGCGACATCGGCGCCAAGAGCGACCGAGCTGAATTCCACCTCAACGTAGGTGCGGCCGAGAATGATTTCGGCGCGACCGCGACCGTGCCGGTCGAATTGTTGCAGCAATATTATGGTTCGACCTACACCACTCCGCAAACCTCGGATAACCGCGTTGGCTATCTCAATCTGACCGGGAAAGTCGAGGTCACACCGACCTGGTCGGTCGAAGGTATCGCCCATATGCGGGTGTTCGATCAGAAGGTCGAGGACGGCAATCCGACCGGAACTCAGCCCTGCACGGCCGATGCGACACAGCTTTGCTATGGCGACGGCAGCACACCGGCATTCGGCCTGAACGGAGCTCAGCTTGCCAATCCCTTCGATCAGAGTGCGGTGTTGGGAGAGATCGATCGAACGACGACGCATACGACCACGGGTGGTGTCTCGCTGCAGGCAACCAATACCGACCAGTTGTTCGGGCACAACAACCATTTCGTGGTCGGCGGCAGTTTCGACGCCAGCGTGACCAACTTCACCGCCAGCGCGGAACTGGGCACAATCGGCCCGAACTATGTCGTCAGCGGGAGCGGTATATTTCTCGGTGAATCCGGCAGTCCCGTTTCAATAGGCCCGGTCTCGCTTCGCACCACCAATCAATACACTGGGCTCTATGCACTCGACACGTTCGACGTCACGAAAGCCTTCGCGATCACAGCGGGCGGACGGTTCAATGTCGCCAACATCAGCCTGCAAGACCAGCTTCCAGAGGTGCCCGGTACTTCGCTCACTGGCAACGATACCTACACCCGCTTCAATCCGATCATCGGCGGCACTTACAAGATCACGTCGGCCTTGACCGCCTATGCCGGCTATTCGGAAGCCAATCGCGCGCCCACCCCATTGGAACTCGGTTGCGCCGATCCAGCGCATCCCTGCATTGTCGCAGCATTTCTGGTCTCCGATCCGCCGCTCAAACAAGTCGTGTCCCGCACCGTGGAGGCTGGACTGCGCGGCACGCACGACCTGAACATCGGAACGCTCGGATGGAAGCTCGGAGTGTACCGTGCGGATAACACCGACGACATCCTCGCAATTCCGAGCCCGGTCGTGCAGGGATTTGGCTATTTCCAGAACGTAGGCTCGACCCGGCGTCAGGGAATCGAGGCCGAAGTCAGTCTCAAGTCGAACAGGCTGCAGTTCAACGCCAGCTATACGCTTGTAGATGCAAGATTTCTCGACGCGCTTCAGGTCGGCTCAAACAGCCCCTTCGCCGACGCCAACGGCAACGTCCAGATTCTGCCGGGCAACCAAATCCCGACGATTCCGCGCAATCGAGTCAAGGGTAGCGTCGATTATTCCATCACCGACGCATTCAAGGTGGGCGCAGATGCGCTTTACTTCAGCAGCCAATACTTCGTCGGTGACGAATCCAATCAGGCATCGAAGCTGCCCGGCTACTCTGTTTTCAACCTGCGTGCCTCCTATCAACTCACCAAGATGGTCCAGATCTACGGCCGGGTGGACAATATCTTCGACAACCGATATGCGACCTACGGAACATTCTTCGATACCGGCCAAGTTCCCAATTTCGGCAATGGTGGCGCGCCTTTCACGGATCCGCGCTCGGTCAGTCCGGCGCGGCCCCGCGCCCTTTATGCCGGCATGAAGGTCACGTTCTGACGTTGTCGGCGAAATCCCGCTTCAGCCTGCCGCGGTATTGCGGCGTGCAAGGAAACCGCGGGCCGGATCGTAAGCCAGGATCGCTCCGAACAGAAACGCCACGGTGCAACCGACAACGACGCCCAGCGAGACCCATGCCACCTGTTCATACAGCGCAAAGCGGATCAATTCGGTCGCGTGTGTGAAAGGATTGAGCTCACATACATAATATAGCAGCGGGCTCGATTCCTTGACGCGCCATAGCGGATAGAGCGCCGACGAGGCAAAAAACATCGGAAATATCACGAAATTCATGACGCCGGCGAAATTCTCGAGCTGCTTGATCAGTGACGAAATCAGCATTCCAAGCGCCCCCAGCATGAACCCGCTGAGCAGCAGCGCCGGTAACAGCGCAAGATAGCCGAGCGGCGGTGCCTCGATCTCCCAGAACCAGGCGATCACCAGGAAGGCATAGGCCTGCAGAACGGAGACCAGCGTGCCCGCCAGCAGCTTCGATGTCAGCAACCACCAGCGCGGGAACGGACTGACGAGTAATGTGCGCATACCGCCGGTTTCGCGGTCGTAGACCATCGTGAGCGAGGACTGCATGCCGTTGAACAGCTGGATCATCGCAATCAATCCGGGCGCGATGTAGACCTCGTAGAGCACATAGGTCTCGTAGGGCGGAATGATCGAGAGGCCGAGCACCTGGCGAAATCCGGCGGCAAAAATGAAAAGCCAGACCAGCGGGCGCACTAGCGCGGAGACGAAGCGTTCGCGCTGATGAATAAAGCGCAACGCCTCGCGCCAGACGATGCCCCTGAGGCAGATAAAATATTGCGCCAGCGTGAAGCTGTGTTTGTCCCTTGCTTCAGCTACAACCGTCATCCGGCGGATTCCAGTTCACCCTGATCGGCGGCTCCGGTCACGCGATTGAACGCATCCCGCAAATCCGCGCCGCCGGACCTGCCGACGACTTCGCCGACCGCACCGTCGGCAAGCACTTTGCCCTTATGCAGCATCACCACGTCATCTCCCGCGCCAGCTTCGTCGATAAGATGCGTCGCCCAGAGCACACCGATGCCCTCCACTGTCGATAGCCGGCGAACGTGATCGAGAATGTCGGCGCGCGCCTTGATGTCGAGACCGACGGTCGGCTCGTCCAGCAAAAGCAGTCGGGGCTTGTGCAGCAATGCGCGGGCAATCTCGATGCGGCGCATCTGGCCGATGGAGAGATTCCCGACGCGATCCAGGCTCCGGTCGGTCATTGCCACGCGGTCAAGAACCTGCGCGATCAACTCGTTGGCTCGCTTGCTGCCGATGCCATGCAGCGCAGCATGATACAGCAGGTTCTGGCGCACCGAGATGTCGATATCGAGCGCGCGCGACTGAAACACGACGCCGAGCTTGCTCAAAGCCGCACCCGGCTCGCTTGCGACATCGTGCCCGAAAATGCGGATTTGACCCGATTGGATCGCATAGAGACGGGTGATCAGCGAAAACAGCGTCGACTTGCCGGCTCCGTTCAACCCCAGCAGCACGGTAAAGGACGACTGCCGGACTGTCAGACTTACATCGTTCAATGCGACACGTGCACCGTAGCGATGGCTGACGCGGCGGATATCGAGAGCGGGGACCTGAGCTAATTCCACGCGCAGACTTTCAGGTTCATGATGGCGATTTAGCCTACTGCGTCGCAAGCAGCAAGCTTCGCGCCGCGAGCTTGACCCGGATTGCTGATCCTGACAAAATTATTTTGAGCTGACAGAACAAAGCTCCCAGCGAGGTTTGTGTTGCAGCGCATCGAATGCGTGACGCCGCAAGAAATCATGATCGGCGCGGTCGAAGTGACGCAGGCCGGATTCGACCTTCTGTCCCGCGTGCAGGACACCCGTGAGAGGCGTTGAGATGATTGGCTTGCGCACTTTCCTTGGATCAGGTGCTGTTTTGACCGCTCTCATCGTCGCTACTGCGCCCCGCGCGCTCGCCGAAGATATCAACGACTATCCGACAGCAGCGCGGGCGGACTATGTCTTTGGCTGTATGAAAGCCAACGGCGAGACGCAGGAAACTCTGCAAAAGTGTTCCTGCTCGATCGACGTGATTGCGTCGCTGATCCCCTACGACCGTTATGTAACGACCGAGACCATTCTGTCGATGTCCCAGGTCACGGGCCCCGTCGGTTCCGAGTTTCGATCAACCGAGCCTGCAAAGCTGGCATTGCAGGAATTCCGCCGGGCACAAGCGGAAGCGGAAGTTCGCTGCTTTTGAGCGAGGCCCTCCGGCGCGTCAGCGCTATAACATCGATTTTTCAAGCGACCATTCGTCGCGAAACAGTTTCCTGCTCGTATCCATGGCTTCGGCGCGAAACTTGTCTGCGCCGTTGGGCTTGAAATTGAAGCGGATGTTCGGGTCTTCCGAAATGGCGATCCCGCCCTCCATCTCCACCAGCAGATTGTCTCCCTGCCAGATCTTGAGATTCTCGATGAAGAACGGCGGGATGTAGAGCCGTGTCAGTTGGTCCATCTGCAGCCCCGAATTCTGCGGATGGCGCATCATGAACTGGGCTTCCGGCAGCGTGCCCGTCTCCGGCCGGAACATGCGGAACTTCATCTGCCCCAGCATCGACTTGGTGGCGTCGCTATTCGACGAAGCCGGCGCGGAGCATCCGCCGGATGCTTTCACAAATGTCTTGACGCCGTAGAGCTGGCCATCACTGAGTTCGGCAATGAGCCGCACATAGGAATAGCTATTGACACGGACGCGCGTCGAAATCGAAGTCACGCCCGAACGCGGGCCGATCGTGAACGTTCCTGCCACCGGCGCAGGATTTTCGTCAATGACTAGCGTCAGCGATTGCAGCGAGCGCTTGTCGTCGCCGGTGAAGTTGACGCGCATGCCGATCGGCACGACAGCGGCATCCTCGGCGCGCCGCGGCGCATCGAGGATCACCAGTCCGGAACCATCGAGAATGGGGCGACCTTTGAAGATGTCGCCCTTGATGCTGTTCCAGGTGTCTTCTGAGGGCTGATCCTGACTGGCGGCAGCCGCCTGAGCACGTACCGCCGTCGGCGCCGCAGCATAAGCCGCTGCCACCAGCACGGAAACGATCACTCTGGAGAAAGACATGGTTCTGGAGAAAGACATGGTGGAGAAGACCGACATGGTCGAGTGCCACTCCCACAATGAAACAGCGTCGAAACAAAATATACGAAAAGTCGACCAGCAGCAAGTTGCAGCACGCCGGGCGCCCCCCGCCGGGTCGGGTCTTCATTCCCACTCGAGTTCGCTAAACGCCGCGATGACATTGCGTGAGCCATATTCGTCGAACAATTTCCATCGGGACCGTTCGCTTCGCCCGGCCTCCCTCGCCACTTGGGAAAGCGGTACCCCCTTGGCAATGAGCCCGCGCAACTCGCTGACCAGGCCATTGAAATAGCGACGCTCGTCTTCCACGGCGCCTCGCCAATCGCCCACGATCGGGCCATGTCCGGGAACAACGCGCTCGGCGGGAACGCGCAGCAACTCCTGGGAGTCAGCAAGAAAGCCGAGAATGCTGCCATCGAGGACAGGCACGTGCTCCACGAAAAGCAGATCGCCTGCAAAGAGGGTCGACGTCACGCTATCGAACACAGTCAAATCGTTGTCGGTATGCCCCGCCCGCCAGGCCTTCAAGATCAGCTTGCGTCCGCCGAGATCGATTTGCATTTCGTCGTCGACGAGCAGCGTGGGCGGAACAATTCTTACTTCGTCGATGAGCGCATCGCCGAGCGGCCCCCGGAACGCCTTGAGGTAAAATTCACCTCGCGCCGTCATCGCACGCGGCAGGTTCCGGTGCCCCACAAATACGGTTTCGTTCTGCGCGAACGCCGCGTTACCAAAAACGTGGTCGGGATGAACATGCGTGTTGATGACATAGCGAACCGGCTTTGGCGTCACCGCGCGGATCGCGGCAAGCAATCGCTTTCCTTCCCGAACGCTGCCGCCGGAGTCGATTACCGCAACCGCCTCCGCGCCAACGATAAAACCAAGGTTGGCGATGTCACCCTGATTAGCCTCATTCATCAAATCGATGTTGCCGATGTGCACGTAGACGCCAGGTGCGACTTCGGAGATCCGTAGCGGTTCGAGCGCGCGGCTCTCGCGAGGAACGACGCCCAAAACGAGCAGAGCAAGAATGATCCTTGGGACCATGCTGACACGAAGCGCCAGCAATGCAGGCTGTTCCAATCGCGGACTCCACTTATTCAAAGGGAATCGTAACGGTTCCCATTCACGCTGCACTGCGAGAGAAGATCATGTCGGGCATCGAACGGTCCCAAATCGTAACTTGCTTCCGCTTAAAGAGTTACCTAAGCTTTGCTCGCTTCTGGCTTCATGAGCAACGGTGAATAGGGACGCCGTTGCCGTTCGGGCGTGGTGAGCACTGCTCACCGCACCCGAAACGCGCGGGTCGTGATACGACGCACGGGCTGACATGTTGCCGGGAAAATTCATCCAAAGAGGGCGAAGACGTCCCGTGGAGAATACGTAGTCCAAGGAGCGTCCGCTACCTCTAGGCAAAAGACCCAGGGAGGAAGCGTATGAGAAAAATTCTGGTCGTTACGACTTCGATGTTCGGCCTGTTGGCCCTGCAGGGTTTTCAGGCGCGAGCCGACGAGGCGTTGGACAAGCTTGCCAAGGATCCCAAGCAGTGGGTGATGCAGCAGGGCGACGATGCCAACACCCGCTATTCCAAGCTCAATCAGATCACGGCCGCCAACGCCAAGAAGTTGCAGGTCGCCTGGACATTCTCGACCGGCGTGCTGCGCGGCCATGAAGGCGGGCCGCTGGTGATCGGCGATACCATGTACGTGCATACACCGTTTCCAAATACGGTCTATGCGCTTGACCTCAATCACGAAGGCAAGATCATCTGGAAATACGAGCCGCGGCAGGATCCCAACGTGATTCCGATCATGTGCTGCGACACGGTCAACCGTGGCGTCGCCTATGCGGATGGCAAGATCTTCCTGCACCAGGCCGATACCACGCTGGTCGCGCTCGACGCCAAGACCGGCGCAAAAATCTGGTCGGTGATGGACGGCGAAGCGGGCAAGGGCCAGTCCGGCACCGATGCGCCGTTCGTGTACAAGGACAAAGTCCTGATCGGGGTTTCCGGCGGCGAATTCGGCGTTCGCGGCTGGGTCAGCGCCTACAACATCAAGGACGGCAAGCTGGCGTGGCGCGGCTACTCGGAAGGCCCGGACTCCGACACGCTGATCGATCCGGTCAAGACGACGTCACTCGGCAAGCCGGTCGGGCCCAACTCGTCGACATCGACCTGGGAAGGCGACCAGTGGAAGATCGGCGGCGGCGGCACCTGGGGCTGGTATTCCTACGATCCCGCATTGAACCTGGTCTATTACGGCTCGGGCAACCCCTCGACCTGGAACCCGGTGCAACGCCCCGGCGATAACAAGTGGTCGATGTCGATCTGGGCACGCGACCTCGATACCGGCAAAGTCAAGTGGATCTACCAGATGACGCCGCACGACGAGTGGGACTACGATGGCGTCAACGAGATGATCCTGACCGATCAGACCATTGGCGGCCAACCGCGCAAGCTTCTCACCCATTTTGACCGTAACGGCTTCGGCTACACGCTGGATCGGGCCACCGGCGAACTGCTGGTCGCAGAAAAGTTCGATCCGGTGGTGAACTGGGCCACCAAGGTCGACATGGACAAGTCGTCCAAGACCTACGGCCGGCCGCTGGTGGTCGATGCCTATTCGACGCAGCACAACGGCGAAGACCACAACTCGAAGGGCATCTGCCCGGCGGCGCTGGGCACCAAGGACGAGCAGCCTGCGGCCTACAGCCCGGAGACCCAGCTGTTCTATGTGCCGACCAACCATGTCTGCATGGACTATGAGCCGTACAAGGTCGCCTACACGGCCGGTCAGGCCTATGTCGGTGCCGCGGTGGCGATGTATCCGCCCAAGGGCGATACCAACATGGGCAACTTCATTGCCTGGGACGGCAAGACCGGCAAGATCGTGTGGTCCAACAAGGAGCAGTTCTCGGCCTGGGGTGGCGCGTTGGCCACGGCGGGCGGGGTTGTGTTCTATGGCACGCTCGAAGGCTACCTGAAGGCGGTCGATGCCAAGACGGGCAAGGAACTCTACAAGTTCAAGACCCCGTCCGGCATCATCGGCAACGTCATGACCTATGAACACGGCGGCAAGCAATACGTCGCCGTGCTGTCGGGTGTCGGCGGTTGGGCCGGCATCGGTCTGGCTGCCGGTCTGCTGCAGCCCGAGAACGCCGCCGCCTGGCATGGCGCCGTCGACCAGGGCAAATTGCCGACCAAGGACAAGACCGTCGATACCGCCGGTCTCGGCGCGGTCGGCGGCTATGCGGGTCTGGCGTCCTATACGTCATTGGGTGGAACGTTGACGGTCTTCGCTCTGCCGAGCGAATAGGCCGCGCACGGAGAGATGATCCTGGATCGGCGCGCCGCTGTCCTGCTGCGCGCCAATTCTGTTCTGACCCAACTTCGCAAGTTGCCTAAGGAAAGTTGCAAAAGGGAAGGCTACGTGAGCATCAAGCATTGGAAATTCGTGTTCGTTATTCTGGTGGTTATCCTGGCGGTTGGCCTTGGCGGCGCATCCGCGCGGGCGGACGGCTCGGGAGATCCCGCGGTCGCTTCATCCGACAACGGCAAATATGCCGACAAGGACGGCAACCCGACCTACAAGGTCAGTGCGGACGGCACCGTCGACTGGTACACCTTCTCCGGCTATCGCCGCTATCATTCGGACTGCCATGTCTGTCATGGCCCCAATGGCGAGGGATCGAGCTATGCGCCCGCACTGGCTAATTCGCTGAAGACGCTGAGCTACGTCGACTTCAACAACATCGTCACCAATGGTCGCAAGGACGTTAACGCCGCCAATGACAAGGTGATGCCGGCGTTCGCGACCAATCTGAATGTGATGTGCTACCTCGACGATATCTACGTGTATCTGCGCGCGCGCGCCAACGATGCCATTCCAGGTGGCCGTCCTCCCAAGCATGAAGACAAGCCGGAGGCCGCCAAACAGGCCGAGGCCAGTTGCACGGGGATCAAATGACTTTTAGACACGACACAACAAAGATACTGACGCCGCCGGCGCTTCATGCCTCTGGATTGGCAGTGATGCTGCCAATTCTAGCTGGCCTCTTGCTGTGCGGAGGCGTCGCCCTGCGGCCCATCGCGGCCTATGCCCAGGCCAGCGATAACGAGAAAGGCACGCTTGAGCTTGTCGACCCCAACGTCTTTAGGGCGTGCGGCGATCCGCGCAACCTGCCGTTCTCCAACGACAAAGGCGAGGGATTCGAAAACAAGCTCGCCGAACTCTTTGCGGCCAAGCTCGGTAAAAAACTCAGTTACACCTACTTCCCACAGGCAACCGGCTTCGTCCGGATGACGCTGGGCTCATATCGATGCGATATCATCATGGGATTCCCCCAAGGCGACGATCAGGCCCAGGTGACGATCCCTTATTATCGGACAACCTACGCATTGGTCTTCAAACCCGGAAGTGGCCTTGAAGACGTGACCACGATCAGCGATCCGAAACTCAGGGATAAGCGGATCGGAGTCGTGGCGAAGACGCCGCCCAGCACCAACATGGCGATAAACGGCCTTTTGGGCCATGCCAAGTCCTACCCGCTTTTTATCGATACAAGGGCGGATTCTTCGGCGCAGGCCATGATGGACGACCTCGCCCACGGGGACATCGATTGCGGCATATTGTGGGGCCCGATGGCCGGCTATTATGCGAGGCGCGCCAACCCGCCCATGATCGTCGTGCCGCTGACCAAGGAAACGACAGGCCCGCAAATGACCTATCGAATCGGCATGGCGGTTCGCGCCTCGGACCAGGAATGGAAACGCACGCTAAACCGGCTCATCATGGAAAATCAGGCCGAGATCAACAAACTGCTGATCAGCTACAACATTCCAATATTGGACGAAGGGAATATGCCAATCACATCCGAGACGCTCGCCAACCGGCCATGATCGGAGCTGCCCTCCGCTTCGTGTTGGTCGTGATGATCGTTGTCGCCGGCGAAGCTGCCGTGGCCGGCGTGCCCGAGCCGGATGGTTATCGCCTGGATAACTACCGCTCGCCGACGCCAACCACGTTGCGCGGTGTCAGGGTCATCGGCACGGAAGAAGCAGAAAAAATCTGGCGCAGCCATTCGGCTTTTTTTGTCGATGTGCTGCCAAGGCCGCCGCGACCGCGGAATCTGCCTGAAGGCACGCTTTGGCGCGACACGCCGCGGGCCAATATTCCAGGCAGCATCTGGTTGCCTGACACCGGATATGGCGAACTTGCGCCCAGTACGGCCAGCTATTTATCCAAAGGTCTGGACAAGGCGACGAACGGCGACCGCAGCAGGGCACTTGTTTTATATTGTCTCGCGAATTGCTGGATGTCGTGGAACGCTGCCAAGCGCGCGTTATCGCTCGGCTACTCCGACGTCGTGTGGTATCCCGAGGGAACCGACGGCTGGCTCGCCGCCGGCCTTCCGCTGCAGCCGGCTGAACCGGAGCCACGGCCAGACGAATAAATCGGTCTTTCGGATAAGCGCTTATTTCGTCTGCGGGCCGGCGTTCAGGTCGTCCTGGATCGCGTGCCCTAGATCGAACAGCCGTTTCTCGATCAGGACAGGTACGTCACATATGTAGGAAGTCGACCTGCGCCGATCCTCGAAAATCCGCGTTTGCCAGGCAAGCTCGCTGGCGAGCTCGCTGCTCTGGGCCGGATCACCGTCCTGCTTGTCTTTCTGCTGATCCTGGACTTCCCGCATTTTCTGGGCTTTTTCCCGGATTTCGTCGGCCATGGCCTTTTGTTTGCGTGAAAAGCGCTCGATCCCGTTCATCACCTGATCGCGCTGTCCGTTGAGCGTCGAATACAACGCGGCGAACAGCCTCGTCGCCTTTTCCTGCTTTTCCTCGCCGGCTCCGGCCAGGTAGTCCGCGATCAACTTCCGTGCGTCGTCGATCGGCGTGCGGCGCGCGGCGAGACGCGCGACGAGGTCTGCTTGCTTTGGATCTGCAGGCTTCGTCGTGTCGATGGTGTCGATCGGCGGCCCGGTCCAGACGCTCGCAATCGAAATCTCCGGCACCTTCAACTGCTGGCATGGCCAGTCCGGATAACGCGGATCAAGCGCGAAGGCTGACTGTGCCCAGCCCAAAGCCATGGCTGCCATCGCACCGCAAGAAAAAATACGCCACGAACGGACCACGCCATACCTCCCTGTGTGCTCGCAACCACCGCCTTGTTTTTGCGGTCCACCGGCGTCACCGTAGAACGGGATTGTCGCCGATCTACGCGCAGGCCGGCGAGCTCCTCAAAAATATATTCGATATCCTGAGCCTGTCGTAAATTAAATTGGATACATGCGGGAACGTTCCTTGCTTTTATTGGGAAGAACCGGACCCAGGCGCTCCGCGGGCGGGTGGCCGGCGCTCAGCGGCTTGGCATTCTTGCTGCTCGTCGCGCAAGCCCGTGCCGGCCCGCTTACCGACGCGCCGACCATCACGCCTTCAGCCCTGCCTCGCGTCGGCACGGTTGATGAGCGCTTCCAGTCCTACAACATAGAATTGGTTGAAATCACCGGCGGAAGGTTCTGGAAACCCTATCGATCGCCGCCGGATGCGAAGCCCGCGCTCTCGTTCCGATCCGGATCGGATACGCCGATGAGATCGGATTCAGATTTATTTCAATATCGGCCACCGATTGATCTGACCCAAGCCCGATTGCGAAAGCTCGCGGCAGCGTTGGCGCCCGCCTATCTACGCGTGAGCGGCACATGGGCCAACAGCACCTATTTTTCCAATTCGGACGATGTGTCGTCACGACCTCCCGCAGGTTTCAACGGCGTCCTGAGCAGCGAGCGGTGGCGGAGCGTGGTCGATTTCGCGCAGGCCGTGGATGCGAGGATCGTCACATCGTTTGCAATCAGCGCCGGTAATCGCGACGCTACCGGCGCCTGGAAGCCTGATCAGGCCGATCGGCTTGTTCGCTTCACCCACTCCATCGGGGGCAAGATCGCCGCCGCCGAATTCATGAACGAGCCGGACCTTGCCGAGATCGGCGGCGCCCCGGCGGGCTACGACGCGGCCGCCTATGGACAGGATTTCAGGATCTTCGACGCGTTCCTGAAGCAGGCGAGCCCCCAGACGATGATCCTGGGTCCCGGCACAATCGGTCAAACCGCCCTCGCCTCGGAATTGTTCACCGCCGCGGAGCCATATCTCGATGTGGTTACCTATCATTACTACGGCGCATTGTCGCAGCGATGCGGGGGCACCCATACGCCACAGGCGGCGCTTTCCGAAGATTGGCTGAGAGGAACCGATCAGGCCCTGGCATTCTATCGCAATCTTCGGGATCGGCTGAAACCGGGTAAACCGATCTGGCTCACTGAAACCGCTGAAACCGCTTGCGGCGGCAATCCTTGGGCCTCGAGCTTTCTGGATACATTCCGCTATCTCGATCAGCTCGGCCGATTGGCAAAGGCCGGCGTTCAGGTGGTCATGCACAACACGCTGGCGGCGAGTGACTACGGCCTGCTTGACGAAAGAACGCTGGCGCCAAGGCCGAATTATTGGGGCGCGCTGTTGTGGCGGCAACTGATGGGGACCACCGTGCTGGATGCGGGTTTACCGATCCGGCTGCGCCTTCACGTCTACGCGCACTGCCAAAAAGACAGGTCGGAAGGCGTAACGCTGTTGGTGATCAATACCGACCGCAGCGCCCCGCACACGCTGATGCTTCCGGGAGGATCCGTGCTTTATACGCTTGACGCGGAAAACCCGCTGGATGTGCGCGTCAGGCTGAACGGCAAGATGCTGGCGCTGGGCGCAGGCGATACGCTGCCGTCGATATCCGGCGTGCCAATGCCGGCCGGCCCCCTGACCTTCGCACAGGCCACGATTACTTTCGTGGTCATCCCCGCAGCGGGAAACAATGCATGCCGATAATCCGGCACTGGGCCAAGACATGCATGTGGCTGCGATGGCGCGGTGCGGAATCCATTCGCGCATTGATATCCCGCGCTTTCTTGGCATAGATCGGGGCCCGAGGCGGCTTCATTGCCTCGATATTTGACCTGCCAGGAGATGCCGCGTGCGCCGCCATGTTGTCTTTCCATGTTCGATCGTGATCGCCGTACTAAGCGCAGCGTCGGCCGCCGGTGCTGCGGAGTCCGAGCGGTGTCAGGCGCTGTCTCGCCGCTATCAAGAAGCCAAGCCACAGATCACCGCGATCGAGGTGTCGCTGACCTTGTTTGCAGCGGTTGACGCCAACTGCCTCGATCTGGCGACCAAACTGCTCGACCAAGGCGCATCGGTCGACGCACGGGACCGGCTCGGCGCCCGTCCGCTTAGCCATGCGGCGAAATCGGGTCACCTTCAGATGGTTGACCTGCTCCTGGCCCGCGGCGCCCCGATCGATGCACGCAATCTCGCCGGAGCCACCGCGCTGTATTTTGCCGCCGAGGGCAGCCACATCTCGATCGCACAACGCCTGATGGAACGCGGCGCCGACGTCAAGCTGACCGGACGCAGCGGAATCTCTCCGATCGCCGCCGCATCCTATGCCGGCAACGACGTGATCGTGGAAGCCTTGCTTGCCCGTGGCGCGGATGAACGAGCTCCCGACGAGACCGGCAAACCGCCGATCATCTATGCCGCGGCCGGCGCTCGGCTCGACATCGTGAAGCGGCTGCTGGCGCGAAATATCGATATCAACGCTCGCTATTCCAACGATCTCACCCTGCTGATGTGGGCGTCCGGGCCGGATGAAAAAGCACCGGAAGCGCAGGCGCTGAAGGTTGTTGCCTATCTGCTCGATGCGGGCGCGCATATCGACGACCGGGACGACCGCGGCCGCACCGCACTCATGATTGCCGCCGAAGGTGGCCATGAAGAAATCGCCGACTTACTGATGGCGCGAGGCGCCGATGCGTCACTCAAGGACAAGGCGGGAAAGCGAGCCGCCGATCTCACGCGGTTGTCTTCGCTGCGCGAACGCCTCACGCGCCCCTGAGGCATTTAGAGCGTTTTCGAACGAAGTGGTTACCGGTTCGCGTGGAAGAAAACGCGTCAAAACAAAAGACTAGAGACCCGACAAGTATTCCGACAGCGCCGCCAGATCATCAGGCGATGTCGCAATCATCAGGTCTGACATGCCGGGATTGTTGCCGCGGGCGCGGGTGCGGAAGTCGGCTGTCGTTTTTTCGAGGTATTCCTTGCTCTGACCCGCTAACCGGGGAACCGTGCCGTCACCCTGAAAATGATCGAGATGACAGCCGGTGCAACCGACCGAACGGTTGGCGCTCAGGGCCCGCTCCGAGACGCCTTTCGATGCCCGGGGCTGGCCCAGATCAGGCCACGGCTTTTTCGAGAAATATTCCGCGATGTCCATCATGTCCTGTCGTTCCATCGAGGCAACGATTGGCTGCATGACCTCGTTCTTGCGATCTCCCCTTTTGAAGTCGCGCAGTTGAATGTAGAGGTAGCCCGTCTGTTGTCCCCAGATGACAGGAATGGTCTTGTCGATCGGCTTGCCGTCCTGGCCGTGACAGCCGGTGCAGACTTGGACCTTGTCTTCGATACTTTGCGCGACGGCCGGAAACGAGCGGCAGAAGCTCAAACCGATACCAAGCCCAATCGCGACAACAAAAGCCCCTTTTGACTTCCCGACCATCGATCAATTCCCATCCATTACGCGTAACAAAGGCGGGACCGCGAACGGCCCCGCCCCCATTCCTCTGTCGCGCATTCTCAGTCGAGCGAGAAGGCGATGATGTTGTTACCGCGGTGGAAATCGATCTGGGTGTTACCGCCCGCACCGACCACGATATATTGCTTGCCGCCCACCATATATGACGAGGGCGGAGCATTGACCCCGGCTCCGGCGCGGAAGCTCCACAATTCCTTGCCGTTGGACGAGTTGTAAGCGGCGAACTTGCCGTTGCCCTCACCGGTGAAAACAAGACCGCCCGCCGTGGCGAGAATGCCGCCGATCATCGGCTCAGGCGTCTTGACCTGCCATTTGATCTTGCCGGTGTTGTAGTTGACGGCCGTGATATTACCCGCCTGCGCCTCGGTCGGAATCACCTTGAAGGCGCCGCCCAGCCACAACTTGCCATTTGGATACGGCGAGTTCTCGACAAAGTAGTTCATGGGCTGATGCAGGTTGATGGCGTAGGCAAGCGACTGCCCGGGGTCAGTGGCGATCGGCGACCATTCGACGCCGCCATTGGCTCCGGGAAGCATGCGTGCACCTTCCTTGGTGGGCAGCACCCACATGTTCTCCTGCGGCACCATGGCTTCGGAGAACCGGATCAAGCTGCAGTCTCTGCGGTCGTGAACATAGATATGACCGGTCTTGCCAGCATGGATCACGCCCGGGATGGTCTTGCCGTCCTTGCCCTTTACATCGACAAGCACCGTCGGGCTCACCGCATCGAGATCCCACAGGTCATGGGCGATGTACTGAAAGTGGCAGGCGTACTTGCCGGTATCGAGGTCGAGCGAAACCAGTGAGTCCGTATAGAGGTTGTCGCCGGGACGGTTCGAACCATCGAGATCAGGCGACGGATTTCCAACGACGAAATAGATCCGGTTGGTCGCGAGGTCGATAGAGGGATTCTGCCAAACGCCACCGCCGAGCTTCTGGTAGGGGTCGCCGGTTTTGGCGAGTTGATCCTTTTCCGCCTTGATATCCCGGTGCATGTCGCGGCCGGTAGCATCCTTCGTCGCCCAGACACCGACGCTATTCTCCGGTATCGTATTGAACGTCCAGATTAATTTTCCGGTCTTCGCATCGTAGGCCTTCACGAAGCCGCGGATACCGTATTCGCCGCCGTTGGTACCGATCAGAACCTTGTCCTTGATAACGGTCGGCGCCATCGTTTCGCTGTAGCCGGCCTCGGGATCGGCGATGTCTGTTTTCCAGACGACGTCGCCCGTCTTCGCATTCAAGGCTACCAGTTTGGAGTCGAGGGTGGCGACGTACACAAGGTCGCCGAGAACCTGGACACCGCGATTGTTGGGACCACAGCAATAGGTCGTTATCGGTCCCATCTTGTGATTGTAGTGCCAGAGCTGCATGCCGGTTTTGGCATCGAGCGCATAGACATGGCTGAACGACGTCGTCACGTACATGACGCCGTCGACGACGATCGGCGAAGTCTCGAGCAATTCCTTGACGTCGGTCTGGAATATCCATGCGACGTGCAGTTTCTTGACGTTGTCGCGATCGATCTGCTTGGCGGGATAAAAGCGCGTCTGGGCATAATTGCCGTTGGTCAGTAGAAAGTTGGTTGCGCTCTTGTCGGCTGTGTTGAGTTGCTGCTGAGTAACCGCAGAGACCGTCGCCTGGCCCGATGCCGATTTGGTTTCCTGCTTGACTTCTTGCGCACTGGCGGCCGCTGTAAGCAAGCCGGCAACGCCGCACAACGCGGCGCATCCAATAGAAAATCTATTCATGTTTCCGCCCCAAAATTCGTTGTTAACGTCAACCGGCGCATTTTTAAAAGGCACGCCGATTGCTGCAAATCTGACCCTATCGGACAGGTTTGACAAGGAGAAAACGCCAAATGGAAGGGGTTTGGAGGCCCCTCGCGCGCGAACTGCCGCTCATCCGCGAAGCTAAGCCGCCCCATCACTTCAACCGAACCGATGCAAGCCGCTCGCGTTTGCGAAGTATTTTGACTTCTCAGGGGTCGAACAAACTGGCAGCCGCTCTCGACGATCTCGCCAGAGAAAGATTGGCGCCAGGATCGGCTGGTCGGCAAATCTCAATGCAGTCCGGGACACAAATATTGGTGTGTAGGATACTCGCCCGATGAAGATGCGCGTGAGCGTCATTGCCGGAATATCGGCGGCTTGGCAGGCCTACCGGAATGCAGGGCCCGGGAGCCCGCGCGCGGATAGACAGCCGATCGGAAAACCGGTTAATCTCATAAAGTAAAGCCGTTTCTATCCTATGGAACTTCCATCATACAACCGGTCTCTGGCAAACTGCCACTCGACGGCCTGGTTGTCGGCGAGTTCGGCGCCGAGTGGGGGCTTCAGCTTTCGGTTGCTGGCAATGGCCGGAGCGGCGCTGATCGCCGTCGAGCCGGAGAACCCGCCGCCACTCGGCAAATACAATAACCGCGCGGGATTTCCGTCGCAGGCAAATGCAGCATCATGATCCGCGAGGTCGACCCGTCAGATGCTGCCCTGCTTCATCACGCGCTCGATGCTGCGGTCTTCGTCCTTGTCTCCGGCGATTTGGCCGCCGATCTGAGCGCCCGGCCCGATAGCAACGTCTGCGACATCACGGCGCTGACCGGGGGGCAACCGCACGATGAATTGCTGTGCGACAAGCTCGTGCAAGCGTTGACAGGCATTGCCGCGGTGACCGGGGCCGCCGAAGGCATCGCGACGTTTTCCGATGCTGCCATTCTGGATCTCGGATCGGGCATCTGATTCAAAGAGGAACCGCGATCCGCTCGCTGGATAGAATTGGCCAGGTTTCAATGAAAAAGAGAGAAAAATGACATACGAAACGATCATCACTGAAAAAGACGGCCCCGCCTTTACGATCACGTTCAATCGTCCAGAACGGCGCAATGCTCTGAGCGTACAAACAATGGACGACGTCTTAGACGCCGTGAAGCTCGCGGCGGCGGACAAGGATGTGCGAGCGATCATCTTTTCCGGCGGAGAAAAATTCTTTTCGGCCGGCGCTGACCTCAATGAAGCATTGGAAGTCAAGACCGTTATCGATGGTGAAGCCTTCTTCGGAAAAGCAAACCGGCTTTGCGCGTTGCTCGAAAACACGGACAAGCCGGTTCTGGCCGCCATCGAGGGATTCTGCATGACGGGTGGTTGCGAGCTTGCCATGGCTTGCGACATCCGCATCGGCGCCAAGGGATCGACCTACGCCATTACGAGCTCCCGGATTGGAACGGTTGCCGGATTCGGTGGAACCCAGCGTTTGCCGCGAATTGTCGGCTCATCAAACGCGCTCGATATGCTTTTTCTGGGCGATCCTGTCGATGCCGATCACGCCTATCGAATCGGGCTGATCAACCGCCTCACCGAGAAGGGGCAGGCTCTGGCGGAAGCAAAGCGGTTGGCAGCGATCTATGAAAAACGCGGACCGCTGAGCTTGGCGTTCGCCAAGCGCGCCGTCCATCGCGGCATGCAAATGGACCTCAACTCTGCGATCGAACTGGAGTTCTTCATGGTCAATACGATCTACGGAACGCAGGACAAGCACGAGGGTATCGCCGCGTTCCATGAGAAGCGCGACGCGAACTTCAAAGGCCGGTGACACCCCTGGTCACGCGTTAGAAAAGACGGGAAAAATCCCTCAATGAAGAACAAGATGTAAAGCCGAATGCTGCTTCGGCTTTGAGTGCACAGTCAGCTGTTCGCGTTTAGGCGGATGTTGCCGGGCCCGTGGTGCTCGCAGCTGCTCGACGACCTCGAAGCTGAGGTCATCAAGGTCGAGCGGCCGGCATCCGCAATTTGCGGCCGGCACAACCAGCCGAATTTCAATACCGCAAACGCGCCGCGGCTCACAGGCTGATCGCGCAGTCGGAGATCATCGTTAAATCCTATCGTCGCGGCGTACCGCAGCGGCTTCAGATCGATTGTGAAATCGCCCACCTGACCGCTCGGCAACGATATTCTCGACAATTCGTCGCATCTCGCAAAATCCTGATGACGGAACAACACCTTGCGGTGCATCCCGTCCCGCGGCGTTACTCGACGAACACAAAGCATTGTCGAAGCCATCGTCGCGCGCAACCCGATCGGGCAGAATCGGCTGCATAGGTACATATTCGAAATGCCTTCGCGGCACGGCTCAAACTTTATGCCGATCAACAGCGAGCGGTTTTACAGCACGCTTACATAACGTGGATCCGTCAGCAAATCACTTGCCGGGTGCGTCACATTGCGGCTTTATGTTGGGCTTCGGTGCGTATTCGTGATGCGGGCTCGCAACACTCACCGCATCGTCACTTAGGCAGACGAGGTCATGGATCCGCTTGACGACACCAGTTCCGAGACAGACGCGCGTTTGTCGCCGCGAGGAATTGCGGCTGATCTTATTGCTGTGCTGGTGGCTGTTACCTCGGGTGAGCCTCGTGTTTTGACGATCCAGGATCAGCGCGCCCTGCCCTCTGGGCCTTTCGAACTCGCCCATCGTTCGCTACAATCGGGGCTGCGCGCCTGGGTCGAGCGGCAGACACGGTTGCCACTCGGTTATATCGAGCAGCTCTACACCTTCGCCGATCGTGATCGCGCCGGCGCAGCGACACAGCACGTCATCTCGATCAGCTATCTCGGCCTGACGCGAGAGCAACCGGCATTCGGCGAACACGAGGCAAGCTGGCGCAGATGGTATGATTATTTTCCCTGGGAAGATCATCGCCTCGGCCCACCGCCGCTGATCGAGAAAATGCTGCAACCGGGGCTCAAAGCCTGGGCTTCGGCAGCGCCCGATCGGGCGGCGCAGCGCATTCGCCGGCAGCGCGCTACCATGCTTTTCGGTTTCGAGGAGCACCCCTGGAATGAGGAATTGGTTCTGCAGCGGTACGAATTGCTATACGAGGCGAGACTGATCCCGGAGGCCATGCGCGGCAATTCCTCGATATCCATACCGGCCAACGCGGTTTTGTCGGACGCGTCCGGTAAGCCCATGATCCTTGATCATCGCCGGATCCTGGCTACCGGCATTGCCCGGCTCAGGGCCAAGATCAAATACCACCCCGTGGTGTTTGAATTGATGCCGGACACATTCACGCTACTGCAATTGCAACGCTGTGTTGAGGCGCTCGCCGGAAGGCTCGTGCACAAGCCGAATTTTCGCCGCTTGATCGAGCAGCAGGAACTTATTGAGGAGACTGGCGAAACGAGCCAGGACACCGGCGGGCGTCCCGCCAAATTGTTCCGTTTCCGCCGTGCCGTATTTGCGGAACGCGCTATTGCCGGTACGAAACTCCCGATTTCGGGGGCTTGACAAGTCTTATACTCGAAACCAGTATAACATATGCTCAGTGGGAGTATAAGTTATGCTGTCGACACTGGAACCGCAGGCTTCGGAACATCTCTACGCAAAGGTGCGGCACGCGATCCCCGCGATCGAGTGGCCGTTGCTGTCAAAGGATATCGATGCGATCATCGCGTTGAAGAAGAGCCGCAACGCGGTCATCCTTGCCCACAATTACCAGACGCCGGAAATTTTCCACGGCGTGGCCGACATTGTCGGCGACAGCCTCGCGCTGGCCCGCGAGGCGATGCACGTGGAGGCCGATGTCATCGTTCTCGCCGGCGTCCACTTCATGGCCGAAACGGCCAAATTACTGAATCCATCCAAGACCGTTTTGATTCCCGATCGCGGCGCCGGCTGCTCGCTTGCCAACTCCATCACGCCCGAGGACGTGAGGCTGCTACGGCAAAACTATCCCGGCGTCCCGATCGTGACTTACGTCAACACCTCGGCTGCGGTGAAAGCCAAGTCTGACATCTGCTGCACCTCGGGCAACGCCAAGGCGGTCATCGAGTCGCTCGGCGTTGAGCGCGTCATCATGCTACCGGACGAATATCTGGCCATGAACGTTGCTGCCGAAACCAAGGTCAAGGTAATTACCTGGACCGGCCATTGCGAGGTGCATGAGCGTTTCAGCGCCGAAGAAGTTCGGCAATTGCGCGAGGACCACCCCGGCGTCGTCGTGCTGGCGCACCCGGAATGCCCGCCGGATGTCCTGGCGGAGGCCGATTTCGCCGGCTCGACCGCCGCCATGTCTTCCTACGTCGCCACCAAACGACCACCGCGGGTCGTTCTCCTGACGGAATGCTCGATGAGCGACAACGTCGCCATCCAACATCCGGACCTTGAATTTATCCGTCCCTGCAATCTTTGCCCGCACATGAAGACGATCACGCTCGGCAACATCCGTCGTGCGTTGGAGACGATGCAGCACGAGGTCACGATCGATGAAAGTGTCGCAGCGCGCGCACGCCTCGCGGTCGAGCGGATGCTGGCGGTAAAATGACGGCGTTGCACGATACGGATGGCGCACCCGTCATTATCGGCGGCGGCCTCGCCGGCCTGATGACCGCCCTGGCGCTGTCGCCGCAGCCGGTGCTACTCCTGACCGGTGTGCCGCTGGGGATGGAATCATCGAGCGTGCTTGCGCAAGGCGGTATCGCTGCCAGTATCGGGGCGGATGACGATGCTTCGCTGCATCTTGAGGATACGCTCGTCGCCGGCGACGGCTTGTGCGATGAAACCGTCGCTGCGGCCATCCTCGCGGCGGCGCCGGCCGCAATCGAACAATTGGCGCGGCTCGGCGTGGCTTTCGATCGGGATGCCCGTGACAACATCGCGCTCGGCCGTGAGGCCGCGCATTCGCACCGCCGGATCGTCCATGCCGGGGGTGACGCAACCGGCCGTGAAATTATTCGGGCCTTGATCCGCCAAGGTCTACGAGACGCCTTCAATCACGCTGATGGAGGGAACTACCGCGCAGCGCCTGGTAGTCGAAGACAATAGTATAACCGGTCTTCTCGGCCATACCGCCCGAGGCCGGGTGCTGTTTGCCACCGATCGTGTCGTCATCGCGACGGGCGGCATCGGAGGCCTGTTTCTGCATGGGACGAATCCGGCCGGATCCTTTGGCCAGGGCCTCGTTCTCGCGGCACGCGCGGGCGCGGTGATGGCCGATCTTGAATTTATTCAATTCCATCCGACGGCGCTCGACAGCGGATCCTACCCATTGAAACTGATCAGTGAGGCCGTGCGGGGCGAAGGCGCGATCCTCGTTGACGAAAACGGCGATCGCTTCATGGCAAACACGCCCGGCGGCGAACTTGCACCCCGCGATATCGTCGCACGTGCCGTCTGGCGGCATATGGCGGCGGGACATCGGATCTTTCTCGACGCGCGAAATGTCGGAGGACTGGACTTTGCGCGGCACTTCCCGACGATCACCGCACTTTGCCGTGAAGCAGGGGTTGATCCGGTCACGCAGCCCATCCCGGTCCGTCCCGCTGCGCACTACCACATGGGCGGCATATCCGTCGACAAAAGCGGACGGACTTCCATCGACGGGCTTTGGGCCTGTGGTGAAGCCGCCTGCACCGGCTTGCATGGCGCCAATCGTCTCGCCAGTAACTCGCTGCTGGAAGCGGCGGTATGCGGCAACTGGGTCGCCGGAGATATTGCTGCAACAGCCTCAATCAGACCGCGCAGGCCCAGATTGCTGTCTGGTGGACGCGTCGGCCAAAGCGATTCCGCTTTGGTCCGTCCCATCCTGTCGCGCCACGCCGGCGTGCTGCGTGACGGCGAAGGATTGCGCGCGGCCGCCCGCGCTCTCTATCCGCTTGCGATCTCGCAACATGCCGCGAGCGACGCCGCGATTGCCGGCCTGATGATCGTGATTGCCGCCTTGCGCCGTCAGGAAAGCCGTGGCGCACACGGACGCACCGACTTTCCGAAACACGCAAATCTTGCGAGGCATTCGACGCTACGCCTCGATGACGCCCTGCAAACCGCGCGCGACTTCACCACCGAACCAGTGGCCTAACTTTAAGGGAACGCCATGACACTCTCGCCCCTCCCAACCATCATGATCGAGCCTTTGGTTCGCATGGCGTTGCTCGAAGATCTCGGCCGCGCCGGCGATCTGACGACCGACGCCATTGTGCCAGTGGACCGCCGTGCCACGACACTCCTGGTGGCGCGCCAAACCGGCATCGTCGCGGGTCTTGATCTGGCTCGGCTCGCCTTCCAATTGATTGATCCGGCCATCGAGATGCGTATAGAACGCAATGATGGGGCGGCTCTGGCGCCGGGCGACGTGATAGCCGCAATCACAGGCCCCGCACGGGGCATTTTGACGGCGGAACGGGTTGCGTTGAATTTCCTGTGCCGCCTGAGCGGAATCGCCACCGCGACCGCGTCCGTGGTTGCGGCGGTCCGGGACTACAAGACGAAGATTGTCTGCACGCGCAAGACAACGCCTGGCCTGCGCGCCATCGAAAAATATGCGATCCGCATCGGCGGCGGCAGCAATCATCGGTTCGGCCTCGACGATGCCGTGCTCATCAAGGACAATCATGTCGCCGTCGCCGGCAGTGTAACCGAAGCGTTGAAGCGTGCCAGAAGCGGTGTCGGCCATCTGGTCAAGATCGAACTCGAAGTTGACACGCTCGATCAGTTGCGCGAGGCGCTCAATCACGGCGTCGACGCGGTGCTTCTCGACAACATGGACTTAGCCACGCTGACAGAGGCAGTTACCATGGTCGCAGGTCGGGCGGTAACCGAAGCGTCCGGCCGCATCACGCCCGGCACAGCGCCACAAATTGCCGCCACCGGCGTCGACCTGATCTCTATCGGCTGGCTCACCCACAGCGTTGGCGTTCTCGACATCGGACTCGATTTTCAAGCAGCATGACTTGAAGCTGTGAGCTGCTGCTCGGCGCTGTGAGGGCACTGCAGACGTTGCCGCAGCCGACGCCCATCTGTAATTTGCGCGGCAGGACAATCCTGCTACGACGGGTTGATGAACGGCTCCGGACTCTCCCGGCCTTAAGCCCACAGGTTCGATCGGGCGAGGTCGACGAGATCGTCACCGCGACCGTTGAATACGGCTTTCACCATGTAGAGGGTGAATCCCTTGGCCATTTCCGCAGTAATGGCGGGCGGGATCGGGAGCACCGTCCGGCTCACCACCGCATCGACCAGCACCGGTCCGTTATGGGCCAGTGCTTCAGCGATGCCCTTCTCAACATCGGCGGGATCCTCAAGCCGGATCCCGCGCACGCCGCAGGCCTCCGCCATCGCGGCAAAGTTCGGATTCTTGAACTCGGTACCGAAGTCGAGAAAGCCCGTCGATTTCTGCTCGATCTCGATGAAGCCGAGCGCGCTGTTGTTGAAGACCACGACCCTTACCGGAAGGCCGAGCTGCGCCAAGCTGAGAAAATCGCCCATCAGCATGGTGAAGCCACCATCACCCGACAGTGAGATCACCTGCCGACCCGGAAACGCCGCCTGCGCGCCGATCGCGTGCGGCATCGCATTGGCCATCGAGCCATGCCAGAACGATCCGATCAGCCGCCGTTTGCCGTTCATCGCCAGATAGCGCGCCGCCCACACCGTCGGCAGGCCGACGTCGCAGGTAAAGATAGCGTCGGCTGAAGCCTGATCGCTGATCGCCTTGGCGACCTGCTGCGGATGGATCGGTTTGCGGCCGGGCTTGCTGACCGCGAGGCCATCGAGATCCTTGCGGGCCTTGCGGTAATGTTCGGTTGCACGATCGAGGTGTGTACGGTCACGCGCTTCCTTGATCAGAGGCAACACACCTGCAATGGTTGCACGGACGTCACCTACCACGCCGAGATCGACCGGCGCACGGCGGCCGATCTGTTCGGGCCGCATATCTACTTGTGCAATGCGCACCCCCGCACCGCGCGGATAGAACTGGCGATACGGAAAGTCCGTGCCCAGCATCAGGAGGATGTCGCAATCGAGCATGGCGTAGTAGCCCGAGGAAAAGCCGATCAATCCGGTCATGCCGACATCAAACGGGTTGTCCCACTCGACATGCTCCTTGCCGCGAAACGCGTGCACGATGGGAGCTTTCAATCGATCCGCAAGCGCGAGGACTTCATCATGTGCGCCCTGACATCCGGAACCGCATAGCAAGGTCACACGGCCATCGCCGTTCAAAAGCGCCGCGAGGCGGTCGACATCCGTGGGTGCCGGCATTGCGACAGCCTGACCGGGGAGCAGGCCCGCACCTTTCGGCGGCGGCGCATCCGCGGCGGGCTGAAGTGCGATGTCACCCGGGATGACGACGACCGAGACGCCCCGATTGCCCACCGCTTGCCGGATCGCGATCTCGAGAACCCGGGGCATCTGGTTGGCTCCCGAGATCAGCTCACAATAGTGGCTGCATTCCTTGAACAGATTTTCAGGATGCGTCTCCTGGAAATATCCCGCACCGAGTTCGGCCGACGGAATCTGCGCCGCGATGGCAAGCACGGGCACCCGCGACCTGTGACAATCGAACAGACCGTTGATGAGGTGTAGATTGCCGGGGCCGCAGCTCCCGGCACAGACCGCAAGCTCTCCCGTCAGGTGCGCTTCGGCACCGGCTGCGAAAGCTCCGGCCTCCTCATGCCGTACATGCACCCATTCGATCTTGGCCTGTCGGCGGATCGCATCGGTCAGTCCATTCAGGCTGTCGCCGACGATGCCGTAAATCCGCTTTACGCCGGCGGCGGCGAGGGTCTCTGCAAATTGGTCAGCAACTGTTTTGGCCATGGCTACTCCTTCTCTATGCGGTCTATGCACGGACTCGGGAATCTTTTGCTGTCTTCGCGAGCGGCCGGCCACGGCTGGCAGATCGATGTTCTCGATCTATCGACGATAGCGCGATCCGCGACCTCCTTTCGGCCAGGATTTACGGCAGAGCCTACGACAGCATCGCCCGGTGCGTCCACCGTACGGAAATGGAAAGCGCCGGACGAATACCAGCACGACTGTGCAGGCTGCAGCGCGGATCCTGGCGGGTATCCATCAGCAGACTGCCAAGTGATCAAATTGAAGCGAGATTGAGTTCGGGCTCATTTCACGCCCGTGGGTGCAGTCAAGTAATCAACGAGTGTATCGCTACGGCTCCGACTACTTGCCGAGCCATGGTCATGTCTTCCCGTTCGCCAGCATCCTGGCGCGGATATCGGATTTCAGTACCTTGCCGACCTTTGAGCGCGGAAGGTCATCCCAGACTTCAATCTGCTTGGGTGTTTTGACGCTCCCGACCCGCTGCTTCACGAAGGCCGACAGTGCGGCGACATCGACGGTGCGTCCTGCTCTCGGCTGTACCACAGCGACAACGCGTTCGCCCCACTTCTCGTCTGGCAAACCGATGACGGCACAATCCTGAATGGTTTCGTGGGCTTGAAGGGCGTCTTCAACTTCGGCGGAATAGACGTTAAAGCCGCCAGTGATAATCATGTCTTTGGCGCGATCGACAATATAGAGGAAATTGTCCGCGTCGAGGAAGCCAATATCACCCGTATGATGCCAGCCATGCATGGAGGCCTCCGCTGTCGCTTCGGCGTTCTTGTAGTAGCCATCCATCACCAGAGATCCACGAACGACGATTTCACCGCGTTCTCCGGCCGGCAGCAGATTGCCTTCGCCATCCATGATGCCGAGCCGAACCAGCGGGCCAACACGCCCCGCCGACGACAGACGTCCGGTCGCAATCGAACCGTCAAGGTTGTAATGGTCCTCGGGCGGCATCATTGAGATCATCATCGGTGCCTCTGTCTGCCCAAAAAGCTGTGCCATTGGGCCGATCTTTTCCAGCGCCTCGGTCAGGCGTGCCGTCGAGATCGGCGCCGCGCCGTACCAGAAGCATTGCAGCGAGCTGAGATCGGCGCTTTTGAGCTTCGGATGATCCAGCAGCATGTAGATGACGGTAGGCGGGAGAAATGTATGCGTGACCCGGTAGCGCGCAATCAAATCGAGGAATTCGCCGATGTCCGGATGATGCATGATCACCACCCTGCCCCCGAGGGTCATGATGGGAAAGCACAGTACACCGGCCGCATGCGTCAGTGGCGCGAGCGCAAGATAAGTCGGACGCCCCCTGAACGGATAGCCCATCAGGGTCAACGCCGTCATCGTTTCGATGTTTCGGCCCGAAAGCATCACGCCTTTGGGTTTGCCGGTGGTTCCGCCGGTGCCGGGCAGGAGTACAAGATCATCGACGGGATCGCGCTGAAACGGCTGGTCGTCAACATCGGCAAGCCAACGCTCGAATGACGGCGCGAAAGACATATCGGTGTCGAGACATACGAGCTTGCGCAGCTTCGGCAGATGAGGCCTCATTTTGTCGACCATCGGCGCGAAGCCGCTGTGGAACAGCAACAGGCTGCAATCGAACGCATCGAGGATGAATTGGTTTTCTGCCGCCTCGTTGCGTGGATTGACCGGACACCAGACCGCGCCGGCCCGCGAAATTCCGAACACGCACGCAAAGGCGATCGGATCGTTGCCGGACAGGATCGCAATTTTCTCGCCAGGGGTAATGCTGGAATCGGCTAATCCGCGTGCGATCCGATAGCTAAGGCGCTGCACCTCGCCATAGCTCAGGTCTTTTCCCTCCATGGTCAGGCAGGGAGCATCGACACCAAGTGACGCGCCCTTATCCAGATAGTCGACAAGCCGCATGGACTACCTCCCGGAAAAAAGGCGGATGGCGCGGTCGCCCGCGCCGCCCGGTTGCATCAAGTGTGAACCGTCAGGATTGGATTCATTCACCGAGTCCGAAGCTTCGCAACTGGCCCAGCAGTTCCCGATGACCGAACGCCTGACAGGCGGAGGCGAAGCCAACTTTCTTCGGAGCAGTCTGCAGCAGCGAAAATGCGGCGTAGGCCTGCAGCATTCCGGTCTGTTTGTAGTTGCAGTTTCCGTGGATCACGCAATGGGCGCGACCGAGCGGTCCCGATGCATAAACAGAGTCGATGGAGGTATTGATGCGCGGATTCTCGCGCGGCGGCATGGTTGCTTGAAGCGTTGCCGCGATGTCAGCCAGCGCCTTCTCCTGCTGGTCGGGCGGAAGCGGCTTGATTTTCTCTTTCACCATCTCCTGGGTTTGCACCACGCCCAACATAACGTCGCGCTGCATGACGCCGCCGAGCACCCTGCAGTTCGACACACGGGGATCGTTTTTGAACCAGACCGGATGCGCAGTGCCGCCCCACGGCACGGCGATCGCGCCCTCATGCTGACCGGGAACGTTGACCTCGAAATTGGCAGTCACATCCCATTCAACAAATTTGTTCTGGACGAGATAGTACCAGTTCGCCTTGAGGATGGTGAAGATCGTCTGCGTCGAGGCATAGGTCGGGAACCCTTTCCACAGCACGAGAATGTCGAGCGTATCGAGGCCGGGCGTTTCGAGACAAATGTTCGCTGCGATTTCTCCCGTTGTGTACATCTGCGCGACGTTCGGCGCGAGCAGTAGTCCTTTGGCCGCAAACTTTGTCCCCCAGCGCTCCTGCGCCCGCAACACCCAGTCCTGTTCGCCGGTCGTATCGGTATAATGACAGCCGGCCGCAAGGCAGGCTTCGACGACTTCCGGGCCAAACTTGATAAATGGGCCGACCATGTTGCTGACAACCTGCGCGCCCTTGAACAGCTTGGTGAGCGCTTCGATGCTGTGCTCAACCTCGACAATTTCGTAGTCCGCGGTTTCGATGCCGGGAATTTTTTCGACAACGGCCTTCACTTTGGCCCCATCGCGGCCGGCGGCAACAAAGGGAATGTTGTATTCCCGCAGATATTCACAAACCAGACGCCCTGTGTAGCCAGAAACGCCGTAGACGATGACGGGTCTTTTCTCGCTCATCTTCATATCCTCCCGAATTTCTATTTTTTTGCGTTTTGGCGATTACATGCCCATGCCGCCGTCGACCGGCAGGCCGGCACCGGTGATGAAGCGCGCCTCCCTGGAGCAAAGGAAAACAGCGGCGTCGGCCATGTCGCCGACCTCGCCCAATCGCCCAAGCGGCGTCTGTTCGACGACCGAGGCAACGGCGGCGCCGGCATCCGGTGCCAGTCCTGCCGCGACGATGTCATTGGCCAGTTGCATGCCCATGTCGGTAGGGACCAGCCCGGGATACAGACAGTTGACCCGCACGCCGTAACCAAGCTTGCCCGCTTCCATCGCGGCGACCCGCGTCATGCGGTCAACGGCCGATTTCGTGCCGGAGTATCCCGCAATGGCCGGGAATGCGATCGTTGCCGCGACCGAAGCGATATTGACGATGGCGCCACCGGCACCTGCACCTCCGCCAGGTCGCATCGCGCGAAACGCATGCTTCATGCCGAGACCAGTCCCAACGATGTTGACGTCGCACATCCTGCGCAGATCCTCGGCCTTGAGATCCACGACGAGCGACGTAACCTCGATACCTGCGTTGTTGATCAGGATGTCATAGCCGCCGAGCGTGGCGATGGTAGTTGCGACCGCCTTTTCCCATTGCGCGTCGTCGGTGACGTTCAGTTCCACAAAGCCGGTCTTGACGCCTGTTTTCGCAAGACGACTGGCGGTCTCCTTTCCAAGATCGGTGAGAATGTCGCCGATCATCACGGCGGCACCGGCGTTCGTAAGCGCCTCTGCGATCGCAGCGCCGATACCTCGCGCGCCGCCAGTGACCAGAGCCTTGCGGCCTGCCAGACTTTTTTCGCTCATCGTGTAATCCTCCCTTTGCGATTTTCATTGTTGTGATTCTGTCGTGACGTGCCGCTGCCTGCCGAGCGGTGAGGCTGCCGCCTGAGGGCAAACCGTTGCGCCTCGTCCGCTGAGAAAAAAGCGTTCGGCTGACTGGAATGAACGGTCGGACGGCGCGGGTGTGCTGCCTGCTCTTCCCTCCCATGCGCAGCTTCTTCCGGCCGCTATCCTGGAAAACTTGACGCTTGCCCAAGAATATCTTGACGATCGTCCAAAATTTATACACTTGTCAAGTAATTCTTGACCACGAAGCTGGATGATGATTTTGCAGGACGCTTCGGGGCATTATTGCTGCCGAGGTGGCGTGGTGATTCGGAGTTCCGGCGTGCGCAAAGAAACTGGAGTGACGCTGCGGAAAATCGAAACGATGAGGCGGCCGAACAGGCCCTCGGATCGAATCGAGCGTGCGCGCGTCGACAAATTCAGTGCCCGACGGATCGAACTTGCCGAGGCCGCCTTGGAAACCTTGGCTGAACTCGGCTACGCGCGGACCAGCCTGCGCGAGATCGCACAGAAATCCGAGTTTACGCACGGCGTGCTGCACTATTACTTCAGCGACAAGGTCGACCTGATCTGCTGCTGTGTTCGGCACTACAAGGCGAAGTGCGTCACGCGGTACGACCAAATCACATCGGCGGCGCAAAGCCGCGATGAACTGATGAAGGGTTTTCTGGAAAAGCTCGGCGAGACGATTCGCGACGAGGCCCGGATGCATCGCCTCTGGTACGACCTTCGCTCGCAGTCTTTGTTTGAAGAGGCCTTTCGCGACGACGTCGCCGAGATCGACAAGAGCCTGGAAGATATGGTGTGGCGCGTCGCGTCTCGCTTTGCCTCACTTGGCGGCCGACAGCCCGTCGTCTCCCCGGGCGCGCTCTATGCGCTATTTGATGGACTGTTCCAGCGATGCCTGCTGCGGCATCTCTCGGGTGATCGCAAGGCGATCGCGGACCTGCGGGAAGAAGTGGAGCGTCTCCTCCCAACGGTTGCATAACGGCGGGGCCATTCAAACCAGCTTATCGGGTGTTGGAGGTCGATGCCGTGACAATGCTGCGCGGCGCTATTGGAACTCGCACCAGGCCTGATACCGGGCCTCTCACATCACTTCACACTCGCGAGAGATATGAAACGCTTCACATTCGCCGGCAACAGCTAGCGCTAATAGGGACCGGGGGCTCTTTAACGAGGAGGTCTCGATGCCCTCGCAACTCAGCAATGATAAGCGCGGCGATCAACAGGAATTTGTAATGATTTGGCTAGCGGGCCTTACGACGGTTCTCGTGTTGGCTATTGCGGGCTTCGTCGGCATTGTCTTCTGACCTATTGGCGCGCGGGATCCTGGACGTGAGGCGCTCCGACGATAGCCGCCAACTCGAGCATCTTCGCCTCAGACCCTCGAACCACTCGGCTGCGCCGATTGGGTGCTGGAAAAATCTCGTGCTCCAATTGCAAGAGCAACAGAGGCCGATCAAAAATAGCTGATGTAGACGTAAAAATGGCGTCGATTTCGTTCAACATGATAACCAATTCCTGAGCCTCGGCGGCAAGGCCGCTTCGAGCGCATGACGGCCAAAAAATTGTCGAGCAATACATTAGGGCCGACTGCGTGTAAGCCCTCGCGCGAAATATCACTGAGACGTTGAGCGATGGCGAGCGCTAATTTTGCCCGGACTTTCGCGGCAAATGGCGTTTCTTGCCCGTGGCCAGAGCAATTTCCGCGCAGCATCATGATCGGATCTGCGCTGTGTCGCCGTACGAACTCATGTAACGACCGCGACTTTCCGATGCCGGGGTCCCCGACGATATCGACCATCGGAATCGATATCGCACCGCGGATGGTCGCCGTCGGGTAAGGCAATCTCATTTCGTCGGCCGGCAACCGTTCTCCGGTGCCGGTTGACTGCCCACAAACATACCAGCGTGTGGTGCTCGGCGCGACGTTAATCGCGCCGAGTTCGAACGACACGAACCTATAAATCTCGACTGTTGGTTCAGGGATGTTTTCTAAGAGACATATAGTGTAGCGCGCCGCATTCGGTCGTGATCGAACCGTTGCTTTCGCGCAGGCCGCAGCAGGTCCAAAGCAATTCATGGCCTCTTGCTCCTTTCGTGCTGTGCATGCGCCGGGTTCGTCAGGTTTGCTGCCCTGCGGCTTCGAGAATCAGCCGTGTGATTTCGTCGGGATGGGAGATCAGCGAGAGATGGCTGGCCTTCACCTCGATGGTCTTCGCACCCATCCGCTTGGCCATAAAACGCTCAAGGTCTGGATTGATGGTTCGGTCTTCGGTCGAAACGGCATAATAGCTGGGCTTGGATCGCCATGCGGCGTGGGTCGTCTTGCCTGCGAGAAGGGTCTTGTGGAACGGCTCCTGAACCGCATAAAGCACCTTCGCCTTGGCCTCCGGCAGGTCGCCCGCGAAATCGCGCAGGAAGGCCTCCTCACCAAGACGACCTTCATCGCCGTCGAACACGATTCCGGCCGACGCCGGCGGCGTCGGATATGTCTTCGCGAGGGCGGTGTAGTCCTCGCCCGCATCCGGCGCGCGTGCCGCCACGTAGACGAGCGCCGACACGTTCGGATGCACACCGACCTCGGTGACGATCATCCCGGAGAAGGAATGACCCACCAGCACTGTCGGACCATTCTGCCGCGCCAGCACCCGCTCGGCCGAAGCCACCGCCTCAGGCAGCGTCGTCAGCGGATTTTGCACGGACGTAGCGTTAAGTCCCGCCGCCTGCAATCGCGCGATCACTTCGGACCAGCACGAGCCGTCGGCGAACAGCCCGTGCACAAGCACGACGTTGGCCGCCTTCGCTGGCGTTGAATTTGCGGCCATGCCACGTGTGGAGATCAGCGAAGCGGCGGCACCGGCCACGAGGGCGGTAGAGAAAGTGCGTCTGTTGATCATCATAATACCTCTCCTTCGAAGTTGGATGGGAATGTCTGGTTACATAGCGCTGATGGCGCCGGCTGCCCGGAATTTCGATGGTGTGTCGCCGTTCTCCGCCTTTCTGTCGCCCTGGTGCGAGCCCCCTGCATGAGCTCAGGTTTCGAGCAGTGCGGCGACATCGGGCGAACGCACGATGGTCCCGTCACGCACGAAGGCTTCGTGGTTGTTCTCGATGCTGTCATGGTCGTCGAGACAGTTGACCATGATGCGGAAGGATTCCTGGATCGCACGGGGGGCGGCGTTGGCAAGCCGATTGATCCGCTCGAGCCGCGCGCCGTTGCCGAGGTGAAAGCGCGCTACCGGGTCGGTGCGGCTTCCGGGTGAGGGCTGCCGCGTCAAATACTGTGCGCACAACCGCATCAGGACAGGCCCCAGTTTCTCGCTTTGCGCCAAGTCATGCCGCCAGCCGTCATGTTCAAGATCAGGCGACAACGCGGTGTCGGGATCGCTTTCGCCAGCACGGACTGCACCACCTGCAGATCGTGTACCCGCGCAGGATCAACCTTGGCCAAGGCGGAGGCGAGAAAATCCGCCTGCTTCTGATTATCGCCTTCGATCGTTACGCGGTCACCCGGCTCGATGATGGCTTCGAGCAATTGCGTTGCACGGTCGGCGGGGCAGACCTTTCCGCTCATGCCGGTGAGCGCGGCGGCCCGTGCGAGACGGGAGGCGCGATCTGTGCCGCGTCGTGACGTGCCTGACATGACGGATCTCCTTCGCTTGATGCTGTCCCTTGAGCGAAAAGTAGGAGACCGTGATTGATTATAGAAACGACATTTTATAATATGATTGATCGCAAAACGGTATCAATCGCATGCTGGATTTCGAGTTGTTGCGTGCCTTCGTTGCCGTGGCCGACTGCGGCGGTTTCCACCGCGCCGCCGAGCAGCTCAACCTGACGCAGTCGACGATAAGCCAGCAGATCAAACGGCTGGAACTCATGATCAAACGGCCTTTGTTCCGGCGGACAACGCGCAGTGTCGTGCTGACCGACGATGGCGAGATGTTGCTCGGCGACGCGCGTCGCCTGTTGCAATTTGAGGAAGCCGCCCGTCACCGCCTGGCGGCGCCGAGGCTGTCCGGCATTGTGCGTCTCGGCGTGGTTGAGGAGGTCGCCGGCGGCTCGCTGCCTTCAGCGCTCGGCCGCTTCGCCAAGCTCCATCCAGGCGTGAAGCTCGAGGTGCAGATCGGCGTCAGCGCGGAATTGATCGAGCAACTTAATGCAGGGCGTCTTGACGTCGTGTTCGCAAAGCGTCCGCTCGGAACCTCGAAAGGGCGTCTGTTATGGCGTGAGCCGCTGGTCTGGGCCGCGGCCGACGCGTTCGATCTTGTTCCGGGTGCGGCGCTGCCGCTGGCCCTGTATCGCGAGCGATCGGTTTCTCGCGAGGCCGCACTCGCCGCACTCAACGACAACGAACTGACCTGGGAGATCATCTATACCAGCCCCAGCTTGACAGGCGTGCGTGCGGCGGCGCTCGCGGGCCTCGCCATCACCCCGCTTCCTGCCAGTGCGCTGATCGCAGGCCTGCGGATTTTCGGTGTCGAAGAGGGGCTGCCGCCTCTTCCTGACCTTGAGTTCGCGATCTACGAGAAGGCGCGGCCCGACAAGGCCGCCGCGGCACTGGCTGCGGTTCTGCTGACGCTTGCACAGGGACCATCTCGCCCGGCGATCTGAGATGAACCGCGACCGCGGTATAAAGTCGCCGTGCGTATCGCGAGCACAGCTCCGACACGCCAGGTCATCGTCTTTACGCACGACCTGGTTTTCTTCAACCATTTATGCAGTGAGGCGGACGCGCTTCGGGTCACCGCGGAATATTGCGCCGGAACTTTCCACAATTTGGTAAATCTTGCCTGGGAGATTTTTTTCCCCGAATGGTTGCAAAATTCGAAGCAAGCGGCGACGCTATCCAGTCCTTATGCTTTTCGCAGGATCGTCATGCTTATCACCGCGATCGAAAGCTTCGTTGTCTCGCTTCCCTTCGACATGGGTGGCCCGCATCCATTGTTCGCAGGCCAGCCCTGGGATCATCTTGAGATTCTCGTGGTGAAGGTCGAAACCGACGATAATCTTGTAGGTTGGGGCGAGGCCTTCGGGCATGCCGCAATCCCGGCGACGAAGGCGGCCCTCGATACCATAGTTGCGCCGCTGCTTATCGGACGCGACGCGGGCGACATCAGCGCCCTCACTCGCGCCATTCTGCACGGCACGCACCTGCTCGGGCGCAACGGGCCGTTCGTCTACGCCTTCTCCGGTGTCGAGATCGCATTGTGGGATCTGCTCGGCAAGCGTGCCGGGCAACCGTTGTGGCGTCTGCTTGGCGGCGGCCGGACCGGTGACTTGCCGGCCTATGCTAGCCTACTCCATTATGGCGATGATGCCCTCGTCGCAAAGAATACGGCCGCAGCCTGCGCGCAAGGCTATCGG
This sequence comes from uncultured Alphaproteobacteria bacterium, assembly GCA_963811915.1. Lineage (GTDB taxonomy): Bacteria > Pseudomonadota > Alphaproteobacteria > Rhizobiales > Xanthobacteraceae > Bradyrhizobium. The sequence goes on from CAWETC010000011.1 coordinate 125,711, forward strand.
CATATCAAGTTGCATGAACTCACCCGCGACGCCGTGCGCGCGGCCCAGGATGCATCCGGCGCCGGCAGCGCACGCATCATGCTTGACGTGAACTGCGCGTGGTCGCCACCGGTTGCCCGCGAGATGGCCACAAGGCTCCGTGAGGATGGACTGCTCTGGCTCGAGGAGCCGGTCTGGCCTCCCGAGGACGTTCATGGGCTGGCCAGTGTGCGCGATTGCGGCATCCCGATCGCCGCGGGGGAAAACGTCGCCGGCTTGTTCGGCTTCAAATCACTGATCGAAGCGGGCGCCATCGACATTGCGCAGCCGAGCGTAAGCAAGATCGGCGGTGTCGGTGAAATGGTCAGGGTGATCCATTTGTGTCAAGCGCACGGAATCGAGGTGACGCCGCACAGCCCCTATTTCGGACCCGGCTTCGTTGCCACGATCCATATTGCGGCGGCACTGGTCGAGCAGCCGATGATCGAGGTCCTCTGGACCGACATGGAAGCAAATCCATTTGATCCTTGGGTCCGCGCCATCGACGGGCGAGTCGGGATCCCGGATGGCCCGGGTCTTGGCTGCGATCCCGATCCCGATCTTCTCAAACGTTACGCCAAGGGCGGAACAACACGCACCGAGCGGAGGTCGAAGCCATGAAAGTAACCGCCGTTGAAACCCTGCCTGTACTCGTGCCGCTCGCCAGTCCGATCGGAAGCGCATTGGGCCAGATCCACAGTTTCGGCTGTATTCTTGTTTCGGTCAGAACCGATGCCGGCATCACCGGCGAGAACCTTATCTTTACGCTCAATGGCCGCCGCACCAAGGTGCTGCGTCAGATGGTCGATGAACTTGCCGATCTGGTTATCGGACGCGACGCCGGCCATATCGCGGATTTCTGGGCGCGCGCCTGGAAGGACATTAATTTCCTCGGCCATAAGGGAGTGCCGGTGGTCGGCATATCTGCGCTCGACGGCGCGCTCTGGGATGCCCTCGGCAAGGCCAGCAGCCTTCCGCTGTATCGCTTGCTGGGCGGAGCAAAGACGGTTGTGCCGGCCTATCAGAGCGGCGGCCTTTGGCTGTCGTCGTCGACCGACGAACTCGTGGCCGAAACCGAACGCTTCATCGCGCAAGGCTTTAAGGCCATGAAGATGCGACTAGGTTCGCCAGATCCGAACGCCGACATCGCCCGCGTGAAGGCGGTACGCGATGCAATCGGGCCCGATATCAAATTGATGGCCGACGCCAATCAGGGTCTGAACGAAGCGCAGGCGATCCGGCTTGGCCGCATGCTCGAGCCATTCGACCTGACATGGTTCGAGGAACCTCTGCCGGCGTGGGATCTCGAAGGCCTTGCGCGGGTGTCCGCCGCGCTCGATACACCTATCGCCAGCGGCGAGACCGAATATACCCGTTACGGTTTCCGCCGCATGCTGGAATTGCGCTCCGCCGATATCCTAATGCCGGACCTGCAGCGCGTCGGCGGCGTCAGCGAATTCATGCGCGTCGGCCACATGGCGGAAAGCCACGACATACCGGTATCAAGCCATCTGTTTCCGGAGACCAGCATCCAGGTGCTCGGTGCACTCACGAACGCCATCTATCTTGAATACATGCCGTGGTTCTCGAAACTCTATCAGGAGGAATTGATGTTCAAGGACGGCAACGCCATTGTCCCGGAACGACCCGGCTGGGGCTTCACCTTCAATCACGACTACGTCCGGCATTTGAACCGGTAAGTCGCAGGATATTTTTCCGCCCTCGCTATGGACATTACGTCCCGCTCAAGTTCACACTTAACCGTTCAGTTGATAGGCCGGTCACAAGCCGGAGCGATAAGACGGACGCCCGCAGCAACGACGGGCGCCGGCAGGGGAAATAAAAGGAGGCTTCATGCGTGTTTCTCGTCGTGACGTTTTGGTAGGCAGCGCTGGTGCGCTCAGTGCTGCGACGCTCCCATTTCCAACACCCGCCATCGCCCAGTCCGAGCCGATCAAGATAGGCTGCCTTGCCGCAATGACCGGGCCGAGTTCCGCGCCGACCATCGGCTTCAATCGCGGCGTGAATTTCGCCACGGACGCCCTTAACGCCGCTGGCGGCGTTAAGGGCCGCAAGATCGAGATCGTTGTCCGCGACACCCAGGGCGATCCGACGAAAGCGGTGAACGCTACCCAGGAATTGATCAGCCAGGCCAAAGTCCACGCGATCTGGGGGCCGTTCAATTCGGGCGAGGCGCTTGCCACTACGCCCATCATGGCGCGCGCCAAGATGCCGGACATCCATCCTTGTGTGGTCGAAAGCCTGATCGACACAACGAAGTTCCCGAATGCGTTCCGCATGGCGCCATCGAACGGTCAATGGGACGACGCCGTCCGCAATTATTGCCTCAATATCCTCAAGGCGAAAAAGGTGGCCGTCATCGGCGACACCACGGGTTATGGCGTGACCGCTCTCGGTGCTTCGGTGGCGGCTTTCAAAAAAGACGGTGCCGATGTGGTCTATCAGGCCAATATCAATTCAACTCAGCCCGACATGACCCCGGACATGCTGCGCGCAAAGAACGCAGGAGCCGAAGTGATCGTGGTCTGGAGCGTATCAACCGGCATGGAAGCAAGAATGTTCAACACCCGTGCGGCGATGAACTGGGACGTTCCGTTCGTCGGCCATCCGTCAATGGCCTCTGGCGAAATCGCCGGGCTCGTCGAGCAGCCCGCTAACTGGAAAAAAGTCTACGCCATTGGCTACAAAAGCTGCAGCTACGATGCCGCCGGCAAGCTGCCGCCAAAGAGCGAGGATCTCGTTAGTCGTCTTCTCAAAGCCAACGTCGCGATCAACGATACGCTGCTATGGTGGGTCGCGGGCGGGATCGACGCGATCGAGCTGATTGCCAAGGCTGTCGCAGAAAGCGGATCGACCGATAGCCAAGGCATCATCAAGTACTGGAATGCGCTGTCGAAATATCCGGGCTATTTCGGCAACTACACCTTCACGCCGAAGCAGCACAACGGCTATCCGACCGACGAGATCGTGATGTCGGAAGCTAGCACCGCCAAGAACGGCACCTTCGCGCTGGCGCCGGGGTACACATAAAGGCGGCGGAGAGCGCAGCAGATGCTCGCCTCGATTTTCGCATCTGGTCTCGCGGCCGGCGCGATCTACGCGCTGGTCGGCGTCACTTACAACACCATGTTCTCGACCTCGAGGGTGATGAGCTTTACCGCCGGCCAGCTCGCCATGCTCGGCGGCGTGTTCGGCTCGATGTTCGTGCTGAAGATGGGCATGCCGATCTTTGTCGGATTTATTCTCACGTTACTCGGATGCGCGATCATCGGGGTAATCACGGAATTCGTCGCGGTGCGGCCGGTACTCAAGAGCCTCGACCAGCATCTCTACGTGCTGTCCACGCTGGCGCTTGCGCTGATGATCCAGCAGGTGGCGGCGATCAAATGGGGTACCGAACCGCAGCCGTTTCCCCGCCTGATCGGCTGGGGCAGCGGCGTATGGGACGAAAAGTTCTGGCTGCCGGTGGTTGCCTGCGTGATCACAATTGGCGGCCTCGAATATCTTTATCGCCGCACGCTGGTCGGCCTGGCGTTCCTGGCGATCGCTGAGGACAATTTCGCGGCGCGCGCGCTCGGCCTGCCCGAGCGCAATTTGCGCGTCGCGAGTTATGCGCTCGCCGGTGTGATCGGCGGTATCGCCGGATTCTGCGGCGGCGAGCTCTTGCTGGCGTTCTTCGCCAACGGCGCGCTATTGAATTTCTATGGCTTCGTGCCGGTGGCGCTCGGCGGCCTCGGTAACAACCGTGGTACCATCATCGGCGGTCTCGCGCTCGGCCTGTTCCAGCAGGCTGCGAATTTCCTGGTCGGCGGCATCTTCTCTTCGGTGGCCGTGTTCACGCTGTTCATCGTCGTTCTGCTCGCGGCGCCGCAAGGCCTGTTCGGTTCGGCCACGGCGCGGAGGGTATGATGACGGCAGTCACCGCAGCTCCCGGACGCAGCGAGACAAACACCTATCGTGCGCTGCTGACGCAGCTCGCGCCGTTTCTCGGCATCCTCACAGTCGCAATGATTTTACCCTTCGTCAGCAACGACTACTGGGCGCTGATCGGTACCAGGGCCGCAATCTATTGGGTGCTGGTCTCCGGCCTCAATCTTGTCGTCGGCTTCGCCGGGCATCTCGCCATCGGCTATGTCGCGCTACTGACGCTCGGCGCCTACGTCACCAGCGTGCTCGTCGCCGGCAATGTCCTGCCGCCGGTGCCGGTATTCGCGGCATTGCCGATCGCTGGCTGTGTCGGCGCAGTGTTCGGGGTCATCGTCGGCTTGCCGGCCTTGCGATTGCGCACGTTCTATTTCGCGATGTCGACGCTTGGCTTCGCCACTATCGTCACGCAGATTGCGCTGGCTTGGCAGAGCGTCACCGGCGGCGGCATCGGTATTGCCGGTCCGGAATTTCCAACGCCCTTCGATACCGCATGGGGCTACTACTATCTCTGCGTCGCATTCGCAGCCTTCTGCACCTGGATGAGCGCTAACGTCGCTCATAGCCGGTTCGGCCGCGCTCTGATCGCTGTCCGCGACGCCGAAGTCGCCGCGGAAGCCAGCGGCATTTCCAAACCACGGATGCTGATCGCGATCTTTCTGTTCGCCGGTGCGCTGGCGGCCATCGCCGGCGGACTGTTCGCGAGCTTGCAGACCTATATCACGCCGGATGCTTTTACCTTCGATCTGTCGATCTTGTTCTTCATTACCATCCTGATCGGCGGACGCGGCTCGATCCTGGGCCCGTTGCTTGGAACCATCATACTGACCATCCTGCCGGAGATCGCCGCACCCTTGGCAGCATGGTCGACGTTCCTCTACGCCGCGTTGCTGCTGGTGATCGTGCTGGCGATGCCCGGCGGCATCGCCGCGCTGCTGGATTTTCGCAACCGCCGTCCGCTCGCCAGCAACCGCGCCATCGTGCCGCGCCCAACCGCGCTCGGCGAGATCGCGCGCAAGACTGCGAGCCACAAGACGCTAAGCCTGCGCAATATCGTCCTGAGCTTCGGCAACGTCCGTGCGATCGACGGTCTCGATCTGGATGTGAGACCGGGCCAGGTGCACGGCCTGATCGGTCCCAACGGCAGCGGAAAAACGACTACGCTCAATGTGATCTCCGGCTATTACGCTGCGTCCGCGGGAACCTTGGCGCTCGGCATCGATGCGTTACCCGCCGGAAAGCCGGAAGCCCGCGCGCTGCAGTGGAATCGCGCGCACGTATCAAACTCCCCGCTTGATCGGCGCAGCCTCCGTTCTGCAGAACGTGATGATCGGTGGCACCGTCGAAGGTGAAGCGACGTTCATCGAGGCGCTGCTGGGGCTGCCACGTCACCGGCGCGACGAGCGAAAGCTCGCAGCCTCTGCGTGCGCACTGCTTGGCGTCGTCGGCCTGGAGTCACTGGCTGACGTCCGCGCCGACCGCCTACAGCACAGCGAACTTCGTTTCATCGAGATCGCCCGTGCGCTGATGCTCGATCCAGACTTTTTGTTGCTCGACGAGCCGGCCGCGGGTTTGTCCAGCGACGAGATCGAACGCTTGGGTGTACTGATCAAGGCGATCAGTCGGCGCGGCACCGCCGTACTGCTGGTCGAACATCATGCCGACTTGATCTTCGCCATCTGCGACCAGGTCACGGTGCTGAATCTCGGGCGGGTACTCGCCGCAGGCACGCCCGCCGAGATTCGCGTCCACAAGGAGGTGGTCAGTGCTTACCTCGGCGCCTGAAGTGCTGCTCGCGGTTAGCTCCCTCGAAGCCGGCTACGGCAAGATCCGCGTGCTGCATGGAGTTGATCTCATGGTAGCGCAGGGCGAAGTCGTCGCTCTGCTCGGTCCCAACGGCGCCGGCAAGACCACTCTGCTTCGCGCGCTTTCGGGATTGTTGCCGGTGACCGCAGGACACGTGCGCTTTGATGGCCGCGAAACGACGAGCACCACACCGCGCGAGGCCGCAAGCGCCGGAACTCGTGCACGTCATCGAGGGGCACCGGGTGTTCACTCAGATTTCCGTCACCGATAACCTCCTGCTTGCGGGTTACGACCTGCCGCGCGGCGAGCGTGCGGCGCGGGTCGAGGAAGCACTCTCGTTCTTTCCAGAGATCGCCGAAAAGCGCCACGAGCGCGGCGGCGCGCTCAGCGGCGGACAACAACAAATGCTGACGGTGGCGCAGGGCTTGGTGCGCCGACCGCGTCTCCTGATGCTGGACGAACCGTCCGCCGGACTTTCGCCGGTATTGGTCGACCGCGTCCTCAACGTTATCGGCCAGCTGCGCAAGCAGGGAACCGCGGTATTGCTGGTCGAACAGCTGCGGGAAAAGGCGCTCGCCGCCGCCGACCGCGTCTACGCGCTGGTGCACGGGCACATCGTGCTGGAAGCGCCGACCAGCGAGGCAAATTTGCCAGAACGGCTTGAACACGCCTATTTCGGACATCAAGTACAGGCCCTAACAGTGCAGGAATAAAAAGGATGAAGCGCTTGGTCGTGCAGTTCAACGCCCTGCCGCATTTTGCCCCGGCGCATTCGCAGATGAATTGGGGTTTGAGTCATGGGAGGAAGTCGAAACCTCACCCCCGGGATTATGAATCCCGGGCTCTAACCAGCTGAGCCACCCCGTCCCGGCAGCAAGCGAGAAGTCGGGCGCGGCATGGGACCTGCGCAAGGCACATCCCTATGAATGCTATCCGGAATTTGATTTCGATATTCCAATTGGCAAGCATGGCGATTGCTACGATCGCTATCTGGTGCGCGTGGAGGAGATGCGCCAGTCAGTGCGCATCATGAAACAATGCATCAAAAAGACTCGGAGCGATCGACGGCCAGGGGCCAGTCATGACCCAAAATCACAAACTCGTTCCTCCACGCCGCGCCGAGATGAAACGTTCAATGGAAGCACTCATCGAACACTTCAAGCTCTATACCGAAGGCCATCGCGTTCCGACCGGCGAAGTCTACGCCGCTGTCGAAGCGCCCAAAGGCGAATTTCGCGTCTATCTGGTCTCCGACGGGACCAATCAGCCGTACAAGTGCAAGATCCGGGCTCCCTCCTTCGCGCATCTATCAGCGATGGACTTTCTGACCCGCAGCCATCTGCTGGCTGACGTTTCCGCCATTATCGGCTCACTTGATATCGTTTTCGGCGAGATCGATCGATGAGAGGCTCTTGGCACGCATCACAGAAGCCTTGGCGCACCATCTCCCATTTTCGTCTACATCACATCTCAGGTATGGACATCGATTTGAACTGGAGGTTCACCCCACGCGCGATCGGGGGCTGATTGGTTTCGATTATAGCCTCACCGCCGGTGCCGTCGCGAACCGGAATGGCGTGATGGCCAGCTCTGGTTAATCGGACCGCGTGCTGAGCTGCTCCCGTGCCTTTCCGACCGCGTCGGCAGTCACCGGTGAAGCCGCGGTTTTCCAGGTGTTGCGGATATAGGTAAGGACGGCAGCAACCTGCGCGTCGTCGAGCTGCCAGCCGAACGACGGCATACCGGGCGCCGTCGGCTCAGCATCGGTGGCCACGCTGCGTCCGCCGCGCAGCACCAGCCGGATGGCGCTGGTGGGATCGCTGGCGTGCGCCAGTGAGGATTGCGCCAGCGATGGAAACAGCATTGCGACGCCCTGTCCGTCGAGGCCATGACAAGCGGAGCATTGATCGCGGTAAATCGCCTCGCCCGCCGTCATCACCGGCCGTTCTGCCAATGCCGGCGCGGCGCTTTGCTGTGCCGGCAGCGATTTCAAGTAGACGGCAATGGCATGGAGATCACCGTCGTTATATTGCGATGTGGAATTGATGATTTCCTCCGCCATCGGTCCGGTCGCTGCGCTGATCCGGTTGTGACCGCTCTTGAGATAGCTCGTGATATCGGCTTCACTCCACCGGCCCAGCCCTTGGTCGCCGTCGCCGGTGATATCGGGCGCAAACCAGCCTTGTAGGTTGAAGCCGCGCAGATTGTCGCTGGTCTTGTCGCCGCCGAGAAAGGATTTCGGCGTGTGGCATGACGTGCAGTGCCCGGGCCCCTGCACCAGATAAGCGCCGCGATTCCAGGCCGGAGATTGCTGGTTGTCCGGTTTGAATTCGCCTTCGGAAAAATACAACGCATCCCAGGCCCGCATCGCCAGGCGGATGTTGAACGGGAACGGAAGTGTGTTGGCCTTGACCGGCTGATGTACCGGCTCGACGGTCGCGAGATAGGCGCGGATCGCCAGAACGTCTTCGCGGGTCATCTTGGTATAGGCGGGAAACGGCATCGCGGGGTAGAGCCTGCTGCCGTCCGGCCGCACGCCCTTGCGTACGGCGTCGTCGAACTGCTCATCGCTCCAGGCGCCGATGCCGGTTTCATCGTCGGGGGTGATGTTCGACGAGGTGATGATGCCGAACGGAGTTTCGATCGGACGGCCGCCGGCAAATGGCTTTCCGCCATTCAACACCGTGTGACAGGCAAAGCAGTCTGCGACCGTGGTCAGGTAGTGCCCTTTTTCGATCCGGTCGAACGCCTGTTGTCAGGATCAGCGGCGTTGCCCAGTCCTGCTCCGGCGAGGCATATCGCTGCAGCACCCGTCACTACCAAAAGCTTCGCGGCGTTACGCATGTACCAGAGGCCCCGGATTTTTCAGATATTGCCCGCGGATCGCGGTCGCCGCCCAGAACGCCAGTGCCGCCACGGTACCGGTCGGATTGTAGCCGGCGTTTTGCGGAAACGCGCTGGCACCCGTGACGAACAAATTCGACACGTCCCAGCTCTGCAAATAGCGGTTGATTGCGCTCGTATTAGGATCGGTCCCCATGATGGCGCCGCCATTCAGGTGTGTGGTCTGGTACTCGGTCGCGTCGTACGGTCCCTTGCGATACTGCTTGTCGAGGGTATGAGCGCCCATGGCGCGGATGATCTCGGCGAACTTGTCGGTCAGGTAGGCGTTTTGCTTCAGCTCGTTCTCGTGAAAATCGATCGTCATCCGCATCATCGGACGGCCGAAGCGGTCCTTGTAGGTGGGATCAAGATCCAGATAGACGTCGCGATAACTGTAGAAGCTGCCGTGTACGCCGGTGCCCGGCGTGACGGTAGAGAGATAATTGTCACGCACCGCGCTCTTCCATTGGGCACCCCATTTTGGCGTGCCTGGAGGCACGTGCGTCGTCTGAATTGGCCGGCCACCGGTCTGTACCTGCCCCACATAGCCACCGCCAACGAAGCCGAGCGGGCCATGATCGAAATTGTCACCGTTGAATTCGTCAATGCACATACCGATCGAGCCGGATGCGATGAACGGGTTGAAGTTGAACTTCTTGTTGTCGAAGAAGCCGTTGACGCTCGAAATCGTCTGGTGCGTGAAGTTGCGGCCGATCACCCCCTTGTTGGCGACGGGGTCATAGGGAGTGCCGATTTTCGAATGCAGCAGCATTTGCACATTGAAAATCGTGTAGGCCGAGAGGATGACAAGGTCGGCCGGCTGCTCCCATCGACACCGCCGGTATCGACGAAGGTGACGCCGGTGGCATGCTTGCCCGAGCGATCGAGATTGATCTGGAGCACTTCCGAATTGTCACGCGCCGTGAAATTTGATTTGCGGATCAAATGCGGCAGAATTGTCGTCTGCGGACTGGCCTTGGAATAATTGCCGCAGCCGAACCACTCGCAGAAACCACAATAGGTGCAGGGGCCCATCTGCAGCCCGAGAGGATTTTTATAAGCCTGTGACAGGTTTCCTGACGGCTGCGGAAACGGTTTGTAACCGAGTTCGCGCGCGGCTTTGGCAAACAGCGTGTGGCTGAACGGCTGCTTTTGCGCCGGCGTCGGATAGGGCCGCGACCGCGGTCCCTCAAACGGATTGCCGCCTTCCTGGATCTTGCCGCGCAGATTACCGGCCGTGCCCGAGGTGCCGCATAGATATTCGAACGCATCGTAGTGCGGCTCTAGTTCGTCGTAGGTGACCCCAAAATCCTGGATTGTCATGTCTTCAGGCAGGAACGCCGCGCCGTAGCGCTCCGTCAGATGCGTTCGCACCACGAAATCCGTCGGCAGAAAGCGCCAGGTTTCCGCATTCCAGTGCACGCCACCACCGCCGACGCCGTTCGGTGGCATGAAGGAGCCCCAGTCGCGGATCGGCAGCGCGGTCTGGTTCATTTTGTTGCGGAAGGTAAAGGTGTTTTGCTCGGGGCGCAGGAACAATTCGTGGCGGATGCGGTAGCGCAACTCGTCCTGCACGTAGTTAGTTGGAAATTGCGTCGGCGCGTCGCGCCATGGGCCACGCTCGATCGCGATCACGTCGAGACCTTCGTCGGTCAGCTCATTAGCTATTATCGATCCGGTCCAGCCGAGCCCGATGATGACGACATCCTTTTTCGGCAACTTACGCGCCATTGCGGCCTCGCCCTCAGGTTTTTGGAGACCAGTCCGCGCGCCCGGTGAGGCTCACAGGCGGCAGCGGAAAGCGCTCGTTGTGACGTTCGACCCAGTCGAGATAATTGTAACGCGCGCCGGGATAGCCGATCATTTTCCAGCCGACCATGTCGCGGTTGCCGCCATAGACCGGATCGGCGAAAAAACCCTGCTGCGTGTCCTTGACGACCTGTGCGAAGAATGATTGGCCGTCGACGCCTTCGAGCTTTATCTTTCCGTCCTCAAGGTTCTTGAGAAGCTCGTCCTTTTGCTCGTCGGGCAGATCGGGAAAACGCTTGCCCTGGTAGGTCGACTGGCAATATCGATCAAGCGCGGCCAGCGCCTTGCGGTAGGTCGCCGCCGGCCCGTCGGCAGATTGGGGTCCTTGTTGCTTCGTGCCCGGCATGAAAGGCGGCCCCACGTAATGGCCCTCGGCGCGGCCGTAGGGCCCGGCCAACTGGCGGTCGATGAAGACGGCGCTGCCGGCATCCTTCCCGCCCGGCGTCTGCGGATCCGGAGGAATAATGCGGTCGGCCATTGCCTCGATGGCGCGGCCTTCATCGGATGTGAAATAATGCCAGGGACCCGGCCTGACCGGTACGGGAGGACTGCCCGCATTCGGCGTCCATGGCAGGCCGCCGGAGATGATGGCCGCTCGGGCGTTCATGGTGCTTAGCACCAAGATCGCCGTCCCCCCCAGGAAGTCGCGCCGCCTCATCGCCATGATCAAAACCGCTGACAGCCGATCCAATGAATGCGTAGCCGCGCTCTATGGTTCCATGTCCCCGTCCAAATTTCGTAACAAAAATTCCGTCGGCTTCCAGTCATTGTCATCGTGCTGACATGGAGGACGCCCCATGAGCCTCCTGCTATGTCTAGTTTTTGCTAATCTCCTGTCTTCGTCGGTACTTACCCGGATTGCCGATGGCTCGAATTTCTTGCGCCGACATACGATCGGTACTTGGTGAACCTTCGAAAGTTTGCCGATGTCGCGGGAAACCCTCTGGAATTTCCGACGGTAGAAATGGCACGAGCCTTACGCGCCGGTTCTAAAAGCGCCCAGCTTCTAAAGCCGCGATCGCAGCCTGCTTTGTCCGTCAACGCGTATCCGGTTCTCGCAGAGCGAGATCTCCGCCTCATCAAGCGGAAGCGAAATCGTCGAGAGGCAGTTGCCGCCCCATTTGACGCGCGGACTATCCCGGGCTCGTTCTCCGTAGCAAACTGGCCGCTCCGACGCCCCCCGACAACGGTCAGTCGAAGTCCAGGTTAAGCCGCTTCCGCACGGCGAAATACTTTTCGTAATTCTTCCTTTGCCGCATCGAGCTTGGCGCGCCGGGAGGCACTCAGATTTTTTCCGGCGCGGTTTATGTAGAAATTCAACATCGACATGGCAGAACGGAACGGGGTCGACTTACGGCGGTGACTTTTTTCGGCGGAACGCTTCAACGATAGCGCAATGGCATGCGGCGACTTTTTAAAGACGGACTCCTGCAACGTCATCGCATCGCTGTTCTCGGTAACGCGAGCTGACCATTTCTTCTTCGGAATTTTCTTCGGAACTTTCTTCTTTTTGGCGGGCATCGGGTCCTCCAATATCGCGAAGTCATAGAAACCACGATAAGTTTCAGAGCTCCCCGCATTGACTTCTGTTTTCCGTGTAAGGACTTTCGTGGCGGTCCACTCTTTACGAGGAAGCGCTGTGCAAAGGCACCAGTATAAAACGTAGATCTCGAGTGTGCGTTCCCAGAAATGCCCCAAAAGGATCGGACCACGGCCGATCCTCTCCGTCGCGCATCCCCGTTTGGCTGGTCTTTGCCGTCGGACTTGACGGCAAAGACGAGTTCGGCGCCATTATCGGGCCTCGATGGTAGCGGAAATTGGGATCCAGCGCTCGCCGTCGAAGCGTTGCGGTCGGAGCGATTTGATCAGGCGGTAGTCGTCAGGGGTCGTGTTGACAGTAATGCCGGGTATCAGGCCCGGAAGCTTCACATTCTTCAGTGCCGTGGCATACTTCATAAGGTTCTGCGGTGAAAGGTCGTTACCGCAGGCCTCAATGACCTTGGTCATGAGAACGGCGACGTTCCATCCGGTGAAGTTGAGCTGATCCTCAATGTCTCCCTCGGGATAGTATTGCTTCATGAAAGTCAACCACTCGAGATAGTCAGGGTCATGAGCCCATTCGGGATCGCCCACGGTCTTTGTGGGCGTCGCCGAAATTGCGCCCTTCGCGTTTTCCAGTCCTGCCGGCTTGAGAATCGTCGCAACGAAGTTGCTTCCGATCGGCAAGAATTGCTGTGCGCGCCATCCAACTTCACTTGCCTTGCGGATCGCCTGCGAGGTGAACTTACCGGTCGACGCATTCAGGAAGACATCGGCTTTGCTGCTGGCCAGCGATACCACCTGTGAATTGACCGTTGGCGACGTCACCTCGTAAGGCGCGGTGGCCGCGATCTCGGCCTGCGGATCGAGCCGCGCCAGTTCGGCCTTGAAGCCGCGAAGGTATTCGCGCCCATAATCGTCGTTCTGGTAGAGCACCGCGACGCGCGCCCGCGGAATGGTCTCGGAAACAAGTCGCGCGTAAATCGCCGCTTCGGTGCTGAATAAAGTCATTCCCGAGATGGTGTATGGGCTGGTCTTCGGATCAGCAAAACGGTCGCTGGCGGCGAAGACAAAAAGCTGAGGCACTTTCCGACCGTTCAAATATTTCTGCACGGCCGCGTTCTGCGCGGTCCCCATGCTGCCAAAGATCGCGACGGCTTCATCATTTTCGACCAGCCTGCGGGTCTGTTCGACCGCTTTTGTTGGGCTATAGCCATCGTCGAGCGAGATCAGCTTGATCTTGTGGCCGTTGATTCCGCCGCGTTCGTTGATCATCTGGAAATAGCGGATCTGGACCTTGCCGACCGCGCTGAGCGCCGAGGCTGGGCCGCTATAGGGCATGGTCTGCCCGAGGATCAGTTCGCCCTCGCCTGCCCGGGCCGCGCGTGGAGCAACCAGCGAAGCTGCGAAGAACAATGCTGCGCCAAGTTTCCACATGCGGCCCCCTTATTTCCTACTCGAAATATTCTTCCTAGGAAGACATTTGTCAACACCGAGCGGCTGCGTCAAATGGCGGGCCATATCGGGCCGATCGCTCGTGAACCTTCCAACATCGGGAACTTGCCGCGCGACACCTGAATTCGGGAATGTTAGATTGCAGCGAAGAACGGCGCCGGAGCCATTGGTGCAGGACTAACGGAGACAGGAAGGAATGAGTAAAAAGAGCGTGTCGCGCGGTGCAAAGACCGCCACCAAACAAGCGCCGGAGCCCAATAGCACCCTCTACGACAATATCGAGGCCGCGTGGCTCGAGCAGCGCCCCGACCTCGATATGGCCATGGCCTGCACCCTGTTGCGGCTGGAGCGGGTCAATCAGCTTCACGAAATGCGCCTGCAGGAAATATCGAGGACTGTCGGTCTGCAGACCGGTGAACTTTATGTTTTGCTCGCGCTCAGGCGCTCGGGAAAGCCTTACGAATTGCGTCCAACCGACCTGTTCCGCGCCCTGCTCGTCACTTCTGGCGCTATGACGAAGCGCGTGGCCCGGCTCCAGCAAGCAGGGCTCGTCCTCCGCGTCTCCGCGAATGATGATCGCCGCTCCGAGTTGGTCCGCCTGACCGCCAAGGGCCTGGCGACCGCCGACCGCGGCATCACCGAGATCGCGAAAGTGGTGCAGAGCGTGACCGAGGCGAGCGGTCTGACCAAGACCGAGATCGCGATGCTTGACCGGTTCCTGCGCAAGCTTTTGTCTGTAAAGACCGTAAGAGTGAAGCCGAAGACGGGTCGGCTTGCGGCAGCGGGCTAGAATGCGTGCCTGCAGCACTAGTCGACAGCCTTATCGATCGTCTTCAGCAACGATTTGATATCGAATGAGCTGTCTTTCACCTGTCCCGGCGACGGCGAGATGCCCGCCGTGATGAGGCGTCGGGCCGCCATCTGGTCGCCCGACCTGTTGATGCTCTCGACCGCAACCAATCTCTCCCGCCTGTAATGAAACACCGAGAACCTGCTCTCCTCGACTGAGCCACGGGTCACCATCTGGTCGCAGCGTCCGGAGTGCCCGACGATCTGAAGCTTGAGTTCGTACTGATCCGACCAGAACCTCGGGACACTGCCGTAAGGCTCATGGTTGTCCGCGATTGCGAGCCCCGCCGCGTTGCCCTGGTCCTGGGCGTGCTGAACTGATTCCAGCCTGATCCAGCCTTCCGCGAACTGATTGTAATGGTTTGCGCAGTCGCCAGCAGCGTAGATGTCGGGAGCTTCGGTGCGGCCATGCTCATCTACAACGATACCATCGGAGCATTTCAGCCCGACGGCACCAGCAAGTTCGTCGTTCGCAATTCCACCGATGCCCACGACAACGAGATCCGCGCGCAGGTGGACGCCGCTGCCAAGATCGACCCCGGCTAATCGCCCGGCATCGCCGGTCATCGCTGCGACTGTATCACCGAGCCGCACTTCGACACCCGCTTGTGCGTGGGCATCGAGCAGGAAACGCGAGACAATCGGGGAGACCGCCCGTGCGAGCAGCCGGGAGGCTGCCTCAATCACCGTGACCTTCTTGCCGAGCCTTGCCGCCGAGGAAGCGACTTCGAGTCCAATGAACCCGCCGCCGACGATGACAATCTCGCTCGCCTGACTCAGCCGCGTTTTGAGATCTAGGGCATCGGCGACTGATCGAAGGTAGCAAACTCCGTCGAATTCAGCCCCACGAACCGGTATCCGCCGCGCCCGAGACCCAGTGGCTATCAGGAGCTTGTCGAAGTTCAGCCACGCGCCGTCCATCAACGCAATCTTCCTGGCTGTGCGGTCAATCTCGACCACGCGCCGGTCCAGAAGCAGATCGATTCGCCTGTTCGTGAAAAAGGCGTCATCGCGCAGGACCAGGTTTTGCTCGCTCATCTCGCCGAGCAGAAATTCCTTCGATAGCGGCGGTCGTTGATACGGGAGCGATTTCTCTTCGGTGACGACGGTCACCGGTTCGGCATAGCCAGCATCGCGGGCACTGAGTGCAGCCTGAATGCCGGCGTAGGATGCCCCGATGATGACAAGCCCGCTCACGATTTGGTACCCACCACGTCATCGCGGGCATCCTCATCTGCAGCCCCATGGTCGAGTTGCACATAGATCTCGCCATCGCGGATCTCGACCTTGAATATCCTGATATCCTTGTAGGCGCCCGACCGGCACCTCCCGTCGCGAACGTCAAACATCGCGCCATGCAGTGGACATTCGACGACATGTCCCTCGAGAAACCCGGTGGAAAGCAACGCAAATGCATGTGAACAGACGTCGTCCGTTGCGAAGATTTCGTTGCCGACCCTGTAGAGAGCGACGCGCTGATCACCAACCGTAAAGCCCAATGGCTCGCTATCGAATAGTTTCGAGGCGGCGCACAAGTGCTTCCAGGTCATGGCCATGGTGTCTCCTGAGCGGGGAATGGACGCGGACAAGGCGTCCGCGTCCGACGCGTCCAATCTGATCAGCGAGGAATTTGTCGCCAGTCCTCGGAGGCGGAAGCCAGCCGCCCGCCGACCGCGCGGACGTCCTTATAGGACATGCTGTCGCCCTGGCCGCTCTTCGGCGGTTTGCCGTCCATGAAGCCGCGGACTTCTTCAAGCAATTGGCGGCGAACCCTGATGATCGCCTGGTCTGCCGAACAGAGATATTCCTGCGAACGGTCGACAATCGGGCCCATGCTGACCATCACTACGAAATCCTCGATGACGATCTCGTGGAAACCAGTGCTGTTGCCGACATCCATGATCTGGCAATTCTGGCCCCAATTGGTGGTTCGATCACCGGGGAGTCCGCCGGCCATCGGCCACTGATTGGCCCGCTGCACCTTGCGCCAGGAATCCACCGGCTTCTCAGGATTGTAGAAGATGTACCACTGGATCAGGTTCTCGTCGTCGATCGGCACGGCGATGATCGCGGTACGATCCTGCTGCGCCCCGGAATAGATCGGTGCGATCAATCCGTAGTAGGGCATCACGAACTCCGTCACACGGGCGAGACACGATCCATCGGGACTGGATCGAAGCGCAGCGGCACGAAAGCCGTACGGCTTCTTCTCGAATTCGTAGCTGACTTTCGTATTCACCCGCGTCGCCCCAAAGTCCGTTGCCGAACTCGCGGTCCAGCTCTGATGCAATAGAGCGACATGCGAGGAATCGATGGTCGCTTCGACACCCTGCAGCCAGTTCGCATTGAGCTCAATGCCGGCCGCGTAAACCTGATCCGGCGGCAAATCCATCCATTCGAAGTCGGGCGCGGCGGGCGCCGCTCCTTCGCCGAGCCAGACCCAGATCAACCCGGCTCCCTCCCGCGTCGGGTACGATTTCGCCCTAACTGTTTTGGCGAATTCCTTGGGATTGTTCGGCTCGTTGGGTGCCTCCAGCACCTCGCCGCCGGCACTGATCTTCCAACCGTGGAACAGGCAGGTCAGCGAGCAATCGTCGACACGAGCGAGTGCAAGCGAGGCGCCTCTGTGCGGGCACGCTTCGTCGAGGAAGCCGATGTTTCCATCCCTTCCCCTGAACGCTACGAAACTGCGACCAAAAAGCTTGACTCGAACCGGCGCCGCGCCCTTGCGCACCCGCACGGAAAGGACGGCCGGCAGCCAATAATGCTGGCGAAGCATTCGTCCCATCGGCGCGTCGCCCGTGACGCGGCACAGCAATTCATTTTCTTCCTTCGTGACCATGGCGAGACATCCCTGGTTGACCTGTTTGGCTATTTGCACTTATTATCTTCCTCGGAAGATTTTTGTCAACACTTCTTCCTGAGAAGATATCCGAGGGAATATATGACCACGAGACGCCTCAAGGATTGTATTGCACTTGTGACTGGAGGAAGCCGAGGAGTCGGAAAGGGAGTGGCCATCGGCCTGGCCGAAGCCGGCGCGACCGTGATTGTGACGGCGCGCACGCGTAGCAGCGGCGGGTCCGAATGGCCTGGCTCTCTCGACGAGACCATCGCGGCAATCGATAAAGCCGGTGGCAAGGGCGCCGGCTTCCTGTGCGATCATTCCAACGACGTTTCGGTGAGGGACATCTTCGACCTGATCCGGCGTGACCACGGTCGTCTCGACGTCCTGGTGAATAACGTGTTTGCGGCGCCGAACATTATGCCGGTCAACGTTCCCTTCTGGCAGGTCCCGACCTCGCTGTGGGACACTCTACATAGCGTGGGCCTGCGTTCACACTTTGTCGCCAGCCAGTTCGCTGTCCCACTAATGCTGCCGCAAAAACGCGGCTTGATCGTCAATACGTCGTCGGGCGGCGGCGTCCGATACACATTCAACGTTCCGTTCGGCGTGCAGAAATCGGGCGTCGACCGGATGGCCCGCGACATGGCGCATGAGCTGAAGCCCTTTGGCATTTCCGCCGTCTCGATCTGGCCTGGATACATCAAGAGCGAGAAACTTGCGGCACAACCCGACCGCGTGCCAGCGGCGCTGGCCAAGCTGATCGCCGAAAGAGGCGAGACACCGGTCTTCGTCGGCCGCGCGGTTGCCGCGCTGGCCGCCGACCCCGATGTTATCGCAAAAACCGGCCAGATACTGCTCGCCTCAGAACTGGCGGGCGAATACGGCTTCACCGATGTGGACGGAAATATCCCGCCGGCGCCGAGCCGCGATCCTACGCCGCTTTCAGTTTTCAGGCCGGCTGATGGCAGCTGACGATGGCTCGAAAAAATCCTCATAGAAAATTTTAGAGGTCAAAACAGGAGGCAGCAATGACTGTTGCATTGAGGATGATGATGCCGCTCGCCGAACGGGACTGGCGCCGGCTGTCGCTGGCCGTCGTCGCAGGGTTCGCCTGCGCGCTGGCGATCTCGAAAACGTTGCCTGTGGCGATGGATGCGATGGATGCAATGTCTGCAGTTTCCGCGCCGTTGTGCGCTGACAGTGCGGCGGGATCGTCGCTAAACAAGGTCGAGGTGATCGCCTCCTACGCCTTGCCGAACGTCCCCGGCAAGAGAGTGACGGTGGTCCGCGTCGCCTACGGACCGGGCGGCTTTACTCCGCCGCACCGCCACAGCGGCTCAGTCACTGCCTATGTCACCAAGGGCCAGGTCCGCTCGCAGCTCAAAGGGGGTCCGCTTGAGCTATTCGAGGTCGGACAGT
The DNA here is from genome assembly GCA_963811915.1 of uncultured Alphaproteobacteria bacterium. GTDB lineage: Bacteria > Pseudomonadota > Alphaproteobacteria > Rhizobiales > Xanthobacteraceae > Bradyrhizobium. Next base: position 144,282 of record CAWETC010000011.1, read on the forward strand.
CGTTCTTTGAGCCGCCCGGCGCGATACATCTCGTCTCCGCCAATGCAAGCAACACGGAGCCGGCCGAACTGATTGCCGTGTTTGTCGCTGACGAGGGCGCGGAGTTGACGACCCTCCTCGACCGATAGCCGATCCAATTCGGGAGTCGGAGAAGACTGGCGCTAGATCGGCATTCAACCGTGATACGCAAACAGCTCGATTGGGTTGTTGAAGCCGCGGACGGGATATTCGCCGACGCGTTCGAGAGCGAAATCGCGCTCGACGAAGTCGGCGAACGCGCGGGACAGTAACACCGTTCGACCTAGTTGCTTGGTGAGGGCTTCGAGACGCGAGGCCATGTTGACCGCAGGCCCGATGACGGTGAAATCGAGCCGGCTGCGCGATCCGATATTGCCGTACATGACGTCTCCGACGTGGACGCCGATGCCGTAATTCAGCGGCGCACGACCGGTCTCCCTGTTCTTTTCGTTCAGGGCAATCATGGCCTGACGGGCTTCGGCCACCGCATGCAGCAGATTTGCGCAAGCCGACGGCTGGCTAAGCGGAAAAATGGCGAGCAGGCCGTCGCCGATGAATTTCAGTATTTCCCCGCCATGTCGCGCAATCGGCTCCGACATCGCGTCGAAATAGCCGTTCAGGAGATCAATGACATCATCGCGCGGCCAATTATCGGAGATCTTGGTAAAATCCCGCAAATCGCAGATCATGATGGCGGCGCGTACCGTCGTCCCGCTTCCACGCCTGGTGGCGCCGGCCAGAATGAGTTCGCTGGCATGCGACCCGACATAGGTTTCGAGCAGCGTTCGCGCCAGCCGGTTCTTGACACGAATTTCGCTCACCAGAGCCAGAGGCGGCAACAGTTTCGACAGGCTGGCGATATCCGCCTCGTCGAACCCTCCCGGCCGGTCGGTCGCAAAGGTCACGAAATGCCGCTTGCCAAGCGTATGGTACAGCGGCCACGCCACATAGTCGGTCAGGCCCTTCGCCCGCATCTCGTTATAGACGGCGTGCTTGCGGCCCAGCGCGGGGTCGCGTTCGAGATTCTCGCGCACCACGAGGGCACCGTCATGGATTTCGTTGGCGGGACTACCGATGTATTCGGATCGCTCCCTGACATCGTAGTCTACCCTCTCAATCACCGCCTCGCGCATCCCGTCGGCCCACATCATCCGGGCGCCCAGCCATTGCGGATGATGGATCAGGATATGAAGCGACGCCCGCTTGACGGGAATGCCGGCTTGCTGGAGCCGGACACACATTTCTGCGAAAATATTGTCAATGAACCGCTCATTGCGCGTATCGTTTGTCAGCCAGTGCACAACGTCGCCGTCAGAATGCACGGTGGCGGGATCGATGTTTGGTGGCGCGTTCATATCTTGCTCCTGAGTAGTGGCCTCGATCGACGGTAGACGATATGTCGTGTCCTCGCTCGAAGGCGTCAATGGAGCCCCCCTGCAAATTGCGCGAGATCAGGGTAACCTACCGGCGGCACGCCGCTGCTCAAAAGCTTTGACGTGGGTGTAGGCGAGCAACAATGTGCGATGTGCAATGTTGGAATCGCGCGCCTTGTTGAGCATGTAGCCCAGGATGTGCTCGACCTCCGTCAGGCCACCGCGCTCGATGTCACGCAGCATCGACGTCGAGTATTGTGAGTCCCGCTGGGAGAACGTCTGCTCCCACGACCTCATAAACGTCTCGCTGGGCGCGTGACCGTTGGCGGCGGCGACGGCGGCACCACAATGAAGCTGGTCGAGGAAAAGCTCGCGGCCATCGGCAGTGCGGACAATCTCGCCAACATTCGCCCGCATCAGACAGGTCATGGTAGCAGCGGTCGAGAGGTGAACCAGCTTTTCCCACATTCGCTGAACGATATCGTTGACTGCGATGGCTTCGACGCCTTTCGCAGCAGCGAACGAAGCTGCCAGCGTTCTCACGCGTTCCGTCATCTCGCCAGACTGCTCGCCAAAGGTGAGCGTCCGCCAATCATTGAATTGGCGGATTGCGCCGTCCGACGTGACCGTCGATTAAATCTTCGCAGTTCCGCCGAGCACGCGATGCTGGCCGAACCTTTGGTTCAGAACGTCGATGTGGGCGATACCGTTCAGGAAGGGCAATACGTAGCCGGCCGGTGCCACCGCTGGTGCGATCGCCGCGATGGCAGTATCGAGATCGTACGCCTTGCAGGTCAAAATAACCGCGTCATAGATCGGTGCAACGTCCGACGCGACCACGGTCTCCACAGCCAACTGCGCGTTCCCGAACTGGCTCTCGATCTGCAGCCCTCGCTCGGAGAGCATTTTGCGCCGTCCTTCACGGACAAGAAACGTGACATCCGCACCACTCTCAACCAGGCGGCCGCCGAAATAGCCGCCAATTCCCCCGGCACCGAGCACCAGGATCTTGGGCTTACTCACAATAGGTCCTCCTCTTTCCGGCCAATCGCCGCCCGAACTCGCTCACTACGCGTTGCGCGCCTCCTCGAGGCGAGGATCGAACGTAAACTCGATCCGTACTCCGCTGGGCTCCCGCACGATGAAATGGATCTCAGGGCCGGCACCCGAAAATTCCGGACCGAACTCGACGGCAGCGCAGGCCAACTCACCACTCGCTTGTAGAGGGTATCGAGACCGATTTGATCGACGACGGCAAGGGCCAAATGATGCAATCCGAGCTCGGCGTAAGCCGCCAGGCCTGCCCTGCCTCGCAGGAGCGCAGCCACCACGACGATCGGCATCGCACCTCTCCGGTTACATATTGTTGAATTGAAATTGCAGAAAGAGCGGCGGCCTGGTTGCCGCTCCTTCTGGTCAGTGACCGGCGCTTTGGCCGCCGTCGACGTGAATGGTCTCACCGGTGATAAAGGCAGCGTTCTCCAGAAACAGGATCGCGTCCACGATATCCTGAATTTCACCCATGCGTCCCACCGGATGCAGCTTCGCCAGGAACTCATGTGTTTCGGGAGCATGCATTGGCGTCTTGATCACGCCGGGAGCAACGGCGTTGACCCGAATGCCCTTCTTTGCATATTCGATCGCAAGCGACTTCGTAGCAGCGCTTAATCCGCCTTTCGTCAGCGAGGCAAGGACCGACGGAACGTTGCTGTTGGCGTGATCGACAAGGCTGGTTGTGATCTGCACGATGTGACCGGACCCCTGCTTTAGCATCTCGGCCGCGACGCGTTTAGTGATCCGGAAGAAGCCTCCGAGATTGGTTGCAAGGATCGCAGCGTAGTCCTCCTCGGTATAGTCGACCAGCGGTTTTGCGATGAAGATTCCCGCATTGTTGATCAACGTGTCGATACGCCCAAAGCGCGCCAGGCCTTCCTGGACGATCCGGTCGGCTATCTTTGGATCGGCAACATCGCCCGCGATAGTCAGAACGTCCAAATCCTTGCTCGGCTCGATTGACCGGGAATTGGCAATCACTCGGTAGTTGCGGTCGCGATACGCGTTTACCAGCGCCGCACCAAAGCCTTGCGAGGCACCGGTGATGACAGCGACTTTCTGCTCTGTTCCCATCGTGTTCTCCCTGATCAGCGGACCGCCTGATTGCCATCGTCAACGTACAGCATCTCGCCCAGTGATAAATGGACGCTTTCCAGAAACAGGGACCGCGTCGACAATACCTTGAGTTTCTACCACGTGGTCCGATCGGATGCAGCTCCGCAAGGAACTCCATGCGTTTCGAAAGCAACGGCGCGAAGGATTCTCTTTCGGAGAACTCAGATCGTCTCAAGCCGCTTCAGCTTGGCTTCGTCCCATGAAATCCCGCTGCCGACCCTCTCCGAAGTGAGAACCATTCCGTCGCGAATTTTCAGCGGCTCCTCGATAATCGCATCTGCCCAATCTACGTACTCAAGCCAGTGGGCGGAGGGCGTTGCGCAAAGCAGGTGCGTGCTGATTTCAGGCATCAGATGCGACGACATTTCGATGCCATGGGCCGTGGCGATGCCGGCTGCGTGCAGCCAACCGGTTACGCCACCTATCCTCGCTACGTCGACCATCACGTAATCGCTCGCCCGCGCATTAACGGCGCGTAGCAGGCCTTCCGGGCCGTTAAAATTCTCGCCGATCTGGATCGGGACCCTCAGTTCGCGCGCTATGGCGGCGCTTGCCACATAATCATCGTGAGCAATCGGCTCCTCGAGCCAGTAAATTCCCTCCTTTTCCAGCTCCCTCCCGCGACGAATGGCTTCCGTGCTTGTCAGCGCCTGATTGTAGTCAACCATGATCGCCACATCGTCGCCGGAAATGCTCCTGCGAACAGCTTTCAAAGCAGCCATATCCTCGGAAAGAGACGGGTATCCCAGCCGGAGCTTAACGGCTCCCAAGCCGCTCTCCAGAAGAGCTTGAACTTCTTTTGCGAGGCGATCCGGCTCCATCAGCCCGAGCCCGCGACTGTCGTATGCGCGAAGCGATTTCGGGCTGGACCCGAGTAGCGAGGACAGCGGAAGACGTTGCATCTGCGCGGTCGCGTCCCACATCGCCATGTCCAACAGCGAAAGCGCTATCCGGACGGACCCCGTCACCCCAAGCAGAGCAAACTGACGCGAAAGCGTCTGCGTCACGTCAAAGGGCGTGGAATCCTTGCCCTTCAAGAGATCGACCGCCTCGAAGAGATGCGACGATATCGCAAGCGCTCCCGAAGGCCGGTAGCAAAACGTATATGCCCTGCCCGTTACGCCGTCTTCGTTGAGCAAATCAACAAGCAGCAGCGGCACGGCCTTAACGATCGCCGCACTCGTTCCCAGTGTAAATTTCAGTGGGACCATCATACCGCGGGTCGTCAACGAGCGAATTCGCTGCCCTCTCGCACTCAGGCCATTGGTCATCTTGATCTTTCAACACTCCTCAGGAAATGGGGCGTATGATAACACAAATCCCGTGATGCCGCTCGCACTGTGCGCCGTTCGAGCGCTCGATTTCATAGGCAGCCTATCGGGTTCAGCCCATCTGGGCTACCCTGAGCGCGTATGACGGCCAGGCTCAAGCCCGCGCCTTTCCACGACCTACTTCGGCTCCTCGCCGTGAATTCGTCCCGGAAATGCTCATGTTGTCGACCGGCCGCCGCCGGGACCATGAGATCCAGATCAATTGGAAGTGGCTCGGCGCCTTGGCCCTTCACCTGTTCAGCAATCTTTCCAAGCTCGCCCCCACTTCGCGCGGCCAGGGCGACAGCCGAGAAATCACGCGAGAGCCTGAGCGCCGTTGCTTTACGGATGCCGGAACTCGCACCATAATGATCGCCACCCTTCTGACATTCCAGTTTTCTCTTGCGGTTCCAGACCTCATGATCAGGATGCGGGCTCACGCCGACCGGCGACGCATGCCCCGCTATCGTTTCTCACTTGGTGCTCGGTAGAAAATCCCGAATGGCCGCAGCGATCTCATCGCAATGGGTCTCGAGCGCAAAGTGGCCCGTGTCAAGGAAGCGCACCTCCGCTCCTGGAATATCGCGCCTGAACGCCTCCGCACCCGGCGGCAGGAAGAAAGGATCGTTCTTGCCCCAGATCGCCAGCAACTGCGGCTTGTGTTTGCGAAAGTAGGCCTGGAATTCGGGATACATCGCGACATTATTCTTGTAGTCGCCAAAAAGATCGAGTTGCACTTCATCGGCCCCGGGACGCGCCAGATAGTAGTTGTCAAGCGAGTAGCCGTCCGGGGAAATTAGGGACGTATCGGCGACGCCGTAGGTGTACTGCCAGATCGTCGTTTCCGGTGACAGAAAAGCCCGGATGGCCGTGCAATTCGCCTCTGACGGATCCTGCCAATAAGCGCGGATGGGATTCCAGCCCTCGCTCAGTCCCTCCTCATAGGCGTTTCCGTTCTGCGAGATAATTGCGGTAACGCGCTCGGGATGGCGAACGGCCATGCGAAAACCGGTCGGCGCGCCATAGTCAAAGACGTAGATCGCGAAGCGAACGAAGCCAATGACTTCAGTGAAGCGCTCGATCACCTCAGCTAGCCCGGCGAACGTGTAGGAAAACTTGTCGCGAGGAGGCATGTCGGACTGGCCGAACCCGGGCAGATCCGGCGCCACGATGCGGAAACGATCCGAGAGCGCCGGAATCAGCTCACGAAACAAATGACCCGCGGAAGGAAATCCATGAAGTAACAGCAACGCCGGAGCATCGCTCCGACCGGCCTCCCGGTAGAACACGTTGAACCCATCGACGCTGGCCTTGCGATATTGGATCTTCGTCATCAGCGGCTCCTTCGCTATTTCCCCCTCGTCACTCATCATGCGCCTCAGCCGTTACGGCGTGCGCAGATCCATCCGCGGGCCGCCGTATCAACTCACTTGAACTCTCTGCGATAGACCGTGGGTGTCCAGCCTGTTGTCTTTCGAAAGGCATTGCTGAACGAGCTGGTTTGCGCATAGCCCAAACTGAGCGCGATATCCGTGACGGATGTCGTTCGATCCGCGAGCAGCAATTTGGCAACCTCCATGCGCCGCTGCACTTGATATTGATGCGCCGGAATTCCGAACGATTGCTTGAACGCCCGGCAAAAGTGATGCAGGCTAAGTTGAGCAAGTTCCGCGAGTTTAAGAAGGCAAACTTGTTCTCCAAGGTGCGCCTCAATGTAGTCGGCGACTGCTCGCTTTTGCCAACCGGCGAGACCTCCACGATTGACGGCCGGCTCGCGAACCATATCGCGGTCGACGCGGGTTAGCTCATGAGCCAGCACGCCAGAGAGCGCCTCCAGATACGGCATGCTTCTGGCCTGGTTGCTTTCAATCGTGTTTTTCAATTTGGCTGCCGTCTCCCAGACAAGCGAGTCCTCGAAATATATTCTCGGCAGGCAGCCGTTTGCACCGTCGTCTGCGCCCTGGAATGCTGCGGGATCCAAATACAGGAATGTTACGCGGGTCGCCGCGCCAGTCTCGTGCCATTCTCGATAGGCGCATCCCGCCGGCACGAAAGTGAGTTTATGCACAAAGCTTCGGAGCCTTGATGTCTGCAAATCATCGATCGAGGTCTCGCCGCTCCGCCGCAGGCCCTCATTGTACAATACGAGGAGATGATCGGAGCCCCGGAAACAAAATTCGATTTTGTGGCCGATGGGCACATGAACGCTTTCTGAAAACCACCAGTGCCAGCCCGTACCGAGACGTTTTACCGGATCGGCGGGAGTTATCTTGACGGTCGAACGAACGACAATGCCGATCGACGAGACCGAAGCCGCTTCAACTCCCGCTTGCGACCGTGGCAACCCAATTGAAGCGCGATTGATTCCATCCGGAGGCGTCACCTTGCTTACGTTTACGTTGGACGCGCACGTAGCCATGCTCCCTCACCTCTCAAGACATGGACAGTTGTTAAACCGCGAATGGATATCCACTGGATCATGTCTCCGCTGAAAAAAGAGGTGCTCAGTACCCGATATAACGCCAATATGCTTTCAGCCGCATACCGCCACAATCTCTCGGTTGTGATGTCTCGGCCCATACCAAGGTATGTGCCCGCTTCCCAAATTGCGCTGTCCCGGGTTTTTATCGGGGAAGTGGATCAGCGCCTCACTTCTCGATACTGAGCGCCTCAGCCATCCGAGCGAGCGTCGCCACAGATTTGGCTCCCAATTTCCGCATGACGCTGCCGCGATGCATCTTGACTGTTACTTCGCTGATCGAGAGTTTCTCGGCGACTTGCTTGTTCATGAGCCCTGAAGCGACGAACGCCATCACTTGCCGTTCGCGGGCGGTCAGAAGCCCGAACTTCTCCCGCAACTGAGCAATCTGCGCGATTTCCCGACGTCGATCTTGGTCCTTGCGGATCGCAACGCCAACGGCATCAAGCAAATCCTGATTCCGTATCGGCTTGGTAAGGAAATCGACCGCACCCAACTTCATCGCCCTTACACTCATGGGAATATCACCAAAGCCGGTCATCAAAATCACCGGCAATCCGGCGTTGATGCCTGCAAGATACGCCTGCAGCTCCAGGCCGCTAGTGCCCGGCAGCCTGACATCGAGTACCAGACAGGCCGGCGCATCGGGTAATTCGACCTTGAGGAAATCCGAGGCAGACGCATAGAGAGCCACCTGATAGTCCATCGACTTCAGCAGATCCCCAAGAGCCTCACGAACGGCCCTGTCGTCGTCAACGATATGAACAAAAGCCATTAATGGCATTCTTAATTGCTTTCCGGCGGCTGGATCGGCTGGCGGAGCGGGAGAACGAAGGCGAACGTCGTACCGTGCGTCTTGTTTTCTTCCACCCATAGACGCCCTCCATGGACAATGACAATTTTGCGGCAGATCGAGAGACCAAGGCCGAGACCGTTTCCCTTTGTGGTGTAGAGCGCCTCGAAGAGGCGCGCCTTGTTCGCGGGGTCGATGCCCATGCCGGTATCCGCGATCGTTATGAAAATATGATCGTTCGCAACCTTTGAACAGGCGGTCAGAATGCAACTCCTTCCCTCAATCTCGGCCATGGCCTCGATGGCATTGCGCACGAGGTTGAAGACCAGCTGCTGAAGCTGAACCCGGTCCGCCCTGATGCTTGGCATCGTCTTGTCAAAGTCGACGTGGAGCGTGACTCCGGCGCGATCGAGCTCCCTCTTTGACAGCAGAAGAACCTCCTCGATCGCCTCGTTGATATCGACGTTGGTGAAATTCATGTGTGCGTCGCGCGCCAGTGATTTGAGGCCCGTGATCACGTCGCTCGCCCGGCGCGCCTGTTCGATAACACGTTCCGCGGACTTGCAGGCCTCGCTAGGCTCGAGAGGGTCACGCGCAAGCCACCGCAGGCAAGCTTCCGCGCTCATGATGATTCCGGTCAACGGCTGATTGATTTCGTGAATAATGGAACCCGCAAGCTCGCCGAGAGATGCGAGCCGTACGGCCCGCGCAAGTTCGGTCTGCGCGTCCGTAAGCGCTTGTTCTGCGGCTCTTCGGTCGGTGATATCGGTGATTATCCCTTCCAATTCCACATCGCCGCTTGGGCCAAGGTCGAATTGTCCTACCGCGAAAACACACAGCGTCTTGCCGTCTCTGTGGACCACCCTGTACTCGTGGCTGAACGGAGACCTGGTGCCCACCGCCTCGATGAGCGCCAGCTCCAAGGCAGCAAGATCATCGGGATGTACGCGGTTTTTGAATATCTCGAATGGTACCGGATTTATGCCGAGATCGATATCGAATATGCGGTAGCATTCGCGCGATGCCCGAGAGAACAGAGTCCGCGTATTCCAGCGATAGCTGCCCATGCCGCCGATTGCTTGCCCCCTGACCATCCACATATTGGTCTCCCGCAGCGCCTCGAAAAGCCTTACGGATTCAAAGGAGACCGCTGCCTGCGAAGTGAGCATGGACATCACCCAGACGCATTTTGGTGTGAAAATCTCTTCGTCTCGCTCCGTTTCAAGATAAAGGACACCGATCGTCCACTCTTGATGAACCAGGGGCAGGCACAACTGGGTTATGTTCCGCGGTGGCGGCTCCACGGGATCAACGAGCGCTGAGTCTTCCGAGGTAGCATCCCTTATGATGGTCTCTCGACGATCAAGTACCCTTTCGGCGAGATCCGTCGGCAACCGGATCTCGCGAGCCGCAGGATGCGAGGTGAAGAACTTGGCTCTTTCGCGCGGAAAGCTCGCGTCAACCTTGGCCAGTAATTCGCCCCCTTCGCTAAGCAGAACGCCGCCTCGCGCGGCCCCACAATAGCTGAGGGCTTCTCTAAGAAGAGCTTTAGCCAAGCCCTCATAGGTAATCTCTTTTGAGATTGTCTGCAATGCTTTGGCGATTAGCTCTAACTCAAGCGCTCGGTTCTCATGCTTCATAGCGAGATTTCTCGCACCCACAAAAATCCTCTAAGCATTCCGGAGTAGTGATCGACGACCACGCTCGCAATTGGCGCATCTGGCTTGATCTCGTCCGTCGAGCACGCTGCGCTATGGACCGCGAGCAACTTCCTTCAGCGAATGTCATCACATCGACGCGACTGGCAATGGAAATCGTTTACAATCATACTACCAACTTCCGTAGTGCATCTAAACGGTATTGCTAAATTCGCCAAGTAACTATTCGAACGCGTCGGGGGGAACCTCTCGGCTATGATCGCGGTGCCCGCTTGGGTGGGCGCTGACAATCCCTGTTTGCATGACGGGAGTATCAGCGAAGGACTGCGGCATGGAGGGCTTGCCCGCCGGTCGACCTCTCGATCGAATTTATCCTGTTGGGATGTAACCAAGTTCATGGCTCGTCCGAATACCTGACGTGCCTGCGTGGGTTCTGGCCTGCCGGGAAATAAGAGACCTTCATTGCAATGCATTGCCAATCCTCAAAGACTTGTGCTGGTCACGCTGCCCCGGATTCTTCGGGCCGGCCTCACGGGGCGGTGACCTGGCCCGGCTTGCAGGAGTCCGGCAATCAGGTCCTCGCCCGGGTGCAACTTCGGAACAGGTCAGTGTCATGAACGCTACAAATGGGAAATCGACCGTTGTGATAATTCATGGAGCCTGGGCCGATGGGTCGAGCTGGAAGCGGGTCATCAGGCTTCTGCAAAGTCGGGGCGTGAAGACCATTGCCGCGCCGATTCCATTGACCTCCCTCTCGGACGATGTCCGGGCGCTCGACCGAGCCCTGGAACGAACCAATGGCCCTGTCGTCCTGGTAGCTCACGCCTACGCCGGCGCGGTGATCGGCTCCGCCAGAAACGACCGCGTCCGCGGGTTGGTGTTCGTATCGGCCTTGGCACCCGACGAAGGGGAGACCGTCGCGGAAGTCTTCTATCGCGAGCCCCCCCATCCGCAGGCACCGCAACTCGCCCCGGACCCACATGGCTTCATCTGGATGCCCGACTCCGGGTTCGCGTCGGCATTCGCGCAAAACGCTTCGACAGAAGAAAATGTTCTGTTCGCCGCCGTGCAGCGCCCGATCAATGTAGCTTGCATCCAGGAGAAGGCCCCCCGGCCGCTATGGAAGAGCGTCCCGTCCTGGTACCTCGTTGCGAAACAGGACCGTATGATACATCCGAAGACACAGGAGTTCATGGCATCACGCATGAAAGCGGACATACAGCGCATGGACGCCGACCACACAGCGATCTTCACGGCGCCTGACAAGGTCGTCGAGCTCATCCTGACCGCCCTGACTGTTACCTCAGGCTAACGCCTGCGCGACCGTTTCATCGAACGGCCTGCCGACAATACCAAGACTTATCGGAATTCGAGGCGAGCCACATCCTGCTTCAAGAGATAGAGCGATACGGCAAGCAAGACGGCATCCTTCATCAGGAAGGGAACGTTACCTGTCATCGCGGAGAATCCGCCGGCTGACGCGTCCCAGCCGTCCGGCATGAACGGAATGATGCTGACGGTGCCGATGAAAGTCACGGTCGAACCGACCGCGCCGAGAACGCCTAACTGTTTGTTCCAGAAGCCCGCGAACATCAGGGCACCGAAGGTCCACTCGCAGATACCCAGGAACCAACTGGCGCCCTGGTGCCCAAAGACGGGATAGAGCCAGGCGATGAGCGGGCCGTTACTGATGAAGGGTACGAGACGGTCCGCCTCATACGCCCACCATTTCTGATAGCCGAAGAAGAAAATATGATCACCTCTGAAGCGCGGACATGATAGTCGAGGTCTTTGGTGAGCAAACCGGACCTGCGCAGGACGCCAACGATTGGATCCACTGCGACATCGATAACCGTGTTCATGATCTTAATCCCAGGTTGAGAAATCAGCCGGCGCCGCGGCACCCACGCGGCCGTGAGTGGACACGTTGGTAATCGTCTCTCGCTCCATTGCCGATAAATCGATTTTGAACAGAATGCGGCACACAAGACCCGCCGACGCAAAGTCCATATCGACCTGCGCCCCAACCAGGGCTTTGGAGATCAAGCGCATGCCGAATCCCATACGCTGCGGTTTTCTTACTGACGGGCCACCGTGCTCGCGCCATTGGATGGCCAGCGCCAAGCCGCTCCGCTCGGAAAGGACGTCCCAGCACACCTCAACAGCCCCCGACGCGGACGCCAGTGCGCCATGCTTGCAGGCGTTGGTCGCGAGTTCGTGAAAGACCAAATGAAGCGACAATGCACATTGCGGCTCGAGGGTGATGTCCGGCCCGGCAAGGATAATGCGACCGTTCGGGCATATGGCATGCGGCTTTAGCGTCCGCTCGATCATTTTCGCCAAGGAGACACGATGCCCGCGCGCCTGCTCGATAAAGCTAAACACGCTCGACAGGGCCGCCAATCGTTCCATGAGAGCGGCGCGATAGCCATCGGCGCTGTTCGCCTCAGTATCGGTCACGAAACACTGGACGATACCGAGCAGATTGCGGATCCGGTGCTGAAGTTCCTTAGCCAGCAGCTCTAGCGCGGCGTCGCGCTTTGGGTGAAATCCTTATCATCCCGGATCATACTCGCGCTCCGGGATGAGTGAGAGGCCGTTGACCTCCCACGATCGTCCGTTGGGTTCGGACGCAGATCAACAGCCACGGCAGATTCTCAGCTTTTTATCGAACAACTCGTCCAGACCTTCCTGCATTGAGTTAAAAATCGTGATGCGCTTTTGGACGGCATCTTCTTCTGCAGAATTCGGGGCAAACTCTTCCCCCTGGGGCCGTACACGTATGCTCTCGGCCTCGCCTTCCGCCTTTGGTGACTTCTGTGGTGACGGAACGGAGGGAGTTTCGGCCACGGCCGTCAGAGGCATGATGACGAAAGCGTAGAAGATAACGGTACGTCGAAGTAAACGCATAATGGTGCCTCGGAATATGGATCGGCAATGAATCTTCAAGCCGGTGACCTTGGCTGCCTGGATCAGGCGGCATCGCGCTACCGATCGGCGAGCGCCGACACCGCTCCGTTCATCAGGCGCGAACCGGAAGGTTGCAGCGCGGCTGCATTGGCGCCTAGCCAAGGACAGCTAAGACGGGCATGACGATGGGCGGCCTATGCGCCGTCTATGGCGACATGCTGGTTGCGTGCTAAAAGCAAGAGCAAGCGCCACACGTCCAGTTCGCTGTTTCACCGGTTTCGTCGACATTTCGCAACCTCCGCACAGTTCGGAGCCTTAGTGATGGTCCACATAATGTGAGCGATTTCGTCGCGTCTTGCTGTTTCCGGATTGTTACAATTAATGTGATCTTGTTGGATTGACGGCGCTTCGAGGCTTACGAAGGTACGGCCGAGTTCAAGTGGAACAAAGAATATTGGGCGAAGCAAAGACCGCTACAATCTTTCAGCCGCAAACGTTCCCGAACGCCGGACGCTGACGGCGTCGCTTTCCAATTTACAAATACGAGAAGAAATCGTGCTCGTCGGTCACCCGGTAATCGGAGTCCAACCGCCCCCTTGTTCGCCGTAGTCGCCGCAATGCCGTCGAGACACCAAAGCCGCCAATTTTTTCAAACCCCGATGAATGTTGACTTTGACGAGAGACGCAGATTGGCCGGTTGCACCAGACGCACTCGCGATGCTGAGACCCCTCAGCTTTACCAGGCGGATTACGCTTTCTTGGGCAGGCTTCAACTGGCCCAGCAAGTGATCGAGGGTGACCGCACTCATCGCGGCTCGTCCGTGATCCTCGACCGGCATCTCCTCGTCTGGCGATAACGCCGAGTATCGAAACGCATCACGGATGCAATCGATCCACTTATAGCGTGCGATGGCGAAGACCCAGGCTCCGAAAGATTTCGATGGCATATAAGTGTGGCGTTTGGCGTGGATAGCAAGCAGCGTATTTTGTCTCGCATCCTCGGCCGCGGGATGAGGAAGCCGACGAGCATAGTACCGGCATAGCCATGCATCCAGTTCCCGGAGCAGTTGCTCGTATGCCTGACTGTCACCGGCTTGCGCTTTCACCATCAGGCGGCCCCATCGCTTCGAACATCTGCTCCAAGTCTCCGCTTGGACCATTGTTCGTACAGCCTGCCGCGGAGGCGCCACCTTCCCAGAGCGAGATGATTCCCGAGCAGCATCGTCCGGCAGGACCGATCGCGCGCTTAACGTTGAGTTGGCAATGCCATTATCCTGAAGGATTTTCATTTGCGAAGGCTCCTGTCGATGTGACCGAGCAGGGAACTCATTTCGAACGGCTTTCTGAGAAGACACAGAGCGCCTCTCGAGGCCGCCTCTTCGTCCAAATATTGGTCGGTCAGAGCCGTAATAAGGACCACCGGAGTTGCTATGCCCTGTTCGCGGAGCGCATGGAGCAGGTTAAGGCCACCCATCCCCGGCATGTGAACGTCGGCAATAATGCAGTGCAAGCCAGATCGGTTTGGGGACATCAGGAACGCCTCCGCCGAGACGAACGGCTCGGCGCGATAGCCGATTGAGCGCATCAAATCCACCAGGGACGAGCATAGTGCTTCGTCGTCGTCTACAACTGCGATAAAGGGGATTGTCACCGGACTTACTCCCCGCGACGTGCGCAAATCGCGAAAACGCAATGGGGAAAAAATAGCCCTCCCGATAGATTTTGGTGTACGAGCGATTGCCGTTCGAGGCTTGGAAAATCGTTATGCAGCCGTGAACGGATATGCATGACATCGTCTCCCTGGTGGGTAACTCCACCTGGTGCCGAATGGCAGCGCAATGCGCCGCCAAACCATGCTTTCGAGTGCTTCCCCCCGCAATCTCTCGATTGTGATGCCTAAACCCATACCTTGGTATGGGTTTTCTGCCGGTATTAGAGGCCGAAATCCGAACGGTGGGATGCCCAAGGAAAATCGGCCAGATCAAACGGCGCAAGTTTGAGATATTCGCGATAACGCGCGCGCAGCGTCTGTGTGAAAGCTCTGTTATTTCACTGCAGATCATGTCCTACAGCGCATCGGAAGGGTAATGGACCAGCTCATAGTGAAGCTCTCAAAGCTCAGCATCGTCAGAGGTAACTTCGATGATCATCTCCTGCGCGCGGCGATGATCGCGGTCTTCTTCATCTTCGGCTGCCAGAAATGGTTTGACTACGAAGCGAAGGCTTTGATCCCCTTCATTAGTCATGGGCCCCTGATCTTCTGGCTGTACCCGGCATTCGGCGTGCGCGGAGCTACCTTTTTTCTTGGCAGCGCGGAATGGCTAATTGGGTTTATTATGCTTCTGGGATTTTGGAACAGAAGGGCGGCCATACTCGGGGCGTTGGGCTCGTGCGCTACCTACGTCGCAACGGTAACCATAATCCCGTTCTTCCCCGATGCCTGGGCAGCGCCCGCCGGAGGCTTTCCGGCCGCAACGTTGCCATTCCTCTTTCTGGTCAAGGATATCGTGCTGCTCGCGGCTTCAGTATATCTGCTCAAGCAAGCCATACGGCGCGCGAGCAGCACCGAGCGAGCACCTCTGATGGACATCATCCAACGAGAAGCGATGCAATAACGTCTCGTCAAGCGCAGCCGAACGATTACGGCCGGCGGGTTTTCTTTCTGGACAAGCCGGGTGAGTGGCCCCGTCGCCGGCGCGGCGCGGCGGTTTGCGACCGAAACACTTTCGTCTGGGGAGTAATCCGTTTGCTGGTTCGGCCGAATATCTCCCGGCACCGAACAGCGTTGCGCATAGCTGGCACCGATCCCTAGTCTCGCGGCAGGGTTACTATTGTTCATTTGACTCGGAGATCCGCCGCAAGCGAAGCGCGGCCGTCCAGCGGCGGACAGGGAGGACCAGATTTGTCCGCTTGAAGCGTCGACCGGGTGGTTGAAAATGGTTTTCATGCCTATTGCACCGCCGAAGACACGTAACTATTGCGGCGAGCGCGGCGATGAAGACTGGCCTACCGCACCCTTAAAATGTAGATTGACGAACTGGGCTGGAAAAGCGCTTCGCGCTCCTGCCAAGTCAGGTAGCCGCCGGCCAAATTCCGGAGTTTGGCGGATGAATGACTCTTCTCAAGACTCCACCAATGGAATTGATAGTCTAGAAGTCC
Source organism: uncultured Alphaproteobacteria bacterium (assembly GCA_963811915.1). GTDB lineage: Bacteria > Pseudomonadota > Alphaproteobacteria > Rhizobiales > Xanthobacteraceae > Bradyrhizobium. The sequence goes on from CAWETC010000011.1 coordinate 160,151, forward strand.
TGTGGAAGGACGGCGACCGCGTCTTCTCCCGCGAGCGGCGCCCGGAAGCTGATGGCAAGGTCACGGACGTTCTGATAGTGACCTTCGCCACGGAGCATCCGACACCGGCTGACCTCGATCGACTTGCCCGTGAATACGCGTTGAAGGACGAGTTAGACGGACCTTGGGCCGTACGGCCGCTAGCGCTGTTCCGCGAACGCGGACGCACCATGTTGGTGCTCGAAGATCCCGCCAGCGAGCCACTCAATCGACAGCTCGACGCGCCGATGGAATTCGGCCGTTTTCTACGTCTGGCCATCGCCATTGCTGCGGCGCTCATACAACTCCACCGGCGCGGGCTCGTCCACAAGGACCTCAAACCGGCAAATATCCTGGTGGACTCTGCGGGCGAGGTGAAGTTCACAGGATTCGGCATCGCATCGCGCCTCTCACGCGAGCGGCAGGCGTTCGAGCAGCCTGAAACCATTGCCGGCACCCTGGCCTATATGGCGCCCGAACAAACCGGCCGCATGAATCGCTCGATCGATTCCCGCAGCGACTTGTACGCAATCGGCGTCACGTTTTATGAGATGCTGACGGGCGCCCTTCCGTTCGCAGCAGCCGATCCCATGGAATGGGTGCACTGCCACGTCGCAAGACGGGCGACACCGCCCGCCGAGCAGGTGAGGGATGTGCCTGGCGTCGTCTCGGCGATCATCATGAAGCTGCTCGCCAAGACCGCCGAGGAGCGCTATCAGACCGCGGCCGGCCTCAAGATTGATCTCCAGCGTTGCCTCGCCGCATGGGAAGCCGAAGGACGGATCGAATACTTCCGCCTCGGCGAACACGACAAGCCGGACCGGCTCCTGATTCCGGAAACGTTGTACGGAAGAGAGCGCGAGATCAAAACCTTGCTCGCCTCGTTCGATCGCGTCGTCAGGGGCGGCCCGCCGGAGCTGGTCCTGGTCTCTGGTCATTCCGGGATCGGCAAATCCTCTGTGGTCAATGAACTGCACAAGGTGCTTGTTCCACCGCGCGGCCTTTTTGCCTCGGGCAAGTTCGACCAATACAAGCGTGACATCCCATATGCCACGTTAGCGCAAGCGCTTCAGAGCCTTGTCCGTTCTCTCCTCAGCAAGAGCGAAGCCGAGCTGCGTATCTGGCGCGACACCTCTCAAGAGGCACTCGGCCCTAACGCGCTGCTCATTGTGGACATCATCCCCGAACTGAAGCTGATTATAGGAGAACAGCCGCCGGTCCCTATTCTCCCGCCACAGGACGCGCAGCGTCGCTTCCAACTGGCGTTCCGGCGGTTCATCGGCGTATTCGCACGGCCGGAGCATCCGCTTGCTCTCTTCCTCGACGACTTGCAATGGCTCGACGCGGCGACGCTCGATTTGCTTGAAGACCTGCTGACTCAGTCGGATGTGCGGCACCTGATGTTAATTGGCGCTTATCGAGACAACGAGGTCGATTCCAACCATCCGCTGATGCGCAAGCTCGAAACGATTCGAAAAAATGGAGCGGCAGTGCAAGAGATCGTCCTCGCGCCGCTGTTCCGTAAGGACTTGGAACAGCTAATCGGGGATTCTCTTCGGTGCGAGCCAAATCGTGCAGCCCCGTTGGCACAATTGGTCCACGAAAAAACTATTGGCAACCCTTTTTTTGCCGTTCAGTTTATTTCTTCGCTTGCCGAAGAGAGGTTACTGACCTTCGATCATGGCGATTCTCGATGGTCCTGGGATTTGGCTCAGATTCACGCCAAGGGTTACACCGATAATGTGGTTGACCTTATGGTAGGAAAATTGAGCCGGCTACCCGTCGAAACTCAGAACGCGTTGCAACAACTCGCCTGTTTGGGCAACAACGCGGAATTCACCCTGCTTATGATAGTTTACCAGGAAACGCAGGAGGAAATGCACCATAAGCTTTGGGAAGCGGTTCGAGCGGGCCTCATTTTCCGCTCAGAAGTCTCCTACAAGTTTCTGCATGACCGTGTTCAGGAAGCAGCATATTCCCTAATCACGGAACAGTCGCGCGCGGAAGCTCATCTTCGAATAGGAAGGCTACTAGCAACGCATATCCTTCCAGAGCAAAGAGAAGAAACGATCTTCGATATTGTCAATCAGCTCAACCGCGGCAGCACAATGATCACTTCGCGTGAAGAACGCGAGCATGTGGCTGAGCTTAACCTGATCGCGGGCAAGCGCGCTAAGGCATCCACGGCCTACACCTCAGCGCTTGGTTATCTCATCGCCGCCGGAGCACTTTTGGCCCACGATGCCTGGGAGCGGAGGCGCGATCTCGTTTTCACGTTGGAATTGCACCGAGCTGAATGCGAGCTTCTATCCGGCCAGTTGACTGCGGCAGCGGATCGCTTGACGATGCTTTCATCACGCGCCGCAAACACGATCGAACTGGCGACCATCACGTGTCTGCAGGCGGATCTGTATACGATACTTGACCAGAGCGATCGTGCAGTTGCGGTCTGTCTTGAATATCTGCGACATGTAGGCGTCAACTGGTCGCCGCACCCAACATACGAGGACGCGCAACAGGAATACGATAGGATATGGTCACTGCTCGGAAGGCGCGCGATCGAAACCCTTACCGAGCTCCCTTTAATGAGCGACACCGCCTCTCTCTCGACGATGGATGTCCTGACAAAAGTCATGTCGGCGGCATATTTTACCGACGAGAACCTATCTTCGCTTGTCATTTGCCATATGGTCAATCTCAGCCTCGAGCACGGCAATAGCGACGGATCGTGTTTCGCATATGTATGGCTTGCCGTCATTTCTGGACCGCGCTTTAACAACTATCAGGACGGCTTCCGTTTTGGCCAACTAGGTTATGAGTTGGTGGAAAAACATGGGTTGAAGCGTTTTCAGGCTCGAACCTATATGTGTTTCGGGAATATGGTCATGCCCTGGGTCAGACATGTCCAGGCCGGCCGAAATCTGGTGCGTCGCGCATTCGATGCCGCAAACGAGATTGGCGACCTTACCTTCGCGGCCTATAGCTGCAACCACCTCGTCACAAATCTTTTGGCGGCGGGCGATCAACTCGCGCAGGTGCAATATGAAGCCGAGAAGGGTCTCGAGTTTGCCCGGAAGCTTGGCTTCGGTCTCATTGTCGACGACATCACAGCCCAGCTCAGGCTGGTCCTGAGCCTCCGCGGGTTGACCACGAAATTCGGCATTTTCAGCGATGAGCGATTCGACGAGCTTCAATTTGAACAACACCTTTCAAGTGGTCTGGTTGTCGCGGAGGCTGAGTGCTGGTATTCGATCCGAAAGCTGCAAGCCCGCTTCTTTGCCGGGGACTATGCTTCGGCTGTCGACGCCTCATTGAGGGCGAAACCGCTGCTTTGGACATCGCCATCACAATTCGAAACGGCAGAATTTCATTTTTATGGTGCGCTTTCTCACGCGGCGTGCTGGGATTCCGCATCTTTCGACCGGAGACAGCAGCATTTTGAAGCCCTGGCAAATCACCATCTTCAACTCCGGCTGTGGGAGGAGAATTGTTCGGAGAATTTCGAAAACCGATCCGCATTGGCGGGTGCGGAGATCGCTCGGATCGAAGGCCGCGAGCTTGACGCCGAACGCCTCTACGAACGGGCTATCCATTCTGCCCGTACAAACGGCTTTATTCACAATGAGGCTCTCGCCTACGAGCTAGCCGCGAACTTCTATGCGGCGCGTGGCTTCGAAGAATTTGCACAAGTGTATCTGCGGAAAGCGCGTGACGCCTATGTCCGTTGGGGGGCCGATGGCAAGGTGCGGCAACTCGACGGAACCCACCCTTACCTTCGGGAGAAAGAGCCCGTGCTCAGTCCAACGAGTACGATCGGCACGCCGGTAGAATACCTCGATCTCGTGACGGTCCTCAAAGTGTCCGAGGCCGTGTCTGGTGAGATCGTGTTTGAGAATCTCATCGACACCCTACTGCGTACAGCCCTCGAGCATGCCGGCGCGGAGCGCGGACTGCTGATCCTGTCGCAAGGCTCAGAGCTTCGGATTCGCGCGGAAGCCATTACCGACGATGACTCGGTCAGGGTCGATCTCTACGACATACCGATCTCCGGCGCTGGAGTGCCGGAGTCACTCATTTTGTATGCTGCCCGTACACGGGAGAGTGTCATCCTTGACGAAGCTTCGACGAGCGAGGCGTTCAAGAATGACGCGTACATCCGCGGCAAGCGCCCCCGGTCGGTTCTTGTCCTGCCACTCATCAAGCAAGGCAAGTCGGTGGCCTTGCTGTATCTTGAGAACAATCTCGCTCCGCATGTGTTCACGCCCGCGCGGGTAGCCATTCTGAAGTTTCTCGCCTCCGAGGCCGCGACATCGCTCGATAATGCTCGCCTGTACCATGCGCTCCAGGAACGGGAATCGAGGATCCGTCGCCTAGTTGATGCCAATATCATCGGGATCTGCATCTTCGGCCCGGAGGGCGACATCGTCGAAGCCAATCAATCCTTCCTCAAAACCGTGGGATACGACCGAGAGGATCTCAACGCGGGGCGATTGCGTTGGACCGACTTGACACCCCCAGAATGGAGCGATCGCAACGCGCTCGCCCATGCAGAGTTGACAGCGACTGGAGCCATCCAACCCTTCGAGAAAGAGTACTTCCGCAAAGACGGCAGCCGCGCTCCGATACTGCTCGGCGCAGCTGCCTTCGATGAGCAACGATTGGCTGTTGCTTTCGTGCTGGATCTTAGCGAGCGCAAGCGCGCGGAAGCCGAGGCGCGCGAGAACGAGCAACGCTACCGCGAGGCACAGAGGGAGCTGGCGCACGCCAACCGCGTTGCGGTGATGGGGCTACTCACGGCGTCGATCGCCCATGAGGTTAGCCAGCCAACCACCGCGGTCGTTGCCAGCGCACAGGCAGCACTGCACTGGTTGGACCGCCAGCCGCCTCAGCTGGACCACGTACGCGAGGCGCTGGTCCGCACCGTCCAGAATGGCAGCCGGGCGAGCGAGGTGATTGAGCGGATCCGCGATCTCGTAAAAAAGAAACCGCCGAGAAAGGATTGTTTGGCGATCAACGCGATCATCGGCGAGGTGATCGACCTCATCCAAGTCGAAGCGGCAAGGAGCAGTGTCTCGGTCGAGATCGCCTTTGCGGATGGGCTGCCCCAAGTCGTTGGAGATCGGGTCGAGCTGCAACAAGTCGCCGTCAACCTGATCCTCAATGCGATCGAGGCGATGAGCGCAACGACTGAAGGACCGCGCGAATTGCTGGTTCGTACCGCAGCGGCTGATGGCGAAGGTGTACTTGTCGCCGTGATGGATTCAGGCCCAGGACTGTCGCCGGCAAGTCTTGAGCGCGTCTTCGACCCCTTTTATACAACGAAACCGGGCGGTTTAGGAATCGGACTGTCGATATGCCGCTCGATCATTGAGGCATACGGCGGGCGTTTATGGGTCAACGCAAATCAGCCACGCGGGGCCATTTTCCAGTTCACCGTGCCTGCTAAAGGTGGCAGCTCGATCTAGACGGCAGTCAACAAGCACAGCCCCAAGTCCAGCCCATTGCACCTAGAGTGGCATCACGGGAGAAACGAGACCGGACCGCCCAGCTTACAGATCCGTCGCTGCCAAACCGCCCTTTTGCAGGATGAAATCCGCGATTTCATCGGCGCCCTTTCCGCTCTTCAGGTTAGAGAAGACAAAAGGCCGGGTACCGCGCATTCGCCGCGCGTCCATCTCCATGACTTCCAGGCTGGCGCCCACCATCGGCGCCAGATCGATCTTGTTGATCACCAGAAGGTCTGACCGTGTGATACCGGGTCCGCCCTTGCGCGGAATCTTCTCGCCGGCGGCGACGTCGATCACATAGACCGTCAAATCGGCAAGCTCGGGGCTAAAGGTAGCGGCAAGGTTATCGCCACCCAACTCGATAAAGCACAACTCCGCGTGGGGAAACCTGAGGTTCATGTCATCGATGGCCGCGAGGTTCATCGAAGCGTCTTCCCGGATCGCGGTATGTGGACATCCGCCCGTCTCCACGCCCATGATCCGCTCGGCCGGCAGCGCCTGCGCGCGCGTCAGGATGAGCTGATCCTCCTTGGTGTAAATATCATTGGTGATCACATAGAGATCGTAGAACTCGCGCAGCTGCTTGCACAGAGCCTCGACAAGCGTCGTCTTGCCGGAGCCGACCGGTCCCCCTATGCCGACGCGGAAAGGACCATAATGCATAGCGGCTGCTCCGCTATGTGAAGACAGGCCTTCGCTGATAATCGTCATGACCGGAATAACCTCGTGTATTGGGTTTCATGCGCGATAGAGCTGAGCTCGACCATAAATCCGGCCGAGCCAAGATCGTCGAGCGTCGCCTCGTGGCCCTGTCGGCTTGCAAGTAGAACCGCGGGCTCGAGCTCCGCGATGGCGCGCTGGCCATCGGTTTGCCCAAGCGGAATAAGGCGAACGCCGGCGTTGATCAAATTGGCAACGTAGCTCTGCAGGAAAGCCGGCAACGCCAGGCAGGCAGGGATTTCTTCTGTTGCGAAGCGAGCACCAAGGATAACCGCAGGGACCGGCGGGCTCTGAAATTCGGACAATGTCCGGAGGATGCGGTCAGGCCACACAATGCGCAGCATCGAGAGGCAGGCGCTTGCCTGCTGCGACGATTCCAGAGCGAATTCGGACGTGCTACGGGAGGCCGCTGCGAGCTCTGCAACGAGCATCAGCTTTGTCGTGTCATTTTCAGTTGCGCAGCGATAAGCCTCGCTGAAGAAGATGGCTTCATTTCGCCCCGAGCCGTGGCAAAGGTCCGCGTCAAGCCAATCGACAAGACTTTCGCGATCGCTCACAAACCCGGCCTCCGCCGCCCATTCAAGACCGTGCGAATAGCTGTAAGCACCGTTTGGAAAGATCGGCGAGAGCCAGCTCTGCAGTCGCAGCAAAGCCAGCGATGAAACCCCGGAGCGCCCATCACAAGAAATATGGCCGGATTGAGAGGACATGGATTGGTCAGTACATGAAATAGCGTTGAGCAAGCGGTAGAACCTTGAGAGGCTCGCAGGTGAGCAGCCGGCCGTCGGCCCGCACTTCATAGGTCTCCGCATCGACGTCCATATGCGGCAGCGCGTTGTTGAGCATCAATGAGTGCTTGCCGATCTTGCGCGTATTGAAGACAGGCAGAAGCTGCTTGGCGAGCCCGAGTGTCCTGGTTTTTTCAAGCGAGGCCTGGCTGACGAACGTAACGGAACTCTTGATCAAGGAGCGCCCGAACGCGCCGAACATCGGCCGGTAGTATTCCGGCTGCGGTGTCGGAATCGAGGCGTTCGGATCGCCCATGATCGCTGCCGCGATCGTGCCGGATTTGAGAATGATGTCCGGCTTCACGCCGAAAAAAGCCGGATCCCAGATAACGATGTCCGCCAGCTTTCCAACCGCGATCGAGCCGACATAGGTAGATATGCCGTGCGCGATCGCGGGGTTGATCGTGTATTTCGCTACATAGCGCCGCGCTCTGAAATTGTCGTTACTGCCGGCCTCCTCAGATAGCTGTCCAAACTGCTTCTTCATCTTGTCGGCGGTCTGCCAGCTGCGGGTGATCACCTCGGCCACACGTCCCATCGCCTGGCTATCGGACGACATGATGGAGATTGCGCCCATATCCTGCAATATATCCTCAGCGGCGATGGTTTCCTTGCGGATGCGGCTTTCCGCAAATGCAAGGTCTTCCGGAATACGGCGGTCGAGGTGATGCGTGACCATCAGCATGTCGAGCGCCTCATCGAGCGTATTGACCGTATAGGGTCGCGTCGGATTGGTTGAGGCCGGGATGACGTTTGCCTCGCCGCAAACCTTGATGATGTCGGGTGCATGTCCGCCGCCGGCACCCTCGGTGTGGAAAGTATGGATCGTCCTCCCCTTGAACGCGGCGATGGTGTCTTCGACAAAGCCGCCTTCATTCAGTGAATCGGTATGAATGGCGACTTGGATGTCCATATCGTCGGCCACCGATAGACAGCAGTCGATCGCGCTGGGAGTAGCCCCCCAATCTTCGTGAAGCTTCAGGCCACATGCCCCGGCTTCGATCTGCTCAACCAGTCCGGCCGGCAGGCTCGCATTACCCTTGCCAAAAATGCCAAGATTAACGGGAAACGCGTCGGCAGCCTCGAGCATGCGCTGGATGTGCCAGGGTCCGGGCGCGGAGGTCGTGGCCGTCGTACCTGCCGCAGGTCCGGTCCCGCCGCCGATCACGGTCGTAACGCCCGAATAAAGCGCCTCTTCGAACTGCTGCGGGCAGATGTAGTGCACATGGGTGTCGATGCCGCCCGCCGTGATGATCTTGCCTTCGCCTGCGATGATCTCCGTTCCGGGCCCGATAATAATATCGACATTCGGCTGTACGTCGGGATTGCCAGCCTTGCCGATCGCAGAAATAAGTCCGTCCTTGATCGCAATGTCTGCCTTCACAATTCCCCAGTGGTCGAGGATCAGAGCATTGGTAATGACGGTATCGACGGCCCCCTGGGCACGCGTACGCTGTGACTGGCCCATGCCGTCCCGGATAACCTTGCCGCCGCCAAATTTCACCTCTTCGCCGTAAGTCGTAAAATCTTTTTCGACCTCGATAATGAGATCGGTATCGGCAAGACGCAGTTTGTCGCCGACGGTCGGACCGAACATCTGCGCATATGCGGCACGGCTCATGGCCTGGGGCATCGTCGTCTACCTCGGAAATTGCGAAGGTGGATGTGGCTTGGTCATGGAAGAGGCCCCATGACGGCGCGCCTGAAGCCATAAACGAGGCGAGCACCGGCATAAGGGACCAGCGATACTTCCCGCGATTGCCCGGGTTCAAATCGCACGGCCGTACCGGCGGGAATATCGAGGCGATAGCCGAGCGCCGCCTCGCGATCGAAATCGAGCGCCGCATTGGCTTCGGCGAAGTGATAATGACTGCCAACCTGGATCGGCCGATCGCCGGTGTTGGCGACCTTGAGCGAGATGGCTGCCCTACCCTCATTGAGCAAGATCTCGCCAGGCGCCGGAAGAATCTCTCCGGGGATCATCGCAGCCCCCCATCACCTGCGGCGCTCCGCATGCGCCTCATCGGCGTAACAGAAAAGCGCTCAATCAGGCTCCGGATGCAGTGGCCGAGGCCAATGCCTGCCGCGTGCAGCACGGCCGTCGAGAATGTGAAACCCGCCGCATAGGGTAAGACGCTGGCCGTCGTCGGCTCCGTTCCATGCGCGCAACCATGAAAAAATGCAAAGAATCCGACGATTGCAGCACCGAGTACGATCGGCGCCCGGAGCCCGACCACGGCGAGTAAACACAACACCACGATCGAAGCGGAGATCGCGGACTCAACGAAGGAAATCTGCAGACCCAGACGCGCTGCGCCAAAGCCTGCCAGCATGACTGTTACGAAGGTCGCCGGCCACGCCCATATCGCACGGCCGCCGACCATTGCTGCCCAAACGCCGACCGACGCTGTGACAAATACGTGGTCAGCGCCAGTAAGAGGGTGAAGAATGCCAGATGTAAGTGAATGGGTATGATCCGGACCGGGATGAGCGAAGGCCGGCGAATCAAACATCGCGATCAGCGTCAGGGGAAGCAATACCAGGCGCATGATAGCTTCCTAGCGAATGGGATTGTGAACTGGTACAAGCTTGGTTCCATCCGGGAACGTCGCTTCCACCTGCATGTCGTGGATCATTTCCGGAATGCCCTCCATGACCTGTTCCCGGGACAGAAACTTGCCACTCTCCGACATGAGCTCGGCTACAGATGCTCCATCACGCGCGCGCTCCATGATGAAGTCGGTGATCAATGCGATGCTTTCGGGATAGTTGAGCTTGACGCCGCGCGCGAGGCGCGCCCGCGCGACCATCGCTGCGACAGCAACCATCAGCTTGTCCTTTTCTCGCGGCGTCAGATTCATGGCACTCTCCGTTTCGTCACCTCAGCACGACCACATCTTCGGCACGCGAAACGGACCGGGATCGCCCTCGCTACCAAAATGCTGAAGCATGCAGATCAACGCGATCCTCAGGTCGGACGAAGTTGCAGCGGCAAACCGGATGACGATCAACCCGCTCACCATCGTCGCCGCGCAATTGCAGGCAAGCGATTGCGCGACTTCACGCAACATCTGCAGGCGGCTGTCGAGGTGGGACCCGAAATAGAGCAACGTTCCGATCGCGTTGTAGCCCGACAGCAATGCTTTCCTTCGCAAGTGCGGAAACGTCTCTGCCGCGATCCGGAAACTGTCCGCCCACACCAGACGGCCTTCCCTCCTCACCAGCCAACGATCGCTGATATGGCCCTGCACGACTTCCTCGCCATGTGCGGTGCGACCCAGGACAAGCCATTCCAGTGCCACCAACTCGGTGCCGGCGCACAGATCGATCTCGATCTGCCTGCGAACCCGCGCTGAATCGAAGATGATCGTTTCCTGCGGAAGCCACGCGAGCTTCGCGGCGTCTTGGGTCTTCAATCTTGTTATGATTTGCGCCGGTTGATCCAGGGCTCGATAGATTTTCTCGGCTGCCTGTGACGTCACGGTGACCAGGGAATTGCCAAGCGCAGTGACCTCGAATTCCAGCCGATCGCCGCCGGCGATACCGCCCGACGCATTGATGACGACTACCTCCCTTGCCGCACTGTCGACGATCGTCGGAAGCATGATGCGCGTGGGAAATTTCTGATAGACGTCCACCACTTCGGTGCCGCTGTGGGAACCGCGTAGAACGATACGGCCGGCCCCGCTCGCGCGCTGAAGATTGCGATCCCCCGGCCCGGTACCCGTCGGGTCGGGAGAGAGCGAAACTTCACCGTTGCATTTGTGGGTTGCCTCAAACATCGCTAGATCGACTTCACAATTGGCGACACCGTGGATGCCGAGTGACGAAATCCTGCAGTAGAACGAGAGGGGCGTGACCACGCCTGACGGTCACACCCCTGCTCGCAAGGCGATGACGAAATCAGAACCCCGCCAGTCCCTGTGGACTGTTGTAGGGAATCTTCACATTTGTGATTTCAGTGAGCGAGCCATCTGGCTGCGTGGCATAACCGACCAGTTTCGATGCGTTTCCATAGATCTGGTATAGATGCGCACCGTCCGGGGTGATCCAGCTATCGCTGGGGCCGCTGGTCACCGTTCCGTTCAGCCCTCTGGCCGTGCCGTCTCCCGGAACCTTCGGACACGCGGGGTCACGCGCGATTTCCAGGCCATGGCCATTGATGTGGTAGCTGCAGATGTTGCTGTAGCCGAAATTTGTCGCGTACAACGTTCGATCATCCGGGGAGATCGCCAGCCAGCACAGCTCAGTCGGCACGCCTGCGCTGGTGTCGATCTTTACAAGCGGACCGATGCCGATCGTGCCATCTTTCTCGATGGTGCACATGGAGCATCCGTCACCGACCGCATATCCGATGACAAAGGTATCCGGCCGTTCGTTCAAGAAGGCGATGTAGAACGGAGAGCCGGCTTTCGCATCATAGAATCTGGCCGTGCCGAGCGAGCCATCCTTTTGCAAGGGGAACACAGCGAGGCCGTCGGGATCTGGCGCATTCGACGCGATCGAGTGCAATGCGCCGCCAGCCCGCTGGACCCAGAGAATAGGCGAACCATCTGGATAGAAGCCTGTGAGCGCGATCGGCTCGTCGAAAGTGGTGCCAACAAGAACGAACTCCTCGTTGGGCGAGACCACGACCATAGTGGCTACCCGATTTCTCTTGCTGTACGTGTTGACCGTGTACCGCTCCGGGCGCGTCGTGAGCTTGCCTTCGGCGTCAACAGACATCAGCCGGAGGTGATCGGCGCCAAATGAGTGCAACACGAAGAGCGTGCGCGTCTTCGGCGAATAGGCCACCGACTTGGCGGTCCCACTCCGTCCCTCCACTGGATTACCGGTCGCCTTGACATCGACCAGCGTCAACCGACCGTCGTCACCGATCTTGAAGGAAGAAACCGAGTTGTCGCCGCCATTGGTCGTAAACAGGAAGCGTCGATCCGCAGTGATGAAGATGCTGGACGCCCCCTCGAACGAGTTCGGCGCACTCTCCTGCCCGCTGATCGGCTTGTACTGGCCGGAGCCCGCACCGCCCGTTCGCACGCGTGTCACCTCGGTCAACATGCCATTCGCACTGCGTTGATAGTGGATGATCGCATTCTCGATTTCGTTAGTCTGGATGTAGAGATGTCCACCCTTCATCATGGTTGTCTCTTTTGCCATTCTTCACTCCTTTGAGCCTTTTGGCTCGCTCGATTGCATTCCGCTTGACTTCGTCTCGATCGCCATTGCCGCCCATCGCCGCAACGGCGGGTATTCATCGACCTAGATCCAGTCGATTTCGCGCGGGCGATCACGGAAATCGCCCGACGTCAGGGGTTGGACCCTCTCACTGCCTTTGCGCGAAGGAACCACCGCGCTACTTGTCGAGCAGCGGGTAGAACTGGACCCAGACTTCGTCCTTCTTGGCGCTGGCAATGTGGCAGTAGCCGCATTCGTCCTTTGACTTCACCTTGGCAGTCGGCGCCTTGGGCTCGTGGTGATTGAAATTGAAGTAACCCCAGCCATTGGTCTCGGCAAAACGTTTGGAATCCTTGACAGTCACATCCGCGCCGTTGAATTTTCCCGGGAAGTAGCCCTTTCCCGACGGCTCGGTACGCGAGCCGTCGGGGTTCTCGGCCGGCAGCGTAAGCTGGAGCTCCTTGAACAGGATCGTCCCTTCGGGAAATTCGTGAGTCTGCTTGAAAATCTCGTAGGAGCCGGGCTCGATATAAACGTTGTGATATTCTGGAAATCCCGCTTTGCCGCCGTTAAGCGCATTGGGGGTCAGAGGCGAGCCGACAAACACCCACTCATGGAAGTTCTTGGGCAGGATCAGTTCACCTGTGGAGGTATATTCAGGAAGATAACGCGACTTGGTTTGTGCGTTGCTGTGCTTGAGAGATCCCAGAAGCAGCGCCGTTGCAATTGCACTGCTCACAACAACGACTGCAACAGTTCGAAATCCGACGCGCATCGCTTATTCTCCTGAAAATTGTCCAATATGGCCTCATGCCATCGGGTGACGAAAGCCTCATCGTGAATGATGCGAGACATATCAGTAGGATCGCCTGTCGCGCGCGTCGGCTATTGCTCCCGCTTTTTCAATCTTGATGCATTTGCAGTTAGAGCGGTCGACAGGTGGACATTCGCGCGTCAACCTTTGGCGTACGCAATCATTGAGCTGACCGGCACGCAGCAGCAGCGTCTCAAGCGTGCCGGACTTCATTTTGAAAGGAGAAACGAGCCTCATGGACGACCCCCAGATATCTCGTGGCTTCAAATCGAAGCGCCCACGACAGAGCCCCGACAATCGTGTACCACCGGGGCAACACGTGACGGCGGATTTTCCGATCCTCTCGGCCGGCCCGACGCCGCAAATCACGGTGGCGGACTGGACCCTGGCCCTGCAACTTGGCGGTCACCTGCTCGGCCGCTGGACCTGGAATGAATTCGAGGCGCTGCCGCAGACGACGATCAAGACGGACATCCACTGCGTCACAACTTGGTCGAAGTTCGACACGGCCTGGCGGGGAGTGACATTCGATGATCTCTTGAACGCGGTCGGGTTGTCGGAGCCGCCCGAACCTTACGTGATGGCGCATTGCGATGGAGGCTATACGACCAACGTGCCAGTCGCCGATCTCGTGGGCGGCAGGGGCATGATCGCGACCCGATTTGATGGCTTGCCGATCGCTCCGGCGCATGGTGGTCCCGCGCGCCTGCTTGTGCCGCACCTTTATTTCTGGAAGAGCGGCAAATGGGTGCGGCGGATCCGGTTCATGCCAAAGGACGAGCGTGGCTTCTGGGAGTCGCGCGGATATCACAAATACGGCGATCCCTGGAAAGAGCAGCGATATGACGGCGACTGACACGGCCGCGTCGACGAGGCGGTTGGAATGGCAGCTCGCCGAGGTGCGTGACATCCTGACCGAGACCTACCGTGTCAAGAGTCTCTTGCTTGAGCTCGCTCAACCGCTCGGCCACTTGCCTGGCCAGCATGTGGATGTCCGACTCACGGCCGACGATGGATACCAGGCGCAGCGCAGCTATTCGATTTCCTCTGCGCCCGAAGACAAACAGCTCTCGCTTACGGTTGAGCGTGTAACCGATGGTGAAGTGTCGCCATATCTTGTCGACGAGCTTCGCATCGGGGACAAGCTGCAATTGCGAGGGCCTATCGGCGGTCACTTTGTCTGGACTTCGGACACCGACCATCCACTATGCCTGATCGCGGGCGGCGCTGGCGTCACGCCGCTGATGGCGATGCTTCGGCATCGCAATAGGGCCTCGTGTCGGGTTCCGGCCCTGTTGATCTATTCCGCGCGAAGCCTGGAAGATGTGATTTATCGCGGCGAACTCGACGCGATGGCAGGTCGAGACGATGGCTTGCGCATCATCTACGCGCTTACCCGCGATCAACCTGAGGACTGGCACGGTCATCGGGGACGAATAGACAGGACATTGCTGGCTATGACCCGCTTCCCGGCCCCGCAGCAGCCGGCAATTTATGTCTGCGGGCCCTCAAGTTTTGTCGAAAGAATCTCGGGATCCCTTGTCGAACTCGGATTCGATGCGTTCCGCATCAAGACGGAACGTTTCGGTCCCTCAGGGGAATAACGGCGCGATGTCGGTACGGTAGTCGACGGTATGGTTCATGCGCCCGGTCTGTTCCGGCGACATGCACGCCAGTATCCTCGGAATTCATTGCGGGCCTTTCGGTCACAGTCCGTCATCCTGAACCGGGGCGAGTTGCGTCGCTTCAACCCGCATCGCTCGGACTTGTCCGGTCCGCTGGTTCGTGCGTCTAATGAAGACAGTGGAAGGGAATCGTTCGCTGGTGGGGCGTTCGGACTTCAAATCCGGGTGAGGCAGCGAGCTGTCTCAGGTGGCTTCGATTTCCGCTCTCTTCCGCCACGTCCATATCCGGAGTGTTATCAATGGCACCGACCTCCACCACCGATTTCGACGACTGGCTGGTCCAAACCTTTGCGCGGGTGGGTTCGTTCACCATGCTGATCGTACTGGTCGAGATCCGTGAGACGACGGTTTCGGCGCTGGCCTCTTCCTATCTGCACGTCATCGGCGACGAGACGCGGTGGACCGACATGGTAGATTTGCTTTCGGGCGCGGGCGTACCCTGGAACGGAGCTGCGTTCTTCCAAGCCGACAGAGGTGGCCTGGTCGATGACGACACCACCCGGCAGCGCCTCGCATCGCTTGCGCGGCATCTGCAAACGGATCGTTCGCTGCTGACCCACAGCGAATTCTTCAACGCGCAGGGTCTGCGTCTCAAGATCGAGGAAGTCGGCACCCACTAACGGCGCGCCAGCGAACCGAAACGCTGCCGGCGCTCAAACAATCCGCACCGTGGGTTCGCAGCCCGCGACACTGCCGATGATGCTGGCGCGGGGATAACCCGCGGCTTCGATCATCGCGCGGATCGATTCCGCCCGCTCCGACTTACAGGCGACGAGCAGTCCCCCTGAAGTCTGCGGGTCCGTGAGCAGTGCACACCGCCACGACGGAAGCGCCGGCGGCAGGAGAACCTGACTGCCATAGCTTTCCCAGTTGCGCCCGGACGCTCCAGTGAGGTAGCCGGCCTCGGCTAGCGCTTCCGCTCGCGCGAGAAATGGAATGCGCGTCTGCTCGATGCTCAACCCCACGCCAGCGCCCCGCGCCAGTTCGAGGCCATGACCGAGCAGACCGAAGCCGGTCACATCCGTGACGCCGTGCACGTCGTCGTCCTGTGCCAAAACGTAACCAATGCGGTTCAACAGCGTCGTTGACGCGATCATCTCCGAATAGGCCTCATCGGGTAACGCAAGCTTCTTGAATGCCGCCGAATAAATTCCGATGCCGATGGCCTTTGTCAGGATGAGCGCATCACCCGGACGCGCGCCAGAATTCCGGCGAACATTTTCAGGGCTGCACAACCCGATGACGGCAAGGCCGTAGATCGGCTCGACGGTATCGATCGAGTGGCCGCCGGCCACGGGAATACCGGCCTCGGCGCAGATCGAAGCGCCGCCTTCCAGGATCTGGCCGACGATCTCGACCGGCAGCTTGCCCAACGGCATTCCCAGAATCGCCAGCGCCATGATCGGCTTTCCGCCCATGGCGTACACGTCAGAGAGCGCGTTGGCGGCGGCAATCCGTCCGAAATCGCGTGGGTCATCCACGACCGGCATGAAGAAATCGGTGGTGGCGATGACGCAGGTCTTGTCATCGATCTGCCAGACAGCGGCATCGTCGCCGGTCTCGGTGCCGACAAGAAGCTGCGCGTAAGGCATCGCTGCAGGCTGATTGGCGAGAAGCTGCTGCAGCACCGACGGCGCCAGCTTGCAGCCGCAGCCGCCGCCGTGGGCGAGATCGGTCAGGCGAATGGATGAAACGGCCATTCCGGAACAATCGAACATGACAGAACATCCCGCGCTCAGCAGCGCTGACACTAATATCAGGTGGTACTATCGGCAATCATACCAAAGCTTGATCGCCGTTACGCACCCGCCTCATTAGTTTCGCTCTGCGGTATTCTGTCACGAGGCATCGGAAACCGTTGAAAGCCACCACACGACAAATCAGTCCTGCCAATCCCGCCTTGGGATGGATTGTCTTCCTGCTGATCGCTGTGACAGGGCTTTTCCATGTGAAATGGTTTCCCTCCTACAACAAAGACTTCGTGGCAGCTGCCAATCATTCGATCGGATCATCGATCCTGATGGGAACGGTCGCAAACCCGCCAGCGCCGTCCTGGGACGCCGCCTTCAACTACGCGCTGGCTTATGTTGCGCAGGGCCGCCCGCACCACGTTGTTTCCTCATGCGGGCCCGGAAATCGGCGATGCTATCGGATGGATCATTGCGCTCGCCATCGCCGAAACACTCTTCGTAATTCCGACCGCAGGTGAAGTACCGATCGTGCGGGCGATGATCTCCCTTCGCGTTCGGCGCTGTTGATGACACTGCCGCCGATTAGCCGTCGCTGGCGATTCTGCTCACGTTCGTCCCGGCCACAAACGCTCTTGCTCGTGACATTATCCGTGGACGCGTTTGGCATCGCGGGTGGTTTGCTAGCGGTTGGACCGAAATTCTAAATCTCACTCGCCGACGAGCAGCAGCGGGTTCGGCGCATGACGCGACCAGCCTGCTTCGGCGACCAGAACGTCCAGCCCCAGGGAGGCAAGGTCATCCGCGAAAGGATCGGCCTTCATGTCCCGCGCCGGATAGATCATTTTCGCGTAAGTGTGGCAGTCGTTGCAGGTCTCGGCCTTGACGATGCCGGCGTCGCCTTCGATGCCTTCAAGGGAGACCGAGCGGAACTCACCGCAGGTGATGCATACGGTCCGGACGTGATTCCACGCCGTGGCGCACAGCGAACAATATAGATAACGCGCGCCCGGCGTCTGCCCGGCCGCCGTCACGAGACCGGCGCTCGGTGTCGACCCGCAGCACGGGCACAGTCCGCGCTGCGGCAGCAATCGAAGCGCCGTTACGGGCAGATTTGCGGCCATGCGGGTAAAATAGATCTGCAGCGCGGCCGCGACATACAGCACCGGACCGGCATCGGCGGCTTCGACGTTTCCGTGCAGGAACTGATCAGCCAGGATCTCAATCGCGACGGGTTGGCGCCTGCGCAACCCCGCGACGACCGCCCTCATCTGCGGCGGCATCGGTCCTTCGAAATGATCGAGAAGCACGGCAAGACCATCGCGCCAGCCGGCATCCCTGCGATGTCCATCCGCGGCGAGCGGCGGCATGCGGGCGGCAACCGCCTGCTCGACGACAACTTGCTCAAGACCGGCGCGCGGTGGAAGAGTGATAACAGCCTCTGACTGGGCGTGAGCCAGCTTTGCCATGAATCGTAGCCAGTCTTCCATCGGATGGCCGGTGGCCAGCGCTTCCAATCGTATCGCCGTGTCGGAAAATCGTTTGCCGGGATCGGGCAACAAAATCGCGTCCGGCGCTTTCACACCGCCGGGCGCATTCCCGGTCCACTTTCCCTCGGGCGCGAACCCGCCCTGTTTCACGAATTCCTCCTCACCGGCGCGGCGTCGGTGTCCGGCACCGGACCTCGCGATCCGGTCTCGACCAGACGCTGAAACCATTTCCGGTGATGCCGGTAGGCCCAGCCAGGCGTCACATAGCCTTGGGTCATCGCGCGCATCGAGCCCCTGATCCAGAGACCGGCATACACATGGATGATCCACACGATCATGGCCGCGATCGCAGCCAGGCTATGGATCAACAATGCGATCCGTTGCTGTTCGATCGTCGTGTAGGACGAGAAATAGACTTCCCAGATCACGAGACCGCTGAAGAAAAGCACTGGCACCAGCAGCGCCATCGCCCAGAACACGAACTTCTGGCCGGCGTTGAAGCGCGCGACTTCCGGAACACCCTCTTCCTCATTGACGAGAATACGGGTGATCGCCTTGGACCACGCAAGATCGTCGCGCGTCCACATTTCGTCGCGCCAGAATTGAACGATGAGGCCGCTGTAGCTTAGCAGCAGCACCACGCCGATCCAGGGATGAACAGCGCGCGTCCATTGGCCGCCACCGAACAGGTCCGACAGAAAGAACAGCAATGGATGAAACATCGAAAGTCCGGACAAAACCAGCAGCACGAAACAGCCGCCGGTGAGCCAGTGGTTGATCCGGCTCGCGGTGGCGTAACGGACGATGGTGCCCTTTGGATAGCTCATCGCAGTTTATCCCCTGAATGCAACATGCGCTGCGCTTCGGCTTCATCCTCGGGCTGCACTTCGTTCGGTCCGGCCGTGATCCAGTGCAGGAAGCCGGCGAACACCGAAAAGGCGAGACCCGCCAGCGCCACCGGCTTGATGATGCCTTTCCAGAACCCGACAAAGTTACTGATGTGAGGCTTGTCGGGCAGTCCCGCATAGATCGACGGTTTGTCGGCATGATGCAGAACGTACATGACATGCGTGCCGCTTACGCCCGGTGGGTCGTAGAGCCCGGCACTCTCGAAGCCGCGAGACTTGAGATCCTTGATCCGTTCGCCGGCCCAATCGGTCATATCGCTCTTGGAGCCGAACATGATCGCTCCGGTCGGGCAGGCCTTGACGCACGCCGGCTCAAGTCCGACCCCGACCCGGTCCGAGCACAATGTGCATTTGTAGGATTTATGATCTACCGGATCGATGCGGGGAATATCGAACGGACAACCCTTCACGCAGTAGCCGCAGCCGATGCAGTTGTCGCTGACGAAATCGACGATGCCGTTGGCATATTGCACGATCGCGCCGGGAGCCGGACAGGCTTTCAGGCATCCGGGATCCTCGCAGTGCATGCAGCCGTCCTTGCGGATCAGCCATTCGAGATTGCCCTTTTCGTCCTCCCATTCGGTGAAACGCATCAGCGTCCACACGTGCGGGCTCAAATCCATCGGGTTGTCGTAGGAGCCTTCGAAATGACCGACCTCTTGCCGCAAATTGTTCCATTCCATGCAGGCGGACTGGCACGCCTTGCAGCCGATACAGCGGCTGACATCGATGAGTTTCGCGACTTCCTGTTCGTGATCCCGGGCCGAGGGCGGCGTCAACGTCGACGCCGAGCGTCGGATGTAATCCTGTGACTGGAGATCTGCCATTCGACTGTTCCTTCAGGCCACAGGGGCGGTTGTCGCCTCGATGTTGACCAGAAACGCCTTGAATTCGGGCGTCTGACTATTGGCGTCGCCGACGGACGGGGTCAGCGTGTTGGCTCCGTATCCCTTCCGCGCCTGACCAGTGAAGCCCCAATGCAGGGGAACGCCGATTACATGGGTGGACTTCCCATCCACATTCATGGGACGGATTCGCTTTGTCACGTACGCCTTGCATACGACAAACCCGCGTTTTGAGGAGACGCGCACCCAGCCGCCTTGTGCGATCCCCTTCTCCCTGGCCAGAACTTCGCCGATCTCGATGAATTCCTCGGGCTGCAGGATGGCGTTGATCAGCGCGTGCTTGGTCCAAAAGTGGAAATGCTCGGTTAACCGGTAGGTCGTGGCGACATAAGGGAAATCCGGCGCTTTGCCGAACGCTGCCATGTCATCGGCAAAGACGCGGGCGGCCGGGTTGGAGCGAACTTTCGGATGCAGGACGTTTTCCGATGGCGACTCGAAGGGTTCATAATGCTCGGGGAACGGCCCCTCGACCATCTGATCGCGGGCGAACAGGCGCCCGAGGCCTTCGGCGTTCATGATGAACGGGCCGACGGAATCGGACGGCTTCGTCGTCGGCGTGTAGTCGGGGACATCGAGGCCGACCCACTGCGAGCCATTCCACTCGATGACCGGCTTCTTCGGATTCCAGGCCTTTCCAGCAAGGTCGGCGCTGGCGCGGTTGTACAAAATTCGTCGGTTGGCCGGCCAGGCCCACGCCCAGTTCGGAGCTATGCCCTGCTCGCGCGGATCGGTGGCATCGCGCCGCGCCATCTGGTTACCTTTCTCGGTAAAGGAGCCCGAAAAAATCCAGCAGCCGCATGCGGTGGTGCCGTCATCCCGCAATTGCGCAAAGCCGTCGAGCAGTTTCCCGGCATGCACCGTCACGGCACCGCTGGCATCTTTGAGGTCGACGAGTGCACGACCGTTCATGTCCTTTGCCAGTTCCTCCGGATCCGGATCGGTCGGATTGGTGTAGTTCCAGGTCAGATTCAGGATCGGATCCGGGAATGCGCCGCCCTCCTTGCGGTACAGCTCGCGCATGCGATGGAAAATTCCGGTCATGATCCAGATGTCGGACTGCGCCTCGCCCGGCCCGTCGGCTGCCTTCCAGTGCCACTGCAGCCAGCGCGCCGAATTTACCAGCGAGCCGTTCTCTTCGGCAAAGCAGGTCGTTGGTAACTGAAACACTTCGGTCTGGATGCTCGCCGGGTCGGATGGGTTCTGAGGGCCAAAGTCCTCCCAAAAGCGAGAGGTCTCCGTATCCAGTGGATCCATCGTGACCAGGAACTTCAGTCTACCGAGTCCGCGGCGGATCTTCCCTCTGTCCGGGAATGCCTGAAGGGGATTGAAGCCCTGGCAGATATATCCATTCATCTCGCCGTTCGCCATCATCTCGAATGCGCGGATGATGTCGTACAGCGGCACATCGAGCTTGGGCAGCCAGTCATACGCCCAGTCATTGTCCGCGCGGGCGGCCTCACCGTAGATCGCCTTCTGGAAGCTGACGAAGAACTTGGGAGTGTTCTGATAATAGCTGATCTGGTCCGGACGCAGCGGCTTGAACAACCGCGTCTTCATATAGTCATCGAACGTCTCCTCGTGGTCGACCGGCAGACCGAGATAGCCAGGCATCTCGTTCGACAGCAGCCCTATATCGGTCAACCCCTGAATATTCGAATGGCCGCGCAGGGCATTCATGCCGCCACCGGCCACGCCAATGTTGCCGAGCAGCAATTGGACCATCGCCATGGTGCGAATGTTCTGGGACCCGACCGAGTGCTGGGTCCAGCCAAGGGCAAACAGGCTCGTCATCGCCTTGTCGGGCGCCGACGTGGTGGCGATAAGTTCGCAAACCTGCAGATATTTGTCCTGCGGTGTGCCGCAGATCCGCGACACCATTTCCGGCGTATAGCGCTCGACATGCTTGCGCAACAGATTGATGACGCAGCGTGGATTTTGCCAGGTATCGTCTATTTTGGCGAAACCCTGTTCGTCGAGTTCGTAGTCCCAAGTTGATTTGTCGTAGCTACGGCTCTCCTCGTTATAGCCACTGAACAACCCGGCCTCGAAGCTGAAGCCTTCTTTCACGATCAGACCGGCGTTGGTGTACGCGTGCACGTATTCGTGCTGGATCGCGTCCTTTTCCAATAGGTAACGGATCAACCCGTTGAGGAATGCGATGTCGGTGCCCGGACGGATCGGTGCGTACACGTCCGCGACCGAAGCGGTTCGCGTAAAGCGGGGGTCGACTACCACCAGCTTGGCGGCATTCTCGATCTTCGCCTCTATCACCCATTTGAACCCGCATGGATGCGCTTCGGCCGCATTGCCGCCCATAACGATCACTACGTTGGCATTCTTGATGTCCTGCCACGTATTGGTCATTGCACCGCGACCGAATGTCGAGGCCAGACTGGCCACCGTCGGTCCGTGTCAGACACGCGCCTGGTTGTCGAACACCACCATCCCGAGCGAGCGCACGACCTTCCAGGTCGCGTAGGCCGTTTCGTTGGATGACGCAGACGCCGCCAGCATGCCCGTGCTGATCCATCGATTGACCGTCTTGCCAGCCTTGTCCTTGGCAATGAAGTTCTTGTCGCGATCGTCCTTCATCAACCGCGCGATGCGATCGAGTGCGAAGTCCCACGGCACTTCCTTGAACTCGTTGCTGCCGGGCGCCCGGTATCTCGGGGCCTTCAGCCGGGTCGGCGCATGGACGATATCGAGCAGCGCCGAGCCCTTCGGACACAACGTCCCGCGATTGACCGGATGGTCTGGATCGCCCTCGATATGGATAATGTTGGAGCGGGCGTTCTTCGCACGGTCGCCCATGCTATAGATGAGAATGCCGCAGGCAACGGAGCAATACGTGCAAGTGTTGCGAGTCTCGGTCGTCGCTGTCAGCTTGAACGGTCGAACTGCGGCGCCAAGCGCCTCGCCGGTATATCCAAACCCGAGCGCACCGAGACTGGACGCCGCGAGCCCCGTCCCCGTGAGTTTAATGAAACCTCGACGCGTCAAACTCATCATCACACTCCTGTGAAACCCTGGCGAGGGACGGGCGATTCCAACCAGTTTAGACCGATCATAGTGAGGCGCTTAACGCCATAACGAGAATTACGCAGCAACCTCCGAATTACCGAGTTCCGGCGAAATCGCCACCGAAGGACCCGTCACTATACAAGCCGCCGGCATGCGCGGCCATACCACCCTCGGACGAACCCAATCATATCAAGGTATTAGTGGCGGGCGCTGCGAAACGGGTTGGCAAACGTCCGGCAGGCGCAATGAAATGGACGGGCAAGTAATGCTCCCGGAACAGTCGGTGATAGAAGTGAGGGCGAAGTGTCGTTTTCGTTCTTAGTGGTTAGGTCTCGCTGGGTGCGCAGGCGCGGCCAACCGGATCGGAGTTAGAGCCGACTCAGCTCTCACGGCGACGTCATCCGGGCACGACCGGGGACTTCTCCTTGTGCAGGCTGGCCAAGGCCTGCGGATCGAGGTTCAAATGCGCCTTTACCAGTTCAGGCGGTGTCAGCGCCAGCCACTGATTGAGTGACACGTCGGCGTAATAGCTGCTCTTGAATAGCTCGAGGAAACGCAGCGGCGTTTTGCCGGTATTTTCGATGTAATGACCCATAGCGAAAGGGACGTAACCGACATCACCGGCCATGAAATCGAAAGTGCGCGCCTGACCTGATCCGGCGAAAACGCCCATTCGAGCCTCGCCTTCGATATAATACTGCCATTCATCGGTGTTGGGATGCCAGTGCATCTCGCGCATGCCGCCGGGCTGAACCTCGACCAACGCCGCGGAGATCGTCTTCGATGCCGGAAATACACTTGTATCGGTGATCCGCACCGTGCCGCTCTTGGTCTTGATCGGTTGCTGCGCCAGCATCTTGTGGCTGAATGTCTGTGAAACAGGAGTTGCGCCGGCGATCTTGTCGGAGGCAAGCGCCCCAGGCACGGGCGCGGTGAAAATATAGAGCTCGCCGGGATCACGGATACGATCAAACGACGCCCCCGGCATCCCGAAATTCTTGGACACAACGTCGTTCGGTGTGTGCTTGAACCAGTCGCTCAACAGGAAGGTATTGTCTTCGTCGAATTCGCCGTCGTCAAACACCAACAGAAATTCACAACCGTCCGGATTGAGGCCCTGAATCGAGTGCGGAACGCCGCCCGGAAAATACCAGAGATCGCCGACGCCTACATCATCGACGAAATTCTGCCCTTGGGCATCGATGGCCGTGATACGGGCGGTCCCGTAAAGCATATAGGCCCATTCGGCCGCCTTGTGCCAATGCAGTTCGCGAACGCCGCCAGCATTAAGGCGCATGTTCACGCCCGCGATGTTCTTGGAAATACCCAATTCTCGCACGGTGACCTGACGGGTCCAGCCACCGGGTTCCAGCCGTAGATGCGAATCCGAGAATGAGTAACGCAAGTTGGGGAGCGTGCCGTGGTCGGTCGAGGGCGGCACCAGCAAATCCGGATTTTGCCGGTCCCGCATGAGATTGCGGGGACCGGGGTCGGTGCCGCCATGCCCTGGGCGTTGCGGCTGTGGCACGGACTCCCCTGTTTGCGCGACTGCCACGGTCGCTGCAGTCAACAATCCGCCGGCAGCCGTCGCCGTCAATAGCGTACGTCGCGTCAGTTCATCCATCGTTTGCTCCTACGAGTTCCGAAAGCCTCCGGCTCTGGCGACGCGCAGAGCGCGCGGCAAGGCCGATCATGCTGCGCGGATCGACGCACTGAGGGAAGTCCTGAATTGCCGACGGCGAGCAACAACGAGCACTGCTGATCGTCGGATCCGCGCAGAAATCAAAAGCCTTTCGTCGCATTCAAGCGGGACGCGCTGAGTGGTAATTAATCTCGCCTGCCCTTAAATGGAGGCGCTAATTCTCTCACGCTCGATGCAATCGCAATGAGATTGTCTTTGCTTGCATCAATTCGCTCAAGCCCGGGTGACTCATCGTAGCCGTGGCGGCTGCTGTAGAACAGCAGGCCCATCAGCCCAACGCCAATCAAGAACGAAAAAACAATTCCGAATCCCATGGCGAGGTAGCCTGACGCTGGAACATCGGTACCCGCTGCAGAATTCCAGCCAAAGTAGGCCACAGCAATCGCAAACACGAGTAGCGAACCGAGGACCAGAAGCAGCGACCAGTTGGCGATGCTCAATCCACCTACGGCCGACTGGAATGTGCCGAACGGCGTTGCTTTCCTTTGGACGTCCATATCCTACCTCGTGCCTGTGCGCTAACGCACAAAAGTTCCGCGGCTCTCGCTGCAAGAACGCCTCGCCAACCGGGCGATTAGAATGAATTCGATATTTTCACTTTCACCTTCCAAAGAGGCCGCGATTGTGCAGCCGGCGCGCGTCCGCGGCCATACAACCCTCGGAGTAATTCCGTCATATCAAGGTATGAGCGGCCGACGGCTGAAAACGAGGCCCGCAGGCATCCGGCAGGTGGAAAAGCGTGCTTCAGCACCCCACGGAGTTGCCGCAGTCTGGCGCCGGCTTGATGCCATCTCGCATCTCGTTACTCGGGGCTTTTGTCCGCCGATCATTGCGACCGAAAGCGAAACTGCCGCGCCCGTCTCGCTGACGGCACACAAGTGACGTTGAGATCCAGGCAACTCAACCAGACCTTCCACGCGATCCGGCCAGCCGAAACTTGCTGCACCATCTTATGTGCACGGTTGCCAACCTCAAAGACATGCCCGGACATCTACGGACAAAATCATCCAGATCAAATTCCACATAAACGCACTCATACATAGATATGAACCGCCTCTTCCGAAGGTAGAATGGAAAGATGCTTGTGCATCAGCAGCATAGCGACCGTTATTCGAATCTCTCAAGACGACACTTAGCGAGGAGAGTAGCCATGGAAGACGAAGCCATGATTTTTGCGCCAGCGGCCGGCGCCAGGGTCGCAGGTCACCTCGAAATCGCGACGATTGTCGTTACTCACCATTCGGTTTTTCGCAGGATCGAGTGACTGTTTATTGCGGTTCTCTGGTTACGTCGAAATGCGATCGCTGGGAGAAGTTATCCAATGGCTTCCGAGATGACCGAACATACGATCGATCGCGACGCCAAATCACCACAGACAGACCTCGCTTCAAAGCCAGTTCCACCACCTGTCGAACAGCGTTCTCCGCGACGACGAAAGTTGCTGATGGGGTTACTGGGAGTTCTGGTCCTGGTGCTTGCGTCCGTGTTCGGGATTCCCTGGATCCGGTCGGCTCTCAGCACGGTTTCGACTGACGACGCGTACGTGAACGGCCATGTAACGTTCGTTGCCCCCCGCGTCCGTGGCCAGGTCTCCCGCGTTCTGGTCGATGACAACAACCGCGTGCACAAAGGGGAGCTTCTTATTGAATTGGACAAGGAACCGTTTCGAGATGCAGTCGCGGTAAAGAAGGCGGCTGTCGATACCGCGCAGGCAGATTTTCAGGCGGCCAGGGCCACGGTGCGCGGCATCGAAGCACAGGCCCTGAGCCGCCGCTGGCAATTGCAAAATGCCGTGGAGAACGTTGAAAACCAGATAGCCCTGCTGCATGCTCGGGTCGCCGCGCTCAAGAAGGCGAAGGCCACAGTTGTACTCGCGCAGCAGGAGTTCGACCGAACGTCGAAGCTGGTCGTATCGGAGTTTGCGACCCGCGAGCTCTATGATCAACGTGAGGCGGCACTGTCGATTGCCAAGGCGGATGTCGTGCAGGCATTGGCGGATGCAAACCAGGTCCGTGTCTCGCTGGGTCTGCAGACGCAGCCCGAAGACAGCGCGGAACTCGATCAGGTACCGCCCGATCTTGACCAGACGTTTTCTTCGATCCTGCAGGCGCAGGCAAATCTCATTCAGGCCGCGGCCGAACTGGGCGTTGTCCATTCCTTCAACCAGCCCCCGAAGCAGATGCTCAAAGAGTTCGAAAGGCTTGACGAAGGCGACATCAACCGCACGTTCGATCGGCTGGCAGCGGAAGCACCGGCCGTTAAGCAAGCAGAGGCTAAACTCGAAGCGGCCAAACGTGATCTCGCTCTGGCCGAACTCGACCTTCGCTATTGCGACGTCGTCGCGGAGATCGACGGCGTCGTCACCCGCCGAAACGTCAATCCCGGCAATGACGTTCAGGTCGGACAAAGCTTGATGGCGATCCGCTCGCTCAGCGATATCTGGGTCGATGCCAATTTCAAGGAGACGCAACTGCGCGACTTGCGCATCGGTCAGGCCGCCGATGTTTATGTCGACATGTATGGCGACAAACAAGTATTCCGTGGTCGGATCACCGGATTTACGATGGGAACCGGATCGACGCTCGCATTGCTGCCGGCGCAGAATGCCACGGGCAACTTCATCAAGATCGTCCAGCGGCTGCCGGTCCGGATCGAGCTTGAGGGTTACGATCCGGACAAGAAACCGCTGTTCATCGGCACATCGGTTGTCCCCTACGTCTATCTCAACAAACCGCTGAGTGGGCCCAATGCCGGGACATTTCTTCAAGGCTTCGAGCAGCAATCGCCGGCCACCCCTTCGGCTGCGAGCCCACGGGGTGTCGACAAATGACCGAGTTGGCACTTTCACCCTCCGGATCCCGCGCGGACGTGAACCCATGGCTTGTAGCCGCCGTCGTCATAATACCGACCTTCATGGAGGTACTCGACACCACCATTGCTGTGGTCGCGCTGCGATACATTGCCGGCGGCCTTTCGGCCACGGTCGACGACGGCGAATGGGTCATCACCAGTTACCTCGCCGCCAACGCCATCATCCTGCCGATCAGTGGCTGGCTTTCGGCGCATCTCGGGCGCCGCAATTACTTCCTGCTGTCAATAGCGGTCTTTACCCTCGCGTCCGGACTTTGCGGGATGGCAACGAGTTTCGGTCAGTTGATTGTGTTTCGCGTTTTGCAGGGGCTGGCGGGCGGCGGCCTGCAACCTTCCAGTCAAGGCGTGCTGCTGGACGCCTTTCCGGTGGAGAAGCAAGGCATTGCGATGACGCTGTTTGGCTTGGCTGCCCTTTTGGCGCCGGTCGTCGGTCCGACCCTCGGCGGCTGGATCACGGACAACTATTCGTGGCGATGGGTGTTCTACATCAACGTCCCGGTTGGCCTCCTGGCGCTTGCTGCATGTTATGCTCTGCTGCGGGACCCGGAATATCTCACGAAGCAGCGTATGGATTTGAAGAAGCAGCCCTTGCGTTTTGACGCGCTCGGCCTGTCACTCCTCGTGATCGTCATGGTCTCCTGGGAAGTGGTTCTCAGCAAGGGACAGGAGTGGGACTGGCTAAGCGATCCGTTCTGGCGCGTGCAGACGCTGGCGATTTTTTTCGTTTTCGGTCTGATAGCGCTGATCTTTTGGGAGTTACGCCACCCCAGCCCCGTCGTCAATTTCCGTCCCCTGCGGGAGCGAAATTTCGCTGCATGCTGCTTCATCATCTTTTGCGCTTTCGCAATTCTCTACGCGGCCAGCACATCGTTGCCAGCCCTGCTTCAATCTTTGTTCGGCTATGATGCTCTCAGCGCAGGATTGGTCATGTCGCCGGCCGGATTCGGGGCGCTTGTGGCGATGCCGTTTGTCGGGCGGGCCCTTGGCCGGGGCGCTGATGCCCGGTGGTTGCTCGCCGCGGGCCTGCTGATCATGGCAATCGGGAACTATTGGATGTCACAAATGAATCTGGAGATTAGCCCAGGCCAGGTCGTCTGGCCTCGCGTGATGCTGGTATTTGGACTCTCGATGTGCTTTGCGCCCGCGAACGTAGCGGCCTACCTCTATATCCCGCCGTCGCTGCGTGGAGCAGCCGTTGGCTTGCTAAGTCTGCTGCGCAACGAGGGAGGCAGTGTGGGGACGTCGATGGCGCAGACCATTCAGGAACGCCGTGACCAATTTCATGTTCTGCGGCTTGGCGAGTACCTCGATTCCTTCAACGCGAGCGTGGTCTCCGTCCTCGATCAGGCGCGCGGCGTGTTCCTTCAGCAGACCGGTGATCCGTCCGCAGCGCAACAGCTAGCCTTGCAGGCGATCGAGAACTTGCGGCAGCAACAGGCATCGTCACTTGCGTATTTCGATGTCTTTTTGGTGTTGGCCGTTGTGACAATGGCGCCGCTAGTCACGGTGCTGCTGATGAAACGTTCGGTGGCTGAGAAAGGCGCTCACATCGGCCACGAATGAGGTGTGCCCGGTACTGGCCCGGAGGTGTTGGGATGAGGTGCGTTCGAACGCGGTTCGACGAGCGGCCGGACGAGGATTTGGACTGACGGCGTGACACTGCGTTCTGTCAGAGCGGTTGGACATTCAGGAGCGCTGGTTTCGTTCGCGCGCACCGTTCTCGATTGTGCGGTCGACGCCAACGTTCCACAGCTTGCTTGAGCTCGCCGAGGCTTGCGACGTGCCTGTGCGATGGGCATGTCGAACCCGGGCCTGCCACACCTGTGATACCGAATTCGTGACAGGGAAGATCGGTTAATGTGCTGATCTTGCTGCTCGCAACCCGACGGCGACGTCGTAATCGATTTGTGAGCGGATGATCACCTACGCGCTCAGACACGGAGGACTTCACATGCGATCAGACATGGTGCCTGGAGCTATTTTCCCCGACTATGAGCTTAGCGACCATACCGCGAAGCATCGAAAACTCTCCGAACTGCAGGGTCAGGACCCGATGGTGCTCGTCCTTAGCCGCGGCAGCTTCTGCCCAAAAGATCGCCGCCAGGCAGAGAGGTTGTTGCAACTCCACCGTGAGATGGAAGTTGGCTATTGCCGGCTGGTTACGATCAGTACCGACAATCTCACCCAGACGAACGAAAATCGCAGCGGAATAGGCGCCCACTGGCCGTTTCTCTCCGATCCACGGCGTATTGTTCAGAAAGATCTCGACATCGCCGAATACACCGATCCTGTCAACAATCCCATGATTCCGCACGTGATTGTGCTGGAGCCGGGGCTTGTCATTCACAAGATCTATAACGGCTACTGGTTCTTCGGACGACCCACGATGGAAGATCTGCGCCAGGACCTGCGTGCTGTTGGTAGGAAATGCCGACCGGATTGGGACATCACGACGCCCGCACTTAAAGCCGCATGGCAACAAGGTCGCAAGGAGTTGTTCTATCCGTACGGCAGAACCTATCTTCAAACTCTCGGCGAACAGGATTAGGTGCGGACGCTAAATCCGGTCAGGCAAGACGACTACGCCTTCGACCTCTTTGCCTTTCTGCCTGCAGGCCGGACGCGAACACCGCGAGGTTTACCTTGCAGCTCCGCGCTGCTGGATTCAATTCATCGGGTCCCGGGAATAAATCCGGGCACGCCAGTCTCCACCACTGCGTTGAACCTGACGCTTGTGGTAATGCGATCCCGAATCTCCCGCATAGCGTCTTCAGGTAGAGCCGAAATGTCAAAGCTCTCCTGAATGCGCCGAGGTTTTGTCGAGGTGGTCAGGAAAGTGGTGCCGCGCTGTACGGCCCAGGCCAGGGCAACTTGAGCTGGTGTCTTGTGCACACGCTGCGCAATAGCTGCAATTACGGCATCGTCCAATACACTTGGCTTCATGGCATGTCCCAACGCTGCAAACGCCTGCAGTACAATCCCTTGCTCCCGACAGAACTCGAGCAGGTCCCATTCCGGGAGATACGGATGCGATTCCACCTGCACTACGGCAGGCTTGATCCGCGCTGCCGCAACGATCTCTCGCAGCTTCTCCAAAGTAATGTCCGATAGGCCGATCGACTTGCAGTGACCATCATCAACGAGGCGCTCCAGCGCCCGCCATGTATCCACTAGCGTGACCCCCAAATCATAGATCACCCGACCGTGCTCGTCCCTCGGGTCCTGCTCGTCGCCAGGTTGAAAGGCAAAGGGAGTATGGATGAGATAGCAATCGACATAGTCTAGCTGCAGTCGCCGGCAACTCGCATCGAAGGCAGGCTTGACCCGCTCTGGACGATGATTGGTGTTCCATAGCTTCGTGATAACGAACAGGTCCTCCCGCTGAAGCGTCCCCGCCTTGAACGCTTCCTGAATCGCATCGCCGACTGCTTCTTCATTGCGGTAGCGTTCCGCGCAATCGAGAAGTCGAAATCCCACTTCCAATGCAGCCTTCGTAGCCTGTTTGGTTGCGAGAGGATCCGGAATTAGGGTGCCAAATCCGACGGCGGGGATCGCTCCGGATCCGTGGTTAAGATGAATTCTCGTATAACGAAGCGTATCGGATGTATTCATGCTCACACTCCCTTGTTTAAGCTCAGCCGCCGCACAAGCAGCGGACTGCTTCGACGATGCGTCCTCAACGCGTTGGCTCCGCGGGCATTAATTGGCCGGGCGGCTTGCGAAGAAAAAGTACAAGCGGGCTCACGATCAGCATAGCGAACATCAGGATCTTGAACTGGTCGATGACTGCTACGACGGCCGCCTGCTGGGTGACCATGTCGTTGAGCGCGGCAAGGCCTGGCTTCGTGATTGAGCCCGCGACATGAGCAGCGGCGCGGTAGGGCGTGAGGTCCTTTGCAAGCGCGAGGTGCATGGCCTGGGTGTTGTTGTAGAAGAAGATCTGGACGACCGCGATGCCCATCGCGCTTCCATAGACGCGCGACAACCCGAAGAGCGCGGTGCCTTCCGGGTGGAATTTCGGATCGAGCGTGCCGAACGCCGTCTTGGTAAGCGCCGGAAGCAACATGCCGAGACCCGCCCCCTGGAACAGGATCGCCATGGCCACCGGCCGCCAATCCATCGCAGGTGAATAGCCAAGCATCAGCCAATTGGCATAGACCACCAGCGCCATGCCGCCGATCACGAACAGCCGGTTGTCAATTCGTACCGAAACGAAGCTCATCAGCACCAGCGCCCCTACAAGCGTGACGCCGCGCGGCATGGTCATGTAACCGGTGGTATCAACCGGATAATTGAGCAACTCCTCCAGCATCGGCGAGGTCAAAGCCAAGGTCGGCAGCAAGACGAAACCGACGGCGAAAAGCATGATGGTCGAAAGGACGAAATTGCGATCTCTGAACAACGCCTTGTTGAGAAAATGTACGTTCGTCGTCAGGATGTGGACGATGAAAAGATAAAATCCCAGGACCGAGACGATCGCTTCGACCCAGATTTCCGTTGAGGCGAACCATTCCAGGCGCTCGCCACGGTCGAGCAGCATCTGCAGGCCGCCCATGCCGAGCAAGAAGGTCGTCAGGCCGAAGAAGTCGAAAGGCGGGTTCTGTTCCGCTCGCTTCTCGGGAAGTGAGAGCGCCATCGCCAGGAAGATGAAACCCGCCATCGGCAGGCTGAAATAGAAGATCGAGCGCCAGCCATGATATTCGCTGAGCCAGCCGCCGATGCACGGGCCGGTGCTGATGCCAAGCAGGAGGTACACCGTCCATGCCAGCCGGATCCTCGCATGACGCGCCGGCGGCAGCACATCAAGCAGAATCGCCATCGACAGAACAGCGAGCGGGCCGCTCGCTGCCCCCTGGACGATCCGCGCGAATACGAACTGAATGGAAGTCGTCGCAAGCGTATCGAGCATCAAGCCGAGTGAGAAGACCGCGAGGGACGCCTGATAGATTGTCTTCCGGCCATAGCGCCCCGCGAGCCAGCGCGCCATCGGCATGACGGCGGCGCCCGTCGCGATATAGGCGGTAAACACCCAACCGACCTCGTCGTTGGCCATCGATAGTGTGCCTTGGATATGCGGCAGTGCCGCATTGGGGAGCGAGATGTTAACGGCCTCCATGTAGGTCGCCATCAGCGCCGCTACAGTGATTGCGCGATGGCTGCCGACTGCAGTGCCTTGTGCGATGGAGGCGCTCACTTGACCTCCATCGCCAGCGCGGACTGGAGCGGATGGAACCACGTGCGGCGATAGCCGGTGTCGACCCGTGCGGTGACACTGATGCCGGAGAACAACGGCTGATTCAAATCGACATCATCAAGCTCAAGGCGTACCGGCAGACGCTGGACAACCTTGACCCAGTTCCCCGTCGCATTCTCGGGCGGCAGGACCGCGAAATCCGATCCAGTGCCTGGACTCATGCTGACGACGTGCGCCTTGAACTTGCGATCCGGGTAAGCATCGACGTCGATCGTCGCCTCCTGACCCGGATGCATGTGGGTCAGGCCCGTTTCGCGGAAATTCGCCTCGATCCAGATGCGCCGGCTCGACAGCAGCGAGAATACGGCGGTGCCGGGATTGACGAAGTTGCCAACCTGGAGGTCGTCGACCTTCGTCACGATGCCGTCGTCTGGCGCCCTCACCTCCGCATAGGAGAGATCGAGGCGAGCACGGTCGAGCTGGGCCTTTGCTGCACGGACCGTCGGGTGGCGATCGATCTCGATATCCGGATCGCCGTTCAGCGCAACTACCGTGTTGGCGATCTGCTGTTCGATCGATGCGACGTGCTGGCGGGAGATCTTGGAATCCGTCTCGGCTCGGTCATAGACCGCACGCGGGGTAAAATCGTTGACAACCAGCGCTTTCTTGCGCTGGTACTCGCGCTCGTCGTAAGCGGCCAAATCCTTGGCCAACTGTAGTTCTGCCTGTTGCTGGCGGTAGGTCGCTTTGAGCGCGTCTATTTGGAGCCGCGCGCTGCCGAGCCGCGCCTCGGCCTGATCGACCGCAATCTGGTAGGGCTCCGGATCGATTCGAAATAGGACTTGTCCTTGCCGGACACGCTGATTGTCGCTAACGGCGATTTCGACCGCCTGGCCGGCAACACGGGCATTCACGGTTATCTTCGCCGCGCGAACGAACGCATCGTCGGTCGAGACGTAAGGCTCCTCAGCGAGGTAATAGGCCGCGCCGAACGCAGCCAACACGATCGGCAGTGCAAGCATCAGGGGCCGCCGCAGCCGCTCCCTCACTGTTCTTCTTGGCATCACAGCCACGCGGTCGGCTGCCCGGCTATCGACAACTCGATCGAATAGCGTCTCCACGGCAGCGCGCGCCATTCCCGTAGAAATTACAGCGCCGCCCGCAAATTTCAACTCCTGCTCGGCAGCTTGCAGTCGACGGGGGTAGCCGATCTCCGCCAACCCGCCGGTGACCTCGCCACCGAGCGGGCGGGTTCCGACAGAACCATCGCCGTCAACCGTTCGCGTTGCCTTGGCATTCACCAATTGCGTCGCCGCCTCGCTCTTGCGAACCCCCTTGCGGTCGCCCGTCCAGCCGGTGAAAGGCGAAAAAATATGTCCCATCGAAAGCCCTCTCGTCTATTGCGTTTTGTAACGCTTCATACAAATATTGAACCGGCACACAGCAATCAAGGTGTCCGACCAATTATTTTTGTAACGATCCAGACAAATATGCTACGAACAGGCAGCAACGAGGTGTTTGGCGATATGGCACGGAAAAAAAGCGAAATGGGAGCAGCGCGTCGAGGGCGGCCGCCGGCCTATGACACACAGGACGCACTGAAGCGGGCAACGGAGACCTTCCTGAGGACCGGCTACTCCGGTACTTCCCTCGACAGCATTGCTACCGCGACGGGCATGAACCCGCCGAGCATCTATGCGGCATTCGGTAACAAGCACGCGCTCTATCTCGAGGCGCTCTCGCGGTATTGGGAAACCAGCCTCGCCGCGACGCGCGAGGCTCTCGCGGAGGACGGTCCCTTGGGCGAAAGCCTGATGCGTGCCTACGACGCGGCGTTGTCGATTTATTTTTCAGGCAAGGGAAACGCGCGCGGCTGCTTTGTGATCGGGACCGCAGTAACCGAAGCCGGCGAAGATGTTGCGATCCGGAACAGCGTCGCGACGGGACTGCGTAAGATTGACGCCGATTTTGAAGCGCGTTTCCGAACCGCACGCGAGAGCGGCGAGTTGAAGCATGATGCGGATCCCGTGGCGCTTGCGTTCCTCGCATCGGCCACAATGCATAGTATCGCAATCCGCGCCCGCGCCGGCGCCCGCCGCGTCGAATTAAGGGAGCTGGCCCGGAAGGCCGTGAGTGTGATCTGCGGATGCCCGATAGAGGCGGACTGAGCCGTAACGCATTCTCACGCTTCGAAATCGCATTGCCCCGCAAAACCGCGGAGAACTCTTTATCGCTGAACAAACGCTCAGCTACTGGACAGACAAGATCGTCAGCCCGCGAGGCGACCATTGTTGCAAGCAACCCTCGCCGGCTACGCGATGAGGACTCACACATTTTCATTGTTCCTCCGTAGAAGGGTGTGGCTATCCTGCAGGCCAGCGGCGTGCTCGGCCATACAACCCTCGGCGGAAGCCGATCATATCAATGTATAAGTAGGCAGCATCAGGCGACGACTGGCGCGCTCGGCAACCGCCGCCCTACGTGCAGTGGGGTATGGCCACAATGAATTCAGGGCATTCTTGCGGCAGGAACTACCGGAAATCGCGTGCGCCGCCGTCGCCTACGGCAAGAGTTCATGATCGAGGACAGCGAAATCGCACGCTGCACGATGGGTCGTACTGAACCCTGAGCTCATCATTCGAAATTCGGTGGCGCCGATCGCTCAAGGCGAGAGCCGCGGTGATCTGGTCCTGCGAACTGTAGCGGCGCAAGCGTAAGCGATGCGAGCAAAATCCGGGACCTCTCACTGCATCTCCCGGACCCGTACAGCTTTATTCCCGACTTTGACCAGCTGGAAAAGCGCGTCCTACGTCCGGCAAAGTCCACCTGATCCCGGCACAGGTCCGCCAGCTCGGACGCCTGCGGGCCATGCCGATAGGCGACCTGCGCCAAGTGTGATCGAAGGCGGCCCAGTACGGGTCGTCGGACCGCCGCTATCTAACCACCCGGTTATTGTATGATGAAATGCCGGTTAGTTCCATCGTCCAGACCGGGGCTGTCGGTCTCAGCTCATATAATTGAGATAAACCGAGCTATCGAGCCGAAATATCGGCTCGCGCCGCCGCGAATGCTCCTGACTGAAAGCGTCCAATCGTTGATTCACGACTTGCCGCTCCGTTGACATAAGTATCTAGTTAGTTATAACGACCTCGCGTCGAATTACACGTCCGAGAGATCTATTTCATGAGCAGCCTATCGCACGAGCAGGTGACGAGTGCTCAACATTGGACCGACACGCTTTTCAGCTTCAAGACGACCCGCGATCCGGGGGTTCAGCTTTCTCAGTTCGCCATGATCGGGCTCGACGTCAACGACCGCCCCTTGCTCCGCGCCTACAGCATGGCGAGCGCCAACCACGAGGAGCATCTCGAATTCTTTTCGATAAAGGTGAAGAATGGTCCCCTCACCTCCCGTCTCCGGCACCTCAAGCCAGGCAGCAGCGTTATCGTGAACAGCAAGCCGACGGGCACGCTGATACATGATAATTTGCTGCCGGGCCGCTTCTTGTATCTGCTGTCAACCGGTACGGCCCTCGCGCCTTTTCTGAGCGTCATCAAAGACCCGGAAACCTACGCTCGCTATGAGAAGGTTGTGCTGGTGCACGGCTGCCGGTGGATCGCGGAACTCGCCTATCAAACCCTGATTATCGAGGATCTTCCGCAACACGAGTTCCTCGGCGAAGCCGTGAGTGATCAGGTCAAACAAGTTGTTCGAGGATATCGGCCTGTACTCGATCTCACAAAAGGACGATCGCGTCATGATGTGCGGTAGCCCGAGCATGCTGAAAGACGTTGTCGCCCTGCTCCGCGAACGCGGCTTCGAAGAGGGCAACCACAGCGAGCCCGGCCACTATGTCATCGAACGCGCTTCGTTGAAAAATAGCTGATTTTAGCCGTGACAAGTCTCACATGGCTCTCTCCCGTTTATTGACAAACCCAGATTGCGCGGCGCTCACCAGTTGGATTATCTCTAACTAGATAGTTATGGAACGATCATGATTACTGGCACCACCCAACTCTATGCAATCATTGGGGACCCGGTCGCTCACGTGCGAACTCCGATGGCGTTCAATGATTTCTTCGCGACCAAAGGAATCGATGCGGTTTGCCTACCCATACATATTGACCGGGACGACCTGAAGAATGGTTGGACAGGACTAAAGTCCATACGGAATCTCGACGGTTTCATCGTGACGGCACCCCATAAAGCGGGCGCCGGGGAACTCTGCGATGTCCTCGACGAGGATGGCGCACGCACCCGGGTGGTGAATACCGTACGCCGGGAGAGTGACGACAGCTTCACCGGGACCCTGTTGGACGGCCGCGGCTTCGTCACCGGATTGCGGAACTCCGGGCATGACGTCAGAGGACGCCACGTCTATATGGCAGGCGCCGGCGGCGCCGGGACAGCTCTCGCTTTCGCGCTCGCCGACAGCGGCATTTCCTCTTTGACGATCCACAATCGTACGACAAAAAAGGCGGAAACGTTGGTCGATCGTATCGGCGCGGCGTTTCCGGACTGCAACGCCAGACTTGGTACTGCGGATGCCGCGGGTCATGACCTTGTCATCAACGCGACATCCCTCGGATTACATCCGGACGACAAATTCTCTTTCGACCTCACAAGCGCTGACCCACGGGCGTTGTTTGCCGAGGTGGTCATGAAGCCGGAATTCACGCCGCTTCTTCTCGCCGCGAAGCAGAGAGGCCACGAAATTCACAGCGGCGTACACATGCTGAACGGCCAGCTTGAAATGATGATGGCCTTCTTCGGCTTGTCGGCCTCGGCCTTCTCCGAACGGGCTGGTTCGAAGCACCAAGGATAATACGATGACCTACGTTGTGATCGAGAATTGCATACGCTGCAAATACATGGATTGCGTTGAAGTTTGTCCGGTGGACTGCTTCTACGAAGGCGAGAATATGCTCGTCATTCATCCCGACGAGTGTATCGATTGCGAAGTCTGCGAGCCGGAATGCCCGGCAGAAGCAATCAAACCCAACTCAGAACCAGGTCTCGAGAAGTGGCTCGCACTCAACGCTGAGTACGCCCCCCGTTGGCCCAATGTCAACGCACGCAAAAACCCGCCCGCTGATGCAAAGGACTGGGATGGTGTCCCGGACAAATTTGCGAATTTCTTTGCCGCGGAAGCTGCGAAGTGACGCCCTCCGATCTTGCGCACAAACTCGCGTTCGCGCGTAGTCGCGGCTGCATCGCCACGCTTGACCCGTCGGATACCGTCGCCGACGTCGAAGAGGCCTATGGCGTGCAAGCCCAACTTGCGGCTCTAGAGAAAGATGGCATCCGGGGCTGGAAGGTGACCGCACTCACGGGGCGCCGGATCAGAAGAAGTTTTCGTCGTCGCGCCCGGTCGCTGGTGCACTGCTAGGCCAATATGTGCGCGCTGACCCCACGGGGTGGCGTTGTCGAACATGATCTTTCCCCTTCTGGAGTGCGATGTCGCCTTTACCCTGGCTGTCGATCTGCCGGCGCAGGCCACACCTTATGAACTCACGGACGTCGAGGCGGCGGTTGAGGATATCGTAGCCGTTATCGAGATCGCCGACAGCCGCGTGCCATCGAGCTCATCCGACCTTCTGAAGCTCGCCGATTGCATGAGCAATGGCGCCCTGGTCACCGGAGGCCGAACGTCCGGCCGGAAGAAAATCTACTTCACGGAGATCGAAATTCTCCTGAAGCACAATGGGAAAGAGCTGGAACGTGGCCAGAGCTCCCGCATCATGGGTAATCCCTTGCTCGCTTTGCTCGCGCTTGCCAATGCGCAACCTCTCCCAGCCGGCGGCCTCAGGAAAGGGCGGATGATAGGACGGGAACGTGCACGTCCCCTGTAGAACTCATCAGAGGTGCTTACGTCGCAGATTTCCAACCGCTTGGAACGGTTCAGCTGACGGTTACCTAAACAGAGTTCGCACTAAAATTTGGCGTCGCGCTTCTCCTGAAACGCCTTGACACCCTCCAGGCGATCCTTGTCCGACATACAGATCACGTGAATCTCGTTTTCGTACCGAAGGCCTGCTTCCAGGGACATGGACATCGCTGCCCGAACGGCGGCCTTTACTGCTTGAGTAGCGGTCGAACTTAACGACGCGACGTGGGTTGCAAGTTCATTGACGCGGGACAGTACTTCGGCATCGTCCACGACCTCTTCCACCAGCCCGATCCGGAGGGCGGAGTCGGCATCGACCGCATCACCCAGCAGAAGCATCTTCATCGTCTGACCGTAGCCCACGAGCCGCGGCAGCATCTGCGATGCTCCGCCGCCGCCGACCCAACCACGGGTGACTTCGGGGCCGCCAATTCGCGCGCTGCGCCCGGCAATGCGAATATCGGCTGCCAGCGCGATTTCCATGCCTCCGCCGAGCACCCAACCTTTCAGCCCTGCAATTACGGGCTTGCGAATGTCGCGCACGACCGCTGCATATTCCACCCTGTTTCGAAAATTCCAGATTTGCGAGATGTCGGCCAGCGCATTCAGGTCGCTACCGGCCGAAAATGCGCGCTCTCCCGCCCCCGTGATCGTGGCAGCCTTGATCTGGTCATTGTCATCGATCTCACGGCAGATGTCGCGAAGCTGAATTGCCATATCCCGCGTGATCGCGTTGTGCTTCTCGGGGCGCGCGATCAAGATGTGTCCCACGCCATCGGAAATGGAAAGTTCGACGCTGCCGGTCATGGCTGTTTCCCTTTTCAGTTCGCGGCATTCGAGCGACGTTCGACCTCGAGAATGATGCCGGCAACATCAAGTCCCTCGCCCTCGTTCGCCATCATGTCCGTATAAATGTCGACGATGCAGTCGAGCAGAGTAAATTTCAGACCAAGCTCTCCCGCCAGTGCCTGGGCCGTTCGCATGTCCTTTAGCTGATAGGCAGCCGGACCGCCGGGAACGAAATTACGTTGCACCATGCGCTCGCCGTGAAGGTTTAATATCTTCAAATCGGCAAAGCCGCCCATAAGCGCCTGGCGGACTGCAGCCGGATCCGCGCCCCCGCGGGTTACGAAATGAAGCGCCTCTGCGACGGCGACCATGGTTCCACCAACGATGATCTGGTTGGCGAGCTTCGTCATCTGTCCGGTGCCTACCGGACCGATGCGCGTGGCACGACCGAGGAGCGCAAACACATCGGCAAGACCTTGTATGACGCCGGCATCGCCTCCCGCCAGAATGGCGAGCGTGCCATCGCGCGCACCAGGCTCTCCCCCTGATACCGGGGCATCAACATAATGCACACCCCTCGCGGTCAGGCGCTCTGCCTGCAATCGGCAGGTCTCAGCTGGAATCGAACTCATCACGACCAACACCGCACCCGGTGAAAGTACGTCGGCCGGCTTCCGGCCGGTCGCGTCCGGCGAAAACAGCACTTGCTCGACCACCGGACCGTTGCTCAGCATGACGATCGCAACATCCACGCCCTCGCACGCGCCGGATGGCGTGGTCGCGAGCAGCACCCCGCTCACCAATAAGGTATCGGCCTTGCTGGCAGTCCTGTTCCAGGCTGTCACGGCGAACCCGCCCTCCGCCAGCCGGCGCGCCATATGGCTGCCCATGATGCCGGTGCCGAGAAGTGCGATCCGGCGTTTGTTGGCCGGGGATATCATGCCGATTTCGCGGGCTTCTTCACGCCGGCAAGCGACTTGAACTCCGGCGACTTCTTGTAGAAATGATCCAGCGGATAACATCCGGAAACGATCCCGTTCCTCGGTGCCGTCGTGCAATCGCTGAAAGTGCGGCACAGTTTCTTTTTTTGCGTCCCGCGACCGCCCAAAAGATCCAGCGGCAATTCGGGATAAGACAGCACCATTCGGCCAAGCCCGACGACGTCGACCCAGCCCTGACGTACCACCGCCTGCGCGACATTCGGGAAGAATTCCTGCAAGTACGTATAGCCGCTACCCATCAGGCAAAAATCGGGAAAGCTTTTCTTCAGCTCGCGGACCACCGTGATATGGCGCATGACGCCAATGAACGGATCTTCCGGCGGATGATACCCGTCCGACGGCGGGTATAGGGCTGGTCGGATCACATGCGGATTATAATAGGGACTCGCAAGCGTGACGTTGACAAGGCGCACGCCGAGGCCACGCAGGATCTCGAACAGGGCTTTCGGCTCGGTCAGGTCATATTCGAGCGGTTGATCCGGGTTTGCCCCGAAACCATAACGATAAGGCAGCGCATGCTCTTCAGGAATTCCCGGACCGAGTGCGCCGGGGACCGACTGGGCTGGATCTGGCTTGAACGGCAGCGTGTCTATGGCGCTCAGCCTGACCCCGATTTTCAATCCCGGCGCTTCGGCCCGTATCCCCTCGATGATCTCCTTTAGGAAACGGGTACGGTTTTCGAGACTCCCGCCATAGGGGCCTGGCCGGGTGACCGCGCTTAGAAACTCATGACCGAGGTAACCGTGGCAATGTTTCAGATCGACAAAATCAAAGCCGCACTGTTGCGCACGCTTGGCAGCAACGACGTAATCTTCGATCAGACGCTTGATATCGTCATCGCTCATCACCGGCCTGCCGGCCGGGTAACCGAATTTCCGGTCAAGGATCGGATGATTGTAAATAATCATCAATTCAAAGCGCTTGTTGTCGTTCGGCTTGCAGAACCTGCCGGAATGCGTGAGTTGCAGACCGATAACCAGACCGCGTTCGTCGCCAACGGCCTCCCGGTGGGCTTTGGCAACGATGTTGCGAAGTTCCGCAATGTCGCTTTGCGAATGCTCGGACATGTATAGTTGTTTGGGATTTGCACGTCCGTCTGGCCGGACCGCGCAGGCTTCACCGCCCCAGATCAACTTGCCCCCGCTCTCGCCAAAACGCTGCCAACGCCGCTTCGTGTTTACAGACGGTCGGCCGTCCAGTTCGCAATCCCAGCCCTCCATCGGGTGGACGCCGAGTCGATTGCCGATCGTCATTCCCTCGAATTCAAGCGGCGCTCCGAGAGGCGATCCTGGACCGCTGGCTACGATGTCGTCGCAGGGCATGTCGAGACCCAGCGACTGCACGTAACTGCGAAATCCGTTGACCCCTTCAAGCGAGCCGGCTTTGGGGTAATCTCCAAACTTCATATTGCCTCCAGGAATGACGAAGAATTGACGAAGCAGCTTTCAGCTAGGGCCGGACGTAACTGAGAATGACCTGGACGGCATGGTCTCGCCAGCGTTCGAGCTCGGCGGGACTCATCAAGACCCGATCAAAGGCGGTTGAGAGCGTCGCCGAATTCGAGAAATAGAAGTAGCTCAAGGACGCGATCGAGATGTAAAGGCGCACCGGATCGATACCGCTCTTCATGATTCCCTTTTTGCGCCCCGCGGCGAGCACTGCCTGCAAGGCTTCAACGAGCGACACATGCATGTCGCGCAGCCTCTTGGAGCGCTTCAGAAACCTCGCTTCATGAAGATTTTCTCCGGCGAGAATTCGAATGACAATCGGGTTGTTGAGATAGTAATCGAACTTGAACTCTATCAACCTCTGCAACGCTTGCATCGGCTCAAGATGCGTCAAGTCCAGCTCGCGCTCGGTCTGGCGCATCGCGCCATAGACATCCTCGAGAACCGCAATGTAGAGATCCTCTTTGGAGCCAAAATAGTAGTACAGCATGCGCTTGTTCGCGCCCGATTGCTCCGAGATCGTATCGACGCGCGCGCCAGCAAGGCCCTTCTCGGCGAACTCTACCTTCGCTGCATCCAGAATGGCTTGCTTGGTGCGCTCCGCGTCACGCACCGGTTCGACGGAAGTTCTCGACCTCGAGGCTGGATATGTCTTTCGCTGTTTGGTCGCAACGGCATTTTTCACGAATAATCTCCTGCTGAAAACCGCCCCACACGCGCTGAACGCGCGGCCCGCGGGTTACCTGCAATTATACCTGCAAGTTCCATCGGCTGCGGCAGGAAAATCCGCTTATCCATCAACTTTAGGTCGCGAGAGATGTCGGGCCGGAAATCCATTTGAGCCAATATGTCACGATCGAGATCGGCTCCTGGCGCGATTTCGATCAGTTCGAGACGGCCCTGCTCGTTTCGCCGAAAAACCGCCCGCTCCGTTACATAAAAGGCACGCTGGCCATTCTCGTTGGCGAGAGAGCCCGAATAAGTCACCTGCTGGACCTGGCGAACGAACTTCTTTTCGCGCCCCTCGCGTATGATGCGAATGTCCCCGCCAGGCCAGTCCACATTGAACCCGCCGCTGGTGAAGGTCCCGCTAAACACGATGGTTCTTGCGTTTTGACTGATATTGATGAAGCCGCCAGGACCAACGATCTTGTCTCCGAACCGGCTTACATTGACGTTGCAATGCTCATCGACCTCGGCAAAGGACAGAAAGGCAAGCTCCAACCCGCCACCATCGTAGAAATCGAACTGGTACGGTTGATCGATCATCGCCTGATAGTTACGCGCAGCGCCAGGCTCGTTCCCGGTCGCGGGCGCTCCACCAATCAGCCCCTGTTCGTTCGTCAGTACGACGGCGTCGAGGGCGCCTTCTTCCGCCGCGATGGAAGCGATACCGGTCGAGACGCCCGATCCAAGATTGCAAATGGCGCCGGTGAACAATTCAAGACTGGCGCGCCGCGCGATGACTTTGCGTGGCGAAAACTCCAGTGCGGGAATCTCTGACAACGGTATTTTGAGTTCGCCCGCATATGCCGCATCGTGTCCTGTGAAAAACGTCTGTGTCTGATTGGGGTCGACGACGACGAAATCAACCAGCATGCCGGGAATCTTTGACCTGCTTGGGAGGCAACGTGCCGCGCAGCGCGAGGCGTTTGACTTGCACAATCACGATCCCCCCGGCGCGCCGAGCGGCCTGCGCCATCGAAATCAT
Source organism: uncultured Alphaproteobacteria bacterium (assembly GCA_963811915.1). Taxonomy (GTDB): domain Bacteria; phylum Pseudomonadota; class Alphaproteobacteria; order Rhizobiales; family Xanthobacteraceae; genus Bradyrhizobium. The sequence goes on from CAWETC010000011.1 coordinate 203,473, forward strand.
CTCGCCGAAAACGGCCTCATGTTCCATGGTCACATTGCCGTCTTCGTCTGCGGTCGTGCCCCGCAACAGCGCGACGTCAACATGGAAGGGCTTGAAGAACAGGCACTCATGGCCCGCAATGTTCACCAGTTCGACAAGGTCCTCCGTTGCCAGAGCACTCTGCCTACCGCCACCGTATCGTGGATCAACGAACGTCCTCAGCCCGACATGAGTGACGAGACCCGGCCGCCCCGCGGCCATCTCCCGCGTTAGTTGGGAGAGACATCCTTGAGGCAGGGTATAGGCCTCGATCTGGTTCTGTACGGCGAGACGCTCGACCGGCGGAGAGTCCACGAGGGTCCCGCAGACCACGCGCTTGAGTTGACCTGGGTGCGCAAGGTGCCCGATACCGCGGTTCGCGCGATCTCCAAGACCGACCGGATGCACAGTTGTGAGGTTTCCAGGCGCTCTCTCGGCAATATACCGCGCCCCAATTGCAGCAATGAGCGTATCCGGAACGGAATGCCCCGCTCCCGATCCACCAATCAACAGCGTATCGCCGCTCTCGACTAGCTTGGCGGCCTGCTTTGCGCTGATCACTCTGATGGCCATGTCGCTCAAACCTCAACGCCATGTACGCGCAGCACCTTGCGCAGTCGCGCGGCGGCATTATCAGGATCCCTGAGCAATCCCGCGGCGTCAGCCAGCGTGAATGTCTGAGCCAGATGGATAAGCGACCGCGCGCTTTGCTGGCCGCCGATCATTGTGAAGTGGGACTGATGTCCATTGAGATAGGCGAGAAACACGATACCGGTCTTGTAAAACCGGGTCGGCTCGCCGAAAAGCTGCCGCGCAAGCGGGATCGTGGGTGCCAGTATTTCGTGGAACAGGCCAACGTCGCCTCGCGCGTGAGCGTCAAGCGCCGATGACGCCGCGGGCGCTATCGCATCGAATATGCCCAACAATGCATGCGAATAGCCTTCACTATCGCCAGCAATCAGGTCGGCATAATTGAAATCGTCGCCCGTGTACATCCGCACACTGCGGGGCAAACGCCGCCTCAACGATATTTCGTGATCCTTGTCGAGAAGCGAAACCTTGATGCCATCAACGCGGGCAGAGTGTTCGGACAAGATCGACAGACACACGTCCGTCGCAATGTGTAGTTCGGATGACCCCCAATACCCACGCAGACTCGGATCAAACATATCACCCAGCCGGTGGATGATTACGGGCTCACGAACCTGGCGCAAAATGCGCCCGCAGACCTTGACATAATCGTCGGGAGATCGCGCGATCGACGCCAAGGCACGGCTTGCCATCACGATGATGCGACCACCCACGCTCTCGATCGCAGCGATCTGCTGCTCATACGCACCGATCACATCATCGATACCGACAGCCGAATCGGGCGCGAGGTGATCGGTGCCAGCCCCCGAAAATACAACGGCTCCCGCAACATCCCTGGCTGCATCGACGGATATCTCGATCAATTTAAGAGCGCGCTCCCAATCGAGACCCATGCCGCGCTGAGCCGTGTCCATCGCTTCCGCCACCCCAGGCCGCAGGACCATAGATGGCGTCGGTACGCGATGGTCGCTTCCCAATCGATCGCGGAGTCGATCCATGGATTTATCTCGGCGAAGGGGTCGGCCACGGCATGCGCCGCAGCCAGCGCGATCCGGTCGAAATTACCCCGGGACTTAACCACCCATGAGCGAGGCTCCCGGGTTTGATAAGAATCGATCCGCCGATCAGCCGTTGGCAACTCCAAAGTGGGCATTCGTATCCGTCGAGCTTGTCGCTTGTTATAAGTATCTAGTTAGTTATATGATTGACGGCATACGAGTGTCAAGCCGCACACATCGATCTGCTCCGATGTCGGCAGACAAATCCGAATTGAGGCCGCAGAGAACGGCCGCAACTGGGCGAAACAAATGGCAGCCAAAACTGGCCACGCCGTTCGGCATTCTGCGCACGAATAAAGTTCTGAGAGAGGTGTTCGGGCGGGAACCTGCGCCGCCCGATTTTCCGATTCGCGCCGGCGGACTCCTCGGCCTCCGCCTGAGTGCTTTTTGTTCGGCGTCGTCGGTCGTCGTGCTAATCAATTAGTGCTGCCGAACCATGTCGACCGCTATGCTTCGTTCGCGCTGCCAATGGGCATCCTTTTTGCCAAAGGCGACCGTCGCCGTGGAGATATCCACCCTCACCCAAGGTTGCCATAACGCTTCGAACGCAGGGTCCAATCCCGCCCCCGCCTGGTCCTTTGCGTCGATGCCGCCGCCAGCACTCCGCTTGCGAACAGCAGAATGCTCCCGATCAGAACAGGCGCCAGCCGATCGAGCGTACCGCGGGTAACAATGGAGCTATCACTGGATTCGTTTCCGAAACGCCCGCGTGTCCGATGCAGCGAGTGCACGGGTGCGAATAAGTTATCCTTGCGCTCCGGCGAGACCGGACGGGCCGTTTCCTGGCCATCGAAAGCAACCTTCGCCAGATAGCGGTCGAGAAAGGCGGGCAGCAACATATTTCCCAGGATCACCTTCAGCGTGCTCAGACCAATCCAATATTCGCGTTGCGGATGGCGGACCGCCTCAAACACCGCCCGTGCAATGACTTGGGGCTGTACCACCGGGGCGACCGGCCGGGGTTGATGGGCCATATGAGTACGCGCCCAGTCGAACTGCGGGGTATTAACGGCCGGCAATTCCATGATCGTCAGTTGGATCCGGCTGCGATCGTGAATCAGCTCCGTTCGAAGCGAGTTGGTAAAGCCGCGTATCGCGTGTTTCGCTCCGCAATAGGCCGATTGCAGCGGGATGCCACGATAGGCGAGCGCAGACCCGATTTGAATAATCTGGCCGCGATTGGCTGGCTTCATGTGTCTCAGCGCAGCCATGGTGCCGTGCACCTGGCCAAGATAGGTCACTTCCGTGACCCGCCTGAATTCTTCCGGCGTCAACTGCCATACCGGCGCAAACACGGTGACCATGGCGTCGTTGATCCAGACATCGACTGCGCCGAAAGCGTTCTTGATCACATCTGCTGCCGCGAATACCGCGTCGGCGTCCGCGACATCAGCGGGTGCTGCGACGGCAGATCCGCCGAGTTCCTCGACCTCCCGCTTGGCCTCCTCCAGCGCTTCGGCGATGCTAGGCACCCTCGCGCTGATAGTGCAGGCCTGTCACCAATCCGAATTGATCCGTTTCGATGTTGCCGAACATCGCGAGATCGCGGATTTCTGCGCCGGCTGCGATCGCGCGCGGAATCCAGGTTACCAAGGCGCCACGAGGCTAACGCCAATAATCAACCGCGGATCGAAGCGCTTCATCAGCCGCGACACCAGCGGACCAGAACAAGCTGCAGCAGGCCATCCAGGCCAGCACCATGCCGATCCACCTTATCATTCCGCTCACTAAAGACGATTGATCGTCGGATCGTTGAAGTGCTCGCGATATTGTTGAATAGCTTGGTGCTCTTCGAACTCACTGCTGGACTTCGCAATCACAACGCTCGCCACCGCGTTTCCAATTACGTTTCCGACCGCTCGCGCCCCGGACATGAAGCGGTCGATGCCCAGCAGCAGTGCAAGCCCTTCAACCGGAATCAGCCCGGTCGTCGTTATTGTCGAAGCGAGAATCACGAAACCTGCCCCGGCAACACCTCCCGCGCCTTTAGAGGTGAACATCATGAACGCCAACAGACCAATCTGATGCCAGATTGAAAGATCGACGCCATAGACCTGGGCAATGAAGATCGCACCCATCGATAAATAAATTGCCGCTCCGTCCTGGTTCATCGAATAGCCCGTCGGAATGACGAACCCGACGACGGATTTAGAACATCCTAGACGGGTCAGCTTCTCCATCAGCTGCGGCATTACGACTTCGGAGTTGCAGGTAGCAAACGCGATGATCGATTCGTCTTTGATGAAGAGAAGAAATTTTAAAATATTGAAATTGTAGCTTCGTGCTATCAGACCCAATACCACGACGACGAAAAGACCTAACGTCACGTATACGGAGATGATCAGCTTTGCGAGCGACAACAGCGATCCGATTCCGAACGTGGCAACCGCAAACGCAATGGCACCGAATGCTCCAATGGGAGCGAATTTGATCACGATTCCAACGATTGCGAACAGGATTGATGACAGCCGCTCAAGGAAATCCTCGATCGGCTTGCCTTTTTCCCCGACGGCGATAAGGGCCGCGCCGAACAGCACCGCGAAAAACAGTATCTGCAGCACGTCCAGCCTTGCAAACGCATCAATGATATTGTCCGGAACGACATTGATGATGGACTCGAGGACGGAGTGCTCTTTAGTCCGCGCGACAATGTGTGCGGCTGATTGCTGCGCGCCCGCGGCCACAGGCGGCGTCAGGCCCGCACCCGGCTTCACTATGTTCACAATGATCAGACCGAACGCGAGCGCCGCGGTGGTCACAACCTCGAAGTAGGCGATCGTCTTGAGACCCAGGCGGCCAACCTTCTTCATGTCGCCGATGCCGGAAATTCCAGTGACGACGGTCAGGAACACGATCGGCCCGATGACCATCTTGACCATCCGGAGAAAGACATCGCCAAGCGGCTTAAGCTCCTTTCCGATGTCAGGATAAAGCCAACCGATAAGGACGCCGAGAACCATTGCGACCAGAACTTGCAGGGTGAGATTCGTATACCACCGCTTGGCGTGGATCGGAGCGGCCGCAAAATCGACGGCTGGCCTCTTCGGGCCGAAGGCGGCAACACCCATATAACGTTCCTTCGCATCTTGCGCTCGACGCCTTCCCCAGCGACGAGCAAGGCTGTTCATGCAATCGCTTGCGGACTATCGCATCCCATACTGTCATCTTTAGATGCGAATGCCGGCCCACGTGGGTCGGCAAGATATTTTTCCGCCTCAATTGCCGCCATGCAGCCCATACCGGCCGCTAGCACAGCCTGGCGGAATTTCGAGTCTGCACAATCTCCCGCAGCCCAAACGAAGTTCGAGGAGGTCGCGGTCGACCATGGACGGAGCTGGATATAACCAGCATCGTCCATCGCAAGCTGATGGCGAAAGAGGGTCGTTGCCGGATCGTGGCCAATAGCCACGAAGACACCGTCGGCCGGCAAGATTCCAGTCTTTCCGGTTCTGACGTGGCGGACGCGCACGCCTGTAACCGAGACGGCTTCTCCGCTGTGACCAAGAATTTCCTCGACGCAGTGATCCCATACGACGTCGATCTTGCGATTTGAAAATAGGCGATCCTGCAGAATTCTCTCCGCGCGGAACTGATCTCGTCTGTGGACCACGGTGACCTTCGAAGCGTGATTTGTAAGATACAGTGCTTCCTCAACGGCCGTGTTGCCGCCTCCGACAACGATCACTTCTTTGCCGCGGAAGAAAAAGCCATCGCAGGTGGCGCAGGCGGAAACGCCGAATCCGCTGAATTCCCTTTCCGAAGGTAAACCGAGCCAGCGTGCCTGAGCGCCTGTCGCGATAATCAACGCCTGGCTGGTATATGTATCGCCGGAATCGCCCTTCGCAATTACGGGAGAGCGCGACAGGTCAATGGTTGTTATCAAATCGTGAACTATCTGTACGCCAACAAATTCGGCCTGCTGCCGCATTTGTTCCATTAATTCGGGGCCTTGAATGCCTTTCGCGAAGCCGGGAAAGTTTTCCACCTCGGTCGTAATAGTCAGCTGCCCGCCGGGCTGGAGGCCAGTGATCAAAAGAGGTTCAAGGTTCGCTCGCGCAGCGTAGATGGCGGCCGTATAGCCAGCCGGACCGGCACCGATAACCAGAAGCTTCGTATGCTGAATTGACATAAACATTTCTCTCAGGACACAAGGCCAGCGATGCACTGGCGTCGCATTCCAACGCAAGCAGTCATGACATCGCCAGTCGGGCGAGCTAATGGAACTGGCGAGCGGTAATGATCGTTAAATCAGTTCCCGCTCGCCAACATTATTGAGTCGCTATTGAGTCGCTCGGGGCGGGACCAAGCACTCGTCGACCGGACGAGCGCGCCACGCGAACGCCGGCGCCATACTCAAGCTGCGGAGCTTTTCGGCGACGCTTTCTTCTTCGCCCAGTAATCGGGATCCGATTTGGATTTCTTCAGACTTTCCATGTCTTCGAATCCAGGCGCCATCGACGCGTCAGTTCCAGCCAGAACTTGATGATGTTCGATGTTGAGCGTGCGGAGCCATCGTTGTTGACCCATTGTGATCGCCACAAAGTTTCCAAGCTCGACCAGCTCGGGTTCGGAAAAGTTTTTGTGGAGGCGCGTCCAGAGCGCGTCGTCAGCTGGTAGATCCCACGTAATGCATTCAGCATAGGCCAAGGCGGCCTTTTGCTTTTCGTTATATCGGGTCGACGAATCAAAGTTGATTAAATCGAGGTAGTCCTTTTCGACAACGCCCGCCTTCGCCGACTTAATCGAACGCTGATTTCCGCAAAATTCGCACAATACGGACTTCGATACATAGATGCGGCAAAGCTCCTTAATATTGTGATCAACGACTCCCTGATGAAAGATTGTTTTCCACGAGTTCGCGAACGCCCAGAATGCAGCGGGAACGTGGGCTCGTACCGCCTGACTTTCGGGCCGCGGGGTTCCCTCGCGACTGCAGCGATCTAGCTCAGCCAGCATCGCGGGATCTTTGATAGTAGCCGGGTCAACATAACTAATTCGAGGTGCCATTTGATGTCTCCATTTGCAAACGATTGCAGAGGCGATCTTTGCTCGTCTACGGGGTTCTGTCAAGAGTTTGTAATCGTTTCAGCCTGATTTTCTACAATCGTTTGCTTGCAATCGTGAGAGCGAGTTCCCCAAATGGGCATGGGCGATGAAAGCCCCCGACGACCGGCACTGTGACCATAGAACAGGTCGCCGAAGCCAGCGGCGCGGCATCCACTTTTCGACGGCGTCGCTACGCGAGATCTCGTGAAGCCGCAGATCGCCGCACGCGTCCTCGAAACGGTGCAGCAACTCGGCTACCGAACCACTAGCTGGCTAGCCAGCCTTCGGACGGAGGATATGCTCCTCGAGAAAGGGTCAGGACGATCGTGGCAAACACCGCTAACGACGCCTCCCGCGACATCGCAGCACCTTGCGTCAAGTTGAATGGCTTGATCATCAACAGCGACACTAGGTGACCCTATCCTCGTTGAGTGGCCGGAAGGCCGAGCCCCAATCGTTCGAGACTTCGATAAACTTTTGCAGTCAGATCAAGGTCGTATAACGACGCGATCCCGTGAACCTTCCCATGCCGCCTTGAACGCTTCCTTTGCATTCTCAAGCGCAAACACCGCTCTTTCGTGCACGGGAAACGGCTTTAATTTTCCGCTTTCAAAGCCAGGGCGAAGCTGATTCAATATTTCCGCCCCCTCAACACCCGACAGAGCAAGACTGTCGATACCCAAAAAGGTATGACGTCCGCGAAAGAACCTGAAGATATCGAACGGCACATTGCGATCTAATGTCGAAATAAAGATCTGCCGAGCTTCCGAGGCCATCGACGCGCAAGCCTTCTCGAAATAGGGGCTACCGACAGTATTGAATACGATGTCGGCACCATGACCATCTGTAGCCGCTCTTACATAGTCGGCAATATCTTGCGTGGACGCATCTATCATATCGACGGGCCGTGTTGAGTGCCCCAAATAGGCCTCTCGTTCGCGCTCTACCGCGAATACGCGAGCCCCATTCATCGTCGCGAGTTGAATGACAGCCTGCCCCACCTTGCCGTTGCCACCCAGCACCAAAACGACGTCATTAGCCCTTATGTTGCCAGCACGGCGCAGGCCTTCGAAGGCTGTAACAAAGGGCACACCAATCGCGCCCGCCTCGTCGAGCGAAATATTGCTCGGCTTTTCACTGATTTCCGAGGCAGACAGAACCAGATACTGAGTTACCGAGCCATCCGTCTTGACGCCCAGGTCGCCGCTGCTGCCCCAGACTTCTTTGCCGACGAGGTCTGATGGACCCTCAACCACGACGCCAGCGTAGTCTCGCCCTGGCGTGCGCGGCCATACGGCGTAGGGCATGTGCCCCATCGCAGCTTTCACGTCACTCATGTTTACGCCAGCAGCTCTGACCTCGATGACACATTCGCCACTCCGAGGCTGCGCCTGACACGTATCCAGCTTCAAAACGAGTCCGTCGGCCGTGGCAGCGGCACCTGAAATACGAATAGCCCTCCCCGAAAGAGCTCTGGAAGGCTGTTTTGAACTATCTTCGACTTTAACAAGGTCAGTCATTCGCGGAACCCCAGGCTAAGGACAACAATTCGGCATACCTTTGTGCAATCGTTTGCTAGCGTCAAGCGATTTATGACCGGCCCGCCGGAGGGTCGACAGGGCACAGCGTACATTGACTGAGGCGGCATGGGTGGCATTTCGGGTGAAATCAGAACTTAACGCCGTCGAACGACACAACTTCACTCACCTTGATCTTATGCAAACGATTGCGTAGACTAGGCCCAACACGAGGTGACAATCATGATCATAGACAGCGAATCACAGGTTACAGATGCGGTCTTCGAAGCGATGGAAAGATCGCCTAGCGCTCGGCTGACGCACATCATGAAGGCGCTCGTGAGACACGCTCATGAATTTGCGCGAGAGGTGCAGTTATCGGAAGAGGAGTTTGAAGTCGGGATCGATTTCCTGAACCGGATAGGAAAGTCGACGCACGATGCCCACAACGAAGGCATTCTGTTCTCGGACGCGATTGGGTTTTCGACCCTCGTCTGCCTGCTTAACAACGGAAAGAATGGCGCTACCGAAACTGCTGCCGCCCTTCTTGGTCCATTTTGGCGCATGAACTCGCCTGCGACCACGAACGGCAGTTCGATCGTGAGATCGCGAACCCCCGGTCCAGCGCTTTTCGCGAACTGCCGCATCACGGATACGAACCGCAATCCGTTGAAGGGCGTAGAGGTCGACGTCTGGCAGGCCTCTCCCGTCGGGCTCTACGAGAACCAGGACAGCGACCAGGCGGATATGAACTTGCGCGGCAAGTTCGTGACCGACGACGATGGCCGTTTCTGGTTTCGGTCCGTCAAGCCGGCAGGATATCCGGTTCCAACTGACGGGCCTGTGGGAGACCTCCTGCGGGCTCAATCGCGTCATCCATTCCGCCCGGCTCATCTCCATTTTTTGGCATTCAAGCAAGGCTTCAAAACTCTGATTACGCAGGTCTTCGTCGATGACGACGAGAGGCTTGAGACGGATGTCGTGTTCGGTGTCACATCCCATCTCGTCGGAAATTATCGACGCCACGAAGAACCTGCACCTGCCGCGGATGTGACTGGAAGCTGGTATTCGCTCGACTATGACTTCGTCATGGAGGTCGGAGAGGCCAAGCTGCCTAAGCCGCCGATCAAGTAGTTCATTTCCATCTTCTAGTATCGAGGTGCCATGTCCTATCCAAGAGATATCAAGAACAAAGTCGCTCTCGTGATCGGGGGCGCCGGCGGCATCGGAGCCGCAACCAGCCAACTGCTCGCCGCCGCCGGTGCGCGATTGATCATTACCCACATGCCTGGACCGGAATTCGCTGCCGTCGCCAGAAGCGTTGTGGCCCAGTTGCCCGGTGAAGGTCACACGGCTTTCGAAGCTGACATCTCTCATACGCCGTCTCTGATCGGTCTGCGCGATTGGATCTCCGAACAGCATGGTCGGTTGGACATTCTCATCAACGCTGCCGGCTTCACCAAGCCGGTACCGCATGCAGATCTGGACGCCCTAAGCGACGATCTCATTGACCAAATGTTCCGCGTAAACTGGCGCGGCCAGTTTGCTGCAATAAGAACGTTCGCCCCGCTTTTGACCGCCTCTGGCGACGGATTGGTTGTTTCCATATCTTCAATAGCAGCCTTCACGGGCGTCGGTTCTTCGATCGCGTATTGCGCTGCGAAGGCCGGCATCGACATCATGACAAAGTGTCTGGGACGGGTCCTCGCACCTCACGTGCGAGTCCTCGCTGTCGCTCCGGGCGTCGTAGACACGACTTTCGTCCCTGGACGGGATGCGAACTTCAACGACAAGGTCTCGAATACGACGCCGCTCAAACGGATCGCAGAGCCTGACGATATTGCAGCCGGGATTCTGGCATGCGCGACGCACCTGGGATTTTCCACGGGAACGACTGTCGTGATCGACGGCGGGCGGGCTTTGTGATGAGCGTAAGGGCGGGAACGTTGTCGAACAAGGTCATCATAACTTGCGCAGTCACCGGGAATTTGACCAAGCCGGAGCAGTCTCCGTATCTTCCGATCACTCCCGGACAGATCGTGGATGCCTGCTTAGGGGCGGCCAATGCAGGCGCCGCCATCGTGCACATACATGTACGCAATCCCGTAAGCGGCGCTCCCTCCATGGAGCTCTCCCTCTATAAAGAAGTGGTGAACCTGCTTCGCGCCAAAAATCCGACCCTCATCCTGAATATCACGACAGGCCCTGGCGGACGTTTCATCCCCTCGCCGCACGATCCAAAAGTCGCGGCACCTGGAAGCACTCTCGTCGCCCCGGAGCGCCGGGTCGAGCACATCGCCGTGCTGCAGCCAGACATTTGCACGCTCGATCTCAACACGATGAACTCCGGCGCGGAAGTCGTCATCAACACTCCGCCCAACGTCCGACGCATGGCAAAGATAATTCGAAATGCAGGGGTGCGGCCCGAAATTGAGCTTTTTGATTCCGGCGATATCGCACTGCTCCATGATCTGTTGAGCGACGGAACATTGAGCGGCCCCCTGCTTTGCTCATTCGTCATGGGCGTAAAATACGGATTTCAACCCAGTCCGGAGACAGTCCTCTATGCACGCAATCTGCTGCCGTCGGGTTCGCAATTTACCGCGATCGGCATCGGGCGCTCGATGTTCAAGATGGCCGCACAGTCTTTCCTGGCCGGCGGCCATGTCCGAGTAGGTCTGGAAGATTCCGTATATCTGTCGAAAGGAACGCTGGCTTCCTCCAACGCATCGCTCGTCGAAAAGGTCTCGCGGATCGTGCAGGATCTCGGCGGGGAAATCGCGACAACAAGCGAAGCTCGCAGCATCCTCAAGCTTGCAGAACCGAAGTCGCAGGTCTCGCCATCGCCTGCCCTGGAACGTGGTCACTCTTCCGCAACAGGGTGACGTCGGATTTCATCGTGCGCGCGTTCCCGACCGCTCGGCTCGTTCTATCGGATCGTCCGACGGCAACTGCTTTATATCGCAGCGGCACTCATTATCTGTCCAGACCGGCAATAGCCGCACTGCGGCACTTGCTCTTGGAGCCAAGCCTTTTGCACGGGTGACAGGAGTCCGCGGACGTCCACGTCTTGCTCGCGATCTAGCGGTCTTGGTTAAATGTTCGCAATAGCAAATGATTGCATAAATTCCGGCTCAACGCCTGTACCCGGCGGCGTCGGGAGATAAACGCCCGATGGTCGAAAAGACCGCGGCAACGACGTACACGATCGGACCAGCCAACGAACCCACGGAAGCCGGGATATATCCGGGAACGACGAGCAGCAAGATGAACCCCAAGTCCACGGCGGCGACTACGACAAGGTTTATCCAGTAACCGGCCTTGTCGTTGCGCCAATTCAAGCTGATGCCAAGAGCCATCGTCAAAAGCGCAAAGATTACCAAATGCCAGCAAGCCTGTTCCATGCGCCCGTATGCGATTCCCGGCGGGAGGGAGGCGGCGAGGACATGAATTCCCCACGCGGCGACAAGATGAAGCACTCCCCAAGCGACGTAAACGGCTCCACCGATTTTGGCGGCGATGTTTCCTTCTGAACGCGATTCCGCGAGCGTGCTCATTGCTGCCTTTCCTCTATCGAGATCTGTTTGTGGATTGCTCGCGGGCTATCGGTATCGGTCCGTATTTTGGTCGAGTTCGATCGAAGGCGACGGGCGACCACCCACTCTTGAATATCCCATTCCTGGCAACGCAGCGTTCGACGGCGGAGACTTCCGGCTGCAAAATTTCGACGGACGTTTGGAACGCAGCAGCCCGAATTAGCCGAATGCAAGCTGCTCATATCGGCGCCAACGGCGACTTCATCGCGGCCAACACGCGTTCGGGAAGAAACGGCGTGTGTCGCAACCTCGTCCCGGTCAACTCCGCGATTGCATTCGAGATAGCCGGCGCGACCAGTGGCGTCGCCATTTGTCCCACGCCGGTCGGCTTGTTATCGGTCGAGATGACCTTCACGTGGATATCGGGGGTGTCTCTCATGCGCATCACAGTGTAGTCGTAGAAATTCGACTGCTGAATTTCTCCATCCTTGATGGTAATCCGCTCCGTGAGGGCGAGACCCATCCCGTAGACGACACTTCCCTCGATCTGAGCGACGATGTTGTCCGGTTGCACCGCGATGCCGGGATCGATCGCTACCCAGAAATTGATTACTTTGATCGTGCCGGTCGCATTGTCCAAACGGACTTCGGCTACACCTGCAATCTGCGTTCCCGAATAATCGATATATGCGATCCCCAGCGCGCTGTCTTCGCGCTTGTCCTCCCATCTAGACATGACGGCGACCGCGCGGATGACCGCCTCTGCTCGCGGAGCTTTCTTGACGAGGTCCAGACGAAATTTGAGCGGATCGACGGCACGGTTCCTGGCGAGTTCGTCGATGAAGGCTTCGGTCGCAAATTTGTTCGCCGTGAAGCCGATGCCGCGCAGCGCGGAAACGCGGATACCGCTGTCGATGGCGAAATGTTCGGCTAGACGATTTGGGATTTCATAGGTCGGAAGTTCTAAACCGGCCAAGGAGATCATGTCGCGTTCTTTCCAAGGTCCGAAGTAGCGGGTCGGATCCTGGAAGACCCCGACGTTGTCGGTGGCGACCCTGTGGTGCCATGACGTCAGCCGGCTCGAATCGTCGAACCCTGCCTCGAGCCGGTGCGCCGACATCGGACGAAACCGGCCGTTTCTAATGTCGTCCTCCCGCGTCCATAGAACCTTGACGGGCCGTCTGACTTCCTTCGACAGGAACAGGGCGCCAAGGAGGAAATCCTGGTCGCGTGGTCCCCTGCGGCCAAATCCTCCCCCCAGGAGCATCTCGTTGAAGATGACGTGCTTGCCCTCTATTCCCGTGGTTGCCGCAGCGGTGGCGACCGCCATCGTCTGGCTTTGCGTGCCGCACCATATTTCCACGCTTTTGCCGTCAGGCGAAATCGCAGCAACGGCATTTAACGGCTCCATCTGGGCGTGATAGGCGTAGTCGCACCGGTATTCGCCCATGAATGTAGCTGATGCATCCGCAAGTGCAGCGGCCCCTACCCCAACCTTGTCCCATGCCGCCGCCTTGTGTTCGACGTCACCTCGCGCGATGGCGGCGTAGTTGTTCAATGCTTTGTCGCTATCGAATGCGCCGGCCTTCTCGGATTTCGTCCATCGGATCTTGAGAGCGTCCTTGGCCGCGAATGCTGCCCACGGTGTCTCAGCAATCACACCAACACCGATCGGCAGGTTGTAGATGCCGACAAGTCCGGGCACGCGGCGGGCGGAAGCGTCGTTTATGCTTTCCGGCCTGCTATCGGGTAACGCCGGGTTGATCACCGCTCCAAACAGCATGCCGGCGGTCTGTACGTCGATGCTGTAGCGTGCGGATCCGTCGACCTTCGACGGCAACTCGTATCTCTGCACGTCTCGGCCGATCAACCGAAACCGGTCCGGCCGCTTGAGATCGGATGGATCGACGACTGGCGCTATAGGAGGAAGGACGGCGAATACCGAGATCTCTCCATAAGTTAGACGGCGGCCGGTCTTCGCATGGATCACGGAACTGGGTTCAGTCGTCAATTCATCGACGGGCACGCTCCATTTTTCGGCGGCATTGTCGAGAAGGACGCGGCGAACTTGCGCACCGAATTGCCGAAGCTGGGCGAAGTATCCGAAGACCGCCGTACTTCCCGCAGTATACATCATCCCGAGAAAACCGGGGTTTCCGTATAGCGCATCGTTCGGCGGCGCAGGCACGATCCGGACATCTTTCCAGTCGGCGTCGAGTTCTTCCGCTAGGATCAGCGGCAACGAGGTCTTCGACCCCTGCCCCATCTCGGTCGCTGGCGACATGATCGAGATCATTCCATTCGACGCGATCGTCACCCAGGGACTGATCCTTGCGAAAGACTGCGCTGCCCGAGCGGCAGGAAGCCAGCGCTCTGGTTTAACGAAGCCGAACGTGAGTCCGGCTGCGCCGATCATGACTTGTCTGCGGCTCGGACCCGAATTCTTCCGAGCTTTTCGGCCATGGTTCATCCTCAGCCCTCCTGCATCGCGCGTTGCACTGCGCGCAAGAATTCGCCGGTATGTACCGCAACGGCAGATGTGGGCGCTCATGTATTCGACGATTTCCGCCTGCGAGGCTTTCGGATTGTGCGCCATCAACGCAGCGGCGCTCATTATTTGACCCGATTGGCAATACCCGCATTGAGGAACCTGCTCGGCCATCCACGCCTTCTGCATCGGATGGGACGCATCATGCGAGAGCCCCTCGATCGTGGTGACGAAGCGACCGGCCACCTCCCTAAGTGCCGTTTGGCATGAGAAGGCCCTATCACCGTCCAAGTGGATCATGCACGCGCCGCACAAACCAGCTCCGCAGCCGAAGCGCGTTCCGGAAAGCTTTAAATATTCTCGGAGTACCCAAAGGAGCGGTGTGTCTTCCGGCGCATCCACGCTCACCGGCGCGCCGTTGACATGGAACGCGATCGACATGTCTTTTCTCCCCGTAGCCCCCGGCCGTACCCCGACCATAACATGAGTTTTGCAATCGTTTGCTCACTTTTTTGTCAGGGCGACAGAACCCGAGGTGGTTCACTTTAGCAGGTGACCCATTTTAAAGGCGATCTTCACGGCTAGCGCTTTGGAAAACGTTTGCAAATTGCCATTTTGAGACTTCGGTCGCGTTTCGCGATTAATACGAACGGACATGACCGATCCATCTGCACGCCCGCGATCAACACGGATACAGTCATCGCAATGGCAGGCCTCACCGCTGCCTCCATTGATGCACTGGCGGCCATGTGTGTAACGCCGTCGCAATTCCTTTTTTGAGAATCGTGAGAATGCTGGGTCCGACCCTCGGTTTTTTTCGCGTGTTTATTTCTTGAGCTTTGCACAATCGTTTGCAAATCGCTGGCGGCGTTGATATTTTTGAGCTACGGTTATCGAAATGACGAACTCCCAAAAGCCATCGGTGACGATGAAGGACGTCGCGAAGGCGGCGGGCGTTCACTTTTCGACCGTGTCGCGCGCACTCAATCCCACAACCCGTGACCTGGTGAAGCCTCAGATTGCCAAGCGCATTTTAGAAACTGCGCAGAGGCTCGGTTATCGCACCAACTCACTGGCATCCAGCCTGCGCACCAAACGTTCTCGGGTCGTTGGCGTTGTGGTTCCCGATATCGCTAGTCTGCTGTTCCCGCCCATTCTGGAGGGAATCGAGCTTTGCCTTTTAAAAGAAGGCTATATGACGATCGTTGCCAACTCGGCAAACGATCTTGAACGCCATCGGGTTATCCTTGCTGGAATGATGGAGCGCCAGGTTGATGGCTTGATTATCGCTTCTGCAACTCTCCACGATCCGGTCCTGGAGGAGTGGTTGGAGAACGGCACCCCGATCGTTCTCGTCAACCGGACCGATGAGTCTGGCCGTGTACCTGCAGTGGTCAACGACGACCTGCGCGGCATTGCGCTCGCGGTGCGACATCTGGTTGACTTGGGACACAAGCAAATCGCGCATATCGCAGGTCCCGAGTTTCTCTCGACCGGCGCCGTGCGACTACGCGGTTTTTGGCTGGCCTGCGACGAGCTTTCTATCCCGAAGACTAAGCATTCGGTCGTCCCCGCCACGGCGTTTACGCGCGAGGCCGGTCGCGTCGCCTGCCTTGAATTACTAGCGAAAAACCCGAAGATCACGGCAATTGTCGCCGCAAACGATCTGATTGCACTAGGTTGCTACGACGCTCTTGCTGAAAAGGACATCTCCTGTCCTGCCGATATTTCGATCACCGGGTACAATGACGCCCCATTCGTCGATTTGGTCCGTCCGCCGCTGACGACTGTTCGTATTGATCAGAAAGAGATGGGCCTCGAGGCCGCGCGGATCCTGCTGGCGAAAATGTCAGGCCATAACGCTATCGCCGATATCTTGCTCCGTCCCAAGCTGATCGAACGGCAGTCTACCGCTCCCCCACATCGGTGAGAAGGGCGGTCTCCCAGGGGCTGGGTGGCATCGCATCACACATGCTCAGTCGCGGCCTGGTCACCGAGCCAACCGAAGCCCTTGACCGTGTCGTACATATGAAAGCACCAATTGTCGCCGTCGAAGCAAACGATCTGCTTTCGCAAGATTCATGATCTCAAGCCGATGGTTATTGCTGCCGGCGCATATCAACGATGGTCCAGTGGATTCGAGGAATTTCTTGTGCCCCACCCTTGAGTGCTGCCGATAATCATGGCCGCTATTTCAACGGCACTATCGCGGTAACATCGATTTCGATCAGCATGCCTGGCCACGCCAACTGGCTGACGCTCACCAGGGTATGAGCCGGCATCGGTATAGTTCCGAACGCGTCCTGGCGGCACTTGGCGAAATCGGCTGACGCCCTCATGTCCGTCAGATAAGTCACCACTTTGACAACGTCGCCGAGCTCAGCGCCGCTCTTTTCAAGCGCTCTTTTTATCTTGTCGAAGGCGTATTTGCATTGCCCAACGACGTCGCCCTTGTGGAGGATGTCGCCCGCTTGGCCGCTCTCATTTTCGGCTCCTACGCCGGCCAGGAAAATCATCTTGCCGGGACCGGTGACGGTCACCACCTCAGAGAACCGCCCCTTGGCCCATTCGCTGTAATTATAGGCCTTCTTTTCAAAAGTCTGTGCTTGCGTCATCGCAACTCCAAGTGGGAGAAGCGCGATTGCAGCAAAGGTGAAAAGTCTCCGCATGGTCAAAGTCCCCTAGTCGCAGGTGTGGAGGGCTTTTGCAAATTTTATGCAATCGATTGCATTATGCAATCGCTCGCATGCAAGTCAAGGCTTCTCGCGTACGCCGTCAGGCACGAGGAAACTGGCGTCCTCCGGCCAGCCATAGGCGCCCTTGGTGAGATTGACTTCCTCGAAGTCGAGGGCGGCTCGCCATGCGCCGCGGCGGTATTCTGGCGGTGCGGCAAGTCGTAGCCAATATGACTGTTGAGGATCACCAGCGTCGGCTGCCCTTTCGTATCGCGAAAGGTCGCCAAGGCATGTTCGATGTGGGCGATATCATCGGCGTCGCTGACGCGGAGGATGTTCTAGCCAAAGCCGGTGAAGCTGAAGGTGATATCTTCGGTGAACGCAAGCCGCGTGCTGCCTTCTCCCAGCGGATAGCTGCGGCCTCGAGCGATCGCCCGATCTACGTCTCCTGCCGCGGAATTCCGACGGTGGCGTCGGGATCGGCAAGCACTTTGAACTGCATGCATTGCTCCGAACTACTGCACTGTCGGATTTTGCCAGCCGCCCGGCGGAGCAACATTCTCGTCTACTTCGCGCGGACCCCAGCTACCTGCTTCATATTCGTAAACCGGCGTCGCCTTCTTCAATACCGGATCAACGATCCGCCATGCTTCTTCGACGTAGTCCTGCCGCGCAAACAACGTGCGGTCGCCACCTATGGCGTCGCCGAGCACCCGCTCATAGGCGTCCATCTCGTTCGCGTCCGGGTGATGGCTCGCGGTCAGTTCCACCTGCTGGCCGACTTCTCTGTCGTCAATGTCCATCACGGTGGTGCCCAGCGCGATCGTTACGTCAGGGCTGATGCGAAATCGCACATGATTTGGTACCTCGATGCAATGGGGAAAGATTCGCGGCGCCTGACGCAGGCGTACGATCACCTCGGTACAGGTGACGGGCAGCGATTTTCCGGCGCGGATATAAAATGGCACCCCCTGCCAGCGCCAGGAATCGATCTCGAGCCGCAGCGCGGCGAAGGTTTCGACTTGCGAGCCCGGTGCGACGCCTGGTTCTTGCCGGTAGCCACGAAACTGCCCGCGCAACAGGTTCTTCTCCTCGATCGGTGGAATCGATTTCAGGACCTTGACCTTTTCGTCGCGCAGCAACTCGCTGTCGGATCGCGCCGGTGGCTCCATCGCCAGATTGGCCAGCACCTGGAACAGGTGGTTTTGGATCACGTCGCGAATGGTGCCGGTCTGGTCGTAGAATGCGCCGCGGCCTTGGACACCGAAATCCTCCGCCATGGTGATCTGAACGCTGCTCACGACTTGACGGTTCCAAAATGACTCCAGGAACGCATTCGCGAAGCGGAAGAACACCATGTTATTCACAGGCCGCTTGCCGAGGTAGTGGTCGATGCGAAAGATGTGATCTTCGTCGAATTTGGCGAGCAATATCTTGTTCAGTTCGTGCGCCGACACGAGATCGTGCCCGAACGGCTTTTCGACGATAACGCGAGCGCCGCGGGTGCAGCCAGCATTCGTGAGTTGTTCGACCACCGTTGCGAACAACGCGGGCGGAATGGCTAGATAGTGAGCCGGCCGTTGAGCCGAGCCGAGTTGCTTGCGAACGGCGTCGAACGTCGCCCGGTCGCCATAGTCGCCGTCGACGTAACGCAACAAGCCGGACAACTTTTCGAATGCCGCCGCGTCGAGTCCGCCGTGCTTTTCGAGACTGTCCCGGGCACGTGCCTTGAGCTGTTCGAGTGTCCAGCCTGCCTTGGCGACGCCGATGACGGGAATGTCGAGGTGGCCGCGCTTCAGCATGGCCTGCAGTGCGGGAAATATCTTCTTGTAAGCGAGATCGCCCGTCGCGCCGAAAAACACCAATGCGTCCGACCGAAGTTCGCTCATGCCGCCCCCGTTTTGTTGCCGCCGTGCTTTTCCAAGTGCCCGCCGAATTCGTAGCGCATTGCCGAAAGCAGTTTGTTCTGAAAATCAGCTTCACCTCGCGAGCTGAAGCGCTCGTAAAGTGCCGTGGTCAGCACCGGGGCGGGGACCGCCTCGTCGATGGCTGCCGCAATAGTCCAGCGTCCTTCGCCGGAATCAGAGACTCTGCCCGCGAACTTGGCGAGCGCGGGATCCTCCAACAGCGCGGTTGCGGTCAGATCAAGAAGCCACGAGGCAACCACGCTGCCGCGTCGCCATACCTCGGCGATGTCAGGCAGGTTGAGATCGTACTGGTAATGTTCGGGGATGCGCAGTGGCGTCGTTTCGGCGTCGACCATATGCGGCTTCTTCCCGACATTCGCCGCACGTAAAATGCCAAGTCCCTCGGCATATGCGGCCATCAGTCCATACTCGATGCCGTTGTGGACCATCTTGACGAAATGACCCGCGCCGCTGGGTCCGCAATGCAAGTAGCCGGATTCGGAGGTGCCCGTGGCGGACTTATCTCTCCCCGGCGTGCGCGGGATGTCGCCGATCCCGGGAGCAAGGGTTTTGAAGATCGGATCCAGACGTTGCACCGCCCAGTCAGGTCCTCCGATCATCATGCAATAGCCGCGCTCAAGACCCCAAACACCGCCGCTGGTACCGACATCGACATAGTGAATTCCTTTCAGCGCCGTTTCCTTGGCACGCCTTATGTCATCGATGTAATAGGAATTGCCTCCATCGATCAGGATGTCGCCCGCTTCGAGTAGCGGCAGCAAATCGCGGATCGACTTGTCCACGACGGCCGCCGGTACCATCAGCCAAATCGCCCGGGGCTTTTCCAGCTTTTTGACCAAATCCGGCAGCGAGGAACTGCCTGCCGCCTTGTCCTTTACCAGTTCCGCCACCGCGGTCGGCGACATGTCAAAAACCACGCATTGGTGGCCGTCCCTGACCAAGCGTCGCACCATGTTGGCGCCCATTCTACCGAGACCGATCATTCCGAGCTGCATGGTGGCTTCTCCCATAGATGGGTGATTGTTACGATGTCATTCGCTTTGCGGTACGCAATTCTCGAAGAGCGTTGAAATCGGCCCTCATTGCGACTTGTCCCTGAATTCGCGATATCGGCGGATCAGCGCGTTGGTCGAACTGTCGTGGCCAAGCTCGGGCTCTCTTTCGCTGGTGAGCTCCGGGATGATGCGTTGCGCCAGCACCTTGCCAAGCTCGACACCCCACTGATCGAATGAATCGATGCCCCAGATCGTGCCTTGGGTGAAGACGCTGTGTTCGTATAATGCGACCAGTTTGCCGAGCGTAGCGGGCGTCAGTTCTGAAAGCAGAATGATATTGGAGGGACGATTTCCCTCAAACACGCGGTGCGGAACAAGCCAATCGGCTGATCCTTCCGCCTTCACTTCGTCGGCCGTCTTGCCGAACGCGAGCGCTTCACCTTGCGCCAGAACATTGGCGAGCAACATGTCGTGTTGCTCGCCAAGCTGGTTGAGCGTCCTGTGGAAGCCAATGAAGTCACAGGGAATGAGCCGGGTGCCCTGATGGATAAGTTGATAGAATGAATGCTGACCGTTGGTTCCCGGCTCCCCCCAATAGATCGGGCCGGTGTCGTAGGTCACGGGAGCGCCGTCTAGCGTGACGTGCTTGCCGTTGCTCTCCATCGTCAGTTGCTGCAGATAGGCTGGAAACCGTTTCAGGTATTGCTCGTATGGCAGCACCGCCGCTGCCTGCGCGTTAAAGAAATTGTTGTACCAGACCGCGAGCAGCCCCATCAGTACCGGCAGGTTGCGCGCATACGGGGCCGTGCGGAAGTGTTCGTCCACCTCGTGGAATCCGCCAAGCATGGCGCGAAAATTGTCCGGGCCGATGGCGAGCATGGTCGAAAGCCCGATCGCCGAGTCCATGGAATAGCGGCCGCCAACCCAATCCCAGAAGCCAAACATGTTGGCGGTGTCGATGCCGAACTTCGTCACATCCTTTGCATTTGTCGACACCGCGACGAAATGCTTGGCAACCGACTTCTCATCGCCGCCAAGTCCCGCAAGCGACCATCGACGCGCGCTTCGCGCGTTAGTCATGGTCTCGAGCGTGGTAAAGGTTTTGGACGAGACAATGAACAGCGTCTCCGCCGGATCGAGATCGCGAGTCGACTCCGCGAAGTCAGTGCCATCGACGTTTGACACGAAGCGGAAGGTCATCGCACGGTCGCTGTAGTACTTGAGCGCCTCATATGCCATCACCGGGCCGAGATCGGAGCCGCCGATGCCGATGTTGATCACGTTCCGGATTCGCCTGCCGGTGTAACCAAGCCATGTGCCGCCACGCACCCGATTGGAGAAATCGGCCATCCGCTCGAGCACGGCATGGACACCCGGTACCACGTTATTGCCGTCGACCAGGATCGATTTTCCCTTCGGCGCCCGCAGGGCGATGTGCAGAACGGCGCGTTTTTCGGACGCGTTGATCTTCTCGCCGCCAAACATCGCGTCGGTCCGCGCGCGCAATCCCGCTTCTTCGGCGAGTTGCAATAGCAGATTCAGCGTCTCATCGGTGATTCGGTTTTTCGAGTAATCCAGGTAGACCCCCGCCGCCTCGGCAGCCAAACGCTCCCCACGCTTGGGTTCTTTCGCGAACAGTTCGCGCATATGCAGGCCCTTGATCTGCCGGTAGTGCGCGGCGAGGGCATTCCAGACTGGTCGTTGGGACAGGGGCTCGGTGGTTATCACCATGTCTGCACGCTTTCTAAAGCTTGATTGGAGACGCCTCAGCTTGTTTGCGGGAGCCGGGCGTATTTCCCGAGCGCGAACTCCGCCACATACGAAACCCGCCTTTGAATGCATCCGCGTTGCCGCCTGGCCGGCACAGCGGCGGCATTTCCTTCAGCTTCTTGGCGTTCCCACCTCCAAGCACGACGTCGTCGGGTTGAAGCGCCGCCACCAGACATTCGACAACTTCTTTGACGTGCTTTCGCCAGGCCTTCTTGCCGAACTCCTCCAGTCCGCGAAGCCCGACATAGTCCTCGTACGTTCGCTTCTTATAGGGAAGATGCGCGAGTTCCATCGGCTGCACGATGCCGTCCACAATCATGGCCGAGCCAAGTCCAGTCCCCAGGCCGAGGAACAACATTCGGCCGCCCTGATAGCCGCCGAGCGCCTGCATTGCAGCATCGTTGATGACCTTCGCCGGTCGCTTGAACGCCGCGGCGAAGTCAAATCCCATCCAACCGCTGCCCAAATTGTGCGGTTCCGCTTTCGGCCGGTGATCCACGACCGGGCCTGGATAGCCGATCGACACGACATCGTATTTCCAGTCGCTGGCCAGTTTCTCGACGCTCGAGACCATCTGTCGCGCCGTCATCGTCGGTCCGGATTTGATCTCGCGTTTCTCCTTCTCGCCGTTGGCGAGGATCTTGACGTGGGTACCGCCGACGTCGATGGCCAGGATATTCATGGGAAGGCCTATTTCTCGATCGAGTTCTAGCTTGCCTTGGCAAGGACTTCGCTCTTGACGGAAATTACCTTCATCAGTTCGTCCCAGGATTTGACGAACGACTTGGCACCATCGTCCTGCAATTTTGCCGCCAGCACATCGATGTCGACGCCGGCTTTCGCGAATTGCTCCAGTACATCCTCGCAGTCGCCGCCATCTGCCCGAAGGATATCCTCGACATTGCCGTGATCGGCAAAGGCCTGTAGGGTCCCTTCGGGCATGGTGTTGATCGTGAACGGCGCCGCCAATGCCTTGATGTAAAGGATATCGGAAGCGGCTGGGTCCTTGGTGCCCGTGCTCGCCCACAATAGGCGTTGCGGTCGGGCACCTTCGTTATAAATTCGCTGCGAGCGCGCCGAGCCGAGCAGTTCGCGGTATGCCTTGTAGGCCCGCTTCGCGATGGCGATACCGAGCCGGTTGCGCAGGGGCTCGGGGACCTTGCTTGCGACGGCGGCGTCCCAGCGGCTGACAAACAGTGAAGCAACGGAGTCGACATCGGGGCTGAGCCCGGCCGCGATGCGTCGTTCGATGCCGCGCAGATATGCCTCTGCCGCGGCGACATAGTGCTCGCGGCTGAACAGTAACGTCACGTTCACCGGCACGCCGGCGAAAATTAACTCCTCTACCGCCGGCAACCCCTCCTTGGTCCCGGGTATTTTGATGAATAAATTTGGGCGTTGCGCCCTCGCATGCAGCTCTCTCGCTGCGGCGCTGGTGTTCGCAGAGTCGTAAGCCAGCAGTGGCGAAACCTCAAGCGATACCCACCCGTCCACCCCGTTGGTTCGATCCCACACCGGTCGAAACATGTCGGCGGCCTGCGAGAGGTCTTCGATCGCCAACTCGAAGAACAGTTTTTCGTCCGACTTTTCCTCGTTAAGCTTTGCATGAATCGCGAAATCGTAGGCCGAACTGTTTTTGATGGCGTGATCGAAGATCGTTGGATTCGACGTGAGTCCCGTTAGCGACAGATCACTGATGTAACGCTTGAGGGTCCCGCCCGTCAGCAGGTCACGGGTAATGTTGTCGAGCCAGATGCTCTGGCCGAGTTCATGAAGTTTTTGGGTGGCTTTCATCGCTTCCTCCCCGCATAATGTTGTGTCGAGGTTTGTTTTCCCCCAAGCAGGGTGTCCAGATTGTAAGCAAGCAAATCCCCAATACGGTCTACCGTCACATCAGGTGCAATGAAGGAGGCGACAGCCTTAGCATCGTGGGCGTACTGTCCTTGACGGGGAAATACAGTGGTCACGCGGTGGCCCCACGCCTCTTTCACCGCGGCTAAAATCCGTGGCTTATCGTCCACCAGAACGTAATGCTGCGCTGGATAGCGAAGCTCGACATCGTCAAGCGCGAGTTCCTTGTGGATGTAAATCAGCACCTGAGAGCCGACGGCCTCCGAAAGGCCGGATCGCTCGACTTTGCGCGGCTGAAAGACGACATCACCATCGGTGAGGAGTACGGTTGGACCCCATCCACGGAATTGTGCGAGCACGTCCAGCGAGCCCGGGTACAGGCGGTTGGCGAAAGGGTAGTCGACCAAGAACGAAGACATCGACAACAAGTCCATGTCTTGCGGGTGCTCGACGCGATAGCGCTGAAGCGCGCCCAGATAATCCCGATAGCCAAGTTCCGTAAACAAGTCCTCGAGAATTACCCAGTAGCGATCGCTGGAAGCAGTTCCGTACTCTCGCGCCAGATGTGTCTTGATGTCGGCCTGAATGTGATCGTTGTTGAGCAGCGTATTGTCGACATCGACCAGGAACACGATCCGGTTCATCGCACACATCCTTACGCAACTTCTGCCACGCGCGCGGCGCTAAACCGCGCGGGCGCGTTTCAAAAGATTCTTACAATTGTACTTCTGTCCCCGGGCGCGCCCAGTGTGGGCCGATCTCGGACTAGCCGTGCGTAGTTCCACAGCCAAATCGCGGGTTCCGACCAGTCGTGTCGGTAGCCAAGTACGCTCGGGCCTGCCGCCTCGAAGGCTGATGTTGTTAACTGCTCGTGTCCGTTCGGTGTCAAAGGAGGTCTCGCGAAGCGTTCGCCGCGATGACCGATCTTGGCGCACCATACACGGGCCCTCAGACGGCACCTTCCAAATGGCGGTATCGACCGCCCAGCCTTGCCAAGTCACTTCGCGCGGCAGCCCTACATTGACTGAAAGCAAGCGTCCCATCACGTTTCCCAACGGTGATCACCGCAATTTGGAGCTCAATCAACCAAGGCTCGGCCGGGCCGACATCTCTGACCCGGGAAGCCGTCTTTTTATTCTTCTTTTGAGCTACTCCCGATCACATTGCCGATGTTAGGCGTACGTTTCCATTCGACCTTCGGAAGAAGGGGGTCATATCAATGTATGATTGGCCAGCTAATTATTCTGCGTTTACAGCGCAGTTGGGGCACAACGATGGCTGACGTTGATCATAGGGCTCGCGTCTTGCCGTCTGTGACGTCCGGATGGCTATGTGATCGACGCCTTCGGCCCGGATGGCGCGTCGGCGCGGGTGCTTTGCGTCACCCGCAACGTCACAGATAAGACCCCGCCGGAACTGACTCTCCCTGAAGCGCGGCCTCGAGCGATCGCCAAATACTCAAGACTCGCAAATACTCAAGGCTGTCAAATCCGCCGCGCTCCACCACCGCCCTTCTCGCCAATGGACTGCGCCCGACACTGGATTAGTTCCTCGGTAGCAAGGTTCCGGCTTGCAAGCTTGAGGTCTGCGATTCCGATATCGGAGCCTTTTCCGAAGTAAATCCAACAAGCCGCCCGCATCCTACGATGCAGATCCAAAAGAGCAACGAAAGAGCCGCAGCTACCCGTGCACCACGTGGCGTGATTACTCGATGGTTCCAGGCGCGAACCCTTTTATAAGTAAAGCTATGGAAGATCATCATATTAACCCCTGCAAGGATCAGGAAAATCATCTTCAGCTGAAAAGGCAAATCATAGGCGTATTTACGCGCAGCCGAGACAAACATGAGTGCGCCCGCAACAACGGCGATAACGAAGCACACCCACGTCAACGGCAGTACATCCTCTGCGACTTCAGTAACGGCACGTTTTTGCCACGAAAGACCGAGTAGCCGGAGATCAAGCGCAACGATAGAGCCAACAACGAGAGCTATCGCGATGACATGAATGGTTTCAATCGTTGGGAACAACCAGTCGGATTCGGCGATTGCGACACCAAGCCAACTCTGCTCAAGCCACGATGTAATTACTGCAATCAACATAATTTATCCTCTACGCGGCTGCAGTTCGCATCGGCCGTTTCACGTCACGATGGCGTAAGCGATCCATCTCCCACAAATCGCCACCGCCAGCCACAATGTTAGCGATATGATACCGGCCAAGCGAACCTCAGTTCGCGGATTTGACGTGGCGTCCCAGAAGACGCTGTTTCTTCGTACAAGAAACTCCGAGGTGAACGTCACCATCAGGGCGGCGGCGAGCAAAATCATCTTGGTCTGAAACACCGGATTGAGCAGAGAGCGCCCTGGTTCACCGACAATCATGATGGCCCCAGTGAATGCCATTATTCCGGTGGAGCCGTAGATCCAGGGGCGGAAATGGGCATACAGTCCCGAAACAGGCATGCGTTTCGTGCCAAAGCCGATCATCCTGAGATTTATGATGCTAACGGCATAAAGCACCAAAGCTAAGCAGAGGATGTGCACGGTTTGCACGAGCGGCAAAACCCACAACTCGTTAATCGCTATCCACATATTGAGAGGGGTCGTTTCGATCCACTTTGTTAATGCTGCAAGCATGGGAGACCTCAACAAGTTCAACAGCCAACTCAGCAACTACCTTAAGCGCGCGATGACAGCGCGGGTTGTTGGGCGAATGTCACGAATTACGAGATGGCTCGATCAAGAGTAGTGCCCCGCTATTTCGCGTCAGGCGAGAAACCGCGATTGTTTTCCTCGCATACATACTCGAGCGGATCGGCGCCGGACCGGCTCCAGGCCAGATCTATGATCCATGGTCTTGTCATTATCTCCGGATCTTCGATCACCATGTGGTCTTCGAAAGTATTCTGATCCGTTAGTCGCATGCGTTCAGTCATATGCATCTGCTCGCTCCGCAGAAACGGCGCTTCACGCTGGCCCGGCCCCCCCGGCTGCCACTTCCTGCCTTCGTGGTTATCATTAAACCCGATCGTATCAACGACCAGCGTATCCCCTTCCCAATGCCCAATTGAGTGACCCATGTAGCTGGGATTTAGATCGTCGGGAGCCGGATGATTACGGCCGTCCGTGAAAATGCGTCTCGGTAATGGGCTGGCCTCGAAGAGGGCGACGATTTCGCCAAGCCCTGCCACGATTTCCATGGCATAGGGTGTCACCATCGCCCCTGGCAACCCGGATGGCGGGGGGCACGCACCTGTCGAAACTGCGCCGCCCTTTTTCGCCGCCTCATCGACCGTCGAGGGAGCGACGATGTACTCCGGCTTGAGCGGCGGCGGATGTTTGCGAAATTCCAGCAGTTTGGTGCCGATGCTACTATGAAAGGGATCAAATGACGGCGCCCCCTTATCCATGAGGCCGCCCTTGGGAACCCACAACCCAGCCATCTGCGGGCGCTTTGCCAAGTCGCTGTAGGTCGAGTCAAATTTAGCTTTTGGTTTGGCCGCCTCAATTGCATCAGCCGCGGGAGCCAACGTCGACACGAGCGCGCTTGCGATGAAAGCGACGCTCAAGGCGGTGCACGCTTGGACGGCGATCGATGAAGTCGAGTATCCACTTGGCATGTCCAATATCCCCGTGACCCCTAGTTGCGGAATCTAAAATAGCGGAATCTGAGCCGAGAGCGTTTCGGGTTATTGAGATTGCGAACTGGCGGTCCCGCCGTTCGGCGGAATTGTTATCCCGGCTGCTGTCGTGGCGCAAATCATGGCGCCGCCATGAGATCCATCCCGCAGCGGATGGATGACGACGGTAACCTTGTCGCCAGGCTTAAAGGACGTCTTCTTCCATCCCTCCCGCGCCAGTATGTTGACGCTCGCCATTTCGATACTCCATTCCATCGACTGACCGGCTTCGTCTTGCGTCACCAATTGCAGCCATACGTGTGGGTTGGTCCACTGAAACTCCTTCACTTCGCCGACAATAGTGACTTCCTTGTCTTTATCGAACATTGCGAATGAATGGTGCGCTGATGCCGGCCCGGTCGCAAGAAGCGCGACGGCGATCGCGCACGACATATGAAACTCTGCTACCTTCATTGCATTCCTCACCCTTGCCTTTAATGCTTCGTCCCACGAAGCGAATGTCGCGCCCCACGGGGTATTCAAGAGCGTCATTGCGATCACCGCGACGGAACGGGCACCACCGCGCCGTCGCCCAGTTCGGCGCGGATAATCGCGGGGTGTGTACACGTCTAGCCTGCGGCTGATGATTTCGTAATTGCATAGTAACTATCGCTACGATACGCTTTACGAATGAAAGATCGGCCGCTGTCCGTTTCCCTTTCCGCCGTACGAGCCTTCCTCTCGGCGGCCGAATTCAAGAACCTCACACGTACGGCGGAGGTGCTCGGCATGGCCCAACCGAGCCTCAGCCGTATTCTCGCGAAGTTGGAATGGGAATTGGGTGTCGAACTGTTCGCCCGAAGTAAACGCGGAGTACAGCTTACGGAGGCCGGCACACATTTCCGCGCGCGGGCCTCGGGTATATTGCGACAGATGGATGGGCTGGTGTCCGAACTGCGCACGCGCACGTTATCGCCGACCGGCCCCGTCGCCGTCGGTATTCCTGGTGTCATGACGGATTTGCTGACGGGACCCCTCGCCGACTGGTTCGCAAGCGATATGCCGAGCGCGAGCCTTTCTGTGCATGAGGGCATCTCCGGCGAGATGGAGTTAGAACTTTCGCTCGGACGTCTCGACTTGGCGCTTTTGATCAGCACCGAAACGAGGTCCCGCAATTTGGAGACTTGGCCTCTTGCGAGCGAACAGGTTTATCTTCACGGCGCGCGAGGCTCGGAGATCGATCCGGACCGACCAGTTGGGTGGAACGCGCTATCAGGAATTCCGCTCATCCTTCCGCGCCAATCGAACGTCCTCAGACGCAAGATCGAGGACGCAAGCCGAAAATACCGTTTCCCTCTCAACGTGATCATGGAAGTGAACTCGCCGTCGTCGAGACTTTCGCTCGTCGAACGCGGAGTCGGATACACGGTAATGCCTGGATGTGGGTCGCAACGGCATCGCGAGCGTGGTTCGATCATTGCGTCGCCACTGCGCGGCTTCAATGTCGTCTGGACGCTGGCGAGAAGCAAGCAGCCTGCGCAACCGGCACTCGTCCGTGTCACGGAACAAAAAATCAGGGATCTCGTCGCCGCGCAGGCCGAACTCGGGTTGTGGCGCTTAGTTGGTTAAACGCGAATACCTCTGACGCGGGAGGGCGACCGTCCCGTCAGTTCCCCGAGATCAAGCCTTCGACCCGCCGGACTGCTTCTCAGGATGCACCCGCCTCCCTCAATCAGGACCGAGTTGGCTAGCGCTGACGGTTGAATGCGATCGCATATCCGAAAAGCGCGACGCGTATGCGAACCGTTTTTTACCCACGCCGCACGGATGACGCAGGTGCCCTCTATCCGGAGTTCCTTGGCGAGCATCACCTTACGCCAATGGCACGTCACAACTCGCGTGACTCCCAAGCCGTCCGAGCCTCCGCCGACGCTCACCGCACGGCAGCCTCATCGCACGGACTCAAATGGCCCCTGCGACCAAACCATCTTGCCGTTAACCAAGGTGAGCAGCGACCTGATGGTATGGATCTCATTCTGGGGGACCGTCAGGAACGGCTTGTCCAGGACGGCCAGGTCGGCGACGCGCCCTGATTCCAGCGTCCCTCTTCGCCCCTCATCGAACGTCAGCCAAGCGCCATTCACCGTATAGAAACGGAGCGCCTGGCTCCGAGTGACCGAATAGTCCGCTCGCCGTTGCACGACAGCCCCAGCCGACGTTCCGGCAGTAAGATATTCGATGGCCCTCCAAGTGTTGTATTCGCCGACGCGCGTCGAGTTTGTTCCACCGACGATGTGGAGGCCGGCATCGAGCGCGAGGCGCACGGGAGGCGAAGCTTCAGCGACCGCCTGCCCATTAGAAGCGGCAATGTCGGGCGCCTCATAGTAAGGCTGCATCTGCACGCTGTAGCAGATTCCGAGCTTCGCCATCCGTGCGAAGGTGTCCGCGGTTCCGGTGTCGATGTGCGCGATGCACCAATGTAACGGATGGAGATCGATGCTCTGCGCGACACGCTCGAAAACGTCAAGGATCTGCCTGGCGGTATCGTTCGTATAAGCGTGTATTTCGAGCGGATACTTCCGGTGCGCGGCAAGCATGGCAACCTTGTACAGTTCGTCGGCCCCGTCCTTCTGAATTTGAAAACCGGGGGTTAGCCGCGTTCCATCGAAGGCACGGAATACGAGTAGTTCGCCCACCCCCATGAACCTCAACATCCCGTCGCCCAAAAGCGGAGGCATGTATGCGGTGGTGGCAGCAAACCAGTCCGCCTCGTCACCGGGCTTCTGGGCGGATACCCGGTACGACACGCGAACGGACAGTCTGTGCTCCTGCCAAAGAGCGAACAGAGGATCGTAGATAGCGCCTCCAGATCCACCGCCTGCCGCATCCACGACGGCGGTCACCCCGCGTCCGTTTAGGGCTTTGATGTATTCCTCCAAACTTTCCTTGCGCTCATCATCACCAGAGGCCGAGATGCGTGCGAAGAGCGCCGAGAATGACGCGATATTGCCAGTCAACTTGCCTGTCGGCCGGCCCTGCGCATCTTTCTCGATCTCGATGCCGGCCATCGATGCGCCTTCCTTGTCGAACCCGAGCGCCTGCAAGCCTTTCTGGTTCACTATGGCGTAGTCGTACATGTACTCTACGAAGGCGGGATTATCTGGAAGCAGTTTGTCCAGTTCCCCGACGGTCGGAGCCCGATTCTCCTTGAACTGCGCCGGCGACCAGGCCCCCGCGACCGCAACCCATTTGCCCGGGCCTCGCTCAGCCGCCGCAGCCTTCAATCGACCAAGAGCTTCCTGAACGGTGGACGCGTCGTACCAATAGGTCTCGAAGTGGTAGGTCTGTCCGGCGCGGATGAAATGGAGGTGACTGTCGTTCAGACCCGGGATGACTGTCCGCCCGCCAAGGTCCACCACGGATGTCTCCGGCCCGGCGAGCTTCCTAATGTCGGCGCTCGTGCCGACGGCGACGATCTCGCCGTCCTTGACCGCAAGCGCTTCGACGACGCGATCGGACGCGTCCATCGTGAGGATTTTCCCGTTGACAAGGATCCGCGTGGGCCACCCCGCGGGCACAGGCTGCGTTGCAGAGCGCTGTACAGGTGTTGAACGAGCGCGATTTCCTGGTTGTAGCTGATCGGCTGCCGCTGATTCCAACATGGGATTTAGTGCCGACAGGATAACAAGCGCGGCAGCTGCCGTTTTGGCCGCTTCAACGCGAATATACCGCATCGCTTTCTTCCCTTCACCGTTTATTCGCGCCGTCTCAATGGGCAGACGCTGTGTTCCTGTGGCACGATCGTCAGGGGGCATGCAGTTGTGGCATAGCATTTTCCCGGATCCCAAACGCGAACCTACCCACTACCACGTGCTCACGCACGTTGCGTGGAGTGCTGCTCTGCCCTGTGACGATTCACTTTAAAAGCGGCAATTCGATTATCGACGTCATACGCTTTTGGTATCTCACTTGAGGAGGAACCACCGATATCTTGGAACGAACCAAACGTCGGTACCTGGGAGGGGATGCTTCAGGGATGGTTCGGTACGAGACCGGTTTCGCGAGGCTGGGTGCCTCGAGCGTTTTTAAGTGGCGTTGGCTTCCAGCGTCCTGGCAAAACGGCTTTCGGCGAGAGAGTTTGACTGTCCACGCGGACCGTGGGCGTACTCGTTACGTCAACGGCGACCCATCACCAGCTGCAAGGCCTCCAGCTTCGGCTACCCGACGATGAGAAGCCGCTCAAGGTACGCGCGCCGAGCTGTCGGCGCCGGCGTCGTGGCGGTGGCGATATCCGCCGGAGTTTTCTGGTACGTGACGGAAAACGCGTCGGCGCGCGCTCTTTTGCGCACTGATCCGAATGGTATTCCGGAGATCGGGGGATTAATGCAATTCGGCACGTCGCAAGGACGCGCGGTATATCGCGCCTCCTGTGTGTCTTGCCATGGGCCAGGAGGTGAAGGCGATCCGAGCCTCGGCGTCCCGAACCTCCGCGATCAAGATTGGCTCTATGCAACAGGTTCACCCGCCGAGATCGAGCGCACGGTCGCCTACGGCATCCGTTCGCGTCATCCGAAGGCCTGGAACCTGACGGCCATGCCGGCCTACGCCCGCGCGGTTCCGCTGCAAGGCCAAAACCTGCCGTCGCTGACGCCGACTCAGATCAGTGACCTCGTGGAATATCTCATAAGCCTGTCGGGCCGTCAGACTGACGTCGCGGCGAGTGATCGAGGCAAGAGGCTGTTTACAATCACGGCCGGCTGCTTCGACTGCCATGCCGAGGATGCGCGCGGCGATGTCTCTATTGGCGCACCCAATCTCACCGACCAAATCTGGCTCTACGGCGATGGCAGCCGCGCCGCGATTGCGGATTCCATTTCACACGGACACCAGGGAGTTTGCCCAGCGCAGGTGAATTGCTTGAGCGCCATGGAAATCCGCGAAGTCGCGCTGTACGTCTACACCCTCTCTCACCCTACTCTCTTAGAGAAGAAGGTGGATTGACCATGTCTGGAACTCGCTCCCTCCAATCCGACCGAGCAGCCGACGCAAGCCGGCGTCAGGCGTACGTTGTTGATGGCTGCCGCCGGAACCATTGTCGGTTTGGCGATCGCCGGCTTCGGGTTGTTCACCGCCAAGGGCACGTCGACACTGATGGTTCCGCCGGAGGACGTTGCCCTGGTGAATCAACAGCCAATTTCGCGCATCGACTACATCGCGCTGCTCCAGACAATGTATTCCACCGACCTTGCCCACGCGACAGCAGCACAGAAGCAGCGCGTGCTGAATGACATGATTCAGGAGGAACTCCTGGTCCAACGCGGAAAGGAGCTTGATGTCGCAGCGGTCGACCCGCAAGTACGCACCGCCATCGTGGCCGCGGTCGAGCAACAGGAGGCGATGCCTGCTTTTACAGACAACCCCAACGAGCAGAAGCTGCGTGAATTCTTCGAGGGCCGCCGTGAAACCTATTCCAGCGAAGGCGTCATGAGCCTGCACGACCTCTTGTTCGCCGATACCGCGACCGCCGACGAGGCAGCGGCGGCTTTGCGTGCTGGCCAGGCCGTGGTGACTGTGCTGCAGAATTTCAAGGGACGCGACACCCACAAGGTGAAAGGCGAGGACTTCTATTTCGCCGCCAAGATCCACTTGGGCGATGTACTGTTCGCGGCGGCGCAAAAGCTTCCGGGTGGCACCGTGTCCGACCCTGTCCCGACTGAGGAAGGAGTGCACGTTCTCGCGGTACTGAAAAACGCGCCTCCAGTGCTCCTTTCTTATGGCGCAATTCGCGCGCGAGTGGCCGACGATTATCGCCGGGATGCGGCTGCCAGGCTCCAAGAGACCAACCGCGATTTCTTGCGCAAGCGCGCCAATGTCCTCATTTCGGATGATATGCGCTGATGCTGCGTGCCCTGCCTCTCATCGCGATATTGGCAGCTCTCGCGACGCCAGCCTCCGCGCATACCCGCAGCGAGTCCCAGGCGACCTGGGAGATCAATGAGGCCAATGTCGATCTCATCCTGACCGCCGCGGACATCGAGATCGCGCGGATCGGCGGCGGGACGCCGAGTGAAGATAAAATCAAAGCATACTTCTCGGACCGCATCTATCCTATAGCGGGCGGCAGGCGTTGCGACCTCATCCCGCCGGTGGAGAATCTGAGCTCGACTACAGGGTTCAAGAAATACGACCTCTCGTTCAAGTGCGCGAGCACGTCGAGCTTGTTCATCCATTTTGGCGCGTTCTTCGATCTGGTGTCGTCGCACGTCAATTTCGCGCAGATACGGAATATCGCTACTGGCGAATTCACCCAGCAACTCGTCACCAACGAACATCAGACGACGGAGGTAAGCGGCGAGGGCGAGCAGCTCCGTCACGCGGGGTTCTTCGAATTTGTGAAGATGGGCATCACGCACATTTTCACCGGTGTGGATCACATGTCGTTCCTGGTCGGGCTGGCCCTGATATCGCGCCGACTGCGAGACCTGGTATCCGTCGTCACAGGATTTACTGTCGGCCACAGCCTCACCTTGGCACTCGCAGTGACCGGCGTCCTGCGGCCCCACGCCGAGTTCATCGATGCACTCGTAGCTCTAACGATTGCTCTCATCGGCGCGGAGAACGTTGTGATGGCAACTCACCGACCGAAGATCGTCGCGGCGGCGACAGCGCTTCTGCTGGGCGCCATGGCGACGCTCAATTGCTTGGGGGTCGGTGACCTGCCCTTGTTACTCCTGATCGGCGCAGCTCTGTTCTCGGTGAATTATTTGTTGATCTCGGGCTGGGTGCGCGATGCTTGGCGGCTGCGCCTGGTGATCACGCTCGTGTTCGGCCTGATCCACGGGTTCGGCTTTGCCTCCAATCTCCTGGAGATGCAGCTCCCCACCCACCGGCTGGCGGAGCTTCTCGTCGGATTCAATCTCGGTGTCGAGGCAGGCCAGCTCACCATCGTGCTCGGGTGCACGAGCTTGGCCCTGCTCGCGTCGCGCTTCAAGATCGCACCACCACGCCCGCTGGTGGTGAATGTGGTCTCCACGACTCTGCTTGCGGTGGGTACCTATTGGTTCATCGAGCGCAGCTTCAGTTGAAACAACCGCACGATATTCAAATAAAAATATCTAATGAGGGGGAATGGACCGTTGGGAAGATATCTTTTGGGTCGCTCGCCGATAGTGGCCGGCCCCGCGATCGGAGTGGTGGTTCGCGCGCAGTTCCTCCGAACCGCCTATGGGATTTTTATCAGGTGCGGGGTTTTTATTCAGTTTGCTACGTCCGCGCTTTCGACAGCGGGAATCGTTCTGATATCTGGTCGCGTACTCTCCGGATATCTGCTTGATCGCTCGTCTACGCTCAAGTGTGCGATCGCTTTCGTTGCCGAGCCGGCGATCGGCGTCGCGCTTCTAAGCGCATCTCACGCGAGTTACGTCCTCGTGCTCGGGCTCAGTCCCTATAAGTTCGCGCCTGCGCACGGGCGGCAACTCGGGTTCGATCGCGAGGCCGCGGGCAAGAGCGCGCTCATTCGTAACAGCGGCGGCGCCTGACGCAGATCAACCAACAGCCAGAATTTATATTTCACTTAAACGGGGGGAGAACTATGACTTTTCAACGGGGAATTGCTTTTAAATTCGCGTATGCCATCGCTGTCGCGCAAACGCTCACTACTGTGCCCGCTCTGGCCTATGAAGCGGGCATGCCTGGCGCTATACAAAAGCCGGGCCTTACGTTGGGCGGTGGATCTGCCGGACTGCCAGGGCCTGGAATTTACATGTTCGATCAATTTCTCACGTACCAATCACAATTCAAGGGACCAAATGTCCCGAACGGTCCAACCAATAACGCCATAGCGGCCGCTACCGGATTCTTGTTCGTTCCAGGGTGGAATTTTCTTGGAGCTACTTACTCCGCGGTTGTCCTGCTCCCGTTCTTCAAGACGGACCTCGGGGCTCCCCTAAATGTGGAGCCCGCGGGAATGCACAACACGTACATTGTACCGGCTGAATTAAGCTGGAAGCTCGGTGATAGCGGATGGTTCATAAAGTCTGGGCTCGGAATGTATGTTCCGGACGGCACAATTCAGGGTCCGGCAGGACTGTCGAATGTCGGCAACCCGTGGTGGACGTTCCAACCCGAGTTTATTGTTTCATATTTAAAGGACGGGTGGAATTTAACCGCGAACATCTTCGTGGATTTCAACACCAGGAACTCGATTACGGGCTATCTAAGCGGCGACATCGTGGACGCGGAATTCACGGCGACCAAGACTATCGGAAAATGGACCTTTGGCCCGGTTGGCTACGTGGCCGCGCAGGTTACGAATGATACATCGAGCACTTATTATAACTACGCTGTCAATTCGAATAGATATACGCGAACGGCAGCGGGCGGGTTGTTGGGTTACAACTTCGGGTCTGCATCGCTGAATGTCTGGGTGACAGATGAATTCTACTCGACCGCGTCCGGCAAAACGCCGCTCGTCCGGGGCATGGATTTGGCTTCGATCCCTCAAGGATGGTCGGCATTCATGAGCATAAGTTACCGGCTGTGGGCACCTGACGAACCCACGACGGCGAAGAGACCGCTGTTCAAATAGCCCGTGAAGCGCTTCTGGTTGAATTCCAAAGACCAGGAATTTCGCAGGCCAAGAGGCCACGACACTGAAACCTTCCAGACTGGCCGCGCGTGTCGCGCGGCCTTTTTGAGCCGCAGATGACGATATTTCACTTGCCGTATGCGTGAAACCTCGCATCGCGGCATTCTACATCCGTGAACTTCTCGCCTATCGCAGGTGCCGCCCATCCGAAAGGAAAACGTGCGGTTGGCACCGCCACTGCATTTAAGCCATCCAGATCGCTACCAAGCCCCGCAATGAACATTAAACTTGTCCCAAGATCGTAATACGACTTAGAACCTGTAGCCTCTACACGTAGCGAACTATATCAAGTGGAAAGCGCTCCACGCGTACCGGCAAGCAGGCGATTAGGCTATTGCAAGGACGAAATGAAGACCATTCCGAACCAACAAACTGAAAATCTCGACCTCCACGCGCTCCGCGTACTAGACGCGCTGTTTCGCGACCGAAGCCTGACCCGCGCTGCTGAAGCACTGCGCACCAGTCAACCGGCGTTGAGCAAAACGTTGGCGCGCCTGCGGCGCTATTTCGACGATCCACTGTTTGTCCGTGTGGCATTGCACATGGAGCCGACAGCCAAGGCGCTTGAGCTTGAGAAGCCGATCCGCGCGCTGCTCGACGGAATGCAGCGTCTGCGCAACGAACAGGTCCATTTCGACCCTTGTACATCGAACCGAACGTTTCGTGTTTTCACGCTCGACGCCGGTGTTATCGTGATGCTCCTTTCCGTAATCAAGTTACTGCTGAGCGATGCTCCAAGCGTAAGGGTGCGAGCTGCCCAAGTGAGCCTGCCGAACCTTCATGCCTCCCTGGAGGCAGGCGAAATCGATCTCGCGATCGGCGAGTTTCCGCTGCTCATACAAGGGATCCGCCAGCAAAAGCTGTTTTCGGGGCGGCACATGAGCATTTTTCAAAAGAGCCATCCGCGGCTCGGCCCCGATCCCTCACAATCCGATTTCATTGACGAGCAACACGTCCTCGTAACTGCGGCGGGAACTGGTCATCCTCATCAGACTGCGGAGCGCTCACTTGAGGAGCAACTCCCGCCTCACAACGTCATCACGCACGTGCCGAGCTTCACCGCAGCCGCAATTCTTGCCAAACACACGGATGCGGTCGCAACAATGCCCGGGCCAGTCGCGGCCGTTCTCGCCCGCGAACTCGACATGCAGATTGCAAAGACGCCGATCAAGCTGCCGGGGTTCGAAATCGCTCAATATTGGCATGAGCGCTTCGACCGTGATCCCGGAAACCAATGGTTGCGGTCCGTTTTCAACGCCCAATTCGGCAGTGGAGGGAAGTCGCCATCGCGAAAATAGCGTCTTTGCCTTCGTCCAGACCTACGCCTTGTGGCGTGCCACGAATTTGGCGAAAGCTGCGAGCTGGTCGGCGACAGCTTTCCGTGTTGGCTCATCCTTAAGCTCAAGCGTACCGGGATCGAACTTGGATTGAGCAAGACCAACAAGAACCTCGGGTGTTCCGAACACGGACGCGCAGAGAAACGTCAACGCCATCCGAAGATGATATTGCATGCGAGCGCCCCCGAGAGGGCCGCCGGTGGCGGACTGTATGGCTACGGGCTTGTCCTTGAATGGCTGGTTTTCCAGCCGCGATAGCCAGTCCAGAGCATTCTTGAGGGCGCCCGGGATAGTCCAGTTATATTCCGGTGCGACAATGACGACCGCATCCGCATCGCGCACCGCGTCGGCAAAATTGGTGACGTCGGCCGGAAAGCCGTTTGCCTGCACATCCGCATTGTAGAAAGGCATACCGTCATAGGGGGGAGCCTCGAAGAACTGAAGCCCCGCTGGAGCCAGCGTGGGCAGCGCTCGAATTAGAGCCGTATTAAAGGAGCCCTTGCGAAGACTGCCGCTAACCGTCATCACGTTGATAGTCATTTATTCATCCTTCCAATTGTCGACCGCACCAAGCGGGCGAACGTTGCAAGATTCAACACCAAAAGTGGATACCCGATATCGATGGGCCGACGCGGTCGGCACACAAACGCGGGCGCCCGGCCAGAGGCCGGTCAATGTGATTCACGCGAATCCAAGTAGTAACGGCGCCCAGTAAGAGTCCCCGTTTCAGACTGCTGGTCAGCGACGCCGCGTTGCTTTCCGAGACGTAGGACATGGTTTCCTACTGACGTGCTGCGCCGGCTGTGGCGATCCGAGGTGCAGGCTCGCGCTCGAACCTCGGATCTCGGAACCATCCGCTACTTGCTAGATCCTGGGATCGAAAGCCGCTTCCTTGAGCCGGGCGACCTGCCCGAACGCAGCTTGCTCACCGGAAGCGGCGTCCTGTGCACGGGCGTAAGCTGCTGACGACTTGTACTCGGTCGAATCTTCCCGCAGGTCGATGCCGCAGACCTCCCTGGCGAACTTCGCGTAGTATCCAGATCCGGAGAATTCCGCGCGCTGCATCGTCAACGACCGGATCGTCTGCAACGGCGTTCCGTTGAAGTTTTCGAACATAAACAGGCGCCCGCCCCAATCGGAAAGATACATGTCGCGAATCACCCGACCAATCTTGAGCCGGTCGTGGGGCCGACCGCTCGGACCGGTGTTAAGCCGCTTCAACCATGGCCCGATCTTGGAGTCGTTCCATTGTTCTTCCGTCGGAAACATCAAGGCGCTCCGACCGCACAGGTCGAGCAACTCATGCATCATCGAGGAAAAGTGCTCGAGATAGAAGGCACGGCCGAAATCGTAGAGCAGGATGTTCGGCTTGTAGTGACCGCCGGGTGTAAGGAAGCCCAGTTCCTCGGAGGCTACAACATGCGCAATCATCGCTTGATGGAACCCAACAAACTTCGCGACCCGCACCTGAACCGCAGGGATCTTGCTGGTACCGATGTGTTCGGTAATCAGGATGGCGAGACCGGCCATCAATTCGGCACGCACCATCTGGCGGATGATCGCATGATAATGCAACCAGTCGAATACCCGTTGCGGATACAGCTTGGCGTGATCTGGATTGCCAATGTGAAAGACGTACTTCCACGGGATGAAGACGCGATCGAATACAGTCAAATTATCGAGTTCGTCACCCGACGATGCCAGCGGATGCTCAACGCTATCGTCCTTCACCGTGCTTTCGCGGCAGACGACCGTAACGCCTTTGGTATTGACCGGCGTCATCGCATAAATGATCTGCTCCGCCGGTATCCCAGGGCGAAAAAACACACCGATGTGTATCCAGTCAGCAAAAGCGGTGCCGGTCCCGATCGCCTTGACGCCGTCAACTACGATCCCTTTGTCGTTAATCTCCAGCACCCGAAGTGCGGGCGACTTCGCCTGGGCTTCTGGACCGGACCTATCCGCCTGTGGATCGACAAACTGGGGCGAGCAATTTAGGTCGTTGTCCCTCGCGAACTTAAAGAAATCGACGATATTCTTGGCGAGCCCACGGCCCTCCGCTCCGATCGCTGACGTCTCCCAAGGCTGGGGATCGTCCACGTAAGTCAGTAGTGGGTAGTTGTTGGTGTCGGGCATACGTGGAAACGACGTGCCGCCAATTTCGCGCATGACGGTTTCATGATATTTTCGCTTTCGCTTTACTTCTTCCTTATTGCGATGACCGAACCACTGCATCGAACGGCGGATGCCATCTTCATCAAGGAATGTCACTACATCTTCCAGATCCTTACGGTTATGCAGGTCATAGAAGTCGGCGAGACTACGGGCATAGTCGCGGGTCTTCGGGTGGGTAGCGACATTGTCGATCTTCTCGTCACCGACCCAGACGTTGCGACCGTCGTTGAGTGCCTCAAGATATTGCGCACCAGTGCGTAGCATGTTCATCTCCTGTTTCGTGTTCGCAATCCGATGGATGGCTTTGTTTAGGCAACGTTTCGAATGGTCGCGTAATTGCGACTGTGATAGATTAAGGGCTCATCTGCCGTGGCATGCACGGTCGAGAGCACCTCTGCGAAGAATATGCTGTGTGTACCTACCTCCCTGACCTCCACGATCCGGCAGTCAAGCGCGACACGAGATGTCTTGCAGTAGGGTGATCCGGTAGTGAGCATGCCCCATTGCGAGTCGCCGAACCGCTGGTGCATCGGGACTTCGCCGACGCCGGCGAACATCTGCGATAAAGCAACCTGATCGGCCCCAAGGCTGCTGACGCAGAGGACGCCGTTCGCCTTGATAATGGCATTCGCGGCGCTCTTGTGGTTGACGCAGACAAGTATGGTCGGCGGCTCGTCAGTGACTGCGCACACCGCCGAGCAGGTAAGCCCCGCGATACCTTGGGCGCCATCAGTGGTTATGATTGAAACTGAGGAAGCCACTCGGGACAGCGCTTCGCGAAATTCGCCGGCAGAGACATGCGCCGCTTGATCCCGAATGGATGCATCGATCGGCCAACTCTCAACGGCCGTGGTCGGGGTTTCGGTTTGGGTAAGCATGATCCTCTCCCTAAGAGCTATGAATTTCCAAAGATCCTCGAATTCGCGCCAGACGTTATGTCTTCTTGTTAGACCGAGCTTGCAGCAGGATCGTTTGCGGAACCACTGGGACAGCAGCTATTGAGACTATTGCCTTCGGGGAATGGAGTAGAAGCGGCCGAGAGCTTCTGAGCTCTGCACGGCGTCCCGGCCTTGGACCACAGTCGCTACGGAAGATTTTCGTAGTATGGATTTTTCGAAGTTGGTTCAATTTCTTCACTACGACATCTGAAGAAGTCGGGTAACAATCACTCTCCAAATGCTTGAGCCTGTAACTACGTCCGCTCTTGGATCTGCGAGGGTTTCAGTCCAAACTCATAGGATAGCTTGCGCCAGGCCGTCGCGACGCGTTTGCCGTCCGGCGCGACACCGGCTGCTTGATGCGTGAAGTCTGATATCAGGGAATTCTTGACACCGAATACGGCGTCGCCATCAAGGTAAGGACTATCGGCCGCAAAGACATGGGTGATCAATGTCTCGAAATTCGGTCTGCCGATCATGAAGTGGACGTGAGCGGGGCGATTTGGGTGTCGTCCCGTTGCATTCAGCATCTCTCCGACAGGGCCGTCATCGGGAATGGGGTAGTAACGCGGCATGACCGTCCAAAAATGAAAGCAACCATCGTCATCCGTTTGGAATCTCGCCCGTAACGTGGCTTCATCGAGATCCGGGCGCTGCACGTCGTAGAAGCCATCCGAGTCGGCCTGCCACACGTCAACGGTCGTTCCGGCGAGCGGCGTGCCGTCGGTCGATGTCACCCGTCCCTGGACGTAAAGGGGTTCGCCCGGACCTCCCCGCGAAATATCAGAACCGTTTGGCAATACGGGAGCAGCGGCGACATAGAATGGCCCGAGAACGGTGCTTTCAGTCGCGCCCGCAAGTGCCCGATGGTTGATTGCATCCACAAGCATCGAAACACCGAGTGTATCCGACAGTAGGATGAATTCCTGGCGCTTGTCGTTGCACTTTTGACCGGTGCGGGTCAGGAAATCGATGGCGTAGGTCCATTCGTCGGATTTCAGATCTACGTCTGACACGAAGTGGTGAAGATGAGTGACGAAACTCGTCATGATCTGCTTCAACCGCGGATTGAGGGTCTTGCTAAAGCTGCTGACGACTTCATCTGTGATGTTGAACTCACTGAAATCACGCATATCCAATCTCCTTGTCGAGGCCTACGTCGGCGACCGACCGTCGAAGGCCCGGTCCAGCAGATCGTGGATGCCAACCCTCGTCACCGGTTCCGGGTTTGGGTAGGGATTGGACGTCGCCAGCTCGCTCGCGCGATCGATGCCTTCGCGCGGCATGCCGATATCCTTCAGCGCGCGTGAAGCGCCCAGCTTGCCGATCAGTTCGAAGAGACCGCGAGCAGCATTGTCGACACCGATCGCAGTGGCAATTCGGCGGAGAGCGTTCGGCGCGGCAGCTTCATTGTAGGCCAGCGTATGGGGCAAAAGGATCGCATGCGTCTCAGCATGAGGTAGATTGAACGCGCCGCCAAGCGTGTGGCAGAGTTTGTGATGCAGGGCCATGTCGACGCTGCCCAGACAAACTCCACAGGTCCATGCGCCAAATAGAGCGTCGGACCGCGCGGTGAGATCTTCCGGCGCGGTGAGGATGCGCGGCAGGGCCCGAACAAGCGCCGCAATTCCCTGCTCTGCAAGCATCGAAACAATCGGGTTCGTATTCGCCGCGTAGAGCGCCTCCGCTGCGTGCGCAATGGCGTTGATACCCGAAGTGACGGAGAGTGGACCAGGCAAGGTGAGTGTCAGATCGACATCGTAAAGAATGACCTCCGGAAGCACTTTCAGCGTTCTTTGCGTCGTCTTCCGGCCATTGATCGTTTCGCCGAGGATCGGCGTGGCTTCTGAGCCCGCATACGTGGTTGGAATCACTATCTGTGGAAGATCGGTTCGGAACGCTATTGCCTTGCCGAGGCCTGTGGTCGAGCCTCCACCGACCGATATGACGGAATCCGCCCCGATTGAGGCCACCATCTCCAGCGCACGTTCCGTGATGTCGACCGGAGTATGCATCGCGGCACCGGAGAATATGCCGGCGGAGCGCGATCCCAACCGATCCGCGATTTCGTTAGCTTGCAATTCCTGGAATGGGGTCGACAGAACGAGTGCGCGCGAGCAGCCAAGCGCTTTCAGCTCATCACCGAGACGGACCAACGTGCCAGAGCCGAATATGACGCGCATAGGGAGTGCCGTATACACAAACGGGTGCATCGCATGATCCTTTTCTTTCGCCAGCGGGATTTGAGTTGCGATTGACCGCTCGTTGCCTACCCTGTCAGCGCACTGCACTTGTCAAGTTGGCGTTGAAACGTGGTGGCGTCCCAGTAGTCTTCGCTGCGGCGGATCAAGCCGCCCTGCTGGTGCAGGACATGCACACCGCGCAATGAAATTTTCTGACCAGAGGCGAGAACCGGGCCCATCTGCGTTTGTAGCGTCGCGGTCAGAAGATAGGTAACCGCAACCCGCCCGTCCGGATCCGTGATCTGAAGGTGCGGTTCCCAATGCGCATCCGGAAACCAGTCGAAGAATTTGCGCAATCCGTCCGCAATCGCTTCAGGACCGGTTCGGGGGCGCCCCTGCGCAATGTCTTCATGGCTGGCGTCGGCAGAATAAAGCTGCGCGACAGCCGCGGGGTCGTGACGATTATAGGCGTCATAAAGCCGTTCGGCCACGCCGCTTAGTGTCATGCCTGGACTCCTTCTATTGCGGGCCAATCCTCAATTGCTACCGTGGAGATTCGCTCG
This sequence comes from uncultured Alphaproteobacteria bacterium, assembly GCA_963811915.1. Lineage (GTDB taxonomy): Bacteria > Pseudomonadota > Alphaproteobacteria > Rhizobiales > Xanthobacteraceae > Bradyrhizobium. Next base: position 246,410 of record CAWETC010000011.1, read on the forward strand.
TCAACGACGGCGTCCGAAAACGTCTGCAACAAGAGATGTGACGCCCGACTGCGGGTCAATTCTTGTCGTGGTTGAGGTTGCGCATCGATCACACGGCCGGCAGGTACATTTGGTCCACGGCTCCCGCGGGGATGCCGAGTTCGGTGGCGACTGCGGCGACCCCGTGCTGGGCAGCTTTAAGGTCCACCCGACCATCGGAAGTGAAATACGGGCGGACGTAGCGCTCGTAGTGTTGCTGCGCTTCATCGTTGGTCAGTCTACCCAACATCGAGGCGATGTGTTCCACGGCCAAACTGGGTTGTTTTGCGATCGTCCGAAGCGCCCGCTTGTTTGCCCGCACCAGCGCCTGCAGGGCCGGATCGTCGAGCGGGATGCGCGCAGGGTCCACCGCGATTCCCACGGTGGGAATCTGGAGGTGGTCCCCCACCCAGCACAGCACCGAGAAATGCTCCTCGTTGGCGACCTGTTCGGGCGCCATTGTGCTGCCCACGTAGGCGGCGTCAATCGAGCCCTCGCGAAGGCGTCGCAGGTCCATCTGGTAGTCACCCGGGATTCGCTCCACGCATTCCAGGTCGCGATCAGGGTCCAACCCGTGCTTGCGCAGCACGATCCGCGCGAAACACCCGGGGGCGGTGCGGGCGCCATGGACCGCCAATCTGCGCCCTCGAAGATCGTCCATGGAATTCACCTCACTACCCCCGAGGAACCAAAAGAGCGGACGATGGGTGTTGGCGGTGAGCACCGTCCATTGGATGCCGTCAGTCAGCCTCGACAATAGGGCCCGACCGAGACCGATTGTTGCGCCGGCGCGCACTCGTTCGGTCTTCCATACGGCTCCGTCGCGAAGGGCGACGTGGACACCCTCATCTTCGAAATATCCCTCTTGATCCGCCACATGCGCGATCAGTTCTTCGTGGATACCACTCCCCACATAGGTCAGGTCGATTGTACGCATTAGCAAAACAACTCCTCTCTCGGGTCAATCCAGCGCATTGTCAAAGTAACGCCTTCTCCCAGTCTCGGACGATTCGCGTGCTTGTCGCGTTCACTCCATTCCAAAGCCCCCGCTCACTGGAAGGTAGTGGCCGGTGGTGAAACCCGAATCGTCGCTTGCCAGGAACAACACCGTTTTGGCCACCTCGTTAGCACGGGCGAGCCTTCCCATCGGTATGGACGCGGCCATCGCGCTCAGCCGTTCGGCCGAGACCAGCCCACTCGAAAGTGCGCCCTCCACCGTTGTCGGTGCGACGAGATTGGCGGTGATTCCGTGTGGTGCCAACTCCAAAGCGACATACCGCACGAACTGGTCCAGCGCCGCCTTAGCGGTGCCCAATGTAATCATCCCGTCACGCGGACGACGCGACAGCAGGGCACTCAGATAGATCAGTCGCCCGCGGCCACGAGAAATCATTCCTGGCACAACCGCCTTCGTTGTGAGGAAGGCGGCACGCAACTCAGTGTCCACCTTGCCGCCGAGTTGCTTCCAACTCAGGTCGGCGAACGAGGTAATGTCATACGGCGTCAACGCGTTGTGCACGAGAACGTCGATCCCACCCCACCGCCGATTGACTTCACCAACCATGGTGGCGACATCGTCAGGCTCGGTGACGTCGGCCTTGATCGCCACGGCTTCCCCATCGGCCGCAACGATAGACGCGACCACGTCCTCGGCCTGCGGTGCACTGGCGCGATAGTTGACAACCACGCGGTACCCGTGTTTGGCCAGAACCAACGCAGCAGCTGCACCAATTCCCCGGCTGGCTCCAGTGATTAGCGCTACTGCCATGAGGTCACCTCCGCTTCAGGGCTGGCCTGGTGCTCTTTCGATGAGCGGATACGCCGCCCCACATAGTTCAAATCAACTGTACGCATTAGCAAAATGACTCCCTTCTCAGGTCAATCGTCTGCATTGCAAAGTAGGTCCCAATTCCGGGCGATGTCCGTGCTCGCTGCATTCACTCGATCGCAAGCCGCCCCACGTGTTTGATCAAAGTTTAACTCTGCAGATGCGGCGCTATAGACAACATTCCCCAGCGGAATGAAGTAAAGCTCGATAGGAAACGTATGCTGAAGGCCTCTGAACGGCGTCAGCCAGTTTCCAAGAGCGTCGCCGTCCGCCTGCCGGATCCCTGTCTTCGTACGCATCGCCCTCTCCTCAAACTCTACGCTTCGTCGCGGACGTTTCTTGCTGTTGGTACAATCTTGTCGCAACGACGTTCGCCGCGCTATTGGGAGCGTGGCTATTGAGACTATTGCCTTAAGGAGATGGAGTTCACCGTGAAATCGGCGCAGTCTGTTGAACCCTTACTCACACCCCAAGGTTGCGACCATCAGTGAATGGAATCGGATCGCGATCAGGTTCCGCTCGGCACCTCGGTGAAAGCCGTCCGCGCCTCCGCACGAGAAAGCCATTGACCTGGGCGGCATTTTTAATCGCAGGCATCAATGCACTCAGGCGCCAGCACTAGCAGTAGAGACATTCGATTCCGCCCTCATGAGGTCGGGATCGACGGCCAGTACGGAACGGCATACTCGTCACGCTTACACTATCGATCCAGCTGGGAAATTATCTTGATCTTCCCCCGTAAATATGGACAGGGCTAAACTGCTTTTAGCTCCATCTCGATCGGGCTCAGATATCCGATGGCCGAGTGGCGACGCCACCCACCGCCGCAACACGGAATCGCGCAGACCAAATTCCTTGGCCACCGATCCGATCGAGCGGCCACTCGATGCGACCAGATCAACCGCTTGCCGCTTGTAGTCGTCCGTAAACGAACGACGTTGACGTCCTTCCATCCGACACTCCTGGCTCTTCCAGCCTACTACAGGTGTCCACTCATTCGGAGGAGGTTCACTATGTCCGCATGATGCTGGGCTTCGTCGGCGCCTTGTCGACCGGCGCTGTCTCAGCTTCCATGAGAACCGGCGCTACGCTCGTACCGCCAGCTACGCGCAGGTGACGGAAAAACTCTACGACCGCTCCCGCTTCCGCTACCGCTACCGCGCCTACCTCAAGGAACTTGCGCCGGTCATTCCAATCCTCGAACCGATGATCTGCGCCCTCGGATACACAATTGACTAGGATGGAAATCGACGGCGACGGACGCCACCCGCTGCACCGTTCGGGCGTGGCCCATTTCCGACGCGGCGAGATTGCGCAAGCGATCGAGTCCATCGAGCGTGCCCTTGCGCAAGGCGCCGATCCGGCCGTGTGTCATCGCGACCTCTGTGAAACGCGTCGCGGACAAGGCCGACCCGACGCGGCGCTCGGTCACGGCTGTCGCGCGGCCGAACTCGCGCCGGCGCTTCAAGCAACGGAGTCGTTGTCACGGCGTGCCGAGTTTTTCGCGGCTTGACATTGGCATGTGGCAGGTCACGATCTGAATGCCAGCCAAAAATGCCGGCAATTTTCACATGGAGGAACTCATGACCGAGAAATGGCAAGGAGACGAAGACACGTCTTCCACTCCAAAAGGCATGGAAGAGAGCCGCCGCAATTTTCTTAAGGCCACGACCCTCGCGGCTGGCGCAGTGGCCGTGGGAAGTGTCGCTTCACCATTTGTGTCCCGCGCGGAAGCCCAGGAGCTAACGCCGCGCCAGGTTCCGCTCACGGGCATGGCTACCACGCCGGGAAAGGCTAATCATTGGTACGTGCCGGCATCCGATAAGACGGTACACTGGGGATACTTCAGCAAAACGCTGAAGCCGTTGCTTGAAATCGACTCTGGGGATTACGCCACGATCGAATGTTTAACCCACCAAGCTGGTGACGACCCTGAAAGAATGGTCAACGGAGACCCAGGCGCCGAGAGCGTTTTTCACTGGACCAAGGATCAGAAAAACGTCGACCGCCGTGGTGCTGGCCCGATGAATGCCCCCAATGGCGCAGGCGGCGGCGAAGGCGTCCACATCATGACCGGCCCGATCGTTATTCGCGGCGCCAAGGAAGGTGACATCCTTGAAGTGCGGGTTCTGGACATGTACCCGCGCCCTTGCGCTAATCCCAAGTACAAGGGCAAGACATTCGGTACGAACATCTCCGCGAACTGGGGCTTTCAGTACCACGACCTGATCGAGGACCCGAAGCCGCGCGAGGTCGTTACAATCTATGAACTTGAGGCTGATGGCGGTACCGACTGGGCGGCCCCCCTCTACAGCTACCGCTGGGGACCATTCACAGACCCGAACGGTACCGAGCATAAAATTTATGATTATCCGGGTCTTGTGGTCGATCCCGAAAAATGGAACCCAAAGCACGGCATTCTCAAGAACGTGCGGGTTCCCCTTCGCCCGCATTTCGGCTGCCTCGGCCTGACGCAGAAGGAAGCCGACTTCGTCAGTTCCATTCCGCCTGATTACATCGGGGGCAATGTCGACGATTGGCGCTTCGGAAAAGGAGCGACGCTTTATTATCCAGTGTCGGTCGACGGCGCCTATTTTTCGGTTGGCGACACCCATGCGGCCATGGGTGATGGCGAACTAAACGGTACCGCGATCGAATCCTCCTGGACGGGTCTGTTCCAGTTCATTCTGCATAAGCAGAACGACATCGCGGATGGGTCGTTGCTGTCACGCCTCAATTGGCCCCTGCTCGAGACTAAAGATGAATGGGTTGTCCATGGGTTCAGCTATCCGAACTACCTGACCGACCTTGGGGCCGATGCTCAGCATGAGATATACAAGAAGTCCTCCGTCGATCTGGCGATGCGCGACGCTTTTCGTAAGATGCGGGGATTCTTGATGCATACGCAAAAGATGAGCGAAGACGAGGCGCTCTCGGTAATGGCCGTCGCGGTCGATTTCGGTATTACTCAGGTTGTCGACGGAAACTGGGGCGTCCACGCCAGTCTCCAAAAACGTGTTTTCTCAGGCGCCCGTAGCTAACGAGCAAAGGATCCGCTGGCAGCGCTCGGTTGCCGCCCGCGGACCATTTTTCGAAATCGGCGATCGAGCGCCGAACGGGAGAACGAGAATGCCTAAATACGAGTATGATTGTTCTGACTGTGGCCGCTTTTCCGATTTCCGACCGATGGCGGACTATGAGCAGCCAGCGACCTGTCCCAGCTGCAACATGGAGGCACCACGCGCCTCGTTGAGCGCTCCAGCAATTTCGACGCGTTCCCCAAGGGCTGCCCGCGACGGTACTGCCAGTGCGAAACGATTCTCGGCAAGCACCGGCCATGGCGCGGGTTGTGGATGCTGCGGCAATCTGAAAATTCCACGTAAGGAATGGATCCGAAAGCTGATGTAAATTTTTGGCTGAGCCGGGTCTTGAAGCGATGCGGCTCGGCCACGCCCAAAATGGTCGACGTCAAACAACATGGGCCGTCGTAATATCAGAACAAGTCAGGGATCTAAACCCAGGCAGACTAAGGAGGTCGCGAGTGGACCTCGCGCAATTTATCGAGCCGGGTGATGACCAACACGTCCCCTTTCTAAGGATAACAGCCATTCAGGCGCATACCCAATGGACCCGGGAATCCCAGCCCCGGTATGCAGGCTGCGAGATAGCGGAGCATTGGAACCTAGAGCACGACAATTACGGCCAGCAGAGCGAAGAGTGCAAGCTGTTCATCGGGTCGCCGCTTGGCATGGCTGGAGAGAGCGCCAGATCGACTATCCTTAGAGACTTCGGACCCGGCGGACACTCGCGGCGGGGAATTAGGGAAGCAGTCGCCTCGACCAGAGCCAAGGTCTGCCAAAACCGTCTCAAACCACAATTCGCCGATCGATAATTCCGGGCACTAATGGCCGGTGGAGTGTCGGTTCATTTCCTCTAAAAGCTCATGCATTGCATCGAACTGCGTGCCAAAGCCTTTCCAGTCTCCGGATTTCAATCGCTCCACTGCCTGATTGTAGCGATCGAGGGCCTCCCGTGCCGGACTTCCCGCCGGGCTTGTGGGGGGCGTCTTCTCCGTCGTGGTTGAGACTGCCGGCGCTGGGCCGGGTTCTGTGAACAGCGCTGCCAAAGCTTCGGCGAGCGTCTCCTTCATTACCACATGCTCGCCGTAAGCGGCGATCACACGTTTCAGTTCCGGCAGGTGTCCGTGCTCCGCCCGCAGATAGAGCGGCGATACATAAAGGATCGAGTTCTCGATCGGGATCACAAGCAAGTTGGCGCCGCGGATCACCCGCGAGCCCATCTGGTTCCACAGCGTGAGCTGCTGCGAGATTTCCGTGCTCTGGTTGATCCGCGCCTCGATCTGAAACGGCCCGTAGACGAGCTTCTCCTTGGGGAATTCGTAGACGACCAGTTTGCCGTAGTCGGGCGCGTCGCAGCGCGCGGCGAGCCACGCGATCATGTTGTCGCGCCGGCTCGGGACCATGGGAAGCATGAGGAAGAACTCGGCCTGCTGCTCGCCGGGCAGCCGCATGATGATATAATAAGGCGTCATCATTGAGCTGCCGTCGCCGCCCGGCTGGCGCGGGAATTGCCAGAGATCCTCGCGGTTATAGAAAACTTCGGCCGACTCCATGTGGTAGGCTTGATACAGCCGCGCCTGAATCAGGAACAGGTCCTCCGGGTAGCGAATGTGTTTCTGCAAGCCCGGAGGCATCGCCGTGAACGGCTTGAACAAGCTCGGAAAGATACGCTGGTAGGTCGCGGCTATCGGGTCGCCGGGATCCATCAGATAAAAGTCGACGGTCCCGTTATAAGCATCGACGATGACCTTCACCGAATTGCGAATGTAGTTGAGATCAAGATCTTGCGCAGGCTGCGCAGAAGGGAAATAGGAACTCGTCGTATAGGCGTCCTGCATCCAGAACATCCGCCCATCGCTGATGACCAGATAGGGATCATGATCGAGCCTTAGGAACGGAGCGATCGTGCGCACCCGTTCCTGAATATTGCGCCGGATCATGATCCGGCTGTCGGTCGTGATGTAGTTCGAGAGAAGCAAATTCGGGTCGTTGAAATAATAAGCGAACAGCGTTCTCCGCACCATCCCTCCGATCGGAACGCCGCCGGCGCCGTCATAGGCCGCATAGACGTTGTTTTTCCCCTTCGGATAATCGAACTCCGGCGTACTCCCCTTGACGATGACGTAGCTGTCGCTCTCTTCGCTGTAGTAGATGCGCGGTTCGTGAATTTCGGGACCTCCGTCTGCAACAGGAGGAATATCCCGCAAATAAAAGAGCGGCAGTCCTTCAGCGCTCTTGCTGGTGACCGGGCTCATCACCGCGCCATTGCCGTGGGTAAACAGTACGTGGCGGTTAACCCATGTCTGGGCGTTCGGCGGCAGCAAGGAGGGCTGCAATTCGCGAGCCGAGAGCATCACGCTTTGGTAGGCGCCGTCGAGCCAATAGCGATCAACGTCAAGATCATGGAATTTGTAGTAGGTGCGGATCTCTTGCAGCTGCGCATAGGTATCCGACAGCGGCAGCCAGTCCCACAGCCTGATATTTTCGATTGTCGCCTTGTTGGCCTCCAGCGCCTCGAAGGTAAGCTTCTGTTCGGCGGCAAACGGCTTGGCTGCAATCCGATCGAGATGGTATGCCTGCCGGGTGAGCGCGATGTTTCGTTCAATGTAGGGCTTCTCCAGCTGCAACTCGCTTGGTTTGACGAAGAAGTGCCGAAAGAGCCAAGGGGCTGGACCGGACAGCACGAAAGAGCCGATGGCGAGGGGTATCAACGCGGCGGCAGGAAGCCGGTAGGTGCGCATCCACAGATTTGCCCACGCGGCGAGCGCCACGATGATCGAAAGGCCGATCAATAGCCACAGGCCCGGCAGCCCAACATGTATATCGGTGTAGCTTGCACCGACAACGACGCCGTTGTCGCCATAGAGCAGCTGATAGCGGTCGAGACCATAGGACCAGGCCTTCACCGCGAAGAAAAGACCGAGTAGCGCTGAGCCGTGAGCAATCACAGTTGGCGACATCGATCGGTGGTGAATGTCGTATTCGATGTCACCGTGCACCCAGTAGATCGTTGCTGCGAAAAGCGAGCTCAGAACAAGCGTGAGCAGCATCCAATTCTTGATGAGGATATAGACTGGCAGTACAAACAGATAGAAACCAATGTCCTTCTTATAGAGCGGGTCGTCTGCGCCATATGGCACGTGATAGAGAAACTGCAGGAAGACATCCCAGTTGCCAGCTTCTCCCGCGGCGACAAGCAGAGCGAGCAAACCTGCGCCGCCCACCACAACCCGCGACCACGGCAGTCGATCGCGCATGAGCGAGAACGGATCGGGCGGCGGCGCAGTACCCGCGGGGGTCCAAGCGGAGGCGGCGAGAGTTCTGTGGCGGCTGCCGCTGGGAAAAACGCAGCGCAAGCAGTCCGTTCAGACAAAGGATGACGGCGGTCGCCATCAACACGAAAAAAAAGACGACGGCTTTGGCGCCGATCATCGTCAAAAAAACCTGAACATAACCGATCGAGGAAAACCACAGCCAGTCGACCAGTAAGTCGCTGGCGAACCCTAGCAGGATCAGGCAAATCCCGGCGACGACGGCCACAATGATGAACCCAACCACGGCGCTTCGCCCTGGTGCTTTCCGTTCGGGTCCGGTAATCCCGATCGTCATGGTGTGATGATAGCAGAAATACGGGACGCTGCCGCTTGATTCGTGCTTCCGATGATCTCCTCACCCAGTGAGCCTGATCCGCATAGGGGGGGCAATTCCGCAAAAACAGAGGCGCCATGTTCCGTTTAATTCTAAGCCATTCCCCACAGCGACACCATCGAGCTGGCGCGCCCGATCAGAACTCGAACCAACCCGACCGGGTCGGCAGAGGGAATCCGCTTCTAACTGTCACAAGGTGATCGTCTCATAGCGACGGCGTTCGGAGGCTTTCGCCACGGCTTCAGTCCTCGTGCGTGCACCCAGTTTCCGGAACAAGGATTCAATATGGAATTTCACCGTATGCAGCGAGATGTTCAATCGACGCGCAATGGCTTTGTTGGTCATGCCTTCCGCAAGCGTGGCAAGCACTTCGAGCTCGCGCGGAGTCAGAAGTGCGTGACCATCGGCCTCGCGCATCGCGCCAAAACCAACATCCGTCGCGTCGGGCGAGCGGACTATCAAGCCGGCGGAAACCGCTCGAATGGCGGCATCGATCTGGCTCGCGCCTGCATGGCGTGACAGCACGCCGGGTAGATCATAGTCAGCGCCCCCTAGTGTGACGACCGGGCGGGTTTCGCCCGGCGGGCAGTCGCCGTCAGCCAAAACCACGTCGGCAGGGTCCTGCGCGCCGACAACAATATGCCCGGCCTCGGCGATCACTCTGCTCAATACGGTCCGGCGCAGCAAATCCATGGCGTAGACGGCTACGCGCAGCCGCCCCGTTGGCGCCAGTTTGCTTGCTGCATCACTCATCCGGCCTTCCGTTCTGCAATCGTCGTCTGCACCGTAATCACCGTGCCGCCTCTGATGATGCGCAGATCTGCCTTTCGCCCGATGCTCTCGGAACCGAAAAGCCTGGCAATTTTTCGAAAAAAATGCGTCGATGTTCCGTCAACACTCAGGATGATGTCGCCCGCCACAATTCCGGCTTGCGCCGCCGGACCGCCTTCAACGACTGACATGACCATCAAACCACTGGAATGGTCGGCGGCCTCGCGTAGCGCATCGGGCACGGCTACGGCTTGCAAGGCGACGCCGAGCCAACCGCGCGCAATGCCACCGTCCTCTAGTAGTAACGGCACGATGCGTTCGATGGTTGGGGTCGGAATGACAATGACCTGGCCGCGTGGGCCGAAGGTCGACATACCCAAACAAGCGCCAGCGGCGTCGAAAACGGGTCCGCCCTCCTCGCGGCGGGCAAGGCGAAGATCGAGCACGATGCGCCGGTCGATGAGGCCGCCGCGGCTGCTATGCCATTCGGCGCCAGCGAGATTGACGACCCCAAGCCGCGCAGTCGCGCCGCCAATTCCGTCCGCTCCGACCGCGAGCGCCACTGCGGCGGTATGCGCTTCGCCCGCGGACATTGATGGCGACGCAATCGGCTCGGCCGGCCTCAGAATCGCGATATTGGTGCTGGGATCGCGTCCCGCAACCTTGGCCGTCAGGACCGAGCCGCCTGCCGCGACAAGTACGAAATCATCTTTTCGCGGCAACGACTGCTCGGAGACGACGACAATCCCGTCTCGCCACACCATACCCGTGATATGCCGCCCGTGTGCGAGGCGGACAGCGACGACTGCATTTTTCGCAACCTCCGCGCGCACGGCCAGAGCGTTCGAGAGTTGGGTTAAGAGGTCTGCTTGCTCGGTCATGGGTAACTCCTATCGATCAAGATAGGGACAAAACTGGATAATTCCCGATGTCCAGACTATCGGCCGGACGGCCGGGTTCGCCCCGGCCATTTGACCGGGCTCCAAAACCGCAGAACGGCCGCTTCGCGCCCCGGTAGCGGCCACAAACTTGCCGGTCTCTTACCTCAGCGGCTTCAAAATCTTTCACTTGCTCGCCATGCACGAACGATGCGCCGCTCAGGACAGGAGCCGTAGTGCTTGCAGGAACACAGAATGAGGGTGATCATGTAGGAACGTCTTATTCCCGGGACGCTCCTATGGCCACGCTTGCCCATGCTTTGCTCACCGCGCTGAAGGACCACGGGGCCCACGAGATCTTCGGCATTCCCGGCGATTTCGTGCTGCCGCTGTTTAAAGTCATCGAAGAAAGCAACATCCTGCCGAGTTTCACGCTGAGCCATGAGCCGGCCGTCGGTTTCGCAGCGGATGCATCGGCGCGCTATCACGGCGGCCTCGGCGTTGCCGTCGTGACCTATGGCGCCGGGGGCTTCAATATCGTCAATTCGATCGCGGGGGCCTATGCGGAGCGCTCGCCGGTGGTCGTGATCGCGGGCGCGCCTGGCGCGCGCGAGCGAACCAGTGGCTTCCTGCTGCATCACCAGACCCGCACGGTCGATACGCAGCTTGCCGTCTTCAGGGAAATCACCTGCGATCAGGCGGTGCTGACCGATCCCATAACCGCACCTGCGCAGATCGCGCGGGTGTTGCGCAGCGCCCGCGAAATGTCGCTGCCGGTCTATCTCGAATTTCCCCGCGACATGGTGGCGGCCGAGGTCGAGCCCGTCGTGGCGCTGTCGCCGCGGCATGCGCATGCGGGCGCGCTCGCCGAATGCGCCGAGGAGATACTCAAGCGCATCGAAGCGGCCGGCGCGCCGGTCATGATGGTCGACGTCGAAATCCGACGCTACGGCGTCGAGGACAAAGTCGCTGCCCTTGCGCGCAAACTCAACATCCCTCTGGTGACCACCTTCATGGGGCGCGGACTTCTCGAACATAGTCCCGACGTCGTCGCCGGCACCTATCTCGGCGCAGCCGGAGATCCGGCGATCACCCAGCTGGTCGAGGATGCCGATCTAGTGCTGATGCTTGGCGTCATTCTTTCTGACACCAATTTCGCGCTTTCCAACCGGGCGCCAGATCCACGCCGTACCATTCTGGCCTCAAGCCGTGAGGCGCAGATCGGTTATCATTGCTTCCGCGACATGCCGCTCGCCGACCTGATCGAAGCGTTGGAGGCGCGTGCCAAGCCGAGCGGGCCGCGGCCGCATCTGCTGAAGCAGCACTCAGTCTATCCGCACGGCCTGCCGGCTGATGACGCGCCGATCTCGCCGTCAGACGTCGCGACCGCGATCAACGACCTGTTTGATCGCTATGGCAAGATGCCGATGACATCGGACATCGGCGACTGCCTGTTCACCGCTATGGAAATTGACAACACAGCGCTCGCCGCGCCCGGCTATTATGCCGGCATGGGATTTGGCGTGCCCGCCGGCATCGGTGTCGCGGCGGTCACCGGATTGCGGCCCCTGATCCTGGTGGGCGACGGCGCCTTCCAAATGACCGGTTGGGAACTCGGCAATTGCCGCCGCTACGGGCTCGATCCGATTGTCGTGGTGTTCAACAACAAAAGCTGGGAGATGCTGCGGGTGTTCCAGCCGGAATCGCACTTCAACGACCTCGATGATTGGCATTTTGCCGATATCGCGGCCCCGATCGGCGGCGTGGGCGAACGGGTCATCACGCGCCGGGAGCTTGCTGCCGCGCTCGATCGCGCGGTCAAGCGGCGCGGCCGGTTCTCGTTGGTCGAGGTTATGTTGCCGCGCGGCGTGACATCGGACACGCTGGCACGCTTTGTCTCCGGCTTCAAATCCGTCCGCGAGCGCATGGCAAAGGCCTGAGTGGCCGCGACAACAACGTGGAATTGTGCAGGTGTGAAACCCCCTTTGAATCGAACAAGAGCAACGATCCAAGATCTGATTGTTGCTCTTCGCCATCTTCGTCACTCGGCCGGACGCGCGCTGTGCGCCTCAAGCGGCCGTTCACCCAAGGCCCCTATTTTTTGCGGCCAGACAACAAAAGACAAAAGACCAGGCGGGCATCACACCGCATGGCCTTTTTGCGAGACTGTCCCCCTAGACCTCCAGAGATTTTGTCTCAAGACGCAGCGATTTCCGAATTGCAGGCACGCGGTTGGTCTCCAATGCGCCGAACCAACCATCGCGACGATCATCTAGCCCCGGCGCCCATGGGGTAATCGAGTGACCTTCACTTCCGGTTACGGCACACACTTAACCCATGTCGATAGTTTGCGAATGTTCCCTTTGCGCCGATTTTGTTGCAAAAGTCGGCTGCAAGGGATTGAGGCCGTTGTTGAGCCTTTCGTTAAGAGCCACGCTTTGACGCGCTGCACCGACGCTTTTACGCAATTTCGATGCAATACGTCCTCATCTTCCAAGTTGAATGGGAGTTGACCGCATCCTGCCAGAGATTAAGAGAGGTATAGCTTTGCGGTGTTGGACGACACTTTCGATGTAGATCAGGCGATGAGCCACTGGCCTTTGTGAATGTCGAACTTCACTGAGCCTTCATCCCTCATTTTCAGTAAAAGCGATTGGCACGAATTCCTGATTCAAGATATTCGCGCGCTTCATTACCTCGAAGACCTTTTGCGGCTTTTCGCGCAATGCACTTAAGATTTTATCCCGATCATTAGACATTTTATTTCCTCTACAACTGCAGACGCTAGTTTAGGTCTATAAACGATACACGCCTCGTCAAGCAAACCGCATCTGGGCTGCGGGCGATTGCGCGCTGATCACGCGCGAAATAGCGCGAAGTAGATCACATACAGCCAGCCCAAAATGCCATGGATGATTGCCCAGAGTATCGAATGGTTGGCAGTATAGGATATTGCTATGGCAAGGGCGGAACCGAAGCCCACGCCGTATTTTGCGCCCTCGACGCGGACCCCGTAGTAACGATTTCCATTCATGTTCGCGGCCTCAGTTGCCAATACAGCCCTATTAACGATGATGCCGTAGCCAGTGATCTAATCCGTCGCAAGGTCGTAGTCGTGGCGCAAGGTGTGCTGGACATTGAGCGCAGCGCGTGCCGCCGTGTTGGCATCGGCACTGCCTGCGGATAACACACATAGACCAGTTATTTCCAACCGGGTCATCCGTGACGCAATTGATTGCGATATTGCGAATGTCTGAGCAGCCGGGTTGCTTTTTCGGTCAACGCCCGTCTCTGCAAATCTCGGATCGAAAGTAGGGTCCTTGCCATCCTCTGCGTGGCCTTTATTTAGAAACCTTTGCTATCTTGTGCTTCAAGTGGCCGGTTTCATGATCGCGGCGGAGCTGGCTCAACGAAGTTTCGTTCAGTTGAAGAAGAACCTCGCTCAGTGTTTTGGTTTCGGGATGTCCGGCGGCGAAACTCTGTCCATAAATCTTACGCAACGTGTTCACGGTCGTGTTTCCGTGTTTGTGGCTGATTTCACCGTCATGGTTGCGGTGGCGTTTATCGAGACCTGCATTGCTCATGGTGCTCTCCACAGTGCTTACGGTCAAAGAGCATCCTCCTGCCTCGACCAAATGGCAATCTTGCACCGCAACGAGGGATCAAAGCAGAAGCTCATCGTACAAATTAGGCTATGGCCCGTTTCCAGCGCGGAGTGGGTGTGGGGTTGGCTTATGCCTGTTGAGAGCTCCAACGACCGCGATACAGCCCCTCCTTGGTTTGGAGACCTCTTGCACCATTGTCTCACTTTTTGACTTCGGTGCAATATGCTCGTGGGTGATCAGGGTGCTTCAATGAAAGTGATTTTCGGCACTCGCTCTCGGAGACTTTAGCCGTACAGACAAGCGAAGACGATCTGCGATCACTTCGGAGTTCAGGCACATAATTGGACAACGTGAGAGGTTGTTGTCCATCAGCCGTTCAGATCAAACGCCCGTTTCGGGTCAATCGCTACCGAAATGGACGCCTCTCCTCCATTAACCCTGTCGACAAATTCGGTTCAGGTTGTCACCTGGGCCGCCGCCAAGTTGCCTCATTAGATCGGAGAACTTCCACCGGCACCAATCCTGGCCGGGGGGAATTATGCTGAGAATGGTGTTGTTGGGCCTCCTCATCCCATTGGCCGTGGGAGCACTCGCGGCAATGGACTTCAGAACCCCACCACGTACTGCAGTAACAGTCGTTCAGCCCCTTCTCGAGACCACTGTAGGTATTTCCGATTCCCATGGTGCGTTGGCGAAGGCTGATCGACTCGAAATTACCTATGCGAAAAGCGAGACGCCAACGCAGCCCATCTTAGACGACGAACGCATTTCTCCGTCGGAAGCTACCACTATCGGTTCGCCGGAGGCGCCGAGGATTATCAACCGCCATCGGCACGACCCAAAACGAAAGAGAGTCACCGCCGCTGCCCTTCCTAAGTCGAAGCCAAAGACTACCGATATCAAGCGAACTGCTATTCCCGATCGTTCAAAGGCCGCCAGCGACACCGAGCCCTGCCGGCTAAGCGCTTTTGGTGGCTTGCGTAAGGCTTTGAATTCATCCGGCTGCGAGCTCTAATTCAGTGAGCCGCCATCCCTCGTGGAAGGGCTTTGATCGCTCCCGATACTATCGCCAGAACTTGGTGAGTAAGCCCGACCTCAGGCTCAATTCCAACCGCAGCGGCCAATTTACCTTGATGGGATGGTCCGGCCGTGCTCCTGCCCCGCCAGCAAGTGAAGCTGGCAAGGGTGCCAAAGACAAGGAGCACGCCGTGTCTCAGACACCCACTACCGCGATCGTCGTGATTGGTATCGATATCGGCAAGAACTCGTTCCACGACGTGGGCCACGATGCGCGTGGCGCCATCGTGCCGCCGCGACTTCGGCGCCCGGCTTGGACTGGTGCCCAAGCAGATCTCGACGGGAGACCGCAGGATCCTCGGCAAAATCTCGGGCGCGGCAATCGCTACCTGCGCGTTCTGTTTGAGCAGGCGGCATGGGTTGTGCTGGTCAAGAGACTCATGCACCGCAACAAACAGCACCGTCATTCGATCACCTCGTCGGCGCGGCCGAGCAGCGAAAGCGGGACAGTCAGACCGAGGGCCTTGGCAGTCTTCAGATCAGCGAATGCAAAGCCCTGACGGCGGCCTCGCGGCTCTCCACAGGAACAAATAAATTTACCGAATGCGGGGATAAAACATATTTGTCGGCGATAATCCGGTGATGTTGTAGAATCTGAACCGCCTTAAATGGCAAGTCTGAAGAAACTCCGCCAAAGCAAGTGAGGCTCACCGAACTTAAAGTCTCACCCTGTTTGCGCAAGTCTTTGCTTCCTTCCAGCGTGCGCAGCAAAGTGTCGAGCGACTCCGAATCGCAAGTCATCGTCATGCGCGTTTTTCCGGCGCTGAAGGCCGAGGCGAGGAGTTGCGGCCAAGATAAGCCGTTTTGTTTGAGATGCTGCGCGAATTTCTCAAAACCTTGATTGAGATCCGCCGAATCGATCTCCACATGCTCAATGCGAGCCATCGAGTTGACGGCCAGAACTTTTCCGCTTTCCATTCCGATAACCTCTTTCATCACTTGCGTGCTGTGTTCAGCGCTGCCCCATTTTTTTAACACCAAAGGCACATTTTGGCTTTGGGCCAGCTCCACGCTGCGAAAATGCAAAATCTTGGCGCCCCAAAAACACATTTCGGATAACGATGCAAAATCCAGCCGTCGCAAGGTTTTTGAACTAGCCACGATGCGTGGATCGGCCGAGCAAACTCCGTCGACCTCTTTGATAATTTCACAGCACTCTGCTTTTAGCGCAGCGGCCATTGCGACCGCAGTGGTGTCGCTGCCGCCCCGGCCCAGCGTGGTGATTTCTTTTGTCACCGGATTCACGCCCTGAAAGCCCGCTAAAACCACGATGCGTCCGCGATCGAGTTCTTCGCGCACGCGAATGGGCCGCACATCTAAAATGCGCGCCGAGGAATGGGATTCGTCGGTCATCACTCCGGCTTGACTGCCGGTAAAACTAATCGCCGGCACCCCAAGATCAGACAGCGCCATGCTCATTAAAGACATGCTGATGCGCTCACCGGTGGTTAACAACATATCGAGTTCACGGCGATTGGGATGCGGGCTTACCTGATAGGCCATCTCAACAAGTTGGTCGGTGGTCTTACCCATCGCTGAAACGATCGCCACGACACGATGACCACGGCCATGCAAATCGGCGAGACCGCTCGCGACCGCGCGGATTTTTGCCGGTGTTTCAAGACAGGCGCCGCCGTATTTTTGCACGATGATGGGATTGTTGCGCATTATACTTTACAGAAATAGCTTCTCAAAGAACGCCAGAACGTAGCGCCGCTTCAATTAGTGGCCAATGATCACCTGGCCAACGGCATCAACTCCGCGGACCCGGAATACCGGCTTGGCGATGTCCATACCGATTGTCGTGACCGTCTGCATGGGGAACTCCTCTGAATCGCGGGAGCCTTAACCGCGCCCAATCCATGGCATCCACGTGCCAGTGGACGGGCCGTCCACAGCATCAGGAGCAGACCTCCTGCCAATTTCTGGACTTCGATCTAACTGCGCTGGAGCGCAGCCATCTTGCGTTTCTTGGACGTTTTCGGAACGCTGTGATCGTCCCGCACAGCTAGCCGCTTGCGCTTCTTCGTATCCGATTCGGCGTATTGAGCTTTTGTCCCGCGGTGGTGAGCGGCATATTCCTTGCCGTCGATCGGTGCCAGATGCGGCGGATCTCTATCGAGATACGGTCGCCCGATTCCAAACTCCTTCCCGTGTGCATCGATCCATTTCCATAAGCTTTCAGTGGAAGCGCATCGCTCCGCCTCTGTCTCGCCTTTGACGCTCACGACATCGGCCGCAAGCCCGTGGCCATAGCCGCCGCGGAAGCTCCCGCCATGGTATGACCTGTCAGTCGCCGCCTTCAGGCCGCTTGCGATCGATTGACGGTAGTCATCGCGGAACGCGCTGGTTATGCCAGGCGACAGTCCGGCCTCCTCCGCCGCGCGAAGCGTCTGAAAGAGCTTCAGCCTGAAGTTCCGATCCATGCCTCCGATCACGTAGTCCATCAACGGCATGCCGGCTTTTTCCGCCGCCTTCGGATCCTTCCACGTGAAGTCCTCATCGACGAGCCTGGTAAAGCTTTTGGTGACAGTCACCGTTTTGCCCTTCCTCTTGACTGTCACTTTCCTCCGCTCATGCACCTTGATGGTGTCCGCTTTGGGCGTCCGTTGGTAGAGCGCCCACAGGTATCGATCGATGCAGATGTCCGCTACCAGGCACTCGTCGGGAATTTCGATGGACCTCGCAGCCTCGTTGACGTCGTTTCGCATCGGATCAGGCGCGCTCGCTGTCGCCACCTGCACGGGCGGAGAATTGGGCGGCGGCATCTGCGACGAATTGGGCAACGTCGCCTTGACGATCGATTCCGGCTCATCGGAGGCCGGCGTCATGTCGGTAGCCGCCCCCGTCATGGATTCGGCGGCCGTCGCTACATCGGCGTTGGCGACAGCGACGTTGCCCATTGCGGTTGTCTGCGGTGCGTCTGCGAACTCGACGTCGGCGGTGAGAGTTGGTGCGCGGCGTCCCTCGATTGACACCGCGCCGGCGTTCTCGATGCCGGCCGAACCGAAGCCCGCAAGCCAGGCGACGACCCAACCCGCGAGAACGACCGTTCCGCACAACGCTGCCGCCACTTTCGCAGATCGCCGCGGGTTCATGATCCCGTCGCCTCCAAAGGCTCCGCCTGAGGCATGCTGCACAGCCAAGCATGCGACGGAGCTGATTTTTCGGATCAATGTGGACACGCAATGGCGCAAACTGCAGGTTATCAATTTTTCCAAAGAGTGTTGCCTGCATGCAACGGCCGCTGCCGGCAAGCAATTGTTACGCATTCCCGTGACGAGTAGGGGGAGTTTCGGACCGATGCGACGCACGCGGCTGGTGCGGGGCGAGCCCGTCATGGTTAACGTCGGGACCAACAGGTGCGCTTGAGTCCTCGCAATTGTGAATACGGTCCAATTTTCGACCCATTACGACCAGATTTGAAGGAGAGGTTAGAGTCGGCAACGCCGCGTTTGGTTGGACCTCGCATGCAACTTCACCGCATGAGGTACTGAATGAGGAAGCAGACTCCATTAGTCGCCTTCGCCGCTTGCGTTGCTACGCTCTCATCAATCGCGATACCGAATGCGCAGGCGAAGCAAAAATGCAGTGCCGCAATGCCGTCAAATCCGCACGGGTATTGGTCCTGGCGTCTGATTGACGGACGAAAATGCTGGTACGAAGGCAAGCCCATGCTTTCGAGATCATTGTTGGAGTGGCCTGCGCAGGCTTCAGCACAACCGAATTCCGATGGAGAACTTGCAAGCGTTCTGCCAGAGAAGCCGGGCAACCCATTAGATCCACAAGCGTGGGCATCAAGTGACTCGGACACTTTCGAAAAGCGGTGGCGTGCTATCGGAATGACGCATTAGGCGCCGGCTTCGCCGGCATCGTCTCAAAACGACGGAATCGCGCCTATGGAACCGCGCGATGTCCGCACAGGAATTACCAGCGATGCGGCGCGCGGAGGAAACGCCTGGACAGTGCCGTGAGGGCGCCACGTCTGCACCTCTCTCCAGACGCATCAACGTCGGATCCATCCACGCGATAGCAATGGCAGTATTCGCCATTTTCCTGCTTTCCGCAGGGACCGCGCACGCTCAGTTTCTGTTTTGGCCCCATTACACGTTCTGGCCAGGCCATTACGCTCCATTCAAACACAAGCATTCTCACCGGCAGACAAACTCTGAATCGGCGAAGAACGCTCGGCCCGAGGATGCTCCGAAGGGCCCACTCCAGATCATCATCTCGATCGCAGACCAACGGGTCTCGCTTTTTGACAACGGGGCCCTGATCGCGAGCTCCTCGGTGTCCACGGGAACTCAGGGGCATCCTACGCCGCTCGGCGTGTTCAGCGTGATCAGCAAACAACGATGGCACCGTTCGAATATTTATAGCGCTGCCCCGATGCCCTACATGCAGCGCATCACCTGGTCAGGGATAGCATTGCATGCCGGTGTCGTGCCCGGCCATCCGGCGTCACACGGCTGCATCCGTTTGAAAAATGACTTTGCCATTCGGCTCTGGCATCTCACGAAGCGCGGCACGCGCGTGATCATAGCGCGTGACGATGTCCAGCCGGTCGATATAACCAATCCGCACCTTTTTAAGCCGAAGGCCGAGTCCGGTTCGCCGGAATTTCAGGCCGCCACAGTCGCGGGTAAGAGCACTAGTGGATCACCAGTGTCCAACGCGGAGACTCCAGAAGCCACCAGTCTCCAGGTTCCAGACACGGCTCCCGCTGGAGGCGCAGCTAAAAAAATCGTCCCGATCTCGGTGTTCGTGAGTCGTAAGTTGAGCAAGCTCTTCGTGCGTCAGGGCTTCACGCCGCTGTTCGATGTCCCGGTCACGATCCAAAATCCGGAGGAGCCGCTGGGGACGCACGTGTTTACCGCGATGGAATTCCAGAACGAGGGGGTGGCTATTCGCTGGACCGTCGTGTCGATTCCGGAGGAATTTCCTCGCATGTCCGAGGGGGCCACGAAAGTGCGCGAAGCGCCCGCGAAGCAGGCCACCCTATCGGTACCGTTGCCCGATAAGGCCAACGCCGCCCTCGACCGCATCGAAATACCCCAGGATACGGTTGAGAGGATCTCTGAACTACTGACGCCGGCCTCCTCATTGATCATTTCCGACAACGGATTTAGCCATGAGACGGGAAAAGACACGGATTTCATTGTGGTAACGCATTGATGTGTCGGCACAACCCACAGGGGTCATTTGCAGCCGTCAGCGGACGTCGTACCGATGTCCGGTCCTGCCTTAAAGGCAGACGTCGGTTTGCACGGCACATGCCGCCGCCCGACGCAACGTTCTTTATCGTCGCAACATCAAATCCGTTTCATAGTCTCGTGTCGCCGATCACTCGAAGGTCGATCCTGTCGATCAAATCCGATCGGAGCGCCTCGGCAGCGCTCATTGCGGCCATGGTCTGACGCAAAGTACTGACGTTCGATCCGAGCGACACGATTCCGCCTAGCACCACGGCAATCGATCCGATCGCGGCGACCTGATTGGATCCGAATAAGCCGAGCAACATAAGAAGCGGCAATGCGACGCCGCCGGCGATCGCCGCCTTGGAGATCAATATAACCTTTCGGCATCTCTCGGAGACCTCGGCAAGCTCCTCGAGCTGCGCTTCGATCCGAGAAATCTCGTCGATCGGGTTGTCCTCGTCCGTCAAACTCAAGATCGATATCCCAGTAGGTTAGGTGGCAGCAGATCACAGGTTCGGCGAGCAGGCGTTGCTCCATCCAACGCTCATGCCACAGAGCACGCTTGATCGTAGCGGCGCCCAATGGTCCCAAATTAAGTCATGAATCGCACAGCGGCGCTAAGTTCAGCCTTCCTTAAGAGCGGGTCTAAGCTGTCTGAACGACACTGCTTGACCTCGCTAACCTGTTTTGGGGGTTATCAGCCGAGGCTTTCTTTGACTGCTTTACATTGCCGGCTTTCTGCTTTAGCGCCCAGACCTACAGATCATGCGGATCGTGCCAATGACGAGGAGCAATGACGGGATCCGGCAGACCGGCGACTTCCTTTGGTGCCGGTGGCGGCGGCAGACCGGTTTGGCTTTGCACGCTAGCCGGAACGTACGCGACGACATCCAAAAAACCCGCCACTGGCGGGCCTTTTCTGCGAGGATTGGGGACAATTTCTCCGAGCGCGGGACTGCCTGGCTGGGGCGGGAGGATTCGAACCTCGCCCGAAATTATCCGCTAACCCATTGATATATTGCGCTATCTGCACGCCTCACCCGATACTTGTGTACAGCTGCGTGATACAGATCGCAAGTCTCAAGATAAGCAGGGTTTCGCGCCGGAGTAGCGACCGATTCAAGCCGGAGCGGCTTGTCGGGGATACCGCTTACGGGGCAGCTCCGGTACTCAACTGGCTGGTCGAGGAGAAAGGCATCGCGCCATCCCTGTGTTCGATAACGTATCGTTGAATATAACGAAGATGACTGCCGAGCTACGCGCGTCCTGCTAGACGGAATTCCGGGCCTGAGCATAGCTCCATGAGGAGAATGACTTCTATCTTATGCAAATCTGGCGAGTTGTAAAAACGTTTCCGACCTTGCCGCTTCCTGATCCATTGCAAAGCGTGAAACAGCTCAGGCAAACGTTGGCCGCCGACCAACTGGATTTTTCCTTGGCGGACGACGATATTCCGCCTTGCGCAAGCACCGGTGTGTTCGTTCTTCGAATGTTATAGAACATGCCAACCAACGGATAGGCTGCTGACAATTGCTTACTGACTCCGCCAACCGAGCACCGTTAACGCCAGTATTCTGACGCTTCTACGCGGCACGGTTTTGGGTCGACCCGATCAATGAACGCCTCGCCAGACGGCACGCACCAGAAGTATCGCACCGAAAGCAATCTCGTGAATGGTCTGGCGCCGCGTTACCGCGATGAGGCGCCCTCAAGGCTGCCGCACTGGCGTTCGCACCGACCCTGTTTGAGCGACGATGCGGCGGCATCGGCGCGAGCATCGCGCTGATCGGCAGCGCCAGCCCTTTTGATCTACGGGGAGAGTGGGATGTTGTCGAGGCATGCGTGAACCGTCTTCTCCAGCATGCCAGCGATCACTCACTGGCACCCTATATGTCCGTCGTGCTCAGCTTTCGCGGGGCTGCCCTCATGAAGCGCGGCGCAATCGATGATTGGCATCGCGATGCGGCAGTCGATCAATAGCTTGCGGGAGGAGCGTTATGAGAACTACCTGCCTTGGCCGAACATCACACTTGCTGGAGGATATGCCGCCCGCGGACGCCTTGACAAGCGCTGGCGATAACGAGTGAACAGATCAAGCTTTCCGAAGCCAACAGCGGTGTATTCAACAAGCCCGATGCAGTGATGATGCAGTGATGCAGTGATGCAGTGATGCAGTGATGCAGTGATGCAGTGATGCAGTGATGCAGTGATTTTCCGGCGTCGTTATGCGGCGCAAGTAAATTATCAATTCTTGCGTTCACCAGCGAATAAAGCAGTGGAAAACTCGAGGCCATTTTGTGGCGGTCGATAAATCTCGCCTGAAAATTTCAGGAGATGTCCACCAATTTTGCGCGATGCTGGAAATTTGATCGTGGCTGACCGAGCTGGGATGCTTGGGAGGCGAAACAAAGGAGATGCGTGGCCCCATGTCGAGGCCTTGGCGCCGGAGCATCTCCCCCGTTGGATCGGAAAGCACGGCGACGAATTCGATCTCGTTGTCATCGATACGCCGGCGCATCACGGCGATGCGCCGGCACAAGTTGTTCGGCTTGCCGACCTGACGGTGATTGTCACCCAACCGACGATGCTGGCGAACGCCGTGGCGGTTCACCTCCGTGACGTATTTCTCGATTTCGGCATCGCTTACGCGATCCTGCTGACGCAGACCCCGCCCTCGCTGACGCAACGTCTCGACCATTGGATCCGGAGCCACCGCTTGCTCGGAACGGTAGTCGATACGCAGTTCGCCTACCGGATGGACTACCAGGACGCCGTTCCGCTCGGGATGGGTGTCGTCGAATACAATCCGCGAGGGCGCGCCGCACAGGAAGTCCATAGCGCCACTGACTGGTTGCTGAACAGGCTGGAGATGATCCCATGAACCGACGGATCGATCCCAAGGCCGCTTTCGACGCCTCCGCCCGGCACCTGAGGCAGGCTTTGCGCAACAATACCGGCAAGTCGACGCCGGCCGAGATGCGGACGACCTTCTCGGTCAACCGGGAAATCCACGACGCCCTGCGTCTGCTCGCGGCACACGCTCGAAAACGAGGTCTGAATTACGCATTATTTCCAGCAAATGCTCCCCGCTAGGACCATTTGTACCGGAGAGCCAATTTTTCGTCGTCCGCTCGTTTGCTCCGGTCCATCGCATCAACGTTTTGATCGCTTGGTGACTATTGCCGAGTTCAGCCCTAAGTGCTCCAGCGATAAACGAGGGGTAGGCCCTGCTGCTGCTCAGCTCATGACTGCGGCGTCTCCCGCAGCACGGTCCCTGCTCACGACCGGCAACGGAACTATTGCCGCAGGCCAGCATTACCCCGCGATAATCCCAACGGAAAGCAATCACCATGCACCTATCTAATCAGGGTCTGCTCGTAATCATCATTGTCGGCGTTGTAGCGGGTTATTTGGCAGGCAGAGTGATGGAGGGTGGAGGCTTCGGATTGATCGGCGATCTGCTCGTCGGTCTCGTCGGTGCGTTCATCGGTGACTGGCTTCTGCCCCAACTTGGTATTCACCTCGGAGTAGGCATCGTTGCTCTGATCATCAACGCCTTCATTGGAGCCGTGGTGCTTCTGCTGATCCTGAGATTGGTAGGCGGTCGGTTCGGCCGCAGACGTCGCTGGCTTTGAACAAGACGCGGTGGTGCGGTTGCCCATGGCTCTTCAGCTCGTCCGGGATTCCCCTAATGATGCCCGATCTGGCTTGAATGGTAGCGATGTTCTGGATTGTCTAGAAGCCCAAACCCGATGTGGGGGCCGGCTCCCGGCATTCCAGACCTTCCGAATGGCGTTCGAGGATCGATCTGGCCATTTCCCTGGCTGTGATCCAATGTCCGCAACGGCATTCGCGTCGTTTCCGCGATGTCCGCTGTGAGTCCGTTTACCCCAAGAACCGACATCATCAGTTAGACCGGCAGCGTCCGAAAGAGGGGTGAATTTCGACAGAATACGGCCGTCCGCGCCATCTCCGGCTTACCCGCGCTAGCGGCATGACAGCGGACATCCCGGATCAGCAGCTTGGTGTCATGAGCATCTCCGCGCAGGCCGGCGTGACGGAAAGTAGCCCAGCGTACAATGCCGGAAACCGAAGTAGCCCGGCTGTCGCCAGACCGACCCATTGTCGCGCTAGCGTCGTTCCCGCGGAGCTGGGCGCTCGGACGGATCGCGGCCTACCTTGGACCTTAATTCCATTAGGTCGGTGAAGACATCCGCTTGGCGCCGGAGTTCGTCAGCAATCATCGGCGGATGGCTGGAGATGGTCGAGACTACGGTGACGTGGACACCTCGACGCTGCACTGCTTCGACCAGCGAGCGGAAATCGCCGTCGCCGGAGAACAGCACCATCTCGTCGATGTGTTCGGCAAGTTCCAAGGCATCGACCGCAAGCTCGATGTCCATGTTGCCCTTCACCTTGCGCCGGCCGGTGGCGTCGATGAATTCCTTGGTCGCCTTGGTGACGACGGTGAACCCGTTGTAGTCCAGCCAGTCGATCAACGGGCGAATCGACGAGTATTCCTGATCTTCGATGATTGCGGTGTAGTAGAATGCGCGCAACAGCGTTCCGCGACTTTGGAATTCCGTGAGCAGGCGCTTGTAATCAATGTCGAAACCGAGAGTCTTGCCTGTCGCGTAGAGATTAGCGCCATCGATGAATAGCGCAATGTTGTTTGGGGAAAATGACATTCAGTAGTGACCTCTCAACGGAGTCGGCAACGAGGCAGCCTAAATCGGGGCCCACAGTTGCATCGTTAGAGCGTCTGGAACGAATGCATGCAATATTTTAAGTTTTAAATAATTTCACGAGCGCGCATGAAAAGCCAATGGCTAAACGATGCTCCGGCCTATCGGGGGATATAAGTCTTAAGTGGTGGCCTGTTATATGCTACAAAGTCGCAATGAAATTGCCGCCGGGAGATGGGATATCGAGACCGTGACGTCTGATCAGTTTCAACTTTTTGAAGTGGTCTTGAAGAAACGTCGTCGAAAATGGCTGTGGCGCGTGTCCACGACCGACGGTGATGCCGTCATTATGGGTTCGGAAAGCAGCCGACCTGCCGCCAAGTACCACGCTAACAGGGCACTCTTCCTGCTGCTGCTTTCCGCGCCGTATCGATCAATCCGGACCCTTTTGGTCCTCTTCGGAATCACGGCAGCTCGGCAAAATCTGGCTGAGTTATTGCTTAACTGGCAGGCTTAGTGCCACGCGCTCCTCGGCCAAAAGGACCGCTGGATCGCCGAGAGCTGGCCGCCTAGCACTTGCCGGTGCGGCGTTCGTCGGCAGTGCTTTAGTGTCCGCTATGCCAAAACCGGAAATCGCCCTTTCTCTCTACTGCCGCTTGACTATACTGCCCGACGCCACCCGCGCCATAAGGCTTTGATTTTGTCGAACATGGAGAGGTTCGATGCTCAAGCGGCTTACCCAAACCACGCTGTTGACAGCGGGGCTAATAGGTTATGCGGCATTCAGCACAGCGGCAGCGGCGGATACCCTCAAGGGACAGGTTCTTGGTGGTGGCCAGCCTATTGCAAATTCAACGGTCACTCTGTGGGCCGCAAGTGCAGGCGCGCCGACCCAACTGGGTCAGGTGCGCACCGGAGTTGATGGAAGCTTCACAATCAATTCAGCCGACGCGCCCGATGAAGACGCCATACTTTATCTGATCGCAAAAGGCGGCCAGCCCAAAGCCAATGCGCAGAGTGGCGACAACCCCGCGATCGCGCTGATGACGGTGATAGGTAACAAAGCCCCGGCGACCGTCACGATTAACGAGATGACGACCGTGGCTTCGGTATGGACCCATGCGCAGTTTCTGGACGGCACCGCAATCAGGGGGCCTTCGCTCAGCCTCCGTATTGCCGCTGGCAATGTGCCCAACTTCGTCGATCTTCAAACCGGTGGCTGGGGAGCAACAATTCAGGACCCGCTCAATAGTGGTCAGACGCCAACGATGGCCAACTTCGCCACGCTTGCTGATGTGATTGCCGGATGCGTCGCGAGTGTGACAACGGATGCGTGCCCCAAGCTTTACGCAGCGACCATACCGCCAAGGGGTAACGCCCCGAATGACACGCTGACCTCAGCGCAGTCGATTGCTCGTGCTTCGTGGTATCAGCCTACACGGGTCTTCGCTCTTGTCGAACAGTTCTATCCGATCCCGCAAGGCAAAACCCTTCGGCCCGTTCCGTACATGCCTTATCTCAACACTGCACCGAGCGCGTGGGTTCTGCCGCTCAAGTTCGATGGCGGCGGCTATCGCGCGGGCGGCAAAGCCATGTTCGACAGCGAGGGAAGCCTTTGGGTCGGCGACAACTTCACGGTCGGCTGGCAGGCGTCGGACAGTCTATGGCAGGGTCATGCCACCAAGTTCGCATCGAACGGCCGGCCGATTTCACCAATCACTACGGGCTTTACCGGCGGCGGAATGGAGGGCGGTACCTTCGGTGCCGCCGTCGATGCCAAGGACAACGCATGGCTCACCAACTACGGCAGCAAGTCCATCACGGTATTTGACAAGAACGGCAAGCCGTTGACGCCACCAGAAGGTATCACGTTCGATGGCAAACTCGGTCTTATGCAGGGGGTCATCGTCACGCCAAGCGGAGACGTTTGGGTTCTTGGCATCGAGAAGAGCCAGCTTGTTTACTTTCCGAAGGGTGACCTGGCCGCAGGCCGGATCGTTTGCGAGGGCGATAGCGCGGAGCCGTGCAAATCGTTCAAGGCACCATTTCACCTTGCTATCGACCAGCAGGACCGCATCTGGGTATCCAATAGCGCGCTCGACCACGTTACGCGCTTTCAAACCGCCGATCCAAGCAAGGCCGAGAAATTCAAGACCGGATTTAACAATAGCGGCCTCGCCATCGACAGCCAAGGCAATGTGTGGATCACAGAGAGGTTCGGCAGCGGGCTGCTCGGCTTGGCCCATCTGATAGACCTCGATGCCCGCTTGAAGCTCGAAGGTGTTGCGAAGGCATCTGACTACTTGACGAAGACTATGTCCGAGCAGAAGGGAGGTAGTGGCAGCGTAACGGTACTGCGATCGGATGGCACGCCATACCCCGGTTCGCCTTTCAAAGGCGGCGGCCTCCCCGGCCCATGGGCTGCGGTCGTGGACGGCAACGACAACGTTTGGATTTCCAACTTCGCAATGCCGAGCAGTCCAATTGTGCAGCTATGCGGTGTTCGCACGGAGAACTGTCCGCCCGGCATGAAGACGGGCGACCAGATTTCGCCGCCCGGAGGATATGTCGGAGGGGGCCTGCAATTGCAGACCGATCTTGCCATCGATCCGGCGGGCAACGTCTGGGTAATGAACAACTGGCAGGATATCGACAGCTGTTACGCCAACCCCAGCGAGGCGCTTTCGACCCGTTGTGGTGGCCAAGGCGTTGTCATTTTCTATGGAGTGGCCAAGCCAGTGCGAGCGCCGCAGATTGGGCCAGCACGACAACCGTAGTAAAGTACGGGGTCCGCGACGATAGGGTCGGAAGGAGCGCTAAACTCGAGAGCAGAGCACGACGGTCGATCATATTCGTTCTCCTCAGCAGATGTGGGCCCCGGATCACAGCGTTGGCCGAGCATGACACGCCGAACAGCGCCGAACATGAACGAATATATTTGATGCAACGGCGTGGAGACGATTGGCCTCAGGTCCAATACAGGTGAGGCTGAATGTCCGCTTTGGGTCCAGGCTGTGTGAAAACGACGCTCAATGATATGATTCTCCTGTGATTTGGCAGGAGGATTCGATGACGCGCTTTGTCGTTGGTGATGACCGCAGTCAGAGCACGTTATTTCCCGAGCGGCTGGATGACTATTTGGACGAGGACAATCCGGTCCGGGCGGTCGATGTGTTGGTCGACGAGCTTGACCTGGCCGAGTTCGGCTTTGACGGCGTTGAGCCGGAGGCGACAGGAAGGCCGGCCTATCATCCTGCGACGCTGTTGAAGATTTACGTCTACGGCTACCTCAACCGGGTGCAGTCGAGTCGTCGCCTGGAACGGGAGTGCCAGCGCAACATCGAGTTGGTTTGGCTGACCGGCCGGCTGATGCCGGACTTTAAGACCATAGCCGACTTCCGTAAGGACAATGGCGAGGCCATCCGCAAGGTCTGCCGTGAGTTCGTGGTGCTGTGCCGACGCCTTGAGCTGTTCAGCGAAGCGAGCGTTGCGATCGACGGCAGCAAATTCAAGGCCGTCAACACGCGGGATAGGAACTTCACCCAGGCCAAGATGCAGCGGCGGCTGGCGCAGATCGACGAGAGCATTGCTCGCTACCTCTCGCAGCTCGACAGCGCCGATCGTCAGGGGGAAGCGGTGCCGGAGGCCAAGGTCAACCGGCTCAACGAGAAGATTGCGACGCTGCGTGAGGAGATTCAACGCCTGAACGGTCTGAACACCCTGATGATGCAGACCGAAGACAGCAGATATCGCTGACTGATCCCGATGCCCGCTCGATGGCCACAAGTGGACGAGGCAGCGGGATGGTCGGGTACAATGTTCAAAGTGCTGTCGACACCAAGCATCATCTCATTGTTACCCATGAGGTGACCAATGTTGGTTCTGACCGGAGCCAGCTATCGCGCATGTCTGACCAGGCACGCGCAGCGATTGGTTACGAGACCATCGAGGCTGTAGCTGATCGCGGCTACTATAGCGGCGAGGAAATTGTGGCCTGCGAGCAAGCCGGTGTTACAGTTTATCTGCCGAAGCCAATGACCTCGGGCCTTCTCGCGAAAGGCCGCTTCTGCAAGCAGGACTTTGTCTATGTCGCGGCGGACGACGTTTATCTTTGCCCTTCCGGCGAGCGGCTAACCTATCACTACACCAACGAAGAGGATGGTAAGACGCTGCGGCGTTACTGGACCAATGCTTGCCAAGGCTGCGCGCTGAAGAGCCAGTGCACAACTGGCAAAGAGCGACGGATCTCACGCTGGGAGCACGAAGCCGTCCTTGAGGTGGTGCAAGCGCGCCTCGATCGAAACCCGCATAAGATGCGCGAACGCCGCCAGACCGTGGAGCACCCCTTCGGTACGATAAAATCCTGGATGGGAGCCACCTACTTCCAGATGCGAACGCTCAAGCACGTCGGCACCGAAATGGCCCTGCACGTCCTGGCCTACAACATGAAACGGCTAATGCGCATTCTGGGCGTCGGCGGATTGATAGAGGCGATCCGTGCATAGGAGCGGCTTCCCAGAACCGATCGATCACACCCGGCAACCCTCGATATCCGCGTTTTTACACAGCCTGGGTCAAAATCGGAAGTCGGCCGACATCCAGGCCAAGTCTGCTCCGCCCTCGATAGCGGACATTCCAAATCCATCATTACGCGGACGACCGATTTGCGCCCGCACTGGACATGGGCCGGCCTCTGCCGATGGCTCAAACTTTCAGCAAACGTTTAGTGCATCATCGAGGCAGTCGCGCCGTGTTCGCAATTCCTCAGTCAACATTGCATTCAACTGCGATTTTGTGAATTCCTTCGGCGGCCTCGCTACTGGCTTGCGGGCAGACACAACCTTATGAACCGGGCGAACACAGACCACTAAAAGTGCGGGCTTTCGTTTGGGTACCGACACGATCTTAGGCTTTGCGGTCGGCGGCCTGTGCCCGCGCTTCAAGCCTATACGCAGCAACTTGGCGCACACGGCGTTGCGGCTGTGCCCCAGGCGGCTGGCGATCTGCCCGGCACTGTGGCCACAGGCCCAGAGTTTTTTGAGGAGTGCAACGCTGGCGACATCACACATGAAGTATTGTCTTACACCCAAAGTGTGATTGTTGACAATATCGCTACGCGAGAGGCACCGACACTCGAGCGCCCTACCCAAACATGATTCCGAATCCAAACTGATAAGCTTACAACTCATGCCTTATCAGTCACGAGATACAGCTTGCGTATGACTGGCCGCTTTGCGCCAACAGCGGCCGTTACGGCACGCCGCGTGTAAATCGAGACAAGCGTGGCAGTGCGGCCTGCGCGGTCATGGAGATGTCCGCCGACACCATTGCAAGACTTGGGTCAAACGCGTCGTCGGTAACTGAAGAAGGCCTTATTCTCGGAATAGGAAAGATAATCGTGACAATTCCGATGAAGCAGCATTTTCAGGAAGGACAGACGGTTTTAGGGTGTCTGTCTGTTTTAGTTTTGCTGAGCGGTTGCGGCGAGGCGACGCCTGAGTGCAATTCTTTGGAGACACGCAATACGGTGGTTAAGATCGTTTCGGACGACAGCAATAATGCGCTTGTCAACTACGCTGTCAAGAATTCGAGCACAGTTGCGGCGATGGTAAGTAATACGAACACAGAAGCTGAAAAATCAGCCATTTGGGAAAAGGCGAGAAAAGGTGCGGCATATCGGTTGGATGATACAATACGCACGAATTCAAAAAATAAAGCCGAGCGAGCAGTTGCTTGCACTGCGTTATTGTACGTGACCGTCGAGGATGCGACAGCGCAAAAGGAGGTGGACTTTAAGGTAGAACAAACTGCGGACGGAAAGTTGTCCATTTCGATCAGCCCGTTTAATTTTGAGCCGCTGCAACATTGGTGGCGACTACCGACGAGGTCAGTGAATGATATCGTTTAGTGGCAGATTTTGTTGTAAAAGCGGGGCTGCATTGTTCTGACCGAACTCACATCTTTCAGATTGCGTCGGGTAGGACGATTTCGTCAGCCAGTTCGTTTTTGGTGAGCTGATTGATTTACGGCGGAACGTCTCCTTCCGGGCTATTTATCGAACAGATGATGTTTGATGTTGCCAAAATGAGCTGCGTCGCCGCGACGTTTCTATTCCAAACGGCGTAGATGTTACAGCAACTTTCAGGCCGAATTTCTCGTGGGTGGCGCGAAAATTTTCTCCACATAGCCACGCCCCGTAGCGGCTGGTGACTTCCTGCCCGCATCGACGACGCTGGCGCTTCTCCCGACCGGCGGGCTGTTGTTGCTCGGCTGAATTCCGGTTAGGCGGCGGCGCGGGACCTCTTTATGCCTTGTTTCCTGTCTCGGGGCCTGCATCGAAATCGTCTTCGAACCGCAAGTGCTTCACGCTGCGGCCGCGGCGCCGCACAAGCTTCAAAGCCTCGATCCCGATTCTGATATGCCTTTCGACGTAGTTCGCGGTCACCGGTTGATCTGACGCTTCGGTCTTAACGCCTTCGGGGATCATCGGCTGATTGGAAACAAGAAGCAGCGCGCCGGTCGGAATGTGGTTTGCAAATCCTGCAGCAAAGATTGTTGCAGTCTCCATATCGATCGCCATGCATCGCGTACGACGCAAGATATCCCTGAAGCGATCATCGTGTTCCCAGACACGACGATTGGTGGTGTACACCGTACCAGTCCAATAGTCGTGACCGAGATCGCGGATCATCGTCGACACCGCGCGTTGCGACTGGAATGCGGCAGCGCGGGACCTCCGGTGGCAAGTAATCATTCGAGGTACCTTCACCTCGAATGGCCGCAATCGGCAAATAAAGTCGCCAATCTGATTTTTGCGTTTCAGCCCGCCACATTTGCCGAGAAACAATACGGCCTTCGGCGCAATGGCGCTTAGCAGATCCATCACGGTCGCGGCGTTCGGGCTTCCCATGCCGAAGTTAATCAGGGTTATGCCATCTGACGTCACGTTGGGCATTCGTCAGTCAAAGCCCTTGACCGCGGCGCCGTACAGCGTGGCGAACCATTCGGCGTAATTGTCGAAGTTGGTCAGGAGAACATATTGCTCCGAATTCAGCGAGCGGCGTGCCGGTGTAATGCGGCAGCCAATTTTCTACGATGTCCTTTTTCTCTTCATTGCCTTTGATCTCATCTGGAGGCGCGCAGCAATGCAGCCTACCGCCTCAAATGTGCGTGGCCCACCGCTTTTGCGACGACGGACGGGAACCTCGGCTGCGAAGCCGCTATCAATTGTTCAAGAGGGTGGCAACAACGCCTCCTGGCCCGATCGCGCAGGAATGATGCTTTCATCTGCGACCTGGCGCCCGATCGGTTGTATAGTTGAGAGAAATCAGGGAGGAGCCGCATGCATTGCATCAAATCTACCTCAAACCTGGTAACGGAGGTTCCGCGATGAAAGTCAAAGAAGTGATGCACAAGGGTGTCTGACTCGGGTCAGCCCCGACACACCCGTCACCGAACTCGCGAAATTGATGCGGGGGCATGACATCGGCTGCATTCCGATTGGGGAGGACGACCAACTGATCGGGATGGTGACCGACTAGCGACGTCGTTTCTGCAAAGGGCTTGCGAGCAGAAACTTCGATGCTGGCCGCACAATGGTAGCGCGATGTGGGATGACCGAAGGCATCCATTGCTGCCGGGAGGACGATGACCTCGCAAAGGCGGTGCATCACATGGAGAAGCTGAAGCTCCACCGGCTGCCGGTGATCAACAAGAGCAAGCGGATGGTCGAGGATCATCGAGTCTCGGTGACGTCCCGGCCCGATTTTGCGTCCGGTGATTTGCTGTCCGAGTGCGTCAAGAGCGTTTCGGCCCATCACTGAACCACGGCTGGCGCCCCGAGGGGCGCGTTTTTGCTGGCCTTCGAGGGCGCAGGCCCCGCCGATGCCGGATGCGTTCGGAAAACATCTTCAGCCTCGTAGGGCGCGATAGCCAATGGGGCGCGCGAATGCGCGCCCCATTGCTCCGCGTATTGCGCCGGCCGGCGCTGGGTTGGTGGAATACGCCCTCGTTATTTCGCCTTCTGCG
>CAWETC010000012.1:0-122214 GCA_963811915.1 uncultured Alphaproteobacteria bacterium
CCACCCCCTCCTACGCCGCCCGCTGTGGCGGCGATTTCAACACCTTCGTTTCCAGCATCTCGGCCGAAGCAGCGTCGGCGGGCGTTTCGCAGGGCGTGGTCAGCCAGGCGCTCGGCGGCGTTTCCGAGGACATGGCGGTTTTGAATTTCGACCGGCGCCAGCGCTACACCTTCAACAAGTCGTTCGAGCAATATGTCTCGACCCGCGTCGGCGCCGGTCGCATCAATGGCGGGCGGGCGATGCTGCAGCGTCACGCGGCGCTGTTGTCGAGCATCGAGGCCAGGTTCGGCGTGCCGCGGCAGATATTGGTCGCGATCTGGGGGCTGGAGACCGATTTCGGCAAGGGCGACATGGGCAAATTGCCGGTCATCCGCACGCTGACGACGCTGGCGCATGATTGCCGCCGCACCGAGCTGTTTCAAGGCGAACTGCTTGCGGCGCTCAAGATCGTGCAGCGCGGCGATCTGCCGTTGCGCGACCTGATCGGCGCTTTCGCCGGCGAAATCGGCCAGACGCAATTTTTGCCGTCGTCCTATATCAAATACGGCGTCGATTTCGACGGCGACGGCCGCGTCGATCTGCGGCACTCGGTGCCCGACGTGCTGGCCTCGACCGCCAACCTGTTGCACACCAACGGCTTCAAGATGGGCGCGCCCTACGGCGAAGGCAGCGCCAATTTCGAGGCGATGCGCGAATGGAATCACGCCGTGATCTACCGAAAGACGATCGCGTATTTCGCGGATCGGCTGGTGGGGCGGTAGCGGATTGATCTATTGCGTCGTCGTCCCTGCGAACGCAGGGACCCATAATCCCGGGCGCTCATTGATGCGGCGAGCTGGTGCGACCGGGTTTTTGACACCGCCCGGGACATTGACTGCACGGCGTCGCGATGAGCGCAATTGCGCTCACGCTGGGGTCCCTGCTTTCGCAGGGACGACGTCGGTGGGGCAGTGGCGGCAATTTCTGATTTTCAGAAATCGGCTTGACGCCCTGGTAGAAACAGCAATATTTCAACCATGTCCCGCCTCCCAGAGGGGCGTTTCGCGATCGTCACGGACGTGAGGCGGGATGCGGTGGACGCGGATGGCGCTTCTGACGAGAGCGCCTGAGGCGGACGGCGAAGTCGCGTGGTCCTGACGCCCCGACGCTGGCGTTCAAGTCGACGGAGTAATCCGTTGATGACGGTGGCAAACAAGCCCGGTCACCGGGGAGATCGCGAAGGAAACCGTTAAAACCATTGCGCGGGGAATGCCGGGTGTTTCCGGTGTGACCGTGGTGACTAACGCGCGTGTTTACTACACACCACGCGCGGCCGTGGGCGCATCGGGCGCCCGGCATTCCCTGCGCCCTCTGATTTCAGGGCGCGAATTGCATGCATAACCCGGACGCTTTGCGCCGCGGGAATGCGAAGGTATGTGCCGATAGGTGGCGCTGTTTGACATTCGAATCTGTGAGAATTCGCGGCGTGTGGCCTACCCACTACTCGTCTTCCCTGCGAACGCAGGGACCCATAACCACAGGCAGGTCGTGTTTGCAAAAGGTCGTTTAACAGCGTTCCTTAAATGTGGGGCCGCGGCGTATGGGTCCCGGCTCAAGGCCGGGACGACGTTGAGAGGCTCGTTGCCTGCAACGACGGCGAATTCATTTCCCCGCCTTCGTCATCTTCTCGATCCGGCGTGCCATCGGCGCCCAGTAAGTCGCGGGACGAAAACGTTGCAGCAGGTCCATGAAGCGGGCGTCGCTGCCGATCAGGATGCGCGGCTGGTTTTTCTCGATGCCGGTGATGATGCGCAGTGCGGCGGCTTTCGGCGTGGTCTTGGCCACCGCGTCGAACCGCTCGATCGATTGCGCGCGGCGGGCGTTGTCGGTGACGCCGACACCGGCGCGGGAGTTGCGCACGATGTTGGTGGAAACGCCGCCGGGATGCACCACCGACAGTTTTACCGGGCTCGCCGCCATCTGCAGCTCGTGGCGCAGCGCCTCCGAGAAGCCGCGCACCGCGAATTTCGCCGCGGCGTAAGCGGTCTGTCCCGGCGGTGCGACAATGCCGAAGATGCTGGAGAGGTTGACGACATGCGCCGCGCGCTGGCGCGCCAAATGCGGCAGGAATGCGCGGGTCGAATGCACCACGCCCCAGAAATTGATGTTCATCAGCCAGTCCATCTGCGCCTGGTCGATTTCGCTGAACTGGCCGAGCAGCGCGACGCCGGCATTGTTGATGACGATGTTGAGGCCGGGATGGGCGGATACCGCCGCCCGCGCGAAATCCGCGATCTGGTCGGGCGCGCCGACATCGACGCGGTGGATGCTGACTTTTTGTGGAGAGGTTTTTGCGATCTCGGCCGCGACCGTCTGCAATCCGGCCTCGTCGCGATCGGCCAGCGCCAGATCGCAGCCGCGCGCGGCAAGCTCCAGCGCCAGCGCCCGGCCGATGCCGCTGGCGGCACCGGTGATGGCAGCGGCGGCTCCACGGATCTCGGTCATCAGGGGTTTCTCCAGGTGGGGAAGGGGGAGTTGTAAGAAAGGGAATTCACGTTGTGCGATTTGCGGTGAGCGACGCAAGATGGCGCGTTGTGCAGGGGCGGTGGTAATTCCTCATGGTGAGGAGGCGCGTCGCGCCGTCTCGAACCATGAAGGCCCCAGTCTAACCGCCATCCTTCGAGACGCGGCCAAGTGGCCGCTCCTCAGGATGAGGACAGTGGAAGTACGTAGCCCGGATGAGCGAAGCGATATCCGGGAGCAAACGTAAAACCGGCCCCGGATGTCGCTTCGCTCATCCGGGGCTACAGGAGGGTCAAGCCGGGCGATGACGGCAAGCCTAAAATCAAAAAAGCGGACCCGAGGCCCGCCGTTCGCAATGTCGCTGGGTGCCCGGGCGGAGCTGAGACCCCACCCGGGCTTGGAAGACTACTTCTTGGCCTTCTTAGCCTTCTTCGCCTTCTTCGCCTTTTTTGCCTTCTTCGCTTTCTTAGCCATAGCATCCTCTTTTGGGTTAATGGGTGGAAACGCGACACGAGGCATGCTTGGCGGAGAGCCGACCTCGCAACATCCTCGATGACAATCCCAACAGATTCGCAGGCTGCTGCCCCGTACTGTCACAGTTGCGTCATCACGTTATCCACAGCTGTTATGCGTTTTGGCGTGGTTTCGGCGCCGCGATGCGCCTCACACCCGCGAATCTTCGCAGTCGTTCAGCGAACGCACCGCCCGCAACGGCTTGTCAGGGTTAACACCGCGCCAACGCAATCGCGCAATTGCGCGTCGATCGATCCTGGCTGTGCGCGCCATCTTCATCAATTCAAAACCACGGCGCGAATTGTTCGGCCCCCGGTGAGAGTCCGTTAAGCGCCGCGGCTGCATGTTGTCCGCAAGACTACGGGGATAGTCAGGGGTGGTTGTTCGGTAACTGGGGAGACAGGACCATGTGCGTTCTGGTTTCACGATGTTGAGCGTTCCGACGCTGTGGACGGCGTTCGTCGTCAATTTTCTCGCGCTCGGCCTGATCTGGGCCTACGTCATGCGGAGTTATCCCGCGTTCACGGCGGCGCGGTTCTGGACCGGCGCGGCGTTTGCTGCGGCCACCGGCGCAGCAGTGGCGATGCTGCGCACGGTAGCGGATTCGCTGTTGCCGCTATTGACCGGCGGCACCGTGCTGATTTTCGCCGCCTGCCTGGCCGCGATGGGCATCAGGCAGTTTTATGGCGAGCCGGTGAGATGGCGCGGCACCGCGCTGATCACCGGAGTGAGCTTCGCCGTCATCGCCTTCTTCATCTTCGGCTACGACAGCCAGACCATGCGGGTCCTGGTCTACTCGGTCGGCCAGTCGATGCCGCTGGTGCTGACGCTGAGGCTGCTGATGTCGCGGCAGGACGGCCGGATCAATCCCGGCGCCCGGCTCGCCGGCATCGTCGCGATCCTCGTCCTCGGCATCTACGGCATTCGCGTCGCCTTCAAGCTGCTTCATATCGGCGGCGAGGTCTCGTTCGTGCATTTCAACGGGCCGCAGTCGATCATGATTCTGGTGCTGATGTTCCTGTCGATGGCGTGGAATTTCGGCTTCCTGCTGATGGCGATCGACCGGCTGCGCAACGAGGTCGCCGACCTGGCGCTGCTGGACGATCTCACCGGTGTCGGCAACCGGCGGCATCTGCTGCAGCGCTTGACCGAGGAATGCGCGCGGTCGGAGCGTAGCCACGAGCCGTTCGCGCTGCTGGTGATCGATCTCGACGGCTTCAAGTCGATCAATGACACCCACGGCCACGCCGCGGGCGATGCCTGCCTGCAGCATTTCACATTGATGGCGCAGACCCGGTTGCGGCCGGGCGACATGCTGGCGCGCACGGGCGGCGACGAGTTCTGCGTCGTGCTGCCGGCCTCGACGGTGCGCGAAGGCGCGATGATCGCACGCCGGATCATCGATGTCTGCCGCCAGGATGCCGAGGCCTGCGTCGGTGCGGATATCCCGGTCTCGGTCTCGATCGGCGTCGCGCAATGGACCCGGGAGATCGGTGCGTTCCCGGACCGGCTGATCGCCGCCGCCGACCACGCGCTCTACGTCGCCAAGAAAGACGGCAAGAACCGCCATGCGGTCTACGACGCCGCTCCGCCATTGGCGCCCGAGCAGGACCTGCTGCCGGAACTGGCTCTGCGCAAGCTCGCCTGAAAGCGTTCTCGAGCGAAGGGGCCGCCGGTTCGCGTCAAGAAAACGCGTCAAAACACAGTACGAAGCGTGCTATCGAAACGTGCGTGCCTTCGCACCCGTCCGAAGGTCGTTCACCGGATGCGCTATCGATGAAGTTCCGTTTGCTTGCGACCGCGCTCTGCGTGGTTGCGTTATCTTCCCCGGCCATGGCGCAGTCGCCTGATATCGCTACCATCGCGCGGATGTCAGGCACGCCTGACGTTCCCGGCCTGAAGATGATCTGGCTGGCGCCATGGGGCGACGTTTCGAAGGCCCATCCCTGGCGCAATATCATCGTGCATCAGACCGAGGGACCGGCCGGCTCGGCGCGCGGCGGCGCCGAATTGCAGGCGAAAAATCCGACGCGGCGTGGTGTCACCGTCTGGGTGGAAACCGACGGCACCGTGTATTGGGCGGTGCCGGAGACGCTGGTCCCGACCCATACCGACGGCGCCGACCGCGACGACAACAGATACATCGACAACGGTCCGACCTTTCATCAGGTCAACGCTGTCACGTCGATCGGGGTGGAATTCGCCGGCAATTATCCCGACGTGACCCGCGGCGCCACCGAGGCTCAGGTCGCGGCGTGGCGAATTCTGGTGAAGGTGCTGCGGGCGCGTTACGGCATTCCGCTCGAGCGGGTCTATGCGCACAACTGGATCGACTACAAGGACGCGCGCTATTGCGAAGGCTGCGCGCTGGCGACGCTGGCCAGGCAATGGGGAGAATGAGCGCGATCAAAGCGGCTGCGCCATTCAGCGGAACAAACGCTCGCTGCTTCAGGTTCAACATAATCCTGGCGCACTGTTCGCGGCGTTATGGCCGGCGCAGCGGGCCGGCAAGGTTTAAGGCAGGGGAATTCGCAATGTCAGCATCGACCACGGTCGCGAGAGGCCGTTGGCATCTATTTCGGGTCCATGGCGTCAGGGCCTTGCGCCTGATTCCGGCCGCTATGCTGTTGCTCCAGGCCGCGGTTCCGGCCGCCTCGCAGGAGCCGAGCAAGCCGTTCCTGGAAAAGAACAGCTTTTATCTGTCGTCCGCCGGTTTTCATATCCAGGTCGCCAACGATCCGGCGGGACAAAAAGCGCTGCATATGCTGCCGGCGCATCGCTTCGTCGTGAACGGCGTTGGCGACGCCCTGCGTTATTTGTATGCCGAACCTGAACATTGCGTCTGCATCTTCGTCGGCACCCAACAGGCCTATGACCGCTACCGCACTTCCCTCAGCCAGCCGTTGAAGCCGACCGACAATGTGCCTGCTGATTACAAGACGCAGGCCGGCGTGCTGTTGTTCGGCCAGCCGCTGCGGCAGAGCACGATCGGCGATCCCACCACGCTGTCGGACTATCTCAGCACCCTTCATTGACGGGCACGGGGACCGCTACCGCGATAACAAAAAAGCCGGCGTTGCCGCCGGCTTTCGTGTCTCTTCTCGAAGCCGCGGAAATTAGTGAGCGGCTTCCAAAGCGGCCTGTTCCTGCCGGGCGATCGTGCCCTTGACGGCCGATTGCACCTTCTCGAAAGCGCGAACCTCGATCTGGCGCACGCGTTCGCGCGACACATTGAACTCGGCGGCGAGGTCTTCCAGCGTCATCGGCTCTTCCGCCAGACGTCGCGCCTCGAAGATGCGGCGTTCGCGGGGGTTGAGCACGCCGATGGCGCCGTTCAGCGCCTGGCGGCGATGATCGAACTCCTCATGCTCGGCCATGATGGCTTCCTGGTTGGGCGAATTATCGACCAGCCAGTCCTGCCATTCACCAGCCTCGCCATCGTCGCGGATCGGCGCGTTGAGCGAGGCATCGCCGCCGAGACGGCGGTTCATATCGACCACGTCCTGATCCGTGACGCCGAGGCGCTTGGCAATCAGCTTCACCTGGTCGGGATGAAGATCACCCTCGTCCAGTGCGGAGATCTTGCTCTTCGCCTTGCGCAGGTTGAAGAACAGCTTCTTCTGGTTCGCGGTGGTGCCCATCTTTACCAGCGACCACGAACGCAGGATGTACTCTTGTATTGACGCCTTGATCCACCACATGGCGTAGGTGGCGAGCCGGAAGCCCTTTTCGGGCTCGAACCGCTTCACCGCCTGCATCAGGCCGACATTGCCTTCCGAGACGACCTCGGAAATCGGCAATCCGTAGCCGCGATAGCCCATGGCTATCTTGGCCACGAGCCGTAGATGGCTGGTGACGAGGTGATGTGCCGCGTCGCGATCGTCATGCTCGCGCCAACGCTTGGCGAACATGTATTCCTGCTGGGGTTCCAGCATCGGGAATTTGCGGATCTCGGCGAGGTAACGGGATAAACCGGATTCTCCATTGAGAACCGGTAGGGTAGCTGTACGGGCCATTGTAGCGCCCTCCAGTGGTTCAGGCCCCCGATAGCGGCGGGCGAGGCAGACGGACACTTTGTTAAAGCCATCCGCGCTGCGATGTTCCGCGTTGGATATTCAACGCAGGCGCAACATACACCAAATCGAGCGACTTTTGGAAGGATGG
Organism: uncultured Alphaproteobacteria bacterium; assembly: GCA_963811915.1. Classification (GTDB taxonomy): domain Bacteria; phylum Pseudomonadota; class Alphaproteobacteria; order Rhizobiales; family Xanthobacteraceae; genus Bradyrhizobium. Next base: position 7,180 of record CAWETC010000012.1, read on the forward strand.
CGGCCGTCACGTCCACGTGTGGCTGGTATAACCTATTGGCATAACAAGATTTTTCGAAAGGCCCTGCGTCATTGCGTCGCCCGCAGCGCTTTTTGCAGGAGAAGCAAATCCTTCGGCAGAGCCCGTTCCCATTGCAAAATTTCCCCGGTTTTAGGGTGTTCCAGCGCCAGGAGGTATGCATGTAGCGCTTGGCGTCCCAAGCCCTCCAGGGCCGCCTGGCTGTCCGGGCCGAGGTGGCTCGCCTTGGTTTTGAAGTGGGGACCATAGACGCTGTCGCCCATCAGGGGATGACCGATATGGGCGAGATGCACCCGGATCTGGTGGGTGCGGCCGGTCTCCAATTGGCAGGCCAGCAAGGCCGCGACCGGTTTGCCATCGCGCCCGTTAAAGGTTTCCTGGATTTCCCAATGGGTAAGGGCCTCGCGGCCGCTGTCGCGCACCGCCATTTTTTCCCGGGCGTAGGGATGGCGGTCGATCGGCGCATCGATGGTGCCGCGCTGGCGGCCGGGCACGTCCCAGGCGAACGCCATATAGCCGCGCCGCATCGCGCCGGTGCGGCCGTGATCGGCGAATTGCGCCGTCAGCGACTGATGCGCGCGGTCATTCTTCGCCGCGACCAACAGTCCGGTGGTGTCCTTATCGAGCCGGTGCACGATGCCCGGCCGTCTGACCCCGCCGATTCCGGACAGGCTTGTGCCGCAATGAGCGATCAACGCATTGACCAGCGTGCCGGTCTCATGGCCCGCGGCGGGATGCACCACGAGGCCGCTAGGCTTGTCGATGACGATGATGTCGTCGTCCTCATAGACGATATCGAGTGCGATATCCTCGCCCTTGGGTTCGGGGGCGATCGCCTCCGGCACGTCGATTGTGATCGTATCGCCTGTTGTGACGTGATAAGCGGGGTCGCGAACGGGGAGGCTTTTGACCGTGACCTGGCCGGCGAGGATCAGCGCTTTCAGCCGCGATCGCGACAGGTCGGCAAGGCGGACGGCGAGCACCCGGTCGAGCCGCGCCGATCCTTCGTCGCCGGCGACGGTGACAGCAAGTTTCTGACCGCTGGTTAAGTCCTGTTCCAAGTAAAGAGCCTCGTTAATGAAGAGCCTTGTTGAATGAAGAGCGTTGCATGACGGAAACGACTGCGCCCGAACCGACCCCCGAGCAGGCCATATTGTTCGCGCGGGTACGGCGGATGATGATGGTCGCGGGCCTTACCACGGCGCTGGCGGTCGCGGCCGTTCTGATCGCCATCGGCTATCGTCTTTTCCGCACCGAGGGAAGCGCCGCTACCATCGATACCACGTCGATCCTGCCGAAAGGGGCCCGCATTGTCGCAACCGGCGTCGCGGGCGACCGGCTGGTAGTGACGTTGGACCTGGGCGGGGTGACGGAAATCCGCACCTTCGATGCCCGCAACCTCAAGCCGCTGGGTAGGCTGAAATTTGCCAACGAGCCTTAGTTGGTTGGCTTCGCGCCGTTTCGATGCCTTTTCCATCCCTTGCAGACAGCCGATTTCAAGGCTATTCCCTCAACCGCACGCTCCCTTCGTCTAGCGGTTAGGACGCGGCCCTCTCAAGGCTGAAACAGGGGTTCAATTCCCCTAGGGAGCGCCATTAGTGCCCCATCCGCGAGCATGCGCGGCTGCCTTATGGGCGGGAAGCGCGGTGAATGAATCAAAGCTACCATTCCAGTTCGGAACCGATACCGGCACATCGCCGTGCCATGATCCTTGAGCGATTGCGCACGCTCGGGTCTGTTTCGATCAACGATCTCGCGGATTATCTTCAGGTCTCCGCCTCGACCGTGCGTCGCGATCTCGACGAACTGATGCAGGAAGGCGCGCTTGAGCGCACTCATGGTGGCGCCATCAGTCCGCGACGGCTGCTGTCGACATTCGAGCCTGCCAATGCGAGTGCGGCTGCGACCAGCCAGAAAGCCGCGATCGGCAAGGAGGCTGCCCGGCGGATCGCGCCCGGCAGCAGCGTCATCCTTGATGCCGGATCGACGGTCGATGCTGCGGCCCGGGCGGTGCTGGCGCTCGATATGCCCTTGACCATCGTCACCAACAGTCTCAGCGCGGCCGAGATGTGCGGGAAATCGTCCAGGCTTCGCGTCATCGTCGTCGGCGGCACGCTTCGCAACGGTTCGGCCACGTTATGGGGGGAACCGGGGCAAGGTTTCCTCGCGACCCTGCAAGCCGATCTCTGCCTGCTCGGTGCGCATGCCATTACCGGCGATATCGTCACGGAATCATCGATCGAAGGCGCCGACATCAAGCGTTCGCTGATGCGCGCCGCGCGGCAAACGATCCTGCTGGCCGATAGCGGCAAGTTTCAGCCGCGCTCGTTCTGCGAGGTTTGCCACCTTCATGCTCTGAGCGAGATCATCAGCGACGATGGTCTTTCGCCGGAGATCCAGCAGACGTTGCGGCGCTCGGATGTGAAATTGACGCTCGTCTCGGGTGGCGGATCATAGAGCAATGCGCGTTCGCCTTCTTGCCGACGATCGGACCGGCGCTATTGATACCGCCGTGCGGTTCGTCCCGCTGGCTGGACCGCTGTTGGTCCGCTGGGATCTTGCCAAGGCCCAGAGTTCGACCGCCGGAAGCCTCGCGTTCGACCTTGGAACGCGCGAGTTGAGCGATGCGCATTCGACCAAACTGGCGACATCGGCCGCGGAGCTTCTGCGCGGTGCTGATCTGGCCTATCTCAAATGCGACAGTCTGCTGCGTGGTTCACTCGTCCAGGAAATCGCGGCCTGTCTCAACGCGCAGCGTTTCGACCATTGCATCATCGCGCCGGCCTTTCCTGCGCAGCGCCGGATCACGCGAAGCGGCCGCCAATGGGCGGCTGCGCATGGAATTGACGAATGGCAGTTGGTCGGCCCGGATCTTGCGGCGCAGCTTGGCGAGTTCGGCTTCTCCGTCTCCAAATGCGGGCCGGGCGAAAGGGCGCCGCCGGGCATCAGCTTGTGGGATGCCGAAACGATCGAGGCTTTACGGCAGATCGTCACGGAGGGACGGCGGTTGCCTGGCAAGGTGCTTTGGTGCGGCACGGCCGGCCTTGCAGAGGCGATGGCCGGTGCGGAGCCGTTGCGCATCGAGACCATCAATTCGCCGTTGCTCGCCCTGGTCGGAACGGATCATCCCGTCACGCTCCGGCAATTGACCGAGGTCGAATCCTATCGCGTCGTCTTCGATCCTGAACACACAGCCGGCATCCCCCCAATCAAGGCCCATCTCGCCGGGAAGCGTGCGGCCGTTGTGACGGTACACATGCCCGCCGTTCAGGACCGACATCTGGCAACGAGCCGGATCGGCGAGAGTTTTGCAAAGCTTCTTGCCGAACTGCCGCAGCCAGGCTCGCTGTTCGTGACCGGCGGAGAAACCCTGAGCCTCGTTTGCGCGGCACTGGGGGCCGAGGCGCTGGAGGTCCAGGGCGAGATCGAGCCGGGTATTCCGGTCTCGGTGCTCAACGGCGGAAAATGGCAGGGCGTGCGGGTCATTTCAAAATCAGGGGCTTTTGGGAACGAAGGCCTGATTTGGCGCTTGATTTCTCTTGCTCGGTCGTGAAAGATATTAGAGTTATTTGCGCATTTATGCGCAAATTTGCGTGTAACGGGAAGTAAGTTAGCGGAAAGCGAGCACTGCAGTGTTGCCGGTTGCAATTACCATGGGCGATCCGGCTGGTGTCGGGCCCGAAATTATCGTCAAGGCTGCCCGGCGCCTGAAAGACCGGCTTGATTCCGGCTCCCTGAAGCTTCTGGTCATCGGAAGCCGGAGCGCGCTCGACGAGGCTTGCCGTGCGCTCGGCGAACAGCGCGTTCCGCCGGCGAACAGCGATTCCCAAAGCGTCGCGCTGGTGCCGGTTGGTGACGATGCCGCCGTCGTTCCGCAGGGGCAGGTTTCGGCATTGGGTGGCGATTTCGCCTACCGCGCGGTCGAACGCGGCGTCGAAATGGCGATGGCCGGCAAGATCGCCGGCATCGTCACTGCGCCACTTAACAAGGAAGCATTGAACGCGGCCGGCCATCATTTCGCAGGACATACCGACATGCTGGCGAAGCTGACGGGAGCCCGCGATTTCGTGATGATGCTGGCGCATGGCAACATGCGCGTTAGTCACGTGACGACACACATCGCATTGCATGACGTGCCTTCGCGTCTGACGCCGGAGCGATTGCGCCGCGTGACCGAATTGACACATGAGGCATTGACAGGCCTCGGCCTGAAGCAGCCCCATATCGCGATCGCCGCTCTCAATCCGCACGCCGGCGAAGGCGGCCTGTTCGGGCGGGAGGATATCGATGTCTCCACACCGACGATCGAGCGCATGCGGATGGACGGCCTCAATGTCAGTGGACCGGTGCCGGGAGACACGGTCTTCGTAAAGCTCCGTGCCGGCCACTACGATGCGGTGGTCGCGATGTATCACGACCAGGGTCATATTCCGGTGAAGCTGCTCGGCTTCCAGATCGATCCCGCCACACAGAAGTGGAGCGCGCTAAATGGCGTCAACATCACCCTCGGCCTGCCCATCATCCGCACATCGGTGGATCACGGAACGGCGTTCGATATCGCGGGCAAGGGCATCGCAAACGAAGACAGTCTGATCGAGGCGATCGACTACGCGCTTCGTCTTGGCGCCAGTAAAGTATCCTAGACTTCGAGTTTCTAAATAAAAAAGGCGGCGTCAAAAATGCGCACGCCAACGAGGGGGGAGTGCAATGATGAACCGGCGCGTCCTGATATTCGTATTGATGTTCTTTCTGGCGACGATCAATTACGTCGACAGGGTCGTTCTCTCCGTCTCGGCGACGCCGATCGCGAAAGAGTTCGGCGTCACGCCGGTTCAGCTTGGCTATCTCTTTTCGTCCTTCCTCTGGCTCTATGTGATCTGCCTCGTGCCCATGGGCATGATCGTGGACAAGTTCGGCACCCGCGCCGTCAATGCCGCGGGTATCGGCCTGTGGTCTATCGCGACGGCGCTGACCGGATTTGCGCCCGGATTTAGCACGCTGATCGCCTCGCGCGTTCTGATGGGCGTAGGGGAATCGACCACCTATCCCGCCGCCGGCCGCGTGATCCGGGAATGGATCCCGATGCGCGAGCGGGCGCTGTTTGCGGCGATTTTCAACGGCGGCGCTTATTTCGGTCCCGCTGTCGGTGGTCTGGTGCTGAGTTCACTGGTCGCCTCGGCGGGATGGCGGGCGGCCTTTTTCGTCTGTGCGGCGATCGGCTTCGTCTGGCTTGGCGCCTGGCTGATCTGGTTCCGCTTGCCGGAGCAGGCGAGCTGGTTGAGCAGCGAAGAACGCGCGATGATCCTGCGTGAGCGCGGGGGCAATTCGGGTGCGGCGGATGCCGCCGCGCCGTCGCTCGGGATCGGCGGTTTGCTCGCTTCGACGTCGATGCTGGGCCTGATGCTGACGCAAGGCTGTGCGGTGTACACCCAATATCTGTTTCTGACCTGGCTGCCGAACTATCTTCAGGCCGAGCGCGGCATGTCGCTGCTCAAGAGCGGCGCCATGATGGCGCTGCCGTTCCTCGGCGCCGTGATCCTGACGACCCTGATCGGCAAACTCAGCGATACGCTGCTGACGGAAGAAACCATTCGCACGGGAGGCCGCCGCCGCATGGCGGCCCTGTCGATGCTCGCCGGTTCGCTGATCCTGCTGACGCCGCTGGTCGACAATGTCTACGTGATCCTGTTCCTGATCATGATCGCGCTGAGCGGCGTGGCCTCCACCGTGGCGATGAATATCGCTCTCGTCAGCGACCTGTTGCGCTCTTCCGCCGATGCAGGCCGCGCGACGGGGCTGCTGATCCTGGGCGGCAACATCTTCGGCATCCTGGCGCCGATCGTCACCGGCTACGTCATCCAGGCAACCGGCAATTTCGATTATGCCTTCGTCGTAGCGGGTGGCCTGCTCGTCGTCGGGGCGCTTGCCGTTTTCATGCTGGCCCGCAAGCCGATCGGGTCGCCTGCCACCGGGATATCGTTATCGCCGCGCGCCGTTTGATTGAGGAGAGAGCGTTGTTCTTCCATCCGCCAAGGGATCTGCAAACCAGTGTCTTCACGCGCCTGCCGGACGAATACCGCAAGGCGGATCCGAACAACGAGTGGGCGCGCTATCAGCCGAAGGGCAGTCCGGCCAACTCACTGCTGGAGGGGCCTTCCTTCGATCGGGACGGCAATCTCTGGTGCGTCGATCTGCCGAACGGCCGCATCTACAAAATATCGGCGGATGGCATCTTCCACGTTGTCGCCGAATATGACGGCTGGCCCAACGGCCTGAAATTTCATCGCGACGGGCGAATCTTCATCGCGGACTACAAGACCGGCATCATGGAAATGGATCCGGTCAACGGCAAGGTGAGACCTTATCTCACCCGCGCCAGCCTGGCGCCGTTCAAGGGCTGCAACGATCTCTTCTTTGCGCAGAACGGCGATCTCTATTTCACCGATCAGGGCCTGACCGGGCTGCACGATCCGACCGGTCGTCTGTTTCGGTTGACGCCCGCCGGGCAGCTCGATTGCCTGCTCGACAACGTGCCGAGTCCCAACGGGCTTGTCATGAACCTCAACGAGTTCGATGATCTATCTGGCGGTGACACGGGGCAATTGCGTCTGGCGCGTGCCGCTTGGCGCCGATGGCGGTGTCGCCAAGGTCGGCATCTACATCCAGCTCTCCGGCGGCTGGGGTGGTCCGGACGGGCTGGCGCTCGATGCCCAAGGCCGGCTCTTCATCGCGCATGTCGGCATGGGGGCGGTCTGGGTCGTGGATGCCCTGGGCGAACCGGTCTATCGCATCCGCACCTGCGCCGAGCCGCATACCACCAACATGGCGTTTGGCGGCAAGCACAACAAGACACTTTTCATCACCGAATCCGGCAGCGGTTCGATTCTCAAAGCTGAGCTGGACGTGGCGGGAAAGCCGATGTTTTCCCATTCATAGGACGGCCGGCGCGCGCCGCGTCTTGCGCCCATCTGCGCCAGCTTGTCTGGCGTGCCATGTGCGGGGCTTTCTGATCCCCAGCAGGTGAACTATAGAGAGGCAATAACAAGACGGCGCGCGGGCGTCGTGCATGTCGGGGCTGTCTCCACCCATGACTGATTTTCACGGCGTCTTTCCCTATCTGGTCTCGCCGGTCGAACCCGGCGGGAAAATCCGCACCGACGTGCTCGGCCGGCTTTGCGACGATCTCATCAAGTCCGGCGTGCATGGGCTCACGCCACTGGGCTCGACCGGCGAGTTTGCCTACCTCAACGCCGCGCAGCGCATGAGCGTGGTGCAGACCACGATCGAAGCGGCCAAGGGCCGTGTGCCTGTCGTGGCCGGCGTCGCCTCGACGTCGACGCTGGATGCGGTTGCGCAGGCCAAGACTTATCAAAAGCTCGGCGCCGACGGCATTCTGGCGATCCTGGAAGCGTATTTTCCGCTCGAGTGATGCGCAGGTCGAATCTTACTTTCGCGCCATCGCGGACGCGGTCGATATTCCCGTGGTGATCTACACCAATCCGCAGTTTCAGCGTTCGGACCTGACGCTGGACGTCATCGCGCGGCTCGCGGCGCATCCGCGCATCCGCTACATCAAGGACGCCTCGACCAATACCGGGCGGCTGCTGTCGATCATGAACCGCTGCGGCGACGCCATCCAGGTGTTCTCGGCCTCCGCCCATATCCCGGCTGCGGTGATGCTGATCGGCGGCGTCGGCTGGATGGCGGGGCCGGCCTGCGTGATTCCGCGCCAAAGCGTCGAGCTTTACACGCTCTGCAAGGCCGCGCGCTGGGACGAGGCGTTGGTCTTGCAGCGGCGGCTGTGGCGCATCAACGAAGCCTTCGCGCGCTATAATCTCGCGGCCTGCATCAAGGCCGGGCTGGCGATCCAGGGTTATGACGTCGGCGACCCCGTCGCGCCGCAAGCTGCGCTGAGTGCGGACGAGCGCAAGGCGGTCGAGGCAGTGTTGCGGGAGATCGGGTGAATTGGCGCGCCGGTTGCCCAACAAGTCGTCGTTCCGGGCTAGCGCGACGCGCGCCCCGGAATGACGGCGTTGATTGTTTCAACCCGAAAATCGGCTAAAACACATCCAAACCATCGTGACACCCGAAGGACGGTCGAATGAACATTTTTCCCGGCAATATGCGTTTCGGTGCGGGCCAGCCTGTCAAGCGGCTTGAAGACCAGCGGCTTCTCACCGGGACCGGGAAGTTCATCGACGACAAGCCGGAAGACGGCGCGCTGTGGCTGCATGTGCTGCGCTCGCCACATGCCCACGCGAAGATCGTATCCATCGATACCAAGGCCGCCGCCGCAATGGCCGGGATCGAAGCCGTCTACACCGGCGCGGAGCTGATCGCCGACGACATCGGCACGCTGCCGACGCTGCTGGTTTTCCCGCGCCCCGACGGTTCGAAGATGACGGTGCCGCCGCGGCGGCTGTTGGCCCATGAGATCGTGCGCTTTGCCGGCGAGCCGGTCGCCGCCGTGGTGGCGACATCGCGGCTCGCGGCGCAGGGCGCGGCCGAGGCGATCTCGGTGGAATATGAAGTGCTGCCGTCGGTGGTCGATCCCGTGGCGGCGATCAAACCCGGCGCGCCTGCGGTCTGGGCTGAAGTGCCTGACAATATCGTCGCCGCCATGAGCTACGGCGACGCCGCCAAGGTCGAGGCTGAATTCGCCAAGGCCGCGCACGTTGTTTCGCTCGATCTCGTCAACCAGCGCCTGGTGCCCTCCGCGCTGGAGCCACGCTCCACCATCGCCGAGGTCGAAAAGAAAACCGGCCGGCTAATCCTGCATGTGCAGTCGCAAACACCGGGCTCGACCCGCGATATTCTCGCCGAAGCTGTGCTGAAGCGGCCGAAGGAAAGCGTGCAGGTGCTGGTCGGCGATATCGGCGGCGGCTTCGGCCAGAAGACCAGCCTCTATCCGGAAGACGGCATCGTGGCCTACGCGGCCGTCAAGCTGAATCGAAAAGTGCGCTGGCGCGGCGACCGCACCGATGACTTTGTCGGGGGCACCCATGGCCGCGATCTGACCTCGACCGGTGAATTCGCGCTCGACGCCAAAGGCCGGGTGCAGGCGTATCGGGTACGCTCTGTGGGCGGCACCGGCGCGTATGTGTCCGGCACCGGGGCGCTCGATTCCGCTGGTGCTCGGTCCGTTCGTGCAGACCGGCGTCTACGACCTGCCGCTGGTGCACTACGATATCAAGGCCGTGATGACCAATACCGCGCCGGTCGGCGCCTATCGCGGAGCGGGCCGGCCGGAAGCCGTGTTCATCGTGGAGCGGCTGATGGACGCCGCTGCGCGCCAGATCGGGATGGACCCGCGCGCGATCCGCAAGGTGAACTACATCAAGCCCACGCAGATGCCCTACACCAACGCCGTCGGTCAGGTCTACGACTCCGGCGCGTTCGCGCATATGCTGGATCGCGCTTCCAAGCTCGCCGACTGGGACGGGTTCGCCGCGCGCAAAAAGGCGGCTAAAAAGAAAGGCCTGCTTTATGGCCGCGGGCTCACCAGCTACATCGAGTGGACCGGCGGCACCGCGCATACCGAAAAGGTCAGCCTGCACGCGACCGCCGATGGTCGCGTCATCCTGCATTCGGGAACGCAGGCGATGGGGCAGGGGCTCCAGACCAGCTATGCGCAGATGGTCGCCGCGTCGCTGGGAATTCCGATCGACAAGATCGATGTGGTGCAGGGCGACACGGATCTCGCCATCGGCTTTGGCAGCGTCGGCTCGCGTTCGCTGTTTGTCGGCGGCACGGCGGTCGTGGTTTCCACCGTCGATCTGATCACGAAGGCGCGCGAGAAAGCATCCGGGATGCTCGAAGCTTCCGTCGACGATATCGAATATCGTGACGGCTGGCTCACGGTGGTCGGCACCGACAAGCGAATTGGCCTGTTCGAGATCGCCAAGGCCGAGAACGGCGCGCGCCTGAGCGTGGACAGTGAAGGTGTCGTCGACGGGGCGACCTTCCCGAACGGCACCCATATCTGCGAAATCGAGATCGATCCGGAGACCGGGGTCAGCCGCGTCGTGCGCTACACCACGGTCGATGACGTCGGTGTCGCCATCAATCCGATGCTGGTGACGGGACAGGTGCATGGCGGCGTCGCGCAGGGCATCGGTCAGGCATTGTACGAGGGCGTGAGCTATGACTCCGAAGGCCAATTGCTGACCGCCAGCTATCAGGATTACTGCATTCCGCGGGCCGACGATATTCCGCCGATCGCGGTCACGCTGGATGATTCTGCGCCCTGCCGCACCAACCCGCTGGGCGCCAAGGGTTGCGGCGAATCCGGCGCGATCGGCGGTCCGCCCTGCATCACCAATGGCGTGATGGACGCCCTGAGCGAACTCGGCATCAAGTCGCTCACCACCCCGCTGTCGCCGCTGAAGGTCTGGCAGGCGATCGGGGAAGCCAGGGCGCGGGTGGCCTAGCCTCCAACCAACGGCCGTGATTCCGGGGCGACACAAAGCGTCGAACCCGGAATCTCGAGATTCCCCCATGTGCAAGTGCACATTTGAGGTCTGGTGCTAACGCACCATCCCGGAATGACAGTGTGAAAGTCATCTCCTTCTGCTACGCTCCCGAGCAGCATAACGGGAGAGAATCCAATGCGCAGACTATGGACCGTGCTGGCGGCGCTGGCGATGTTGAGCCTGACCAATTGCGGCTACAACGCCATTCAGTCCAACGATGAGCAGGTCAAGTCGAACTGGTCGGAGGTCCTGAACCAGTACCAGCGTCGCGCCGACCTGGTGCCCAACCTCGTCAATTCGGTGAAGGGCTTTGCGCAGCAGGAAAAGGATGTGCTGCTCGGGGTCACCAACGCCCGCGCCAAGGTCGGCAGCATCCAGGCGACGCCGGAACTGATCAACGATCCCGGCGCCTTCGCCAAATTCCAGGCCGCCCAGAGCGAACTGACCAGCGCGCTGTCGAAGCTCCTGGTGGTGACGGAGAATTATCCGCAGCTCAAATCCGATGCGCTGTTTCACGACCTGATGTCGCAACTCGAAGGCACCGAGAACCGCATCACTGTGGCGCGCAATCGCTACATCAAGGCGGTGCAGGACTACAACGTCACGATCCGCACGTTCCCGAATAACCTGACGGCGATGGCCTTCGGTTATAAAGAGAAGGCCAACTTTACGGTCGACAACGAGAAGGAAATCTCGAGCGCGCCGAAGGTGGATTTCAATCCGGCGCCTGCGAAGTAGCCGCAACAAGAAGATTGTCCGCGATGATCGCTGCAAGAGCCTCCCTTGTTGCGTTGCTGATGTGCTGGGCTTTCATGGCCTTTGCCGACGTCGCGGTACCGCCGCTGTCGGGGCGGGTGGTCGATCAGACCGGAACGCTGTCCAGCGATACCATTGCGTCGCTGACGCAAACCCTGAAGGATTTACAGGCGCGCAAGGGCAGCCAGATCGCGGTCCTGATCGTGCCGACGACAGCGCCGGAAACGATCGAGCAATATTCGATCCGGGTCGCGGAAGCCTGGAAGATCGGACGCAGGAAGATCGACGACGGCGCACTTCTTGTGGTCGCCAAGAACGACCACAAGCTGCGCATCGAGGTCGGATACGGACTGGAGGGCAGTCTCACCGACGCCACCGCCAGCCGGATCATCAGCGAGATCATCACGCCGAAATTCCGGAGCGGGGATTTCGCTGGCGGCATTTCCGACGGTGTCGGGCGGATGATCTCGGTGATCGACGGCGAACCGTTGCCCGCGCCGGAGCCACAGCAAAGTTATGAGCCGGCGGGCCGTATCGATATGCTGTTCAATCCTCTCATTCTCTTTGGCGTCTTTGTCGCCGGTGGAGTGCTGCGGACCTTGCTGGGCAGGTTGATTGGTGCAGTCGCTACCGGCGGCGTGGTCGGGCTGCTGGTATGGTTTTTCGTCGGATCGCCGGCGCTGTCGATTATCCTGGCGATCGGCGCCGCCCTCTTCAGCCTTTTCGCGTCTAGCGTCGTACCGTCGGGCGGTCGAGTCGGCAGGTGGTCCGGCGGGGCCGGTTCGTTTTCCGGCGGCAGCAGTTCCAGCGATAGCGGTGGCTTCAGCGGCGGTGGCGGAAGTTTCGGCGGCGGCGGCGCCTCTGGAAGCTGGTAGGAGAGCTATGGGTATCAAACGCATCGGCAAGCATCTGGTGGAGCACCACTGGCGGGTGCGGCGCATCTTCTCGCCGGAAGTGCTGGCTGTAATCGAGCAGACCATCAAGGCCGGCGAGACCACGCATTCAGGGCAGGTCCGCTTCGTCGTGGAAGGCGCGCTCGACGGCGCGCCGCTGTTCCGCGATCAGTCGGCCCGCGATCGCGCGCTTGACGTTTTCTCGCAGTTGCGGATCTGGGATACCGCCCACAACAACGGCGTGCTGATCTATCTGCTGCTGGCCGACCGCGACGTCGAAATCATCGCCGATCGCGGCATCGACGCCAAGGTCGGCGCCGCGGGATGGGAAAAAATCTGCCGGTCGATGGAAACGGATTTCAGGGCCGGGAATTTCGCCGGCGGCGTCATCAAGGGAATTCAGTCGGTCTCGCAGCAATTGGCGAGGCATTTCCCCAAGCACGGGGCAGGGCCGAACGAATTGCCGGATGAACCGGTGGTGATGTAGGTCGCTATCCCGAAATCTCCGACGTCATTGCGAGCGAAGCGAAGCAATCCATCGCGCCAGAGCAAAGCTGGATGGCTTCGTCGCTTACGCTCTCTTGCGCAAACGCTTCGCGTTTGTCGCAGGCAATGACGATGAGTCGGCCTACGCCTTCACCGAGGGCCGCTCGCCGACGCGGGCAAACCACGCCACGAGATTGGTATTGGCCGGATCGAGCGGCTGGCCGACAGTGCCGCCGAAATCAATCCAGCAGTACAGCAGCATATCCGCCAGCGTGAAACGGCTGCCGCAGAGATAGTCCTTGCCCGTTATCTGACCGTTGAGCCATTCAAGGCGGTTCGCCGCGATCATCTTGAGGCCGGGGGAAGCTTCGGGCGCGCAGGGCACCCGGTGCTGAAAGAACTTCAGGGCTACGCCGAAGCGATAGCCGTTGGCCAGCGGTTCGCAGATGTTGAGATCGACGCGCCGCGTCCACATCCGGCATTCGGCGCGCTCTTCCGCGGTGCTCCCGATCATCGGCGGCTTTGGGTTTTTCTCTTCGAGATATTCGCAGATCGCGGTGATCTCCGACAGATAGCTGCCGTCATCGAGCTCGAGTGTCGGCATCTGGCCGTGCGGGTTGCGCTTGAGGTGCTCCGGCTGGCGATTTTCGCCGCCGCGCAGGTCGACGGTCTGCCTGGGCATTTCGATGCCCTTCTCCGCCATGAACATGCGGACAATACGCGGATTCGGTCCGATCGAGTTGTAGAGTTTCATGGCTGGCTCCCCCCAATATTTTGCCGGAATCCTTGTTGACGCGTTTGAGCAGACCGGCTGCCGCCTTGTCAAACCGATGCGGTGTGCTCAGGCGTCGTCGAGCTTGTTGAGATCGCGCACCGACTGCATGATCGGCTCGAAATTCGATCGCGCATCGAGCGCGTCGAACAATTGCGCGGTATCCGACAACAACCCGTGCGACCTTTGGATCGCGATCCTGACATCATCCTGCGGCGTATCGGACAACCGGCCATGGCCGGACAGCAGGATTTTGGAATTCAGCCCCTTCAGCCGCTCCAGCGACTGGATGTAGTCGCTGATGCTGCCCGATCCGAACACGCCGCCCATCACGCCGCCGGGCATCAGGGTGTCGGCTGCGAACAGCAATCCCTGTTCCTGGTCGAACAGGCTGATGCAGGCCGAGGTGTGGCCGGGCGTATACATCACGTCGAGACGGAAATTGCCGAGGTCGAGCAGATTGCCTTCTTCCAGCCAGATATCGACATTGATCGGCACATTCGGCTCGTTGAACATCTTGCGCAGCATTGAGAAGTCGTCGCGCAGCATGATCTTGTTGGCGGCGAGCCGGTGGGCGGCAATGATGGTGCGGCCGGCGAAATGCCAGGCCGCGCCGATGTGATCGAGATGCTCATGACTGAGGATAACCATGTCGATCTTTTCCGGCGGACAGTCGAGGTGCTTGAGGCACTCCAGCAAATGCGGGAAATTGGAGGACAACCCGACATCGATCATGATGGTTCGGGATTTGCCACGTACCACATACGCGTTGGCGGCACGGTTCTTGAACCGGATCTGGTAGACGTTCTCTGCCGCCTGGATCAGCGAACATACATCGTTGTTCAGCAAAACCGGAAACGGGCTGGGCTTGCGGTCGCTCATGGGTTGGGCGCCTTGAAGGTGACGGCATTGGAGGCCCGCAACCGCTTGCTCAGCGCATCCATGATCATCAGCGCGAATGCCGGCTGTTGACTGACCAGATACACGAACCGGGCGTGATTGATCCGCATCACGCGGGTGTTCGGCGCCGCGGCGATCGCGGTCGCCGAGCGCGACGATCCGTCGATCACGGCCATCTCGCCGAAGAATTCACCTTTGCCCAGCGTCACGATCACGGTCTTGCTGGCGCCGCTGATCTTGACGATGTCGATCTTGCCATCGAGCACCACGAACAGCTCGCGCCCGGTTGAGCCTTCCTCGAAAACGACGTCGCCGACATCAAATTCGTTGATGCATTTTTCGATGGCCATGGTGCCCCTGCCTTCTGGCTCGTGCCCCCGTTACCTGACGGCATGTTAATCGGGAAAGGCGTCGGCGCAAACGACGGCAACGGCCATTTTTCGCTGCGGCAAGGCAGCATGGGCTCTGATCGAGCCACCGCCGGTGGGGCCGGCCGAAGTGCGGCAGCCCGGAAGAGTTCCTAAAATTTCGGTAAGCCGGCTGCCGGTAACGAATTGGCAAGCAATGAAAGTTACCAAATGGTCAACCTTTACTGGAGAATTTGACCGTGAGCGAACAGCAGACCGAGCAGACCAGTAGTGAACCCGGTTCCCTCGGCGCCGGGTCGGCCGCTCCCGCTTCATCGGATACGCCGAGCGCTCCGGCGGCGGCCTGGATGCAGGAACCGGCACATCGTTCAGCGCAGGACCCTGCGCATAGGTCGGCCGAGGTCGAATCTCCCAAGCTCGTGCCCGAGCAGGGCGCGTCGGCCGAGGCTCCGGAACTGGATACGCCCAAGGCTGATGCTCCTCGTGCTCATGCGTCCGAGCCCGATGCCGCCAAGGCCGACGCGCCGCGCGCGCCCGGCAGGATCATGATCATGTCGGCAGGCGATCGCGCCTGGGCCCATGACGATGCTGGTCCGGAACCTGAATCCGAGCCGAGCCAGGGAATGTTCGGCAAGCGCCGGATCGCAGCCCTTGCCGCCGTTGTCGCGCTGGCGGCAGTGACAGGCGCGCTCGGCGGCGCGCTGGCGACCGCGGGTCTGACGCATTTTGCCGGCGACGCCGCCGCGCCCGGCGACAATCACGTGCTCGAAGCTTCCATTGCGCGGATCGACGCCGACATTCAGACGCTGAAGACCAGCGTCGAGCATACTTCGAAACTTGGCATGAGCCAGTTCAACAAGACCAGCGAGCGTCTCGACAAGGTCGAGAAGGCGCAAGCCGAGCCGGCCGCCAAACTCGCCAAGCTCAGCGAAGCCGTGGACAGGCTCCGCGCCACCCCGGCACCGGTACCGGTCGCAGCGGCCGCGCCAAGGGAGAAGGAAGTCACTGGCTCGGTTACGCCGCCCGCAACGGCCGCTGTCGCGCCGGCCCCGGCGGGCGCGCCCAAGATTGAAGTGGGCAGGCTGCCGACGGTGGAGGGCTGGATCCTGCGCGACGTCGCCAATGGCGGCGCGCTGATCGAAGGCCGGCAGGGAATCTATGAAGTCTATGCCGGTGATCCCGTGCCGGGTCTCGGCCGGGTCGATGCCATCCGCCGCCAGGACGGCCGCTGGGTGGTCGTAACCAGCCGGGGATTGATCGTCGCGCGCTAAGGCATGATCCGGACCGAAGGGCCGCGTTCGCGCAAAGTGGCTACGGGTTTCCCTCGCGACAAACGCCAGAGGCGTTTGCGCGGAGATCACGACCAGCCCAAAAGATCAGCGACGGATCTAATTCAGCGAAGCTGGTTTAGGCCCTGGTTCGCTTCAGCTTCCTTTTCCGACCCATTCGACGGCTTGTCTAAAGCGGGCTGGCCGGCAATGCGCACGAGATCGCCGGATCCGAGCGAATCCGGCGGGCTGTCGACGACCCGGTCGGAGGGCTTGAGACCGTCCGTCACTTCAACCTGCACGCCGCGATTCCGGCCCAAACTGATCTTTTTCAGCGCGACCTTGTCGTCGTCGCCAACCACAGCGGCCTCCAGGCCATGTTCCCTGAACAATATGGCGCTTGACGGAATCAGCACGGTGTTTGGATCACTCGGAATGTTCAACTGAGCTTCGACATAGGTGCCGGGCTGAAGCAGCCCATCCGGGTTATCTGCCTCAAGCTCGACCAGCAGCGTTCGCGATGATGTGTTGACCGAATGTGAGGTCGTCGTGACCTTTGCCGTAAAGACCTTGCCCGGATATTGCGGCAGCCGCAGCTCGGCCGTCAGGCCCCGGTGAATGTTGCCGGCCAGCCGCTGCGGCACCTTGACGTAGACGCGCACCTTGTGAATGTCCGCGACGCTGAACAGTTCCCGCGCCGTGCCGTTGCTGCCGGCATTGATGAGCGCACCGATATCGGTTTCGCGCGCCGTGACGACGCCATCGAACGGGGCAACCACCTTCTTGAAGCCTTGCAGAGATTCCAGCCGGTCAACATCGGCTCGGGCGACAGCCATATCGGCTTTGGCCGCGTTGAGGCGTGCAACGCCGCTCTCATACTCCGCCTGTTTGGCCTCCTGTTCCTGGACGGATACGACGCCGCGTGGCGAGTCCCGCCAGCGCTCGTAGGCGGACTTGGCGAACTGTGCTTCGGCTTCGCGAACCTTGACCGCGGCGCTTGCCGCAGCGAGCTTGGCCTTGGCGGCGGCCAGCTGGGCGTCGATCTCCGGCGTGTCGATATCGGCGAGCACATCACCTTTCTTCACCCGAGCGCCGAAGTCGAAGTACCAGTTTTTCAGATAGCCATTGACCCTCGCATAGAGCGGCGCTTCGTACCAGGCGTGGATATCGCCGGGAAGGACGACGCGCTGCTGCGGCGCACCTTTGGTGGGATGAACGAGGTTGACAAAGGGAATTGCCGCGGCGTCGGTCCATGCTGCGACCGCTTTCTCTTGCGACTGCCGATGCCAGATTCCCTCAACGGCTATCGCCACCACGAGCGCGACGGCGCCCACGCTCAGCAGGCGCGGCGTGCGCGGCTGCCGCTTCGCCGGCGGAGCTTCTGGCGCCTTGTCTTCGTGTTCCGACATACCGGCCCTCCTGATTCACGTGGCAGATTCCGACATCGGTTCGGACTCCGGCCTCTGCTCGGGCGTCCGACTGTGGTGGCGATGCAAAAGGCTGAAAACCGTTGGAACGAAGAACAGCGTGGCCACCGTTGCAACGAGCAGCCCGCCGATGACGGCTCGCCCGAGCGGAGCATTCTGCTCACCGCCTTCGCCCATCGCGAGTGCCATTGGGATCATGCCGACCACCATCGCGAGGGCGGTCATGATCACCGGTCGAAGCCGGGTGAATCCGGCCTCAAGCGCCGCAGCGGTGGCGTCCAAACCTTCCTCGAGTTTTTCGCGGGCAAAGCTGACGAGCAAAACGCTGTTCGCTGTGGCAATGCCCATGCACATCAGCGCCCCCGTCAGGGCAGGGACCGACAACGTTGTCTCGGTGATGAACAGCATCCAGACGATGCCGGCGAGCGCCCCGGGCAATGCCGAGATGATTATGAGCGGATCGAGCCATGACTGGAAGTTGACCGCGATCACCAGATAGATCAGCACGATCGCGCCGGCCAGGCCGAAATAGAGCTGGTCATAGGCGCTCGTCATCGTCTCGACCTGCCCGCGCAGCGCCACATAGGAGCCGGGAGGGACGCCCTTTTTGGTCTCGCTGATAATGCGACGGATGTCGGAGGCGACCGCGCCAAGATCCCGTCCTTGGGTGGCGGCGTAGATGTCGATCACCGGCTGAGCGTCGTAATGCGATACGACTCCCGCACTTGGACCGATCGAGAAGTCGGCCAGGCCGCCGAGATATTGCGGCGTTGCGGATTCCTTGGACGTGATCGGAACATTGGCGAGATCGGACATGGTGTCGATCCGGTACTGCGGCATCTGCGCCACGATCGGATAGGACACGCCATTCTTGGTATTGAGCCAGAAATTCGGTTTTACCTGGCCGCTGCCGGACAGCGTGACGAGCAGGCTGTTGGCGACGTCGCGCTGGCTCAGGCCAACCTCGTCCGCGAGTGTCCGATCGACCGCGACATTGATTTGCGGATAACTGTAGGTTTGCTGGATACGCAGGTCGGCGATACCAGTCACTTTACGAATTCGCTTGAGGAGATCGGTCGCATAAGCGTAATTCGCTTCCTGCTTCGTTCCGATCACTTGCAAATCGATCGGCGCCGGCAGGCCGAAATTGAGGATCTGCGTGACGATATCGGCCGGCAGGAATGCGAAGGTTGTGCCGGGGAATGTCTGCGGCAGCAGCGTCCGCAGTTGCTTGACGTAAGCCGCCGTCGGCGAGTGGTTCTCGTGGAGCGAGACGAGAATATCCGCATCGGACGGACCGATCGTGCCGGTGTTGCCATAGGCGACGTTGATGCCGCTGATGGGCAATCCGATATTGGTGACCACGCTCGCGAGCTGATCCGGCGGAATCGTCTGGTGAATTTTCTGCCCGACTTCATCGCACAGGCGCGCGGTTTCCTCGATTCGCGTTCCGATCTGGGAACGCACATGGATCAGGATTTGCCCGGCATCGACCGATGGAAAGAAATTCTGCCCGAGAAATGGCACCAGGACGAATGACGACACCGCACAAGCCAAAAATCCTGCGGTAAACAACTTCGGACGCCCGAGAACGCCCGAGAGAAGTCTGTGGTACCCGTCACGGATTTGCTCAAACCGATGCTCGAATCCGAGCTGGAAACGCTTCAGCGGATTTCGCGATGGAGCGGCCGGATCTCCAGTGCCGTGAGCCAGTTGCGGCACCCGCAGCAAGTACTTGGCCAACGTAGGGACCAGAGTGCGGGACAGCAGGAAAGACCCGAAGAGCGCAAAGATGACGGCTTCCGCCATCGGCCGGAACAGATAGCCGGCCACGCCGCCAAGCTGGAACATCGGCGCGAACACGATGCAGATGCACACCAGCGTGACGAAGGCCGGAATGACGATCTGCTGGGCGCCATCCAGGATAGCCGGTTCCAGTGCCTTGCCCTGCTCGAGATGCCAGTTGATGTTCTCGAGCGTAACGGTGCCGTCGTCGACCAGGATTCCAACGGCAAGCGCGAGCCCCCCGAGTGTCATCACATTGATCGTTTCGCCCAGCAATGACAGCGCGGTAAGCGAAAACAGAATAGCGAGCGGGATCTCGATCATGATGATGGTGGTCGAGCGCCAGCTTCCGAGGAACAGCAGGATCATCAATCCGGTCAACACCGCCGCAATGGTGCCTTCGCGGACCACCCCGGAGACGGCGGCCCTGATGAAGGGCGATTGATCCCCGACCATGTGGAGGTCGAGTCCGGAGGGCATTCCCGCCTGGATCCTGGGCAGCCGCGCCTTGATGCCGGCGATAATGTCGAGCGTCGAAGCCGACCCGGCATTGAGGATCGACATCAGCACCGCCCTCGCGCCATTGACTCGAACGATATTGGTCTGCGGCGGCGAGCCGTCATGCGCATAGGCGACGTCGCGGATATGAATGACTGTGCCGTTGACCTTCTTCACCGGCAGATCGTTAATATGATCCAGCAGGGTGGGACTTGCATTGAGGTCCACGTTCCACTCGAATTTGCCGATTTTCTCGGTCCCAGCCGGAAGCACCAGGTTCTGCGCCGAGATCGCGTTGACGACATCGTCGGCCGACACATTGTGCGATTGCATCGCCTGCTGATCGAGGTCGACCTGCGCCTGGAGGATTTTGCCACCATAGGGTGACGGCAGGGCAGCGCCGTTGACGGTTGCCAGCTGCGGGCGAATGAAATTCTGGCCGAGATCGAATAGCTGACCTTGCGGAAGTTTCTTGCTCGAAAGCACCAGATTGAGGATCGGAACGCTCGACGCGTTATAACTGAGGACATAGGGCGGAGTGATGCCGGCCGGCAGCAGCTTCAGCACGGTCTGCGACACGGCTGTCACCTGGGCGAGCGCGGCCCCGATATTGACGCCCTTCTGAAAGAATATCTTGACGACGCCGTAGCCGTTCAGCGACTGCGACTCGACATGCTCGATGCCGTTGACCTGTGAGGTCAGCTGGCGCTCGTAATAGTAGATCACCCGGTCGGACATGTCCTTGGGCAACAGCCCGGAATAGGTCCAGACGACGCTGACGACGGGAATATTGATGCTGGGGAAGATGTCGGTGGGCGTCCGCACCGCCGACAGCGAACCGAAGATCGCAATGAGAAATGCGAACACGATAAACGTGTAGGGCCGCCTGAGAGCTACTCGAACAATCCACATTTGAAAAGCGCCTCTGGACCGCCGGACGGTTGCTCTAACGCGCTGGCATCTTCCTTGAGTGCGAGATTTCCCTGCGACGACTGCATCATGATGGACGGTCCAGTCCGGCCGCCGCCATGATGACCTCCTCCGGAACGCGCGTGACGTGCAGGCCCCGAACGCGATCTAGGTCGCGGGTCGATTTGCACCATTAAATAGTGTGTTAGGATCGCTTCTATTGTTAGCGATGGTCGCAGGGGCGCGCTCTTAGCCAAGTCCACGAAGATTGGCCGTTGAACTGGATTGGCACCGCCAATGAAAGACACCCCTGGCACCCATGCGGGGCGCGCTTCACTGCGACGTGAAGCGAAGCGGCCTTTGGATGCCGATAGCGGCGAGACTGTCCGGCCGCTTTTCGGCTAGTTTCCTGACTAGAAAACGCCGCCCGCGGGAGCGATGAATAAGCCTCCTTGCGCGGTGTTCGTCAGGATATGGCTCGCGTGCGATTTCTTGTCCCGATTCTTGTTCTGCTGTGCGTCGCTCTGCCGGCGCGATTTGTGCTGGGCGCGCCGGCGCTGGAACGTGGCGCGGCGATCACCGATCCTTCAGGCTTGCGCGCACTCGATCGCGGCAGATTTGGCCTCTCCCGCATGCTCTCGCCGGCGCGATCGGCGGACGTGCCGCTGACCGGCAGTCAGTTGTTCGCATTGCCGTCGATGGCTCCGGTTCGCAAGGCGCTCGACGCGGAGTTCGACCGATATATTCAAGCGCACAAGGTCGATCTCCCCAACGAGACCATCGGCGCCGGACCGTCCTTTGACTTCCAGCTGTTCGATCGTGGGCAGCTTTATTCGCCCGACACGCGCTTTGTGCTGGCGGGCATCGTCAACCGGATGGACCGCGCCTACGTATCCGAGGCGAATTGCGGCGAAATCAGGCTGATCTACCGTCTGACGCGGACGGATGTGGCGGCTGGCGATGATACGCGCTCGCCGCGGCTGCCGATGACGCTCAACCTGGTGCTGAAGGCGAGAGCCGATAATGCGATCGACAGCCAGGGGAAGCCCGTCACATGTGCCGAGATCGCACGTCGCTGGCTTGCATCAGGCGATTGGCTCCTTACGGGCGCGGAACTGGCCGCAAAACTGACATCCAGGGATGGTCCGCTGGATTTCATCGGGCCGGACAACGTCGACCGCATCGAGACCAATCTTCAGATCTCGCATGCGCCGAAATCCCAGACCCATGATTTCCGCACCGACTATCTCCTCAAGGTGTTTGACTACAACGCGCGGACGCAGACCTTCGAGGAAGCGCCGCTGGAAAACCAGATCGATAGCGCGCGGATTCTCGCGAACGACAACCTGCGGCGTGACTTCAAGGCCTGGCTGCTGGACCCCGTGCATTTGCGCGAATTCGATCGCGGCACGGTTTTGTTCCCGCAGGAGTTTCTCGCCAAAGCCGCGGTTGCACCGACGCCAACCGGATTTTCGCCCTCAACCCTGCAGCCGGCCTTCGGCCTGGTGCAGGGCGAGGATGGCGCGGCCGATCCCGTTTTCACCGAAAGTGATGTCGTCACGGCCCTGAAAACGGCGGCGGAGCGCGGCATCGCGTTGCAGAACATCGCTTCGGTCGCGGGCTTTGAGCGTCGGCTCAACGACATCACCTGCGCCGGGTGCCATCAGACACGCGGGATCGGCGGCTTTCATTTTCCCGGGGTCGACTGGATGACGGCCCATCCCTCGAATTCAACCGTGGTGCCGGGTTCGCCTCATTTCTTTGGCGACCAGATCAGACGCCGCGATATTCTCACCTCGATGCGCGACGGCAAACGTCCGGACTATTCGCGGGGTTTTTCCAGCCGGCCGCAATTGCGCGGCAGCAACGAACTCGCCGGCACCGAATATGACGATGGCTGGGGCGCGCATTGCTATATCCAGCACGCCGATGCCGCCGACAACGACAAGAGTTTCAAGTCGTGGACCTGCGCGGAGGGGCTTGCATGCCAGGTCGTCGATCGGGGCTCCCGCATCGGGATGTGCTTCGTCGGAAGTCGTTAGGCTAACGCGAGCATCGTCCAGATTGACAGTAGGCTCACCGATCTGTTTCATCGCGGCAAGCGCTATAATAAATGCCGGGGGGAACGATGGAGGACGTCATTATCGCCGGAGCCGGCATTGGCGGCCTGACGCTCGGGCTGGCGCTGCATGCGGCGGGGATACCCTGCCGGATATTCGAATCAACGGCTGAGATCCGTGCGGTCGGCGTCGGCGTCAATCTGTTGCCGCATGCCACCAGGGAATTGGCCGCGCTCGGTCTCGAAGCCGATCTGGCGCCGGCCGCGATATCAACGCAGGACGCGACCTTCTTCAATCGCTTCGGCCAGTTGATTTACAAGGAGCCGTTGGGCCGTGCCGCGGGCTACGAGCATCCGCAATTCTCGATCCATCGCGGCGACTTGCAGATGATCCTGCTGGAGGCATTCCGTGCGCGCGCTGGACAGGACCGGCTTGCCACCAATCGTCATTGCATCGCCGTCGAGCAGGATGAGACCGGCGTCAGCGTGCATTTCTCCGATGGACCAAATGGCAAGGATCGCAGCATTGTTCGTGGCTCTGTCGTCATTGCCTGCGACGGTATCAATTCGGCAATCCGCAAGCAGTTTTTCCCGGGCGAGGGCGAACCGCGCTATTCCGGCGTCAACATGTGGCGCGGTGTGACGCGATGGAAGCCGATCCTGTCGGGCGCCAGCATGGTGCGGGCGGGATGGCTGTCGCACGGCAAGATGGTGATCTATCCGATCCGTGCCGCCGATGCGGACGGGCTGCAACTGATGAACTGGGTCGCGGAAATCGAAACGCCGGTTTATCGTAGGCGCGACTGGAACCGACCAGGATCGATCGACGATTTCATCAGCGCCTTCGCCGATTGGCATTTCGATTGGCTCGATGTTCCCGCGCTTATTCGCGGCGCCGACAGCGTGCTGGAGTTTCCGATGGTTGATCAGGACCCATTGCCGCGCTGGAGTTTTGGCCGGGTGACATTGCTCGGCGATGCCGCCCATCCGATGGTGCCGCGCGGCTCCAACGGTGCCGGCCAGGCGATCCTGGATGCGCGAGCGCTGACATCGGCGCTGCTTGAGCATCGCGATCCGATTGCCGCCCTTGCCGCGTATGAGAAACAGCGCCTGGAAGCGACGACGCGCATCGTCCTGACCAACCGTTCCAATCCGCCCGATGCGATCCTGCGCGAGGTATTTCAGCGCACGAAAGATCAGCCGTTCGGCAGCATCGACGACGTCATCAGCCGCGACGAGCTGGCCGCGCTGTCCGAAGGCTACAAGCGGATTGCCGGCTATTCGAAAGATGCGTTGCGCGCGGGCTAGGTCTGGGGGCAGGTTTTAAAGCGTCATTGCGGACGCAGCGAAGCAATCCATGGTGCGGGTTTCTGGATTGCTTCGTCGCTTCGCTCCCTTGCGCAAACGCTTCGCGTTTGTCGCAGGCAATGACGATTATATTCAGGGGGAGACCGTGACGATTTCTCGGGCCAGGACAGCGGTACGCTGCTCGTCGATGTCGCCGAATTCATCGATGCGCAGCCGGTCGGCGGGTTTCAGCTTCGATTGCTGCTGACCTGCGCAGCGGTGTTGTTTCTCGACGGCTTCGACACCACGGCCATCGGCTATGTCGCGCCGTCGCTGGCCGCGGAATGGCATCTGACCAAGGGCGCGCTCGGCCCGGTATTCTCGGCCGGCCTGTTCGGTCTGATGATCGGTGCGCTGCTGTTCGGGCCGCTGGCGGACCGCATCGGGCGCCGGAAGATCATCATTTTCTCCACACTGGCATTCGGCATCGGCACGCTGGCCACGGCGTTCGTTCGGGACGTCAATACGCTGCTCGCGATCCGGTTTCTGACTGGTCTTGGCCTGGGCGGCGCGATGCCGAACGCCATCGCGCTGACGTCGGAATTCAGCCCGCATCGTCGGCGCGCCACCATGGTGATGGTGATGTTTTGCGGGTTTTCGGTCGGCGCGGCGCTCGGCGGCTTTCTGGCGGCAGGACTGATTCCGCATTTCGGCTGGCGCTCGGTCTTTGTCGCCGGTGGCGTGGCGCCGCTGCTGCTGGTGCCGATCCTGGCGCTGAAACTGCCGAAGTCCGTGCGGTTCCTCGCGCTCACCGGTCACGCCAATGCACGCGTCGCGCAACTGCTCGCGCTCATCAATCCCAAGGCTGAATTCGCCCCGGCGACGCGGTTCGTCGTGCATGAGCCGGAACTGGTCGGGATTCCGGTCCTGCATCTTTTTAAGGCCGGGAGGACGCTGACGACGTTGTTGTTGTGGGTGGTGTTCTTCATGAGCCTGCTCGACCTCTATTTCATGTCGAACTGGCTGCCCACGGTTCTCAACGATCTCGGCGCCTCGGTATCGGAAGCCGCCGCGATCGGATCGATGCTGCAGGTCGGCGGCGTAGTCGGAACTTTCGCGCTCGGCAATATCATCGACCGGTTTTCGTTTCGGGCATTGGCGCTGCTGTATTTTGTGGCGGTGTTTGCGGTCGGCGCGATCGGCCAGCTCGGCCATTCGGCCGCTTTCGTCACCATCGCCATCTTCGTCGCCGGATTTTGCATCGTCGGCGGCCAGATCGCCGCCAACGCGCTGGCCGCGGGGTTTTACCCTACTTCGGTCAGGGCCTCGGGCGTCGGCTGGGCGCTCGGGATCGGCCGGGTCGGCTCGATCGTGGGACCGCTGGTCGGCGGCGCCTTGCTCACCCTGAAATGGAGCACGGGTGCGGTGTTCATGGCGGCCGCGGCGGCCGCGATGTGCGCGGCGCTGGCGGCATTTTGGCTGAGCCGGCTCGCCGGCATGGGCGGCAGCGGCAAGGCGACAGCCGGCCGACCATTGCCGTTCAAGCCGGCCCTGCATCCGTCGACGCCGGCCAGTTCCTGATCTAGACTGCACTAATTGAACCGTGCAAGTCGACATCCACAATGGGGATCAGGCGGTGAGCGACACGGACAAAGAAAAGATACGCAATCGCGAGATCGCTCAAAATGAGAGCGATCGGCAAACCACCAGCGCCATCCGCGTTAGCGGATGGGCGATCGCGGTTGCCGTGATCATTGGCCTCGCCGCGGTCGGCTGGGTGCTGCTGCACAACAGCTAGCGCGTTTTCCGCTTCGCTGCGTGACAGCGCTCCTCGCCTTGAGGGATCATTCTTACGCCACCGCGCCGCAGCTTCGCAATTGCCGGATCGCGGCCTCGTCGTAACCGGCTTCGCGCAGGATCTCATCGCTGTGCTCGCCGACCCCGGGCGGATGCCGCGGCTGCACCTTCCTGGCGCCGTCGACCCAGATCGGGCTGTTGACGGTCAGCATGGTGTCGCCCTCGAACGGCACCAGCACGTCGTTGTCGAGCATCTGCCGGTCGTTGGGAATATCGTCGAGGATGCCGACTACGCCGAACACCAAGCCGTTACCGTCGAGTATCCCGCGCCACTGGGCGAGGTCTTTGGTGGCAAAAATCTCGTCGAAGATCTTGATCAGTTCCAGTGACCGCGCATGGCGATCTGGCTTGGTGGCGAATCTGGCGTCGGCGATTAAATCCTCCCGCCCGAGGCAGCGCGCTAGCGCCGGCCATTGCCGCTCCTCGTTGAGCAGCGAGAGGATCAGCCAGCGCCCGTCCTTGCATTGGTAGTGGTTGGTGACCGCGTTCAAGGCGCGCTCGCGCGGGCGCCGTTCGCCGAATTTCGCGCCACATAGTTTGGCCTGCGCGAGCACCGAAGCGGCCCAAACGCCATTGGCCATCAGGTTCGAACTCACATGCGAGCCCTTGCCGGTGCGCTCGCGCTTGTAGAGCGCGGTGACGATCGCGCCGTAGAACGCCATCGCGCAGGGGTGGTCGCCCATGCCCGGGATCGAACGCGCCGGCGTGGTGTGCTCGTCCGCGCGCACCAGATCCATCAGGCCCGAGCGCGCCCAATAGGCATTGCTGTCGAAACCGGGTTTGTTGGCTTCTTCGCCTTTCTCGCCGTAGCCGGTGAACGACGCGTAGACCAGCCTCTCATTGAGCGGCGCGAGTTTCGCGTACGTCATCCCCAGTCGCTCGCGCACGGCGGGCGGAAAGTTCGTGATGAAGACATCGGCCTCGGCGGCGAGGCGATGCAATACCGACTGTCCCTCCGACTTGCTGAGGTCGAGCGCGAGGCTTCGCTTGTTGCGGCCTTCCAGCAGCCACGCGAAATTGTGGGTGCTGACCGGATATCCCGGCAAATTCGGCAGGTTGCGGTAGGGATCGCCAGACCCGGGCGGCTCGATCTTGATCACCTGCGCCCCGAAATCCGACAGCACGGTCGCGGCCGCGGGCGCGGCAATGAAACTCGCGCAATCCAGAACCTTGAGGCCTTCGAAGATGCCGTCTTCCATGGTGGCGTCGCTCCCGTCTTGTTGTCGGCTGTTTCTTGCAGGCCGTGTTTTAAGGTTTGCTTCCGTGGTGCGGAATTCTCGTCACGCGGCGGCAAATTCGCCGGCATTTGACCGATGTTGGTGGCGCGATGCAACGGGTCAGTGTGGCGTGCTCCGGGGGCTATCCTCATCCTGAGGGGCGGCCACTTGGCCGCGTCTCGAAGGATGGACGCATGGGTGGACTCGCCACCATCCTCCGAGACGACGCTTGGCGGCTCCTCTGGATGAGGCCTTACTCCAAATCCGTCATCAGCGCGGCGTTGCCCCCGGCGGCCGAGGTGTTGATGGTGATGGTCTGCTCGGTCGCAAAGCGGGCGAGGTAATGCGGACCGCCGGCCTTGGGGCCGGTGCCCGACAAACCATGGCCGCCGAATGGCTGCACACCAACCACCGCACCGATCATGCTGCGGTTGACATAGACGTTTCCGGTCGAAAGCCGATCGGCCACAGCCTCCACCGTGTCGTCGATCCGCGAGTGAATGCCCAGCGTCAGTCCGTAGCCGGAACGTTCGATCGATTGCAGCACGCGATCGAGCCCGTCGGCGCCATAGCGCACGACATGCAGGACCGGCCCGAAGACTTCCTGCGTCAGTTGATCCGCATCGGACAGCTCGAAAATATGTGGCGCCACATACTGGCCTAACGGCCCTATGCCGGCGTAATGCACGCGGGATTCCCGCTTCATGCGTGCGATGTGCGCGTCGAGCCGCTGCTTGGCGTCGGCGTCGATCACCGGCCCGATCTGAACTGAAGCATCGCGGGGGTCGCCGATCGTCAGTTCACGTGCGGCGCCCGCGATCATCTCGATCATGCGGTCGGCGACGTCGTCCTGAACGAACAGCAAACGTAATGCCGAGCAGCGCTGGCCGGCCGAACGAAACGCTGACGTCACGACATCGTCGGCGACCTGTTCGGGCAATGCGGTGGCGTCGACGATCATCGCATTGATGCCGCCGGTCTCGGCGATCAGCGGCACGATTGGGCCATCCTTGGCCGCCAGTGCGCGATTAATCGAGCGCGCGACCTCGGTCGAGCCGGTGAACACGACGCCCGCCACATCAGGATGGGCTGTCAAAGCTGCGCCGACGCGACCGTCGCCGGGCACGAGATGCAGCGCGGAAGCGGGCACGCCGGCCTCATGTAATAGCCGGATCGCCTTCGCCCCGATCAATGGCGTCTGTTCGGCGGGCTTGGCCACCACCGCATTGCCCGCCATCAGCGCCGCCGTGACTTGTCCCAGAAAAATCGCCAGCGGAAAATTCCACGGCGATATTGCAACGAACACGCCGCGGCCGCGCAGCCGCAGCACATTGCTCTCGCCGGTCGGGCCCGGCATGGTCTCGTCCGCGCCAAAAAGCTCGCGGCCCTGCGCGGCATAGTAGCGGCAGAAATCGATGGCCTCGCGGACTTCCGAGACCGCGTCATCGAGAGTTTTGCCGCCCTCGCGTTGCAACAGCGCGATAAAATGCGCGGTGCGCCGTTCCAGCAGGTCCGCGGCCCGCTCCAGCCGTGCCGCGCGTGTCTCGGCGGGTGTTCGGCTCCAGCCCTTGAAGCCTTCGCGCGCAGCGTTAACCGCGTCGTTGACATCCTCCGGCGTTGCATCGACGACGCTTCCGACCAGTGTTTTCTGGTCGATCGGGCTGACGATCTCGCGTACCGCACCGCGGCGGATCTGGCCATCGATGACAGATGCCGCCGCAACAGCCGCGGTTTCCTCTTCGATTGCAGCCAGCAGTTCGTTCAGTGCGGCGCGCTCGCCGAATTCGATGCCGCGCGAGTTTTGTCGCTGCGGTTGGTAGAGATCGCGGGGTGCGCGGATGTTCGGATGGCGTGCGTTTTCGGCGCTGCCGATAATATCGGCCGGGCGCCGCAGCAATGTCGCCACCGGCACGGTGTCGTCGGCCGCCAGCGCCACGAATGAGGAATTGGCGCCGTTTTCCAGCAGGCGCCGCACCAGGTAGGCCAGCAGGTCGCGGTGGCTGCCGACCGGCGCATAGGTCCGATAAGCCAGCTGTGGATGGTCTTTGTTCAACTGCTCATAAAGCGCCTCGCCCATGCCGTGCAGGCGCTGAAACTCGAAACCATCTTCGCTGCCGGCCAGTTCCAGCACCGTCGCGACCGTCAGCGCATTGTGGGTCGCGAATTGCGGGAAAATACGCGGCCGCAGCGCCAGCAGCTTTCGCGTGCAGGCGATGTAGTTCAGATCAGTCATCGCCTTGCGGCTGAATACCGGATAGCCCGCGAGGCCACGTTCCTGCGCGCGCTTGATCTCGGTGTCCCAATAGGCGCCTTTGACCAGACGCACCATCATCCGCCGGTTCAGAGTCTGTGCGAGTGTGTCGATATAGTCGATCACATCGCCGGCGCGCTTCTGATAGGCTTGGATCGCCAACCCAAAACCGTCCCAGCCGTTGAGCGATGCGTCGCCGAACGCGGCGGCGATCACCTCCAGTGACAGCTCCAGCCGGTCCGCCTCCTCGGCATCAACGGTGAAATTCAGATCATAAGCCCTGGCTCGGCTCGCCAGGTCGATCAGCCGCGGGACCAGTTCCGTCATCACCCGCTGCCGTCCCAGCGCTTCGAAACGCGGGTGAAGCGCCGAGAGCTTGACCGAAATGCCGGGCCGGTCGGGCAGGGGCCTGTTGTCGGCGGCGCGCCCGATGGCTTCGATCGCGCTGGCGTAGGAATTGAAATAGCGCGTCGCATCGGCGGCGGTGCGCGCGCCTTCGCCGAGCATGTCAAAGGAATAGCGCGCGGTCCCCTTGGCATGCGGCTCTGCGCGCGCCAGCGCGGCTTCGATGGTCTCGCCCAGCACGAAATGGCTGCCCATCAGCCGCATTGCCTGCCGGGTCGCGGCGCGTACCGCCGGAAGGCCCAGGCGTTTCGCGAGCCGTCCGATCGTGCCTTGCGGGGTTTCGCCCGGCTGAAATCACGCGCGCCGACATCCCGAGCGCCCACGCCGACGCATTGACCAGGAATGCGCTCGATTTCGTCTCGTGGTGCACGAAGTCGCCCTCGCCGAGCCTGTCTTCGATGAAGCGGTCGGCGGTACGGGTATCGGGTACACGCAGCAGCGCTTCCGCCAGCACCATCAGGGCGAGGCCCTCTTTGGTGGAAAGCGCGAACTCGCGAAGCATGTCCTCGACGCCGCCGAGCGGGTCGTCATTGGTGCGAATAGCGTCGATCAGGCGGGTCGCGGTGCGGTCGATCCGCTTGTCTTGCGCCGCGCTCAAGGATGCCGTTGCGAGCAGCCGGCCCGCTATCGCACCATCGTCCGGCGCGTAGGGCGCCGTGAACAAGGGAATGGAGGTGGGGTCGGACTTCATGACATGCCCTGGCGCATGATCGGCCCAAGCTTACGCCCGGGCTGCATCCGAGGGTATCACCGGTTTGGTGTGAAGATCATGCGCTGCTGATAAGTTAAGAGCATTTTCGAGCGAAGTGGATACCGGTTCGCGTGAAGAAAACGCATCAAATATAGAGCCGCGATCGGGCACAGCATCATGCCGCACGGCGCGTTACCCCGCTGGGGTGCCATAACAATTATAGACCAGATCGAACGGCGATCGGCTGTCGAACCAGCGCGTTCTGCGCCGATCCGAATATGTGCAAGAGCGGTTTCCACTCTTGCCAGTTGAGCTTTGTTTTTTTGAGATCTTGTTGGAAGCCCCACTCCCGGATTGCGTCCGAGAGTGCGCCACTATCGATCTTACTCGCGCGTCAAACCTTGAGGTTCTCGGCCGAGGTCTTGCCGCGATTGGCGACTTCCTCGTATTCGACCGTTTGTCCTTCGTTGAGTGTCGAAAGGCCAGCTTTCTCGACCGCCGAAATATGAACAAAAACATCCTTGCCGCCACTCGAGGGCTGGATAAATCCAAAACCCTTGGTCGCGTTGAACCACTTCACAGTACCTTTAGCCATCACGTCGTCTCCGCGGGATCAAAAATAAAAACGGACTGCCGGTCCCCGCAAACCGGCATGTCCGATC
Organism: uncultured Alphaproteobacteria bacterium; assembly: GCA_963811915.1. Taxonomy (GTDB): domain Bacteria; phylum Pseudomonadota; class Alphaproteobacteria; order Rhizobiales; family Xanthobacteraceae; genus Bradyrhizobium. The sequence goes on from CAWETC010000012.1 coordinate 38,161, forward strand.
TGCATACGTTACGCGGTAAGGCACGCGCTTGATAGCTCAAACGACATCAGAATTCCGGCGGAAAACGATCATTATCGCGGCGCATTTGCAGCTTTTGTCGATTTCGCGACCATTTTGCGGAGCGCGCGCTCGCGAAAGGTAACCATATGGTCAATTTAGAGCCAAAAAAGCTGGCTGCGAGGCTGTTCGGCTAGGCCTTGCTATCCGGGATCGCCCGGCCAACTATGTCCGGTTGGTGACCTTCGCCGAGGCCTTTCGCAACACCCGGCCTGAAATTATCCGAGGGGCTAAGCGCGATGAATTAACGGCGATCAACGCCGCGCCGGCCGAGGCTATTCATGACTTAAACCGTTATCGCGCCGACAACCTGAAACCCTGTGAACATCTCAACCCCGCGAAAACTGAAACTGCCAACAGGATGATGTCTGCTGAGCGGACAGCGGACCCAAATCAGACATCGCGTTCATGTCGGAAAAGTGCCAGTTCCCGGACTTCTCCCCCTCGAGGCGGAAACCGCCACGCACTCATTCGGATAGCTGGGAAGAGAAGCTCTGAGGTACCTTCGGGAATTCAACACGAAGGAGTCTTGCCGGTCTTCTCAAACCATCGGGCGGCGGCGAAGCGGTGCCTCCATCGGTGATGAAGTAGGCAACTCTGCCGTAATCGCCGGGGAGCCTGCTCCAGGCCCCGCTAGATGGTCCGATCAGTTGTTTTGTGAACGGGACTCCTGCGATGGTATGGCGCCGGCTGTTCCTGGCCGGATCCAGCGAGATGCAATCGATGGTATTTTCCCGGTGCGTTGTCACGTAAGCAACGCCAGCGTCCTCGTCTATACAGAAATCATCCGCCATGCGTCCCACCGAAACATGTTCGGGCTCGCCCTTCGCCTCCAACGTCTCCGCAGCGACTGCAACACGCATGAACAGCTTCTTCGCGGTTGCCGTATAGTAGATAAAGCCAAGCCTCCGCGCATATTGGATGCCGTTGAATTCCGGGCTGTTCAGGCATCATTTGCCCCGGGTAGTACCCCATGCTCTCGTGCTTAAGCCAAACGCGCGCGACGGGGCTCGCGCCTTCGTCCGGCAGATCAACTCGCCAAATCAAGCCTGCGATTGAGTCGGCCACAAGTATCGTTCGCGGGCCGACCAGGCAGCCGCCATTAAGGCCGCCAGCCTCGTCGGGAAAATCCAATATTTTTTGAGGTTGGATGGGCGCGCCCGCACTCCAGTTGCGCAGGTCAATTCGGTAAAGGCTCGATTTATGGTCGGTGTAGACGTTGGACGTGCAGAGATAGAAAACGTCGGGTTCTACCTCGGTGAGGTTCAGCGTGAGCTGATCGAATGTGTGGAGCAAAACGGGTGTCGCCGGCGCCGTGCCATCCGTCGGGACGTACCATAGTTCCTTGTGGTTGAAGGCCGTGACCAATACCGAGTTGTCGTCGCGCACTGCGAGATTTTCCAAGAAATAGTTTTCGGGAAACGTCGCCAATGTTGTCAATTTGGCTTTGGACGAAACGGCGTCGGACATTTCCGTCTCCAAATTGGATGTTCCAATAATACAAGCGGCGTTGACCAGTTCGAGCCGCGCCGCAATGCACTTTAAAGATCGCTATTCGCGATATGGATGAGGATCAACTTACGCTCGGTCGCAATTGGCGAAGCCCGAATGACGACCTCGCCGACCGGACACAAACGCAAAAATGGCCCCGGGTTAGGGGGCCATTCTCGATTAGTAGTCCCAGTCATGTTGACGCCTAATAATTACGCGGTCGCCATCGTGATGGTACCAGCCGCGATGCCAATCGCGATCGTGTCCGTAGAACTCCACGCGAGGACCGCGATAATAGTCACGGTCGCGATAGTAATAATCCGGGTCGCTGCCGACGCGGAAGCTGAAACCCTGTGCGCTCGCGACTGTAGGTGCCGCAACCGCAAAGGCCGCTAACGCGGCCAGAACGCAAGAAACCTTCTTCATGTCGCTTCTCCCATCATCGGTGCACCGGAAGAAAAACGTGTGAGCAATTGCTCCGTTCCTGGAATCACATCGGAACTTTCTTGAATGCATATTCAGCTAAGTTTCCAATTTGAAACCCATCCTTGCCCGGTAGCACGACACGTTTGCTCGCAAGCGATGACGAGGCTGAGGTCTGTGCCGGACCGCGATGTCCCTCCGACGTGCGCAAGTCGAATGAGCGTCGCGATATAAATAACCTTCGACAGCCAGCGCGGTTCAGCATCGGTGCGGCCGCTGGCTCACGAAAGGGAAAAGGGAGCGGCGGTTGGTCCCGCTGCCGCTCCCACTGATAATGGAGTGCGCTAGCCCGGTCGCGCCCCTCTGATCCGAATTCTAAAATCTACTTAAGGATAATTTGACCGGAAACGACAACGATTTCGGAATTCACATCTGCGTTTATAATTCCTCAACTTCGAAGAAGAAAAGAGGGCAAGAATGCTGACCGAAGCTGAAGAGGAACGCAAAGTTTTCGAAGAACAGGAGAGGATGCGCCAATGCGTCCGGGATTTTGCCAAGGTCAAAGCGCGGCGCGACGTGATCAGAACGCATAAGGCCGAATTTCTCGACTTCGCCGAGCAAGAGCGGTTTGATCGCTTGTTACAGGGTTGTGAGAAAAATGCCGACGAGATCGCATCCGAGGCAGCGGAGGAAGCCAGCAGCCAAGCCTCACGAACAGAGCTTACCGTAGCGGCGTATGAGGTGGCCTACATTAAAGCTTACCGTGAAGCATTGTCGATGCTGATGGCGACGGAATGGCCGCGACGCGACGTGCGTGACCCGGGTGTCGCAGAGACTTAAAACCATGAGAACCGACGAAAACGATGAACCTAAGGTCAAATTCGAGCGGCCTCTGGATGTTAGAGTGATGACGATCGATGGGACGCGATGTGGTGAAGGTCGATTGATCGAGATTTCCGATAGTGACGCGGTGATCGAGCTAACAAGTCATGCAGTCGATCATGCTGAATTCTTCCTGTTGCTGACCGGGTTCGGCAATCCGGTCTTCCGCCGTTGCACAAGAAAGTGGGTGCGCGGCACGCAGATAGGCGTCACCTTTGACGGGACTAATATCGGGATCAAATCGGCGAAGGGAGCTCCAGAAGAATGGTCCGGCGGTTGACGGGCCGACGCGCGCGGATATCGATCCTGATCGGACAACATTCGAAAATTGAGCGCTGTCTATTGCCGCGATCGCAAAGACGGCCCCGGCGTTGGACGTGCCGGGGACCGTCCCAGGAAGATGTGTTGTGTGCCTTGGGCAAACATGAAGACACGTCACCATAATTCCGACCCCCGAAGACCGTTCCCGGAACGGCGGCCTATTTTGAACATTTCCGTTACTTAGGTCGCTGCAAATCAGCAACGATTAACGCGGAATCCTGCGACATAAAATCAGGCCATTGGTGCTTTAGCGTCGCCGCGTATTGTTCAAAAATTCTGTATGCGATCGAGCATTAGAACAAGTTTCCCGATCCTGCGGATCGCCATAAATCCCGAACCAATTGAACTCAAAAAAACATCCCGGCGAAGTTTGATGGTCTGTTTGTCCAGGGCGCCGACAATTGCGCTTGCGAAGGAAAATCCTGGTAAACCAGGATCAAAACCCCAATCCCTGTTTTAAGATCGCGCGCTGCGAAATAGTTCGGAAGTGCTTTTGCTTTCGATGAACCGGCTTTCCGCTTTTCCAACTGCATTTCCAATGGATGGCGCGGTGAAGGTTGCAACGAGATTGCCGAGCAGTTTCCGCCCCAACCAAGCCGCCAGAGGGGCCTAGCCGTAGAATTTTGCCAAGCCCATCAATGAAATCAAGCCCTTACAGCCCGCAGTGGCGGATGATCCTGCCTCTTCGACCAGGAGATGTAGCAGGCGACCAGCGTCATGATGGCCATGCCGAAAACGCTGACGAAAATCTGTGCCGTCAGTGAGCCGGAACTGGTCATCAGGACCAGCCGGCTGGCGAAGGAGAGGAAGACACCGACGCAGAATACCGAAAGTGCTTGCTGGCCGCAGATGATGAGAGGCTGAAAGACCGGCCATTGCAGTCCACGCCAGTCCTTCGGCAGAAATCGCGCCGCGAGGAACACGATGACCACGAGATGCAAAACGCGATACGGCGCCAGATTGACCTTGTCGTTGGGATTGAAGGCGTCGACCAACCAGTTCGGGAACGTGGCCCCGAATTCGGGGAAACGCCCCGCCATTGTCATCACGAGCGCAAAGAACAAATAGGCGAGACCAAGATAGATCAGGATCGGCGATTTCAGAAAAGACCAGCTTTTCCTGGCGAGCGCGCACCAGGCGCCAAACACAAAAAGAAGTTGCCAGCAGAATGGATTAAAATACCAAACGCCGTCGGGATAGGACGACAAATTCCATTCGAAGGTATGGGCCGCAAAATACAGCACGATGGATCCGGCCATCGTAAAACCTGGCTTGCGTAGCATCATCCATAACACCGCGGGGAAGCAGCCCATCAACAGGACGCAGAGCTGCAACACGTCGAGGTTCAGCGCCCTCGATTGCAGGAACAGCCCGTGGCCGATGATCCGGATCGGCTGGTCGACCAGACCGGCGATATTGAATTCGTAGAAGATGTCGGGAGCGGCATAGTGTGCTGCGACATCGCCGATCGTGACAATGTAGATCGCGAACAGAACGATATAGGCGGCATAGAGTTGCCATGCCCGCTTGAAGACCCTGGTGGCGCCAACGAGGGTGCCGCGCTCCAGCATGATGCTGGCGTAGGTAAGCGACGCGGTATAGCCGATGATGAATACGAATACGTCCGCAGCGCCGCTAAATCCAAAATTCCTGATCGTGATCCAGCTCACGAGGTTATCGGGAATGTGATCCAGAAACAGGAACCAGTTCGCAATTCCAAGAAACAGATCAAGTCTCACATCGCGCGCGTCTTGCGCGAGACTGGCTTCAATATTCATGAGCGTTGTTCGTACTTCGGGAAATGTCGCCGGAATCAAAATTCCGCTAATGGGCATCTTATAAAGCATACGCGCATGTGGCCCCAATAGACTTTACGTGAGTGGCGCGTGAGCGCACCCGATCAGTGTTAATTTTACGATGATCCCGGCGATCAAATCTTAACGTACAACGGCATTGACACCTCGGGTGCAACGCAGCCATGCGAGGAAGCATTGCGATCGTCATCTCAATCGTTAATTCGGGGGCGGTCGATTGGCGTGAGTCGCGCGCACGTGAAGATGAAAGCTTCGTCATCAAGGGATTGGTTCGGAACAATCGGGCAAACGCCCCGTTTCCTGTCCATGTTCAATTTGTGGATGGAGGAATTGGCATGACCAAATTCAAAACTTTAGGCGCGATCTGTCTTGCAGTTTCACTCGCAGCGGCTTCGCCTGCATTGGCACGAGGCGGTCACGTTGGCGCGGGCTTCCACGGTGGAGGTTTTCACGGCGGTGGCGCTCACTTCGCGGGCGGAGGCTTTCGCGGCGGTGGCTACCGTGGCGGCATCGGACCCGGGATCGCGGCCGGCCTGATCGCAGGCTCGGTGCTGGGCGGAGCCTATGGCTACTATGACGCCCCCGGCTATTATGACAATTCGTATGGCTATTACGACAACGGTCCCTACGACAATTCCGATGGTGCCAACGCCTTTAACTAACCGAATGGTTTCGTTCGTCAGCGGCAAACCGGATTTGGAAATCCGGGTCCGGATTACAGCAAACAAAACCCCGGCCAAAAATGGCCGGGGCTTTTTAATTCAAGCCGAATAAAAGCAGTTCTGCTCTATGCCGCGTCGGTCAGCGGCAACAGCATTTTCGTGCTCGCGACGATGCGCACGATCATCGGATCGGTGCGGCCGCGGATTTCGACGTGCTGTTGCGGCAAGGCATCGGCCGACAAGCCTGCCGTCGAGCGAACCTCTTCCGATACGATGGCCTCGCACCCGACGCTCTTTGTCATGTCCTGCAGCCGTGCCGCGACATTGACCGCATCCCCGAGCGCGGTGAACACCACGTGATCGCGATAACCGATGTCACCGACGATCACTTCGCCGCCGTGAATGCCGATGCCGAAGCGGATCGGATCACTCAAATCGTGTTTGAGAAATTGATTCAATTCAGCGACATTGGCGCTGATGGCGGCTGCCGCCTTCAGCGCCTGCCGGCAGGCGGTCTGCCGGTTGGTGCCAAGGCCGAACAGCGCCAATTGCCCGTCGCCGAGAAACTGGTTGGGTTGACCGCCGCATTCGACCACGGCCTGCGATACCGCGCCCAGGAAACGGTTGACGATGAACACCGTATCGAACGGCAACCGGTTTTCTGCAAGCTGGGTCGAGCTGCGCATGTCGACGAACAGGCTGACGAGATAGCGCTCCTGGCCGATGCGGTGCGGTTGCGATGCGTGCGCGTTGGCCGACGTCGTGTGCGGCATAAAGAGCTGGAAAAACGACAGGTCGGCCTCGGGCTTGAGCTGGCAGGCGAGGCGGATCGCCGGATCTGCATCGGTCCCGACGCGATCGAGCACAAAGGCTTCCCGCTCGGAAGGCGCCGGCAGCGACGTGCAGTCGCCGATCACGCGGATGCGGCAGGTGGAGCAGCGCGCGCGTCCGCCGCAGACGCTGGCATGCGGAACCCGACAACGCAGGCTTGCCTCGAGCACGCTGAGGCCCTTCGGCACCCGGATCGTCCTGCCATTACCATAGGACAACATGATCATGCCGCCGCGGCGTTCGTGGAGGGCGCGCGCGCCCCTTGCCGCCACGGCAAGTCCGATCAGGCCGAAATAGCCGATCAGGAAATAATCCATGATGCTTGCCAGCATGTCCTGTTGCGCCGGCGTCCCGACATGGCGCTGCGAAAGATTTTCCACCCGCCAGGTGGCGCTGGCGCCTTCCTGAATGATACTTCGTCCACCCTGATAGAGACCGAGCAGCGCCAGCGTCGGAACCAGTACCGCTGCGGCCAGCAGGAATGGTGCGGTGTGTTTGAAGGACGCTTTCATCCGCAGCCAGAAATAGAGCCCGATGCAGCCGTAAATCCAGGCGATGATCAAGAGGGCGAACAGCATCCACATCTTCGCCGGCGCGACTACCCAGTCCGCGTAGAATACTTGCGGGTAGAGCTTGTCGATCCCGAAAAGCGTGCGGGCCAGTCGAACACCGGTAAGATGGGAGATGATCAGTGCCGGGATGCTCAGCCCGAACAGGAGCTGGAGCGGCTCCACGGCCTTCCAGCTGAATTGCCGGCGCTGATAGAGCGCCCAGATCCCGAGACCGCCGTGGATCAGTGCGGCGGCGTAAAACACCATCGCGACCGGGAGAAACTGCCAGAACAGGATGTGGTAATGAATGCCAACGGCAAGGGCACCCAGCGAAATATTGCCGAGCGCGTGGTTGAGGAAATGGCTGACCAGATAGGTAAACAGCACCAGTCCGCAGGCGAGACGGACCTGCCGGACGCCGATGCCGCGAATGAATTTTTCGAATTGGGGCCGGTTTTGTTCGGTCATGCGGATTCCCTCGAATAATACAATAGACCACGATAGCAGGGGTTTAATTCCCTGGCTGGCCTGCTTTCCCGCCTCACCCGGACCATGATTGAGACCGTCTTAAGTTGACACCTTCCGGCGAGTCGAGGAGAAAGCCTCGTGACGATTGCTTCGCCCGACTGCAGCCTCCCCAAACCGGACAGTTCTGCTCTTCGGCAATTGCTTGCCGTTGCCGCGTTGATCGCGGCCATGACGGTGTTGCGGCTGACTTACGCCAGCCTGCTCGATCTGCGCACGGATGAGGCCTATTACTGGACGTGGTCGAAGGAGAATGTGCTCTCCTTCCTCGATCATCCGCCGATGATCGCCTGGTTCATCCGTTTCGGCACGGCAATCTTCGGCGATACCAATCTGGGGGTCCGCTTCGCCGGCATCCTGGCAATGCTGGTCACGCAACTGCTGCTCGCCGATATCGTCCGCCGCGTAACGCATGACGTCCGTGCCGTCGTGATCGTCCTGCTGTTTCCCGAAGCCGCGCTTTATTACGGCCTGCTGATGGCCAAGGTCTCGCCGGATGTCGCGCTGATCCCGTTTGCCACCGCCATGGTATGGGCGCTGATCCGGCTTTGGGAAGGCGGCGATGCGCGTTGGTGGCTGGCTGCGGGCGTATTCGGTGGGCTGGCGCTGTTGTCGAAATTCACCGCCGTGATGTTGATCCCGGCGGTGCTGGCATTCATGCTGGTGCCGGATTGGCGCGGGCGCTGGCTGCGCAGTCCGTATCCGTGGCTGGCGGCGCTGATCGCGGTCGTGCTGTTCCTGCCGGTCCTGATCTGGAATGCCGGGCATGACTGGGCCTCGTTCCGATTCCAGTTCGTGCGGGCCACTGCGACCCATGGATGGTCGCTTCTCACCGTCGGCGATTTTATCGGCCTGCAGTTCGGGCTGGTCGGGTTCATCTTGCTGCCGGTGGTGTTGTCGGGGCTGGCAATGACGGCATGGCGGGGATATCGCCGGTTTGATGCGGTCGCCATCCTGCTGTCGACCTGTGTGATCGTTCCCCTCGGCTATTTCTTCTGGCGCTCGCTGACGCTGCGGGTCGGCGACACCTGGCCGATGTTCATGTGGCCGATCGGTTTTGCCGCCGCTGCCATCAACATCACGATGCTGCGGCGCGAAGGCCGGCCGGCCGCGGTGATCACATGGGCGGTTTCATGGTCAAGCGCGGCGATTGTGTCCGGTATCGCCTTCGTGGTCGTGGTTTTCTTCTATTATATCGCGGCCCCCTGGAACTTCCTCGGCAGGGCCGACCCGATTGGCGGTGAAGCGGGTTACGAGCAGGTCGTCGACCGGGCAAACGTCGAGCTGAAAAAGATCGGCGCGACCTGGATCGGCACCTCGGACTATCGGACCTACGCCATGTTGCGATGGTTTTTCGGGAATCGCGTGCCGGTGATCCAGATCAACGAGCGCGGGCGCTATCTCGGCTTTCACGACCCCGGCATGAATTTGATCAGAGGTCACACCGGCCTCTATGTCGGTCGCGAGCCCGACAACAGCGTCACCAATCCATTCTGGGGATCGACGACGGCGATCAGGGAGCCGCTCGAACGGGTCGAGCGGAGTTGGCGCGGCCGCGTCATGGATACCTATGCGCTGGAGAAACTGACCGGCTGGACACCAGAACTCTCGCCGCCGCCGGATTCGCCGCTCTATGGCTGGCGCGTGCTGGCGGGCGACGTCAGAACGTGGCGCGATGACCAGAGCTTTGTCATCGCCGCTTCGGTTCAATAGTCACTCATCCGCGTCGCGCTTGAGCAGCAGGTCCTTGGCGAGATCGCCCAGCGCCGGCCGCGGCAGAGCGGCGAAGGGCAGCGGACGGGTGACGTCGATCGCGGCGAGGCCAAGCCGCGCGGTGAGCAGGCCGTTGAGGACGCCTTCGCCAAGGCGCTGCGACAATTTCGCCGCCAGACCATGACCGAGCACCTGCTGGATCAGGCTGTCGCTCGCCGCCATGCCGCCGGTGATGGCGACATGGGCGATGACATGGCGCATCAGCCGGATCATGCCGAGCGCGCCAGGCCGTCCGCCATAGAGCCGGGCCAACTGCCGGATCAGACGCAGCGACGCGGCGAACACGAACAATACATCGATCAAGGCGCGCGGGCTGACGGCGGTGACGAGCGAGACCCGTTGCGCGGCCGACGAGATCAGGCGGCGCGCCTCCTGATCAAGCGGGGTCATCAATTCGCGCTCCGAAAGCCTGATCAGATCGGCGCCGTCGATGATGTCGTCGGCATGACCGATCAGCGTGGCGCGGGCCCGCGCCAGTTGCGGGTTCTGGTGCGCTATCTTCAGGAGATCCTGCATGATTGCCCGGCTCTCGGTGCGGTCGTCGCTCAACAGCACCGCGGCGGCGCGCTGATGCAGCTTCTCGATGGTTGCTAGCCGAGCCAACCCGAGCGTTTCGCGCGCGATCACGACGACAAGCGCCAGCGTGGCGGCAGAGGCAAAACCCAGTCCGAGAAAGCCAAGACTTTCGCTGCGCGCAAACAGATCCTCGATCAGATGGGTTACGCCCAATCCGGTCCCGAGCAGCACCAGGCCGGCGATCGCGCTCCAGAACATGGTGCCCCAGCGAAATCCCTGCCGCACCGGCAGCAGCGGCGCCTCGATCGGGACCGGCAGCAGCGCGGGATCGGCTTCCGGCGTGATGTGCACCGTGCCGCGGGGCGGACGGCCCGTGTCATCCGGATCCATCACGATCACGCCGGGATCGTCGAGCTTGAAGGTCGCCGGCCGCCGGTGCTGGGAGCGCTCGCTCATTGCAGTTTGTCTCCGATCAGGAACTGGAGGGCGCGGTCAAGGCGGATGTGAGGCAGCGCCGGGCCGTCCGGCCCTTCATTCTCAAGCTGCGGCGGCCGAAACCGCAGAAAGCGAAAATCCGCTTTGTCGGCCGCCGCGCTGGAGAGACCCCGGAACGCCTCGCCGTTGAACAGCTGCTCGGGATCGTCGGGCAGATCGCCGGGGAAAGTCGCGACTTCGGTGTTGCCGTCAAACGTCTCGCCATTGGCCATCTCGCCTGAGGCGGGCGTGCCGAGGATGGAGGGTAATTTGTCGCGGCCTTGCGCCACCGTCGCCTCGCGGGTGGCGCGCACCGCGGCCAGAGCAACGACGTCGATCTCGGCGCCGGTGTCCTCGGCATGGGTGACCGCCTTGGCGACGGCGCGCCGCAACACCGCCTCCAGGCGATCATGGCTCGAATGGTGCAGATGATCGGCCTTGGTAGCGGCAAACAATATCCGGTCGATCCGCGGCCGGAACAGGGCGCTGAGCAGCGTGCTGCGGCCGATCCGGAAGCAATCCAGAATTCCCGCCAGCGCCGCTTCAAGATCTGCCAGCGCCTCCGGTCCAGCGTTGAACGCCGAGAGCGCATCGACCAGCACGATCTGGCGATCGAGCCTCGAGAAATGATCCCTGAAGAAGGGCCGGACCACGACATCCTTATAGGCCTCGTAACGCCGGACCATCATCGCCCACAGCGATCCCTCCGGCGCCACGCCATCATGGGGCAGATCGAGCGGCGCGAAGGTCAGCGCCGGCGAGCCTGCAAGATTGCCCGGCATCAGGAAACGGCCCGGCGGCAGCAGGCTCATTGCGAAACGCTCGTCACGGCAGGCGCGCAGATAATCGGTGAACAGCCGCGCGGCTGACAGCGCGGCCTGTTCGTCCTCGCGGCCAGAGGCGTTCAATGCCGCAAGATGCGCGTGCCATGGCGCGGCGAGCTTCGCGCGGGGCTGCTCGCGCGATAGTGCGAGACTTTCATTTGACCATTGCTCATAACTTTTATGGAGCAGCGGCAGATCGAGCAGCCATTCGCCGGGATAGTCGACGATATCGAGCGTCAGGGTGCGGTCCGCGCCGTTTTGCCGCTGGTAGTCGATCACAAGCCGCAGCTCGCTGATATCGACCGTGGAGTTGGGCCAGCGGCGCTCCTCGATCAGGGTGCGGACATGGCCCTCATAGTTGAAACGCGGCACCGCATCGTCCGGCTGCGGCTCGAGGCGGGCGCGGGCAATCCGCCCGGTCGCGAACGGCTCGAAAACGGGAAACCGGCCGCCGCGGGTGAGGCCATGAATCAGCGCCGTGATGAAGACCGTCTTGCCGGCGCGTGACAATCCAGTGACGCCAAGCCGAACCGTCGGATTGAAGAAGCCGTCGCCATAATCTCGAAGCGCCCGCGCCGTCAGGCGCGCCTCCTCGACAATATCGGAAAAACGGAGGGCCATGCGGGCGTGAAAAGCTCGGTTTGCGGAGGCAATAGGCGAAAGAACTGCTCGGAAAGTGGCGATTGGCCGGCTAAAATCAAGTTTCACACTTAGGACGCTATTGAGGTTTTATGGTTCATTGACCTCGTGGCGTTATCCAGTATCGCCATTTTAACGCTTACCGGGCCGCCATGACCATCTTCAGACTGAAGCAACTTGCCTCGACCTCGGCCCATGCAGCGGCGGGCGCCATACGCTGGAATTACGATCGGGCCGAACTGATCGCCGACGGCATCGTGCACGGCATCGGCGTATTGAGCGGACTGATCGCGACCACGGTGCTGATCGTGCTGGCTGGCATCTTCGCCTCCGCCTATGAAATCGTCTCGGTGTCGGTCTACGCTGTGGGCCTGCTCGCCATGCTGGGATTTTCAGCCGCCTATAATCTCTGGCCGGTGTCGCGCCGCAAATGGGTGCTGCGCCGCTTTGATCACTCCGCGATCTACATTCTGATCGCCGCGACCTATACGCCGGTGTTTGCCCAATTGCAGGACCGCGTTTTCGCGATGTCGCTGCTGGCAGGTGTCTGGAGCGTGGCCGCGGTCGGAATCGTGCTGAAGCTGTTTTTCCCGGGCCGCTTCGACCGGATATCGGTCGGCCTTTATCTCGCGATGGGCTGGAGCGGATTGATCGCCTATGATGCCGGGCTGTCGTCATTGCCGCAGGTCGCGCTATGGTTCATCGTCGCCGGCGGCTTGCTGTACAGTTTCGGGGTTATTTTTCACGCATGGCAGCGGCTTCGTTTTCAGAACGTGATCTGGCACTCTTTTGTGCTGTTGGGCGCGGCCTGTCATTATACCGCCGTGCTCGATCTGGTCCTGGCTTAAAGCCCTTCAAATCATTGGTGTAACGATGCAGGTCGCAGGCCAGGTCGTGGTTGTTACCGGAGGCGCCAACGGTATCGGCCGCGCGCTCTGCGAGGCCTTTCACCGCGCCGGGGCCGCAAAAGTCGTGGTCGCCGATCTCGATCTGGCGGGCGCGGAAGCCGTCGCCGCTTCGATCAATGGTGCGGCTTTCAAATGCGATGTGGGGCAGGAGCAGGACATCCGCCATGTCATCGAGGAAACTGAAAAACAATTCGGTCCGATTGCGCTGTTTTGCTCCAACGCCGGCATCGGCGGCGGATTCGATCCGATGTCGGAGAATGCCGGCGGCACTTCCGACGAGCCATGGGCGAAGAGCTGGGCCATTCACGTCATGGCGCATGTCTACGCCGCGCGGCATCTGATCCCGCGCATGAAGGCGCGCGGCGGCGGCTATTTCCTCAACACGATTTCCGCCGCCGGACTGCTCTCGCAGGTCGGAAGCCCGGCCTATTCGACCACCAAGCACGCGGCGGTGGGATTTGCCGAGAATCTCGCGATCTCGCACAAGGCCGATGGCATCCGGGTTTCGATCCTGTGTCCGCAGGGCGTCGACACCAACATGCTGCGGTCGATCCCGAAAGGCCCGCAATCCGGCGACGGCGATCTGACCCCGGAGCAGGTGGCGCAGGATGCGCTAGCCGGAATCGAGCAGGAAACCTTCGTCATCCTGCCGCACCCGCAGGTCGCCGGCTACATGCGCAAGAAGACCGAGAATTACGATCGCTGGATATCGGGCATGGCGAAGATCCAGGCGAAGATGCGGGAAGAATATGGGAAATAGAAAAGATCCTCATGGTGAGGAGGCGCCCTTGCGCCGTCTCGAACCATCGAGACCACGGTATCTGTCTCATCATCCTTCGAGACGCGCGCAAAAGCGCGCTCCTCAGGATGAGGCCTGAGCGACGGGCTACATATTCCGACTACTTCTTCTGCGCATAGAGCAGCGGCACCGACAAATCCACGATCACCTCGATCAGGCTGGTGCCGTCATGAGCGAGGCCGCGCTGGAGCGCGGGCGCAAGCTCGGAGGCTTTACTGACGCGCACTGCATCACAGCCTAAGCCCTGCGCGATCTGCACAAAGTCGATGCCGGGCAAATCGAGGCCGGGGACATTGCGCACCTGCATCACCTGGCTGAACGAACGCATTGCGCCATAACCGGCATTGTTGATCACCACGATGGTCAGCGGCAGCTTGCGTTGCGCGGCGGTCCATAGCGCCTGGATCGAATACATGGCCGAGCCGTCGCCGATCAGGCAGACGGTCCTGGTGCCGGGGCGTCCCAGCGCCATGCCGACCGCGGCCGGCAGGCTGAACCCGAGGCCGCCGCTCGCCATGGTGTAGAAACTGTCCTGTCCGCGCATCGGCATGAATTTCTGCATCGCCGGACGATGCGAGGGGGCTTCCTCCACCAGCACCGCATCGTCAGGCATCGCGGCCGAGAGCGTGTGCAGCAGGAATTCAACCGGGATCGGATCGCCCGCGACAGGCGCGGGCGGCAGGATACGGCCCTTCGCGACCGCACGCTCGGTCTGCGGCAGCAATTCCAGCAGCATGGTCAGCGCTGGCTTCATGCTGGCAATGATGCTGGTGCCGACAGGTGTTGCCGCCGCCGCGGTCGGATCGTCGGTGATCTGGAAGATCGTGGCCGCGCCGTCGAAGATCGAGGCATGGCCTTCGACATGAAACGTAAACACCGGCGCGCCGATCACGACCACCAGATCATGGTCGCGCAGCGCGTCTGACAACTGCGCCGGCGAGGCATGCAGGAAGCCTGCGAATTGCGGATGCCGTTCCGGGAAACTGCAGCGCGCCGAAAACGGACTGGCCCAGACCGCGGCTTTGGTCTTCTCCGCAACCGATACCATCAACTCGACCGCCTGCGCGCGATCGACGCCGGGGCCGACGACAAGGGCCGGGCGCTGGCTCGCCGCGAGCGCAGTGACCAGCGCCTTCATCGCGTCGGGATCGGGGCCGATTTCCCGGCTGACGGTGCGGGCTTCCAACGGTTGCGTTTGATGGGTCCAGTCGTCGATCGGCACCGACACGAAAGTCGGCCCGCAGGGCGGCTGCATCGCCACGTAATAGGCGCGTGCGATCGCGGCAGGAACGTCCTCGGCCCGCGCCGGCTCGACCGAGAATTTGACGTAGGGCCGCGGAAATTCCGAGGCGCGCTCGGCATAGAGAAAGGCCTGCAGCGGCAGGATGCTGCGCGCCTGCTGGCCTGCGGTGATCACCAGCGGGGTCTGGTTGCGGTGCGCGGTGTAGACATTGCCGAGCGCGTTGCCGACGCCGGCGGCGGAATGCAGGTTGACGAAGCCGGCGTTGCGGGTGGCCTGGGCATAGCCATCGGCCATCCCGATCACCGAGGCTTCCTGCAGGCCCAGCACGTAGTCGATATCATCGGGCCAGTCGCTCAGGAACGGCAATTCGGTCGAGCCGGGATTGCCGAACACTTTCCTGATACCGAATGCCCGCAACAGATCGAGCGTGGCGTCCTTGACGCTGACGGGGAGTTGCTGTTCGTTTTTGGTTTCCCACGCGGCAAACTGACGATCCTCTTATGTTGGTGCGATGAGATCGCCCGACAGGTTCGGTCTCACCTCTCCCATTGGGAGAGGTCGGCGCGTTGCGCCGGGTGAGGGGTTGCAGCCCATCGATGGAGCGAAACCCCTCACCCGGATCGCATCTGTCGATACGATCCGACCTCTCCCGATGGGAGAGGTGACCCAACTCGCTTCGTTCGGTTCAAGCTTCATAGGCAACGGGGACGATCCTTCACCACGTCGCGGTGCCCCGCATGGTCGGTTCGCCCCGGGCATTGGCGGTCCACAGGTCGAGCCCGGTCGAGATGTCCGATGGCGTTGACGCTGAACTCGCCGCCGTCGAACAGCGGTTGCAGCCCGCGATACACGAAGGTCGCGGGGGCCTTGCCGCGTACCTTCGCCGCCAGCTCAATCAGCAGCGCCGCCTGGAGCGGGCCATGGACGATGAGGCCGGGATAGCCTTCCACCTTGGTGACGTAATCGCGATCGTAATGGATGCGGTGTCCGTTGAAGGTCAGCGCCGAATAGCGAAACAGCAGGACGGGATCGGCGAGATGGCGTTCGGAATGTTTCGCGGTCGCGGGCGCGGCCGGCGGCTTTGCCGGCACGGCGTTCTGTCCGGCGGCTGGCATCTCGCGATAGACGATGTCATGGCGCTCGCGGGTCGCGACGCCGCGCGGCGTGCTGAAGACATGATCGACCGAGACGAAGCACAGCAAGCCGGTGCTGCCGGACTTGAGGTTTATTTCCTTGATCGTCGAAGTCCGCTTCACGACGTCACCGACGCGCAGCGGCTCGATGAAGCTGATCTCGCCGCCGGCCCACATCCGGCGCGGCAAGGGCACCGGTGGCAGGAAGCCGCCACGCGTGGGGTGGCCGTCGGGGCCGACTTCCGACATCGGCACGACAGGCAGCGTCAGGCACCAATGCGCGGTGAACGGAGCGGCATCGCCCTCCTGCGGCTTGCCCACATCGAGAAACAACACCGAGCGCAATCCCGCCACCAGATGTGCCGTGACGACGTCGGTTTTTTCCTCGGTGCGGCCGATCCATTGCCTGAGATGACTGAGATCAAGGGCTTCTGTCATGGCCGGCTCGCTGTCTTACTTGCTACTTACTTGCTGCCTTACTTGCTGTCTTGGGGGAACGCTGTGCCGTTTCGGAGGGATGTTCGCCGATCCCGGGCACGGCGCCATAATGACGCGGCTGGTCGACGACGATGGCGGCGGGCGCCGGATAGGTTACCGGCCCGTTCGGCGTATTCACCTCGATGCGGCGCAGATGCGGGTGACGGGCGAGATCGGCCATGGTGTTGACCTCGGCGAACGCGATGTCGGCGTCCGACAAGCGCTTCAGCAGTTCGTCGCGCGTCATCGACCCAAAGCTGTCGCCGACGGTCTTGTCGGTCAGTTGCCGATGACGAACGCGCTCGACCATGTTGGCAAACCGGGGATCGTTGGGCAGGTCAGGCTGACCTGGCACATCAGCGCATAATTTCTTCCATTCGCGCTCGTTCTGGATCGAAATCAGGATGTCCTTGCCGTCTTTCGATCGAAATACGCCATAGGGCGCGATCGAGGGATGGGCGAGGCCGATCCGTTGCGGCGGATGGCCGGCTTCCGAATTGAGCAGCGGCACCGTCAGCCAATCGGCCATCACGTCGAACATCGAAATCCTGATGTCCGCGCCCTTGCCGCTGCGCGACCGCGCGATCAGCGCTTCGAGGATGGAGGCATGCGCGGTGGCGCCGGTGGCGATATCGACGATCGACAATCCGACCCGCGAGGGACCCTCCGGTCCGCCGGTGATCGAGGCAAGCCCGCTTTCGGCCTGGATCAGCAGATCGTAGGCCTTGCGATCGGCGTAGGGGCCGTCGTCGCCATAGCCGGAGATGGTGCAACTGATCAGCGCCGGATAATCCTTTTTCAGGCGCTCCAGCGAGAAGCCGAGCTTGTCCATCGCGCCTGGCTTGAGGTTCTGGATCAGCACGTCGGCGCTGGCGATCAACTCTTCAAGGCGGCCTCGGCCTTCTTTGCTGGCGAGGTCGATGACCTCGGAATCCTTGCCGCGGTTGAGCCAGACGAAATAACTGCTTTGCCCCTTGGCCGCGGCGTCATAGCCACGGGCGAAATCGCCTTCGGGCCGTTCCACCTTGATGACATGGGCGCCGGCATCGGCGAGCCGCGAGCTGCAGAACGGGGCGGCGACCGCCTGTTCGACGGCAATGACGATCAGTCCCTCGAGTGGCAGCATGTTCGGTTCTCAGTAGGAGCGGGGCATGCCCAGCACATGCTCGGCAAGGAACGACAAAATGAGATTGGTCGAGATCGGCGCGACCTGGTAAAGCCGGGTCTCGCGGAACTTGCGCTCGATATCGTATTCCTCCGCGAAACCGAACCCGCCATGGGTCTGCACACAGGCATTGGCGGCTTCCCAGGACGCATCGGCCGCGAGCATCTTGGCCATATTCGCTTCGGCGCCGCAATCCTGACCCGCCTCATATTTGCGCGTGGCTTCCCGCACCATCAGTTCGGCGGCGCGCATCGAGGCATAGGCCTTGGCGATCGGAAACTGGATGCCTTGATTCTGGCCGATCGGCCGGCCGAACACCGCGCGCTCTTTGGCATAATTCGAGGCCTTGGCGATGAACCATTTGGCGTCGCCGATGCATTCTGCAGCGATCAGGATGCGTTCGGCATTCATGCCGGACAGGATGTAGCGAAAGCCCTTGCCTTCTTCGCCGATCAGGTTTTCGGCGGGCACCCGCAGATCCGTGAAGAACACTTCCGTGGTGGAATGGTTCATCATGGTGCGGATCGGGCTGATCGATAGCCCATTGCCCTTGGCCGCCTTCATGTCGACGATGAAAACCGACAGGCCGTCGGTGCGCTTCTTGGCCTGCTCTTTCGGCGTGGTGCGCGCCAGCAGGATCATCAGGTCGGAATATTCGGCGCGGCTGGTCCAGATCTTCTGGCCGTTGACGATATAGCTGTCATTGCCTTCGCGTTTCGCAAACGTCTTCAGCGACGAGGTGTCGGTGCCGCTGGTCGGCTCGGTGACGCCAAAAGCCTGCAGCCGCAATTCGCCGCTGGCGACTTTCGGCAGCCACTTGGCCTTTTGCTCGTCGCTGCCGTGCCGCAGCAGCGTGCCCATGGTGTACATCTGGGCGTGGCAGCCGCCGCCGTTGCAGCCGGCGCGCTGGATCTCTTCGAGGATCGCGGCCGCGGCCGACAATTTCAGTCCGGCGCCGCCATATTCCTCGGGGATCAGGACCGAGAGATAGCCGGCTTCCGTCAGTGCATCGACAAAGGCCTTGGGGTAGGCCATTTCGCGGTCGAGCTTGCGCCAGTATTCGCCGGGAAACTGGGCGCAGAGTTTGGCAACCGCGTCGCGGATGTCGGCATGTTCGTCTTGTTCTGTTGTGGTCATCGGAACTCGGCTGGCAGATCGAGGATGGGCGTTCACGTGGTGTCGCCCAGCCCATCGATATCAGCGCCGCGAGGGTGGCGGAAGTGGCTAAAAAGGCATCGGCTTATGCCGGAATGCGAACCGGCAGGGACTCGATGCCGCGCACGAAGCTGGAATACACCCGCTTCGGCTCGCCTACCACCTCGATCCGATCGAAGCGCTTGAGCATCTCCTGCCACACGATCTTCAACTGCAGTTCGGCAAGCCGCATGCCGACGCAGCGGTGGATGCCGAAGCCGAACGACAGATGGATGCGGGGCCGGGCGCGGTCGATGATGAAGTCGTTGGGATTCTCGATCACCTCTTCGTCGCGGTTGCCCGAGACGTACCACATCACGACGCGATCGCCTTTCCTGATGGTCTTGCCGCCAAGTTCGGTATCGACCAGCGCGGTGCGCCGCATATGCGCCAGCGGAGTCTGCCAGCGAATGACCTCCGGTACCATGGTGTCGATCAATGCCGGATTGTCGCGCAGCTTCTGGTACTGATCGGGATTTTCGTTCAACGCCAGCACCGAGCCGCTCATGGTGTTGCGGGTGGTGTCATTGCCGCCGACGATCAACAGGATGATGTTGCCCATCAGGTTGTCGGGGTCCATGTGCCGGGTGGCATCGTTATGCGCCATCATCGAGATCAGGTCGTTTCTCGGTTCGGCGTTGACGCGCTCGTTCCACAGTTTGGCGAAATAGGCCGCGCATTCGTCCATCTCGGCGCGGCGCTGCTCCTCCAATTCGACGACCATGCTTTTCGGCAATGCGGTCGATACGTCGGACCAGCGCGTCAGCTTGCGGCGCTCTTCCCAGGGGAAGTCGAACAGCGTCGCCAGCATCTGCGTAGTCAGTTCGATCGATACCCGATCGACGAAATCGAATGTCTCGTTGCGCGGCAAGCCGTCGAGCACCCTGCCGGCGCGCTCGCGGATCAGGACGGCAAGTTCGTCCAGATGCGTCGGGGTGAACATCGGCGACACGGTCTTGCGCTGCGACGAATGCCGCGGCTGATCCATCGCGATGAAGCTCGGCCAGTCGTAGCCGGCCGGCACGTCACGGATCGAGATGCCGCCAAGGCTGACGTCCGAGGAAAAGATGCCGTGATTGGTATCGACATGCATGATGTCGTTGTACCTGGTGACCGACCAGTATGGTTCGATCGGGGCGCTGGTGCAGTAGTGCACCGGCTCTTCCTTGCGCAGCCGCTCGAAATACGGCCACAGCGTATCGCTGCGGAACAGTTGCGGCGCGCCGGGATGAAAATCCTTCAGCGGCATCGCATAGGCGGCTTCGCGTGCGGCGCGTTGCAGCTCGTTTTTTTCGGTTCTGACCGATGTCTGGATGTTCATTGTGGATGTGTCCCGAATACCTGTCAGCCTGCGATACGCACCGGCAGCGTCTCGTAGCCTTTGACAAAGCTTGAATAGACCCGCCGGGGCTCGGCCACCACCTCGATATTGCCGAAGCGCTTGACGATTTCTTCCCAGATGATCTTCAGTTGCAGTTCGGCCAGCCTGATGCCGACACACCGGTGAATACCGAAGCCGAAGGAAAGGTGGGTACGCGGCCGCGCCCGGTCAATGATAAATTGGTAAGGATTATCGATCACCTCTTCGTCGCGGTTGCCCGAAACGTACCACATCACCACCTTGTCGCCCTTTTTGATCTGCTTGCCGCGGAACTCGACGTCCTCGAGTGCGGTGCGCCGCATATGCGCCAGTGGCGTCTGCCAGCGGATCACCTCCGGCACGAAACTGTCGATCAGCGCCGGATTGTCGCGCAGCTTTTGGTATTGATCCGGATTTTTATTCAGCGCATAGAGACTGCCCGACAAGGTGTTGCGGGTGGTATCGTTGCCGCCGACGATCAGCAGGATCAAATTGCCGAGGAAATTCTTCGGGTCCATGTCGCGCGTGGCGTCGCTGTGCGCCATCATCGACAGCAGGTCGCTCTTCGGCGGCTGCGCGATGCGCTCGTTCCAGAGCCTTGCGAAATAGGTCGCGCACTCCATCAGTTCGGCTTGCCGCGCTTCTTCGGTCGCGACCAGCCCGTCGGGACCCGGAAGCGTGGTGGCGATATCGGACCAGCGGGTCAGCTTGCGGCGATCTTCCCACGGGAAATCGAACAGCACGGCCAGCATCTGCGTGGTCAGTTCGATCGAGACCTGATCGACCCAGTCGAACACCTCGTTCCTGGGCAGATTGTCGAGGCATTCCGCCGACCGTTTGCGGATATTGATCGCGAGCTGGTCGAGATGCGTCGGCGTGAACATCGGCGCCACGGTCTTGCGCTGCGCACTGTGGCGCGGCTGATCCATGGCGATGAAGCTCTCGCGGCGCAGGTCGGAGGGGATGTCGCGGATGGTGATGCCGCCGAGCGTTGCCGCCGAGGAGAACACCGCGTGGTTGGTCTCGATCTCCATGATGTCGTTGTATTTGGTGATCGACCAGTACGGCCCGAACATGCTGTCCTTGCAGTAATGCACGGGATCTTCGCGGCGCAGCCGGTCGAAATATGGCCAGAATGTATCGGAGCGAAACAGTTCGGGATCGCCGGGATCGAATTGCTCAAGCGGAATCGCATCGGCGCGCTCGCGCGCGTCTTTTTGAAGATTCGGAACGAGATCGATAGTCCCGTGCATTGGTTTCCTCCTTGGCGGTTTCCTCAACGGTTGGTTCCGGAGGGCGGTTGTTGTGTCGAATTACATCCCGTTGCGCGCGTCAGGGCAAGGGAGAGTTTTGCCATTCTGGCCCGTCGGCGCCCGCCGTGAGGTTGTCCGGCGGATGCCCCCTTCTCAGCCGCCGCGCCCCGTGACAAGCTTATCGGCAAAGACGTTACCGGAGGCTGCCCAACCATGATTCCCAACGCGAATCGGATGTTCAACTTCGATCTCGGCGAAACCGCGGATGCGATACGCGAGACCGTACATGATTTCTCGACGCACGAGATCGCGCCGCGTGCCGCCGAAATCGACAAGAGCAACCAGTTCCCGCGCGATCTATGGCCGAAAATCGGCGCGCTCGGGCTGCACGGGATTACCGTCGAGGAGGAATATGGCGGCTCGGGGCTCGGCTATCTCGAACATTGCATTGCGATGGAGGAAATCTCGCGCGCCTCGGCCGCGGTTGGCCTGTCCTATGGCGCGCATTCCAACCTGTGCGTCAATCAACTCCGACGTAATGGCAACGACGCGCAGAAGCGCAAATACCTGCCAAAGCTGATTTCCGGCGAACATGTCGGCGCGCTGGCAATGTCGGAGCCCGGCGCCGGCTCCGACGTGGTGTCGATGTCGACCCGCGCCGAGAAAAAGGGCGACCGCTACGTCATCAACGGCGCCAAGATGTGGATCACCAACGGCCCCGTCGCGGAGACGCTGGTGGTCTACGCCAAGACCGATCCCGCCGCCGGTCCCCGCGGCATCACGGCTTTCATCATCGAAAAAGGCATGAAGGGATTTTCCACCGCGCAAAAGCTCGACAAGCTCGGCATGCGCGGCTCCGACACTGCGGAACTGGTGTTCGAGGACTGCGAAGTGCCGGAGGAAAACGTGCTGGGCGAGGTCGGCCGCGGCGTCAACGTGCTGATGTCCGGTCTCGACTATGAACGCTCGGTGCTGGCGGCGGGCCCGCTCGGGATCATGCAGGCCTGCCTCGATGTGGTGATGCCCTATGTGCACGAACGCAAGCAGTTCGGCCAGCCGATCGGCAGCTTTCAGCTGGTGCAGGGCAAGATCGCCGACATGTACACCACGATGAACGCGTCGCGGGCCTATGTTTATGCAGTGGCGAAGGCCTGCGATCGCGGCGAGACCACGCGCGAGGACGCGGCCGGCGCCATCCTTTATGCGTCCGAAAAGGCGACCCAATGCGCGCTCGATGCGATCCAGCTGCTCGGCGGCAACGGCTATATCAACGACTATCCGACCGGGCGGCTGCTACGCGACGCCAAGCTGTATGAAATCGGCGCCGGCACCAGCGAAATCCGGCGCATGCTGATCGGCCGCGAGCTGTTCGAGAAATCGGCGTAGCCTGACCTCTCTCCGCGTCGTCCCTGCGAACGCAGGGCATACGCCGCGGCCGTGGATTTGACGGCTTCTGCTTTAACTAATGCCGGTGGTTATCGGTCGCTGCGTTCGCAGGGACGACGAGTTGAGTTTGTTCTTTACTCCTGGAGATCATTGACCTTCCGCACCCAGGCGCGGACGTCGGCAAGCACGTCGGGCAGCGCCGCCTTGACCTCCTCGACCGCCATGCCGGCCTTGACGCGCGGGTCGTACAGGATGTTGAGCAGATACTGATCGTAGACGTCGAAAAATCCCATCGACACCTGGTCGTTGAACATGGTCCAGGGCACCGAATCGGTATCGTTGATCGGTCCCAGCGATTGCAGCAGTTCTTCATATGCGCAGTCGAGGAAGACGAAATCGCCCTTGTCGACCGTGAAGATGACGTCGGAGTGCTCGATTTCGAATCGTTCGTTTTTGCGAAAGCCGGAGATGCATTGCGGATCGAGCGAGCTTCTGATCTCGCGGGCGCGTTGTTCGCCGTAGAAACGCCGGATAGTGGGAATGAGATCGCGGTCGCGCACCAGCGTGACCACAATGGTGGCATCGTCGATAGAGGCGGCCATCGCGATGTCGAGATGCGCAATCCGCTTGCCGATGTCGGCGACGACTTTCGCCAGTTGCGCCTTTCGATCGGGGCGATTGGCGCCGGCCGCGAATACCCGCACCGGCCCATCATATTTGCGGATGCGATCGACCCGGCCGGCCAGGTGAAATTCGGCGCCGAACGCGGTCTTGAAAAATCCGTCGATGATTTCGCTGTCGGTGAAAGTCTTCTTCTCGGCGCGCTGGCGCGCGGCGATGGCGGGAATTTCGGCGCAGGGCGCCGGCGCGGCCACGCCGCCGAACGCGATGGCGGCGAAGGCCATCGAGGTTATCCGCAAATGTAGGGATCGGCTCATCGCAACAATACTAACTCGTCGTCCCTGCGAACGCAGGGACCCATATGCCGCGGCGGTCGTTTTGAGGCACGCTGCTTGACGGCTTTCGCGCGATAACCAGGACCTGTGATTATGGGTCCCTGAGTTCGCAGGGAAGACGACTTGTAGGGGCGACGGGTTACTATGTCCGACGTCGCACGCCGTCTAGTTCCTCACGATCACCGTGGCGCCGACCGAGACGCGGTTATAGAGATCCTGCACGTCTTCATTGGTCATGCGGAAGCAGCCGGACGAGACCGCCTGGCCGATGGTCTCCGGCTCGTTCGAACCGTGGATGCGATACAGCGTCGAGCCCAGATACATCGCGCGCGAGCCGAGCGGATTGTTGATGCCGCCTTGCATGTAGCGTGGCAGATCCGGCCGCCGCGCCCGCATCTGCGCGGGAGGAGTCCAGCTCGGCCATTCCTTTTTCGCGCTGATGTGGTGGACGCCGGACCAGCGAAAACCGTCGCGGCCGACGCCGATGCCATAGCGCAGGGCCTGGCCATTGCCGAGCACGAGATAAAGCCGCCGCTCGGCGGTATTGATGTAAATGGTACCGGGGGCATATCGGGCGTCGAAGGTGACGACGGTGCGGGGAATCGGCCCCGAGCCGCTATATCCAAAATTGGAGCCTCCTCCGAAGAAATCGCGAAAGTCAGCACCCTGGGCGTTCGAGGGGCCAACGCCGGCCAGCCATGTCGCCGCGACTACAAGCAAAGCAAAGATCCGGATCATTATCGTCCCTCGCTAAAAAACGCTTTGGCCATCAGACAGGTTATAATCGGCCCGGTTGCGCAAGCAACGAGCTTGTGAGCAAGGCGAGTTTAAATCGCGGCGGTTACCGAAATAATACTGCTCTAAAGATATAAGCCGTCATTCCGGGGCGATGCGAAGCATCGAACCTGGATGTGCCCTTGCATAGTGGGGAATCTCGAGATTCCGGGTTGGTGTTGACGCACTATCCCGGAATGACGGATCCGGATTGCAACCGATGCTGAACTATTAATGCAAATGGCAGCAATGCCGGCACCCCCTTTGACGAAATGCGCTAGGAATGATTGATCTGCCATGAGTCTGGAAACGAGTCTGGAAACGCGCGAACGGGAGTGGAATGATGAACGGTGCGGAAAGTCTGGTGCGGACCCTGGTCGCGGGCGGGGTCGACGTCTGCTTCGCCAATCCCGGCACCTCCGAAATGCATTTCGTCGCCGCACTTGACCGGGTCGAGGGCATGCGCTGCGTGCTCGGTCTGTTCGAGGGCGTGGTGACGGGGGCGGCGGACGGCTATTTCCGCATGAAGGGCACCCCGGCCTCGACGCTGCTGCATCTCGGGCCCGGTCTCGCCAACGGCCTGGCCAATCTGCACAATGCCAAGAAGGCGAATTCCGGCATCGTCAATATCGTCGGCCAGCACGCCGTCTACCACATTGGCTTTAATGCGCCGCTGACCTCCGACATCGAGGGTTTGGCGCGGCCGATGTCGGCCTGGGTGCGGACCTCGCCCGACGCCAGGTCCGTCGCCAGGGACGGCGCCGCCGCGATCGCCGCGGCCAAAAGCACGCCGCCGCAGATCGCGACGTTGATCCTGCCCGCCGACACTGCGTGGAACGAGGCCGACGGCATCGCGCCGGTTCCGGCGGAGTCACAGCGCGCGAGCTACTCGTCGCGGGCCGTCGACAATGCCGCCAGGGTGCTCAAGGGCGGTGCGCAGACATTGCTGCTGATGACCGGCAATGCGCTGACCGAGCAGGGGCTGGCGCTGGCCGCCCAGATCGCGGGCAAGACCGGCTGCAAGGTGATGGGCCAGACCTATAATCCGCGGATGGCGCGCGGGCGCGGGCGGTTTTCGATCGACCGGATCCCCTATGTAATCGAACAGGCGCTGCCGATCCTGAAGGATTTCAAACATATCGTGCTGGTCGAAGCCAACGATCCCGTGGCGTTCTTCGCCTATCCGAACAAGCCGAGCATGCTCAAGCCCGACGGCTGCGAGGTGCATCGCATGACTTCGGGCGGTGAGAACTCGGTCGCGGCCCTTGAGGCGCTGGCGTCCGCGCTCGGCGCCAAACCGGCCGACGCCAGGCCGCAGGCGCTGGTCGAACTGGCAAAGCCTGTGGGCGCCCTGACCCACGCCTCGATCGCGCAGGCGATCGCGATGGCGATCCCGGAAAACGCCATCGTGGTCGATGAATCCATCACCACCGGGCGCGGCTTCTTTCCGCCGACCGCCGCCGCCAATCCGCATGACTGGCTGCAGAACATGGGCGGTTCGATCGGCTTTTCGACGCCGGTTGCGACCGGCGCCGCGGTGGCCTGCCCCGAGCGCAAGGTGATCTGCATGGTCGGCGACGGCAGCGCGATGTACACGCTGCAATCGCTGTGGACGCAGGCCCGCGAAGGCCTCAACGTTTTGACAATCGTATTCGCCAACCGGATCTATCAGATCCTGCGCGGTGAATTCGACGGCGTCGGCGCCGGCGAGCCCGGCCAGCGCGCGCTCGACATGCTGAAGATCGACCGCCCGACGCTGGACTGGGTCGCGCTCGCCAAGGGCATGGGCGTTTCCGGCCGCGCGGTGACCAGCGCCGACGAGTTCAACAAGGCACTGGCGGAAGGCATCGCCGAACCGGGACCGCGACTGATCGAAGTGCAGATGTGAGGGCGAGGGGCAACACCACCACTCGTCATGCCCGGGCTTGTCCCGGGCAGCCACGTCTTCGACGAACCTGGGCAGAATAGACGTGGATGGCCGGGACCGCCCGGTCATGACGATAGAGGGATCATTTTTTGGGTAGAGCCTGAAAAGGCACAATGCATTTCCAATCAGGCGCCAAGCTTTCGCGGAGGCCAGATGCAGACCGAGATGCAGGCCGAGTTGGACAGGGTGGTCGGCGCGCTCGGGGAGTTTTACGCGCGCGAGGGCTTTCTGTTCGAGAAGGATCTCGGCGAGCGAGCGCTGACGCACCGGCTGGCGGTGTATCTCGAGCGCCAATTTGCGGGCTGGCAGGTCGATTGCGATTACGATCGTCTCGGTGAGCGCACGCTACGGATGCCGAAGGGGAGCATCGTCTCGACCGACGATCATCTCGGAAAATCGGTCTATCCCGATATCGTCGTGCACCAGCGCGCCATTCCTGAAAACCTGCTCGCGGTCGAAGTGCGCAAGGCCGGAAACCATCAGCCGCCCGAACATGACCAGCACAAGCTGCGCGCGCTGACCGATCCCAATCTGTGGTTTGCCTACCAGATCGGCGTCTATCTGACGCTCGCGAAAAAGAGTGTCACATCGGAGGTGTATACCGGCGGCGTGCGCGACCGGCGCCTGTCTGGTTGGTTGTCCGGGCGGCTGAAGGATGCGGGGCTTGGTGAATGAGGGCGATTGCGCGCAAAAGCTTAAGGCAAGTTTAATTCTAACGCCGTAGATGGGTGGTGCTCAAACACCGGATCAGGATGATGGCTGGCGACCTCTTTGGCGACATGGATGTGGAGTATGCGACGACTGTTGCCGACAGGGCTATCCGGTCGATGTCGCAACAATCCGTGCCGGTCACGCCGGGCAATTTCTCGGTCTGGTTCGACTATGCGATGGGCACCTCGCCGGCGCTGCGAAAGACCATCGATGTTCTGATCGGCAACAAGCGCAAGTTCGATGCCTCGATCAATCGCGAGCTCTATGCGACGTTCGTCAAGCCGCAGTCCAGTGCTGACGCTGCCGGTGATTATCCGGAACAGTTGCAAGGCGTGATATCCAGCGCCCGCGAATTTCTCGCCACTGCGATCTCCGACAACCGGAGCCAGATCGAGGCGCTCGGTCAGGTCACCTCACAGGTCAATTCGCAGGTTCAGGTCAACGGCGATCCGAGACCGATTATCGAGCAACTGGTGGCTGAGCTCGCCAGGGCGACCAGCCGGGCCGCGGCCCTGGAAACAAATTTTCTTGCGACCACGCAAGAGCTCGACAGGATCCGCAACTCGCTGAAGGCCGCCGAAGAGCGCTCCAACACCGACGCACTCACCGGGCTCGCCAACCGGCGATCGATGGATGAGTTTTTCCGTTCGGCGCAGATTGTCGCGATGGAAGGCGATGAGCCGCTCAGCGTTCTGATGATCGACATCGATCACTTCAAGAAGTTCAACGACACCTATGGTCATCAGGTCGGAGATCAGGTGCTTCGGCTGGTGGCCAAGGTTTTGCAAGACAATGTCGGGCAGGGCGGTCTCGCGGCCCGCTACGGCGGCGAGGAACTGATCGCCGTGCTTCCCGGTTACGATCTTGGTGCCTGCGTGGAGGTCGCCGAACGTATTCGCCTGCGCATTTCGGAAGCGCGCCTGACCCGGCGCGCCACCGGACAGGCGATATCCAGCGTCACGGTTTCGATCGGGGTTGCGCAATTCCGGCTCCCCGAATCCGCCGAGACGATGATCGAACGCTGTGACCGTAGCCTCTATCAGGCGAAACGATCGGGGCGCAACCGGACCATCACGGAAAACGACGTCGAAGGCGAGACCGCCGCCGCGTGATTTAAAACGCAGCCGGCGATTGCCGATCGCCGGAGGTTGCGGCACCTGCAAGGGGCCGGCGGCCCCGTCGCAGGTGTTCGAATCTTTTCCCGGCATTTCCCTGACGTTTGACAGCGTTGATCGTCACAGCCCTGAAAATGGACTCCCTTCAGCTGAAGCGTCTTGCCATGATTCGGTGAGTGGGCTTTCGCCGCGACCTTGAACACGCACAGCTCAAGTGAACGTGTACCGTAAGTGAGACCCGATAACGGGCAATTCAACCGAATGAATTTCAATTTAATAGCTTCGGTAGATGGCGGGATTTAATTCAACCGCGCGCGTTCGCGCACACCAGACCTCCCGGAGAAGACCAAGTGACCAAGATGAAAACGCTAAGTGCTGTGCTAATTCTTTCCGCCGCCGTTGCCACGCCGGTGTTCGCTCAAGACACAAGCGTGGTCGCGCCGCATCCTGCCCGGGCCCACGACCGGAATTATCGCGGAACGTATAATCAGGTGAACGGTCCTTCCTATGTCGCCCCCCTCTCAAGAGACGGCCTTGGCGCAAGGGAAATAAGGGATCCGTCGCGCATCGGCGGCGAAGATCCTTCGTTCAATCCCCCGAGCTGAATTCGACGGTTGGGACATCGGGGACATCTTCGATATGTCCTGCATGCCACCACTGACTGACCCCGGGAGATTTTTCTCCCGGGAATACTTCTGCCGGCGCTATCGTCGCGCCCGCGTTGATCTCTCGATCAGGAAATCGCGTCCAAGCCGGCATTGGTAAGCACGAGTTCGTCGTCTCGCATTTCGACCATGCCCATCGCCTGCAGCTTTTCCAGATGTGACGGGTTGATCGGCGAGAGCTTCCAGCGTTTGGCCTTGATGTCGCGAAGCGTCCATCGCAGGTCTATCGCCTGTTGAAGGTCGAGCTCGTGGAATGGATCACTTTCGGCGGTCATAACTTGCACCTGCGAATATAATTTTGAGAACGGCCGAAATTCGTTGCCGCTGAAATACGTCATCAATTCGTTCGCATGGCTTCGGGATTCGGTTCGATCTCGGCCGCAACATGGCGAACCATGTCGAATATACGCGCATCTCTCCTTGCCCGACATCGAAGTGAGAAGTGAAAGGGCTCCGACCCATGCCGGAGCCCTATCGTCAGTCTGCATTAGTCGTTTTCGTGATGAATGACAGTCTTGCTGCGATCGCCGTCCGCATCTTCCTTCTTGATCACGGTCGTCCGATCGCTGGGCTCATGCTCCTTGATTACCGTGGCCCGATCTCGGTCGCGATATTCGTGGGTTTCGCCGGTTGTCACGCCGGCGCCGACCGGCCCGACACGAACCCCAACTTCATCTGCAAACGCCGGCGTCGCAATGACACCTATCACGGCGGCAGCCAATAGGGATTTTCTCATGTTCCGTCCTCCAGATTTGAATGGAGGAAAAATGCGAGGCGCAGGCATTCGTTCCGTCAGAGATCGATATTCCGCAAGGAACTTTTTGGCCGTTGGCATTCGGACATTTCGGTGATGGTGCACTTTTGATTCCACCGGCAAAATCGTGAAGCGCTTTCCCGCCCGGGCGTCGCGACAAAGTGCTCAGACAAGCAGCTTAATCGTGATCGTCGAAGCACGTCCGCGCGTGGCCATTGCCGCACCGAGGCTAACACGAAATTTAATAGCGATGGTGAACTGCCCTCCTAGTTCCGGTTTGCCGCAACGGCAACATGGGAGACCCAAATGACCAGCCTCAAAATATTAAGCGCTATCGCCATTATTTCGACGGTTATCGGAACGCCGGTGTTTGCTCAGGAGGCAATCGCGCCGGCGAACGGTTTGCAGCCACAGTCACAGTCCGTCATCAACGACGGCGGAGCCTACGTTCGGCCCGAGCCGCCAACCTATGATCCGTCAATCTATGAAGGTCCTCTTACGAACAAGGAACGTCGGAACCTGCAGAACTTTGGCATCACTGGACGCGACCCATCGAGGGTGGGGGGCGAAGATGCGTGGCTGAATCCCGGCGGCTAAGACTGGCGGTCAAGTTTTGGCGGTCAAGTTTTGGCGGTCGAGTCTTGTCGATCAGGTCTTCGGTCAAGTCTTGGCGGTCAAGTTTTGGCCTTTACGATAACGGTGGCAATGCACGCAAATGCCGTGCAATGTCCGGCACAAGATTACCGGACGTTTTTTGGGGCGAGCTGTTTGAGCGCTTTGTCACCGTGAGTTTGTCATTACCGCCAGCCCGGTCTTTGCAGCCGAAGGGGGTGGCCCAGTAGGGCCCGGAAGCAGCAACGGTCTGACCCCGCAGCCCCCGATGTATCACGGCGTTGGCTAGTCGTTGCTCTCGCCCTGCGCACGCCACCGCGACATCATGAACGGCATAACCAGGAGAGGCCGATCAAAACCGGGTGGCTGCGCTAATTAACTTTTCAAACCAGCCGTGACGGGACATTCAATATCTCTATCTGGCGATAGGACGGATAGATCGCTCAAGGTGGGCCATGCCGTTCGAGCGTGCCGTCAGCGCAATCCGTCAGGCGGTCAGTATTGCGAGGGGTGCAGCGAGGGGTCTTCACCGCCTATCCGCGACGGGTCGCGGCCGCTAAAGCCGAAATTCTCTATATTGCGCTGAAACTCAGGGTCCGGATCGTACCGATCGTTCGGCTGGATCTGGCTGTAGGCACCGCGAATATATCTTTGGTGATGAACCCGGACATGACGCGTAATTGATCCGGACTTCGGCTTCAAACCATGACGACTTCCCGGCCCGGAAACGCCGGTGTTTTTCGCGAAAACCGGCGCGACGATAATGGCGCAAAGAATCAACACCGTGCACAGCGCTTTCATTTTCGTCACGACTTGCTCCGCTTCGTACTGAAGAATTCAAACGGCTTTGGTTTCTTGGCAGTTGTGCTGTCAGAGCAGCTAATACCGTCCCATGCCCGGCGGCAATGCTCGTGGATTATTTTCAGGGCGTGCAATTTCAGTTGAACTTTCAGTTGAACTCTCTAACGAGGAATTTAGCGGCGATTGTGCGATGCACACCTATCTCTTGTTTGTCCACAACAGGAATACGAGAGACACAATGACTAAAATAAAAGCGCTAAGTGCTGTGATAATTGTTTCCGCCGCAATCGCCACGCCGGTGTTTGCTCAAGAGGCGATGGGGCCGGGCTACGCGTCACAATCCGTCACGCCGTATGATCGGATGTTTCGCGGAGCGTATAATCCGTCGGACGCGGCATTTTATGCACAGCCTCTATCGAGCAAGGAGCGCGGGAACGTAGCGAACTTTGGCTTCACTGGTCGCGACGGGTCGAGAGTGGGCGGCGAAGATCCTTACCTTCACCCCGGCGGCTAAGTCCCGGCCGTCACGATGATGGTGACAATGCACTCGATGCCGTCCAATGTCCGGCGACAAGCTGCTGGACATCTTGCGAACTATTTGAGTGCATTGTCACCGTCATTTTGTCGGCGTCGTTTGGTAATGGCGAAATGCACTCCTATCTCCTGTTCGTTCACAACAGGAATACGAAAGACACAATGAACAAAATAAAAAAACTAAGCGCTGCGATCGTTCTTTCCGCCGCAATCGCCACCCCGGTGTTCGCTCAGGATGCGATCGCGCCGGGCTACGGTTTGGAGCTACAGCCCGTCACGAACTATCGGTCGAACTATCGCGTACCGGGTGGTCGGAATTTTCGCAGAGCGTACAATCAGTCCAACGCGAGGTTCTATGTCCAGCCCCTGACGAATAAGGCGCGGCGGAACGTAGAGGACTTCGGCGTCAGTGGACGTGACGCCTCGGGAATCGGCGGCCAAGACCCTTACCTTCACCCCGCTGGCTGATGTCCTGGTTGCCGATGGCAGCACCGGGCCGGCCTGTCGTCTTCGAAAGGATAGCGGTACGAACGAAAAACCCCGCCCAATGGCATGGGCGAGGTTTCGTAGGGGGTGCTACGTGAACAGCACCGCAGCGTAATAGCAGCGATTCCTGAGTGGTGGGATCAAGCCGGTGTGAGAAAAACGTGATCTCTGGTTTCCCCACAGGCTCACCAACGAAAAACCCCGCCCAATGGCATGGGCGAGGTTTCGTAGGGGGGTGCTACGTGAACAGCACCGCAGCGTGATACAGCGATTCCCAGGTCTGTGGGATCAAGCCGGAGTGAAAAGAACGTGATCTCCGGTTTACCCACAGACACTGTGTTGGGCGCTCGCGGGTTCATGACAGGCTGCAACGAAAAGCCCGGGACGGCCTCAGTCGCCCGCCCGCGCTGGGGCCGTCGCGTTATGATCTGCTTGCACAAATAGCCATCAACGAAATCTTGCAGAAAGAAGGGCACGTCGCGGATTTGGAGGTCGCAACGATGACGTATTTCGTCGGCCGAGATGTCCTGTGACCAACTTTCGGCGGTATTGAAGCCGACTACGCGGGCAAGGTCGGAGCTCTGCCAATTTCACCACGACTGTAATGCGATTCTCACCTCGGGAAATGGAACTGTAATATCCCGCATTCAACCTTGCTCGCGCCTCCCGCGGCCGTGATCATAACGGCTGAGGTTTTGGCGAACAATGTAGCGGCGCCAACTTGCCGCAAGTAGACTCCTCGATGCCCGACGCCTGCACTAAATTACGACTTCAGACCCGCGGCCCAAAAGAATTCCGATGAAAGTCGCAGTGATCGGCGGCGGGATCGGTGGGCTCTCGGCGGCGCTGCAGCTCCTGAAGCTGGGGATCGACGTCCAGGTCTATGAGCAGGCGCCGCACATCGCTGAAATCGGCGCAGGCATCCAGATCAGCCCCAACGCCTCTCGGCTGCGGCTGGGCCTCAGGGCCGCGATGGACGCCGTCGGCACGCAGCCACGCGCGGTGCATCAGCGGCGCTGGGACGATGGACGCACCTTGCAGCGCGCTCCGCCAGGGCCCGAGGTCGAGGCGACCTTCGGCGCGCCGTACTATCACTTCCATCGCGCGGATCTTGTAAATCTTCTGGCTGACGCGCTGCCGCAAGAGCGTTTGCACGTCGGCCACAAGCTCATGGGACTGGAGCAGAAGGGCGAACGCGTGATCGCGCGGTTCGAGAACGGCGCGATAGACGAAGCGGACCTCCTGGTCGGCGCCGACGGCATCCATTCACGCGTGCGCGGAATCGTCTTCGGTCCCGAGAAGCCGCGCTTCACTGGCTGCGTCGCTTGGCGCGGGTTGGTCCCGGCCGAGCGCATCAGGCATCTCAGCCTCGAGACTTTTTCGCACAGCTGGCTGGGACCCGACGGTCATGTCGTGCACTACTGGGTCTCGGGCGGGCGGATGATGAATGTCGTCTGCGTCGTCGAGCATGGCGACTGGACACACGAGTCCTGGACAGACAAAGGCGAGGTGGCCGATCTGCTCGCGCGCTATGAGGGTTGGCATCCGACGGTACGTGACCTGATCGGTGCCTTTCCAGAAACCTTTATCTGGGCGCGCGCGATCGCCAATATCGGCTGGCTCTATGCGTATGATGCGGCGAGGTGCTTTAGCGACAACGAGGAAAAGTAGGATCGACCGCTAATTGCTAATCTTCGTCGTTCGTGGGCCGTGCCTCGAACGAGAACTCGATTCAATCGAACGCAGGGAAAACAGTTCGCCCGAAGGACCTCGTCGTTCCGATCCCGTCCTGTGTTGTGTTCAGCAATCCGACATTGATGGTGGGCGCACAAGGGATCGAACCTTGGACCTCTCCCGTGTGAAGGGAACGCTCTCCCACTGAGCTATGCGCCCGGGATTTTGGTGCGCGATCGGATGCCCTCGACATCAGCATCGGATCGGGTCGTGAAGCGTGCCAGAGGGCGCGATTTACGGTAGCGCGAATCCGTGCTGTTTCCGCCCTATTGCGGTCAAATGGTTTCAGGAAGCCGCAGATGATTTTGCCAAATCACGCGATCGTTTGTCGCTCCTCCTTCGCCATTCGCTCGCGCGCCAACCAGTACAGGAGGTCGTGCCCCGACATGGCGTCCGCGACGAAACGGTCGAATGCTTCGAGCAGCGAAGATCTCAATTCGACCAGGTATCCACCGCGGCCGGAAAGGCTGACGTCACCGTGTTGCGCGGCGTCTTCCAGGAGCGCGCGCACATGGGTCCGCGATGCGCCGAACAGGGTGCCGAGATCGATGTAGGAGAGGCCTTTGCGGCCGGTTGCGGACATCTGGACGAGCTTGATCAGCACGAGCATGCCGGCATCGCGACCCATGAACCGCATCACCGCGGGATTGCCGGCCATGATCGCGGCGCCCTTGGCGGAGAACGCGAGCGCCACCAGCCGCTGGGCGCGCTGGAAAGCCGGATCGCGCGCCAGCGGCTCGCCATAGCCGGGCTCGGGAAACATCTCGTGCAACGGCGCGTAGTGGTAGAACAGCCAGTCCCGATCGAGCGACATCATCTTTGCGGTCGGCGTCAGAAAGCGCACCCTCCCATCCTGCTCCGAGGGCAGGGAGGTGACAAAGCCGAGCTGGGTGAAGCGGGACACCAGGGCGTCGACCCGGCGCTCGCTCGCCAGCCCGAAGGTTTTCAATTCGTCCTTGAGCCGGCGGGGCGTCGGCCATGTCGAACGGTCGCTCTCGTCGTGGCGGAGATGAAGGCTCACGATCAGGTTGAACGTCACCTGTCGCATCGCCTCGACCAGCAACCGGCTATGGAATGCATCGCCCTCGTGAAGAGCGAGAACCGCCTCGACGAACACCGTGCGGGTGGCCTCAAAGCGCGGGTGGGCGAGAATCTCCTCGGGCGTATGGACGGTGCCGAGAATGGATTCGGACGGAGTGGGCATCAGGGTCTGCGGCATTGCGGTTGCGCTGCAACGCAGCTACGGGTGAACGTAAATTGTTTCAAGACAATTCGGCAGTTTTTTACCGTTCCAACCGCGGAACGATGCGACCAAACCCGCCGTACCCGCGAAGCGCAAATAATCTCGTGTTCCCAAAAGGAAATCCGTGTCGTTTCCGCCACATTGCGGCCGGAATCGCGCGAACACCCACGGAACATTTTGCGTGCATCTGCCGGTAGGCGCAAACCTTCACTAGGGTCACAATCGGAAGCGTCGTGCCTCTTTCGTGACGGATCGCCCAGGACGCGACCTGGGACGCCACGCCCGGTTCGGGGTGATTTCAACACGGGGTCGAACGGGAGCGTAGTGCGCTATGTCTGGTAAGCGTTGGAAGGGGCGGTGGGATATGGCTGACGGTGCGGGACGGTCGCTTGCGCGCTGGCGAGCGGCCCTGCTTGCCGGCGTGTCGTTCAGCGCGGCTAGTACCGCACTGGTTAGCGCCACATCGCTTGCGATCGTGGCCGCGTTAGCCAGCACCCCGGCACTGGCCAATGGTGGCAACGGCGGTAACGACGGGGCGGGGGATAGCGGCGGCGCCGGTGGAACCGGCTTTGCGGGCAATGCGGGCAATGACGGCACCACATGCAATCCCGGCGGCTGCATAGGCTCCGGCGGTGGCGGCGGTGCGGCTGGTGGCGGCGCGGGGGGAACCGGGGGCGATACTGGTGCCGGTCCTGCAAGCGGCGGCACCGGCGGAACCTCGGGAAGCCCGAATGGAACGAATGGCGCTGATGGCGCCAACTTTGGCGGCGGCGGCGGCGGCGGCGGCGGGTACAATGGCAACGGGTCCGGCGCAGCCGCCCTTAGCAACGGTTCACCGCTTGTCGGTGGCGCTGGTGGCAATGGCGGTGGGGGTAGCGGCACCCTTGTGACGACGGACGGCGGCGGCGGCGGCGGAGGTGGTGGTGGTGGCTACGCAGCCGTCGTCACGGGTGCCGGGCCGAGCAGCAATACCAGCAACATCAGCGGCGGAAACGGCGGAAATGGCGGCGCTGGCGGAATCACTCTGTTCGCTTTCGGCGGCAACGGCGGCAACGGCGGCGGTGGTGGGGTGGGAGTGCAGTTCACCGTGAGCGGCGCGACGTTCGCCAATTCCGGGACCGTTGCCGGTGGCAATGGAGGAATTGGCGGCGCTGGCGGAAGCGCTTCTCAATTCGGAGGCACCCCTGGCGTGAACGGCTCCGCCGGCGCTGGCGGCGCCGGTGTCGTCGGTTCTGGCCTGACAGTCATCGACAGCGGTACAATCAGCGGCGGCCTATCCGGCGACGGCGTGACGCGCGCCAACGCCATCACCTTCACCGGCGGCGTCAACACGCTGCAGCTTAAGGCCGGATACAACATCGTCGGGAATGTCTCCGGTACCGGCAATGACTTGCTTCAGCTCGCCGGCAGCGGCAGCTTCAGCCTCAGTTCGTTGGGCGGCGGAGGGCAGTATCAGGGTTTCGCGACTTTCGGCGTGGGCGGCGGCGTCTGGACGCTGACCGGCACGAACACGACAGCGGTGGCGTTTTCGGTCAGCAACGGCACAGCCATGGTCAACGGCGCGCTCGATGCGACGAGCGTCACGGTGAACGCCGGCGCTACGCTCTCGGGCACCGGCCTTGTCGGTCCGGCGACGACCACGATCATGTCGGGCGGCGTGCTCGCGCCGGGCAACACATTGAGCCCGACCGGCACCTTGACGGTCACAGGCAATCTCGCGTTCCAGTCGGGTGCGATCTATCTGATCCAGGTGACACCGACGGCCGCGGCGTCGACCCATGTCAGCGGCACGGCGACGCTCGGCGGCGCGACGGTCAACGCGAACTTCGCGAGCGGCAGCTACATCTCGAAGCAGTACACGATCCTCACCGCCGGCAGCGTCAGCGGCACCTTCGGCACGTTCAACAACACCAACCTGCCTTCGAATTTCCATGACAGCCTGAGCTACGATGCCACCCACGCCTATCTCAACCTGGCGATCAACTTCGGCATTCCAAACAGTCTCAACGGCAACCAGCAGGCGGTCGGCAACGCCCTGACCAATTTCTTCAACTCGACCGGCGGCATCCCGATGACCTATGCGATGCTCACGGCGGCTCAATCTGTCACAGGCCTCCGGCGAGACTTGGCACGGGCTCGCAGCAGACCACGTTCCAGGCGATGGGCCAGTTCATGGGCCTGCTCACCGATCCCTTCATGAACCGCACCGGCGGTGCCAATGCGATGCCGGGCGCGACCGGTTATACAGATGAAGAGCTGAGGGTTACGCCGCCAGAGAAGCGCGATGCCTATGCGATGTTCACCAAGGCGCCACTGGCGAAGGTCTATGATCCGCGCTGGAGCGTGTGGGCGGCAGGCTATGGCGGCTCGCAGAACACCGATGGCAGCACGGCGGCAGGCTCCAACAATACGACGAGCAGCATCTACGGCACGGCCGTCGGCGCCGACTATCTGTTCTCGCCGAATACGATCGCGGGCTTCTCGCTCGCCGGTGGTGGCACGAACTTCTCGGTGGCCGGTAGCGGCAGCGGTCACTCCGACCTGTTCCAGGCCGGCGCCTATGTCCGCCACACCCAGGGAGCGGCGTACATCTCCGCCGCGCTCGCCTATGGCTGGCAGGACATCACGACCAACCGTACCGTGACGATTGCCGGCATCGACCAGCTCCGTGCCGAGTTCAATGCGAATGCGTATTCCGGACGCGTCGAAGGTGGCTACCGCTTTGTCGCGCCATGGGTCGGCGGCATCGGCATCACGCCCTATGCAGCGGGCCAGTTCACCACGTTCGACCTGCCGGCCTACGCCGAGAGCGTGACATCGGGATCGCCCGCCTTCGCGCTTGCCTATGGCGCGAAGGACGTCACCGATGTGCGCAGCGAGTTTGGCTTCCGCACCGACAAGTCCTTTGCCGTGACCGAACGGCATCCTGACGCTGCGCAGCCGCTTGCCTGGGCGCATGATTTCGATCCCGATCGCTCGATCGCTGCGACCTTCCAGGCATTGCCCGGCGCAAGCTTCACCGTCAACGGCGCGGCGCAGGCGAGCGACTCTGCGCTCACCACGGCCTCGCTCGAGATGAAATGGCTGAACGGCTGGTCGGCGGCGGCGACGTTTGAGGGCGAGTTCTCCAACGTGACGAAGTCTACGCCGGCAAGGGCGTGGTGCGATATCAGTGGTGAGTGCCTAAGCAAGCATGGCGCGGTATTCTATGCCGTCACATTATCTTCGTTGTCGGCTCCTCGCATGACGATCTTGAACGCATCGTCGGGCAAAGGTCGACGCAGGATGTTGACCTCGTTCCATGGTGCACGCATCCATACATCGCACTCTTCCTCGGTTGTCAGGATCACCGGCGTCGCCTTCGGATGGATCGGCTCGATGGGGCATCCGTGACGTCGTTGCGTACCGATTGGAAAGAGTTTGAGTTATTGAAGTCGATGGTGGGCGCACAAGGGATCGAACCTTGGACCTCTCCCGTGTGAAGGGAACGCTCTCCCGCTGAGCTATGCGCCCGGGATATTGCTGCACGATCAAAGCATCGGGGCAATGGACAGTGCCAGAGCCCGCGATTTACGAAGTGCGGGCTATCGGTGTCAAGCTGTCAGCGCGTCAAAACAGGCGCAGATGGCGTCGGGGGCCGATAATCCGTCTGGCTTTCACCCGGAAACGCTCGACCGGCCGGCGATTTACGCAAAACGCTGATTTGTTGAAGCCGATCAAGGTGATTTGGGGTGTCCAGTCCTCCGTCGAAAAATTTTCTGTTTCGCGCCCGACCCAAATCAGTCGCATATCCCATGCCGTCCCGCCTCTCAGAGGGGCGTTTCGCGATCGTCACGGACGTGAGGCGGGATGCGGTGGACGCGGAGGGTGCTTCTGACGAGAGCGCCTGAGGCGGACGGCGAAGTCGTGTGGTCCTGACGCCTCGACGCTGGCGTCAAGTTCGCGAAGTCAAATTCGCAGACGACGGTGACAAAAGAGCCCGATCACCGGGGAGCAACTGTGTTGTTGAAGTAGCCCGGTGATCGGCCGAGGCTCAAGGCTGGCGCTGCGCGCCCCCGCCTTTGGCGGCTGACGGCCTTGACCCCCGTCCGCTCACCGGTCTGGTGGCTTGGCAAGCGCTCGGTCGCGGACCGAGCGCGAGATGGCGCGCTCGTCAGCTCACCGCGTAGCGGCTGGCATCCCATTTCTCACGGCGGGCAATCATGGTGTTGAGGATGACGATCAGCTTGCGCATGCAGGCGACAAGCGCGACCTTCTTCTCCTTGCCTTTGGCCAGCAGGCGTCGATAGAAGGTCTTCAGCATGGGGTTGTGCCGTGTCGCGGCCCCGAGACAAGCCATGTAGAACAGATTGCGCACCTTGCGGCGTCCACCCTTGATCTGGCGCTCGCCGCGCCGTTTGCCGCTATCGTCGTCGTAAGGCGCGACGCCGAGCAGGGCGGAGATCGCCTGGTTGCTCACTTGTCCCAGTTCCGGCATTGCCGCGATCAGACCGGCGGCGGTAATCTCGCCAAGCCCCGGCACGCTCTCGATAATCTCGGCGAGCTCGGCAAAATGCGCCGTCGCCTTGATCATGGCTGCGATCGCAGCCTCGAGCCCGGCAAGTTCGAGAGCGATCTTCTTCAACAATCGCCCGTGCATTTTTTGCACCACCGCCGGTGCCGCGTGCTCGCCCCTGTTTTGCAGGCTGGTTTGCAGGTCGAGTAGAGCCTGCCGCGCACGCACAATCTGGACAAGCTCTTCGCGAGCTGCATCGTCGGCCTGGCCCTTGACCTCGCCGAAGGTCTCGGCAAACCAGGCGATCATCTCCGCATCGATCGCATCGTTCTTGGCCAGTCGCCCGGCCGATCGGGCGAAGCTGCGCACCCGCTTCGGATCGACGATCCGCACCTCGATGTCGGCTTTATGCAGCGCCTTGGCCCAGTCCCGCTCGTAGCCGCCGCTCGCCTCCATCACCGCCTTGATCGCCTTGTGCTTGCGCAGCCAGGAGATCAACTGCCGCCGGCCTGCCGCGGTGCTTGGGAACATCTGCCGCAGGGACAATGCGCGAATGCAAACATCCACCTTGTCTTTAGCGACATCGATCCCCGCGACACCGCGATCATCTTGTGCCATCATCCAACTCCCTTCCTTGCTCGGTCCGGGCTCCAAGCCCATGCAACTGTTCGGGTTGAGGAAGACACCGGATCTGTCCCACGCTCCCCGTCAGGCTCTCGGGCCTTTGAGCGCGAACGGGCTCAGATCCAGCGACGGGCGGTTGGTTGAGAACCGCCCGTTCGCACATTCTGGCAGATTTTGCGGACACAAGAGCGCGGAGGAAACCGTTAAAACCATTGCGCGGGGAATGCCGGGCGTTTCCGGTGTGACCGTGGTGACTAACTCGCGTGTTTTTTTCTACACGCGAGGCTGCGGGCGCACCAGGCGCCCGGCATTCCCTGCGCCCTCTGATCCAGATGGCGGATGTTGGCGGCACAACCCGGGCGCTTTGCGTCGCGGGAATTCGCTTGTCATGCCCGGACTTGATCCGGGCATCCACTAATCTTCGGAGCA
Source organism: uncultured Alphaproteobacteria bacterium (assembly GCA_963811915.1). Taxonomy (GTDB): domain Bacteria; phylum Pseudomonadota; class Alphaproteobacteria; order Rhizobiales; family Xanthobacteraceae; genus Bradyrhizobium. The sequence goes on from CAWETC010000012.1 coordinate 78,722, forward strand.
AATCTTTTCGAGGGATGATGGGTCACCGGGTCAGGCCCGGTGGTGACGATCTCGATAACGTTTCGCCGTGGTCGTTTGAATATGAACATACGAAGCACCAACCACTTCAAACCGACTGCTGGTAGCTCACGCCCCCTGCTGGCGGGCGCGCGAGGCGTGGGATTGCAGGGCGCGGATGCGCTCGGCCAGCGTGCCGCCGCCTTCGGGGATGCCGCCATTGGCCACGGCGCCGTTGGCCGTGGTGCCGTTGGCGGGTCTTTTTGCCGGGATCACCGGTTCGGCCGCCAACATGGCCTCGATCGGCGAGTTCGGCCCTTCGAGTTGCATCGCCAGCTTGGCGACTTCGGCGGCGATATCGTTGATGCGTTCGCGCAGCAGCGCATTTTCCATCCGCTCGGTCGCCCAGGAGCTTTCGGCCTGCTGCTGGATCGCGTTGAGGTCGCGCTGCAATTTGCTGCGCTCGTCGCGCGCGACGCGGAGTTGTTCTTCCACCACGGCCTTTTCGGTCCGCAGTTTGTCCAGCGCCGGCGACTTGCCGCCGTTCATGGCGGCGATTTCGTCGCGCAATTCCCTGGCGGTGCGCTCGGCGGCTTCGTTGGCCTGGCGCAGCTGGTTGTTTTCATAGTCGCGCTCGGCCAACAGCTTGCCTTGGGTGGCGAGCCGCGTTTCCAGGTCGTTGACGCGGTTGCCGAGCATCTCGGCTTCCTTGACCTGGACGATCAACTGGCGATCGAGGTCGGTGACGCGTTGGCTCAGATTTTCCACCCGGCTGCGCGCTTCCGTCAGTTCGCGCGTCGCGCTGTCGGATTCGCCGCGCTGCTGTTCAAGCCGCGCCTGGGTGGTGACGTATTCCTTTTCGGCATCGTCGACGCGGCCCTTCAGCGCATCGATCTGGGCGCGCACCGCCAGCAGTTCGACCTGGCGGCTTTCCGCCATCATCGAACGGTCGGACAGTTCGGTATTGATCTTCGCAAGCTCGCTTCGCTTATCGTTGAGCGCCTGCTCCGCCTGACGCAGCGCTTCGGTCTTGGCGCTGAATTCCTCTTCGGTGGCGCGCAGCTGTTCCTTCATCGCCTTCTCGCGGGCTTCCAGAGCAAAGATCGTGGCGTTCTTTTCGCCGAGCTCGAGCTTCATGCGATTGATTGCGTCGGATTTCTTGCCGAGTTCGGCGAGCTGGCTGGTGGTCTTGTTCTTGAGCTGGTCGACGCTCATCTCCAGCCGCCGCGCCGACATCGCGAACTCCGCGCGCAACTGGTCCTTGTCGGCCTGGATCTCCGCCATCGACAGCGGCGTCGCGGCCTCGAGGCGCCGGGTCGTCAGCCGCACCGCGCGGTTATGCACCAGCGGCACGATCATCAGCCCGAACAACATCGAGACCAGAAAACCGATCGCCAGATACATGATCGGTTCAACCATGGAACGCTACTCCCCACCGGAAAAAGTGTTAATCACAATGCCATGGGGAATAGGGTAAACGCCAGCCTAATGCCGCGTTAACGTAAATCCGCAAACCAGAAGCGTTCCCGTTCGGAAACCCTTGCGCTGGCCGCCAAATCGGCGGCTGCTTGACGGAGCCGCGCCCTCAGAACGGGTTCCAGGTCGCGCGTGGGGTAAATTTGAGATAGCCGATATTGGCGCCGAGGCGCAGGCCAAGACCGGAGCGGATCGGCACCAGCACGATGTTGTTGGCTGTCAGCGCGGTCATGCCGAAGCCGCCGATAATATAGGCGGAGCCGTCGATGCCGATGAAGCGCTGGTAGATCGCGGCGGTCGCCGGAAGGTTGTATACCAGCGTCATGGTGCGGGCGCCGTCGCCGCCCCAGTCGAAGCCGACCGACGGGCCCTGCCAGTAGACCCGCAGATCGCCGGCATTCTTGGTGTAGAGCGTGCCTTCGCCGTAGCGCAATCCGGCGACAAAGGCGCCCGAGCCTTCTTCGCCGAGGATATAGCCGTTCGGCAGGCCCCATTGGCTGACCGCGCGCTCGATCACCGAGGCGAGGCCGCGCGACACGTTGCCGAAAAACCGGTGCCCGGCGTTGGTCAGTTCGTCCGGCCCGTAGGTATTGCCGCCGGGCTGGCGCACCGGCGGGGGCAGTTGCTGCTGCTCCGGGCCCTGCTGCGCGGAAGCGGGCATGGCCCAGCACATCATCGCGGCGAGCGTTGCCGCTGCAAGGCGAGAGGCGAAAATCATGAAAAAACCCCTGGGTATTGAAATCCTGGACGGAGCCTTAACCTGACGCTGACAAGCATGGCTTTAGGTTACGCCCAGTGTCCCCCGACTCGAATGTTATCGGCATCAACTATGACGGCACAACGGCAGGAAAGAAACGGTAGTCGGCCCGAAATCCGCGTTCGCCCCGGAATAGCCTTGATCGCGTTGCTGGCGATAAACGTTGGCTGGGTCGGTCTTGGCGGGCTGGGCGTTGTGGAATTTGCGGCCCGGGCCTCGACCACCGAGCGCGTCGTGGTCAACCGCTTCAGCGGTCTGGCCATCGAGGGCTATGACCCGGTCGCGTATTTCGTCGACGCCCGCCCCATCGTCGGCTTGCCGGACTTCGAGGCCTCCGAAGCCGGGGCGGTCTGGCGTTTCCATAATGAGGGCAACCGCGCCTCCTTTGCCGCCCATCCGGACATCTACGGTCCCCAGTTCGGCGGTTACGACCCGGTCGATGTCGCGCGTGGCGTCACCTATGCCGGTAACCCCCGGTTCTGGCTGGTGTCGGGTAAACGGCTTTATCTGTTCGGGCGCGAGGAGAACCGGGACGCCTTTGCCGCCGATACGGCGCGCGTGCTGCGGGAAGCCAACGAGCGCTGGCCGAAGCTGGAGCAGGAGCTGGCCGAATAGAAATGAGAAGAGGCGCAAAGACCGTCATTGGGCGAGCGTGTTGGGCAAGTCAGCTCATCATTTGCGCCGCGGACGGATCGCCCCAGGCGATGAACTCCGGCACGATGAAATCAGTCCGGCCTCGGCCGAATGGCACGTCGGCCCCTTTCGCGTCCGTGATTTTGCCGCCGGCCGCGGTGACGACGGCGTGCCCCGCCGCGATATCCCATTCGCAGGTCGGGGCGAGGCGTGGATAGATATCGGCGGCACCTTCCGCCACGCGGCCGAGCTTGACCGCCGACCCCAATTTCAGCCTGACGGCGCCGGGTCTGGCGTCAATAAAGGCTTCGGTCCTGGCATCGCCGTGCGAGCGGCTGACCGCGGCGATCCACGGGGCGCCGCGCGGCGGGAGGCGACGGGTATGGATCGGCTCGGCCCCGGCAATCGCCCCATCGCCGATCGCGAGCCGCTCCGCGCCCCGGCCGACAAGGCCCCGCCATATCAATCCGAGCGCGGGTGCGCCGATGATGCCCAATAATGGCGTCCCGTTGCTTACCAGCGCGATATTGACCGTGAACTCGCCGCGGCCGGCGACGAATTCCTTGGTGCCGTCGAGCGGATCGATCAGGAAGAAACTGCCGTCAAAAGGCGGCTTCGCCAGATGGACGCGTTCCTCGGATATCGCCGGGACCGCTGGAATAAGCTGTGCGAGGCCCTCGCCAATGATGCGGTCGGCGGCGAGATCCGCCTCCGTCACCGGCGATCCATCGTCCTTGCCGTGGATCCTCATGGCCCCGCGATTGACGGCCATAATGGCCGCCCCGGCCCGGATGACAAGATCGGTCAGCGGGTCGATGAGCGCGGCGGCGGCATCGCGGCCAATCAGCCGCCCTGGCGAACTTGCCTCATTCATGGGCTGATCTCATCTGCGACCTGTCTCTATATCTAATGTCTGTGTTCGTGCGGGCCGCCCGCGCCGCCTTCTGTTGGCAGCCCGCGCTTCGGCAGTGTATCAAGCCTGCAAGCATGCGTGATTCGCCGTGTCCGCGCTTTGGCGGATTTCCAGGAGCAACTTATGTCTGGTACCTCGTCTCCCGGTCCCGCCCCCGATGCCCTTGAACTTGCGGCGCTGCTGTGTTCGCGGGTTTGTCACGATCTCATCAGCCCGGTGGGCGCCATCGTCAATGGGCTAGAGGTCCTCGACGACAATCCCAAGCCGGAAGATCGCGAATTTGCCCTCGATTTGATCCGCAAGAGCGCCAAGACCGCCTCGGCCCGGTTGCAGTTCTGCCGTCTGGCGTTTGGGGCGGCCGGATCGTCGGGAGCGCAGATCGATGTCGGCGATGCGCAGGCCATGGCGCGGGGTCATCTTGAGGACGGCAAGACCACGATCACGTGGAATTTGCCGCGCGTGCTGTTGCCGAAAAACCAAGTCAAGCTGCTCCTGAACATGATGGTGATCGCGCAGCAGACGATACCGCGGGGCGGGGTGCTTACGGTCGATCCGATCGGCGAGGGCGATGGCGCAGGTTTTCGTGTCGCCGCCAGCGGACTGAACGCCCGCATGCCGCAGAGCATTGCCGACCTCCTCAGTTCGGGCCAGGCCTCGACCGACGCGCATGCGGTGCAGCCTTATTACACGCGGCTTCTGGCACAGTCCTGCGGACTGAGCGTGCGGCTTGCTCCAGAAGGCGATGCGGTGGTGGTGACCGCTTCCTGAAGCGCGCCCTTGCTGGCGGCAACCCGGCTTTTACGTCGCCGGAAAACGTGCCGCGCGGAAAACATGGTTAACCAAAGGTTGATCAAACGCCTCGGATTTTGCGGCGCGATCTTATCTCTTTGTTGAACCCGTTCTTTTCCAATTACTCAACCAATATTAAACGCTTTGCATAGAAGCTGGCCAAACTCTGAATGGCGTGTCGAAGTCGCGCGCCTATGGGTTGAAGGCCTTTCTCATGGATGATCTGTTACGAGAGTTTTTGACGGAAACCAGCGAAAGCCTGGACACCGTGGATAATCAATTGGTTCGGTTCGAGCAGGATCCGAACAACGCCAAGATCCTGGATAACATTTTCCGCCTGGTTCATACCATCAAGGGGACCTGCGGCTTCCTCGGACTGCCGCGGCTTGAGGCGCTCGCCCATGCCGGCGAAACCCTGATGGGCAAATTCCGCGATGGAATGCCGGTCACGGCTGAAGCGGTGACGCTGATCCTGAGCAGCATCGACCGGATCAAGGAAATTCTCGGCGGGCTCGAAGCCACCGAGGCCGAGCCGCAAGGCACCGATCAGGATCTGATCGTGCAGCTTCATCAGATGGTCGAGCACGGCATGGAGGCGATGTCCGCGCCGGCAGTGCCGGTTGTGTCAGCGCCGCCGGTCCAGCCCGTGGCCGTCGGGACGCTCGCATTTCAAGTGCTTGAACGCGAACTGCGTCCCGGCGAAGTTTCGCTGGACGAACTGGAGCGCGCATTCCGCGAGACAGAGGCGGAAGTTGTCACACCGCCACCCGCCGCCAAGGTTGCTGCACCGCCGGCGCCAAAACCGGAGCCTGAACCCCGCGTAGCGTCACCCAAGGGACCAAAGGCCGTGGCAAAGAAAACAGCCGTTGAAGTTGAGGCCACAACTGACAGCCGATCGCGTCGCCAATCAGTCGATCCGCGTGAATGTGGACACGCTGGAACATCTGATGACGATGGTGTCGGAACTGGTTCTGACCCGCAACCAGCTTCTGGAGATATCCAGGCGCAACGAGGATACCGAGTTCAAGGTACCGCTGCAGCGGCTGTCCAACGTCACCGCCGAGTTGCAGGAAGGCGTCATGAAGACGCGGATGCAACCGATCGGCAATGCCTGGCAGAAGCTGCCGAGAATCGTGCGCGACCTGTCCAGCGAACTTCACAAGCTGATCGAACTGGAGATGCACGGCGCCGATACTGAACTTGATCGGCAAGTGCTCGATCTGATCAAGGATCCGCTGACGCACATGGTTCGCAACTCGGCCGATCACGGGCTGGAGACGCCGGCCGAGCGGGCTGCCGCGGGCAAGCCCGAGCAAGGCACCATCCGTCTGTCCGCCTATCATGAAGGCGGCCACATCATCATCTGCATCGCCGACAACGGCCGCGGCCTCAACACCGAGCGGATCAAGGCCAAGGCGATCGCCAACGGTCTCGTCAGCGAGGCCGAACTCGAGAAGATGACCGAAGCGCAGATCCACAAATTCATCTTCGCGCCGGGCTTCTCGACCGCAGCCGCCGTGACCAGCGTATCCGGCCGTGGCGTCGGCATGGACGTGGTGCGTACCAATATCGACCAGATCGGCGGCACCATCGACGTCAAGTCGGTGGCCGGCGAGGGCTCCAGCGTCACCATCAAGATCCCGCTGACGCTGGCGATCGTTTCGGCGCTGATCGTGGAAGCCGCCGGCGATCGCTTCGCGATTCCGCAGCTGTCGGTAGTCGAACTGGTGCGCGCGCGCGCCAATTCCGAACATCGCATCGAACGGATCAAGGACACCGCGGTATTGCGTCTGCGCAACAAGCTGTTGCCGCTGATGCACCTGAAGAAACTGCTCAAGATCGACGACGGCTCCTCTTCCGATCCGGAAAACGGCTTCATCGTCGTGACGCAAGTCGGCAGCCAGACCTTCGGCATCGTGGTCGACGGTGTGTTTCACACCGAGGAAATCGTGGTCAAGCCGATGTCGACCAAGCTGCGTCACATCGACATGTTCTCCGGCAACACCATCCTGGGGGATGGCGCCGTGATCATGATCATCGATCCCAATGGCATTGCCAAAGCGCTCGGCGCTGCCGGCAGTGCCTCCCATGAGATTGCCGAGGAGAATGCGGCGTCGCGCGCCAGCGCAGCCGAACAACTGACCTCGCTGCTGGTGTTCCGCGCCGGCTCGAACCAGCCCAAGGCGGTCCCGCTCGGCCTGGTGACCCGACTGGAAGAACTTCCCACCGATAAGATCGAACTCTCCAACGGCCGCTATATGGTGCAATACCGTGATCAGCTGATGCCGCTGGTGCAGATGAATGGTGTGAGCGTCCAGACTTCGGGCGCGCAGCCGATCCTCGTGTTCGCAGACGACGGCCGCTCGATGGGCCTGGTGGTCGACGAGATCATCGACATCGTCGAGGAACGCCTCCACATCGAGGTCGCGGGCCACGACGAGGGCATTCTCGGCTCCGCCGTCATCAAGGGGCAGGCCACCGAGGTGATCGATGTCGGCCACTTCCTGCCGATGGCGTTCTCCGACTGGTTCACCCGCAAGGAGATGCGTCCCTCGGTATCCGCGCAATCGGTGCTGCTGGTCGACGACAGCGCGTTCTTCCGCAACATGCTGGCGCCGGTCCTGAAAGCGGCGGGCTACCGGGTACGGGTTGCACCCAATGCGCAGGAGGGCCTGGTGGCGCTGCGTTCGGGCCAGCCGTTTGATGTGGTGCTGACCGACATCGAAATGCCCGACATGAACGGGTACGAGTTCGCGGAGACGATCCGGGCCGACGCGCATCTGAATACGATGCCGATCATTGCACTTTCCTCGCTGGTGTCGCCGGCGGCGATCGAGCGCGGGCGGCAGGCCGGCTTCCACGATTACGTCGCCAAATTCGATCGCCCCGGACTGATCGCGGCTCTGAAAGAGCAGACCGCCGAGCTCAATCGGGCGGCATGAGGGAAGCCAGCATGACCAACAAGACCGAAACCATCGAAGGTGCCGTTGCCGAATACGTTACCGCCTTGATCGGCGGGCAGCTGTTCGGCCTGCCGATCTCGCGCGTGCAGGACGTGTTCATGCCGGAGCGGCTGACGCGGGTGCCGCTGTCATCGGCCGAGATCGCCGGCGTGCTCAATCTGCGCGGCCGCATCGTCACCGTTGTCGACATGCGTGCCCGTCTCGGCCTGCCGAAGAACGCTGACGGCAAACCGCCGATGGCGGTAGGCGTCGACCTGCGCGGCGAATCCTACGGACTCCTGATCGACCAGATCGGCGAAGTGCTCAAGCTGCCCGACGACAGCCGTGAGGAAAACCCCGTCAACCTAGATCCGCGCATGGCCAAGCTGGCCGGTGGCGTGCATCGGCTCGACGGTCAGTTAATGGTCGTCCTCGACGTCGATCGCGTCCTCGAAATCGTGCCGGACCTGCTGGCGGCATAACCAGCGGCAGACAAAGCGTAAGCGAGTGCACTGGAAACGTCCCTTTTTGGGATATCAGAGAAGCAGAGGCTGAAATGAAGACATGTCTAGTGGTGGATGACTCAAGCGTCATCCGGAAGGTCGCAAGGCGCATCCTGGAAGGCCTGGACTTCCAGATCGTCGAAGCCGAGGACGGCGAGAAAGCGCTTGAAGTTTGCAAGCGCGGATTGCCCGAGGCCATCCTGCTCGATTGGAACATGCCGGTCATGGACGGCTATGAATTCCTCGGCAACCTTCGCCGTATGCCCGGCGGTGATCAGCCCAAGGTGGTGTTTTGCACCACCGAAAACGATGTCGCACACATCGCACGCGCACTTCATGCCGGTGCCAACGAATACATCATGAAGCCGTTCGACAAGGATATCGTTACTGCCAAGTTCCAGGAAGTCGGTCTTATCTGATTTGACAATTTTCCGGCGGCTCGAGGGCCCTCGGCGTTATCGTTGAAATATCGCTTGAGCCTTGCTGGTGAGTAATGAGTGTTGCGTTGACAAGCTCTGCGACCCCGAATGCGACGCAGCAGGAGCTGCGGGTGATGGTTGTCGACGACTCCGTGGTCATCCGAGGGATGATCTCCCGCTGGGTCGCTTCCGAACCCGATATGATTGTCGCGGCTTCGCTGCGCACCGGCCTTGACGCCGTCAACCAGATCGAGCGCATCGATCCCGATGTTGCCGTGCTCGACATCGAAATGCCGGATCTCGACGGCATTTCCGCGCTGCCTTTGCTGCTGGCCAAGAAGCGCAATCTCATCATCATCATGGCGTCAACCCTGACGCGCCGCAACGCGGAGATCAGCTTCAAGGCGCTCTCGCTTGGCGCATCGGACTACATTCCGAAGCCGGAAAGCACTCGCGAACCCGCGGCCGCAGAAACCTTTCGCCACGATCTCATTCAGAAAATTCGTCACCTCGGCGCCAAGGTTCGTCGCGCGGCTCCCGCTTCGCCGCCGCTGGTGCCGGTGCTCGATCGCGCCCCGCCGCCCCGTCCAATGCCGGCGGCGCCGGTTGCAAATACCCTATTACTGCGCCGCGCGTTCAGCACGCAGGCGCCACGGGTACTTCTGATCGGCTCATCGACCGGCGGTCCGCAGGCGCTGATGGCGCTGGTCGGCGAGATCGGCGCGGTGATCGACCGTTTTCCGGTGCTGATCACCCAGCACATGCCGCCCACCTTCACGACGATTCTCGCCGAGCATCTGGCGCGCTCAAGTCATAGGCCGGCGCGTGAAGCCGTCGATGGCGAGATTGTCAAAGCCGGTAATATTTATCTCGCGCCGGGCGGCCGCCATATGCGCGTCGTACGCCATGGCGCGGACGCCGTGATCGCGCTCGACGATGGGCCGCCGGTCAACTTCTGCAAACCCGCCGTCGATCCCATGTTTGCTTCGGCGATTGACGTCTGGCAGGGCGGCATTCTGGCTGTCGTGCTGACGGGCATGGGTTCGGACGGCATGCGCGGCGGCAAGGAGATCGTCTCGGCCGGCGGCAGCGTAATCGCCCAGGACGAAGCTTCAAGTGTGGTCTGGGGAATGCCGGGCGCGGCCGCGAACGCCGGTATCTGTGCGGCGGTTCTGCCGCTTAATCAGATTGCGCCAAAACTGGTTCGATTGTTTTCGGGAGATCGCGCGTGACACCGTTGGATTATGAGTTCCTGCGCAAGCTCCTGAAGGAGCGCTCTGGCCTCGATCTGTCGCCGGACAAGCAATATCTGGTCGAGAGCAGATTGATTCCGCTGGCACGCAAGGTCGGTCTCCCCGGAATCACCGAACTGGTCCAGAAAATGAAGGCTGGATCCGACGCGCTGACGTCAGACGTGGTCGAGGCGATGACCACCAATGAAACCTTCTTCTTCCGCGACAAGGTCCCGTTCGATCATCTGCGCGACACGATGATGCCGGCGTTACTGCAAGCCCGCGCCAGCCGCCGTTCGCTGCGCATCTGGTGCGCGGCTTCGTCGACCGGACAGGAGCCATATTCGATTGCGATGTGCCTGAAGGAACTCGGCGCCGCGGTGGCCGGATGGCGGGTTGAAATTATCGGCACTGACCTGTCGCAAGCGGTACTGGAAAAATCCAGGGCCGGTATCTTCAGCCAGTTCGAGGTCCAGCGCGGGTTGCCCATTCAATTGTTAGTCAAGCATTTCACGCAGGTGGGCGAGCTGTGGCAGATCAATCCCGATATCCGCGCCATGGTGCAGTATCGTCAATTGAACCTGTTGCACGACTTTGCACAACTTGGAACGTTCGACGTGATCTTCTGCCGGAATGTCCTGATCTATTTCGATCAGGAAACCAAAGTGCGCATCTTCGAGCGCCTTGCGAAGGCGGTCGAACCCGATGGCTTCATGGTGCTGGGAGCAGCCGAATCCGTGGTCGGGATTTCCGACGCCTTCAAGCCGTATCCGGAACGGCGCGGGCTTTATCGTCCGAATGCCACCCGCGCCGGGCGTTCTGGCGCCACCGTGCCACAGGCGTTGAGGTCGGTTGCGGCCGCACGCTGACGCCGTCGCGCGACACGCCGGTCATTCTTGTCCGGCCTACATGATCGCGTGCGGCAGGAATCGCGAGGTATTTCCGGTGATCGGATTCTCGTCCTCGCGGATCGACAGCCCGCATGGCGTGTGGTCGATCAGCCAGCTTCCGAGCACCGGATATTGACCGGTAAAATTCGGCAGCGGCGCCAGCGCCTGGCGGATAAAACCTTCGGCGCCATACGGCCCCAACTGTTCCACCACCGTCTCGCCCTCGCGGATCAACGCGACGTTGGCGCCCTCGCGGGAATATAGCGGCTTGCGCACGAAGGATGTGCCCAGCGTGGCGGCGTTGGGGTCGTCCTCGAAAAAAGCCGGCAACAAATTGGGATGGCCGCGAAACATCTCCCACAGCAGGGGAAGCATGCCTTTGTTGGAGAGGATGGCTTTCCATGGCGGTTCGATCCAGCGCGTCGAAGCTTGCGCGAGCTGCGCGCCAAACGCGTCGTGAAACATCCATTCCCAGGGATAGAGTTTGAACGCGAGCTCAATGGGACGATTGTCGAGGTCGACGAAATTGCCGTCATCACGCCATCCGATGGCTTCGATATCGAGCAAGGTGGTCGAAAGACCGGCCTGTCTGGCGGTGTCCTCGAGATAGGCCAGCGTGCCGGCATCCTCGGCATTTCCGATTGATCCGGCGAGATGAAGGTGAACGCCGTTGCCGATTTTCCGCCATGCGTCGATCAGGCGCTCATGGAGCGAATTGAACTGGTCGGCATGAGAGGGAAGGATGTGCCGTTCGATTCCCTGTTCGAGCCAGGTCCATTGAAAGACCGCCGCCTCGAAGATCGAGGTCGGCGTATCCGCGTTATACTCGAGAAGTTTCGCAGGGCGGTGCCCGTCGAAGCTGAGATCAAGCCGGCCGTAGAGGCTGTTCTCGTCGCGATGCCAGCTTTCGCGGATCAGCGGCCAGAAGGCTTCCGGTATCTTGAGGCGGCGCAGAGAGCGCTCGTCGTCGATCGCGCGGCCGACGAGTTCAAGGCACATGGCATCGATCTCGCCTGAAGGAGCCTCGATCTGCCTGTTCGATCTCGTCGAGCGTGAAGGCGTAACAGGCGCGTTCGTCCCAATAGCGCTCGCCGTCGATGGTGTGAAAATCGAAGCCGTTCGCGTCGGCGGTGCTGCGCCAATCGTCGCGCTCACGGCAGGCGAGGCGGCGCACGGGACGGCGCTAGCCGCCACCATGCGCATGGCCGTGGCCGTCGAATCGGCCCGGTCCACCGCCGAAGCCGCCATAGGCCACGCCCCGGCATGACGCGACGAGCCGCCCGTCCGGGCCACGCGTCACTTCGCGAAGCAAGCCCGGGCCGCAATCGCTCCGCCGCACAAAACCCATCGATACCGTGCCGATCGCCGCGGTACCCATCATGGTCAAGACGACGCGGCGCGAGCGTTTCATGGTGTGGCCTCGGGTCAGATCCGTAAAAGGGCGAGGGTAGACGGGTTGTGGTTCTAACTTAGGCATGCGCGCTGGCGTGAGGCAAGCGACAGGCGAACATTCACGGCAGTCTGCGGCGCGCGATATCGTTCGGTGTCATCAGCTGCCGGAGAAATGCCCGGCGAAGGCCCGCGCAAACGAACCAAATCCGCCGCGCGTCACGCCGGCCTCGGAAGCCGTGCCCGACGAAGAATTGCCAAAGAAACTGCGGCGCGACCACCAGCCGCCCGATCCGCCTTGACTGCCGCTGAAAAAACGCGGCGGACAGCCGGCGCCGGTTTGCGGCGATGACGGCGCTGCCATTCCCGGTGATTTCGGTTCGCAGTTATCGCGCGGCATCAGTGCATAGGCGCCGCCGCCCACCGCGAACGTGCCCATCAGGAGCAGTGCGACATGGCCAGAGCGTTTCACCGTCGTAGCGGCCTGATCCGCACCCGGCTTAACCGGCTTGCGTTTGCCGAACTCCCTGGGTGTTGGCGTGGCCATAAATCAATAGATCATCGAGGCAGCATTGAGGGCGCCCGCGGCGAGCGAGGCCAGTCCGAGCCAGATCGCGGCGCCGAGTTCGCCCGCCGCGATCTTCGCCGACAGGTTCGGCACCGGGATCTTGACGATGAAAAAGACCGCGATCTGCACGATCAGCGCGATTGCGCTCCAGATCAGGCAATCCACGATATTGGCGGCGTGGGCGATGGCACTGACGACCGGCAGCACGAAACCGAGCAGGCTGAGGCCTAGAGCGATGGCGGCCGCCGGATCATTATCGCGGATCAACTGGAATTCGTCGTGCGGTGTGACGCGGGTATAGACGAAGAGGTAGGCGACGACGGCAATGATGGCCGTGGCCGTGCAGAAATAGAGCAGGAACGCCGGCAGTCCGGCCAGTGATTGAAGGATCATGAGGGCCCCCGAGTCGCGGTAGCGCGAGCGTCGCACAACCCCTCTGACGGCGCACGCCGCCCGCTTGTCCAATCCCCAAAACAAAAACCCCGCCATTTGCGGCGGGGTCCAGTCCGGGAGGAGTGAGCCGTACAGGCTCGCGGTAATGCGTGTCAGGCCGGAATGCGCTCTTCGGCCTCGTGCGGCTCGCGCAGCACATAGCCGCGGCCCCACACGGTTTCGATGAAGTTGCGGCCTTCGGAGGCGTTGGCGAGCTTCTTGCGCAGCTTGCAGATGAAGACGTCGATAATCTTCAGTTCCGGCTCGTCCATGCCGCCATAGAGATGGTTGAGGAACATTTCCTTGGTGAGCGTGGTGCCCTTGCGGAGCGAGAGCAGCTCCAGCATCTGGTATTCCTTGCCCGTCAGATGCACGCGCTGGCCGCCGACCTCGACCGTCTTGGTGTCGAGATTGACCACGAGATCGCCGGTCTGGATCACCGACTGGGCGTGGCCCTTGGAGCGGCGCACGATCGCATGGATGCGTGCCACCAGTTCGTCCTTGTGGAAAGGCTTGGTCATGTAGTCATCGGCGCCGACGCCGAGACCCTTGACCTTGTCCTCGATGCCGGCGAGGCCGGAGAGGATCAGAATGGGGGTCTTGATTTTCGACACCCGAAGCTGCTTGAGCACGTCGTAGCCGGACATGTCGGGCAGATTGAGGTCGAGCAGGATAATGTCATAATCATAAAGTTTTCCGAGATCGACGCCTTCTTCTCCGAGGTCCGTCGTATAGACGTTGAAACTCTCGGATTTAAGCATCAGCTCGATCGACTGCGCGACGGCGCTGTCATCTTCTATCAGCAAAACGCGCATGCCAGTCCCCTATAGTCGCCGCTCCGGGCGTCAGGTCGGCCGCACTTGCGGCACTCAAAACGCCTTTGAACAACTGATTCGGATCCTGACGACATATGGTTAACAAAATCTGATTCGTGTCTGCAAGCTCTATCAGTGCAATTTTTATCGAATTGCCCTAAGATATTGCGTCGAAGCAGCTTTTTGTATCCGTTCTCGTTCGAGTTCCTACTTTAAGAGCCGGGTCTAACCGACTCCCACAACTCGACCTTCTTTCTGATGGTCGAGCGTTCTCAGTCACCAAAGACAGTGACGTAATGATTAACGATGCGGGTAAACACGAAGTTAAGGGCGCGGCTAGAAAGCGCGAAAACTTAAGGTTTTCGCAATGAAAGCACTCGCCGAGCAGATCAGCGACATCGACGGCGTCAATATTTATGGCCGCGTTGTCGGCGTGCGCGGCCTGATGGTCGAGATCGCCGGGCCAATTCACGCGATGTCCGTCGGCGCCCGGATCGTGATCGAGACCGGCGGTAATCGCTTCATCCCCGCCGAGGTCATCGGCTTCACCGGCAACAACGCCGTGGTGATGCCGTTCGCCGGCCTTGAAGGCGTCAGGCGCGGCTGCCGTGCGGTGATCGCCAACGCCGCAAGTCAGGTGCGGCCTTCGGCGTCGTGGCTCGGCCGCGTCCTCAACGCAATGGGCGAGCCGATCGATGGCAAGGGACCGTTGGCCCAAGGGTCTTCGCCGATGCCCTATCGCAACTCGCCGCCGCCGGCGCATTCGCGCAAACGCGTCGGGGCGCCGCTCGATCTCGGCGTGCGGGCGCTCAATACGTTCCTGACCTGTTGCCGCGGCCAGCGGCTCGGCATCTTCGCCGGCTCCGGTGTCGGCAAGTCGGTCCTGCTGTCGATGCTGGCGCGCAACGTGGACGCCGATATCACGGTGATCGGTCTGATCGGCGAACGCGGTCGCGAAGTGCAGGAATTCCTGCAGGACGACCTTGGCGACGAGGGCTTGGCGCGCTCGGTCGTGGTGGTGGCGACCTCCGATGAACCTGCATTGATGCGGCGGCAGGCGGCTTATTTGACCTTGGCGATCGCGGAGTATTTTCGCGATGAAGACAAGGACGTGCTGTGCCTGATGGATTCTGTGACGCGCTTTGCCATGGCCCAGCGCGAAATCGGCCTGTCGGCGGGCGAGCCACCGACCGCCAAGGGCTACACGCCGACCGTGTTCACCGAATTGCCCAAGCTGCTCGAGCGCGCCGGCCCCGGTACCGGCGTCGGCTCCATCACCGGCATCTTTACGGTGCTGGTTGACGGCGACGACCACAATGAGCCGATCGCCGACGCGGTCCGCGGCATCCTGGACGGCCATATCGTGATGCAGCGGTCCATCGCCGAGCGCGGGCGTTTCCCGGCGATCAACATTCTCAAATCGGTGTCGCGCACCATGCCGAAATCGGCCGATCCGGCCTACCTGCCGGTCATCACCCGGGCGCGGCAGATCATGGCGACCTATGCCGACATGGAGGAACTGATCCGGCTGGGAGCCTATCGTGCCGGGTCCAGCCCGGAGGTCGACGCGGCGATCCGGCTGCATGAGCCGCTCGAGAGCTTTCTGCGCCAGGCCAAGGACGAGGTGGCCGGCCTTACAGAAGGTTACCAGAAGCTTGAGCAAATCCTCCGGAATTTGGAAACGGAACGCTAACTTTGTCAGGCCATCATCCGCGCCACACAAGTCGTGATGCCGGTGGGACCCTGGGGGGATGCCGGCGCTGTCCCACGTTGAAATTGGGACTTCTGGGAGTATGAGTTCGATGAAGTCACGTGAAACGCTGATCCGCCTGAAGAAGTTTCAGGTCGATGAAAAGCGCCGAAGGGTCGCTCAGATCGAGGGCATGATTGCCGATTTCCAGCGTATGTCGGTCGACCTCGAGCGTGAAATCCACACCGAGCAGGAACGCGCCGGGATCAACGATCCCGCGCATTTCGCCTATCCGACCTATGCCAAGGCTGCAATCCAGCGGCGGGAAAATCTGACCCGTTCCGCCGACGAACTGCGTATTCAGCTGGAAGACGCCAAAAGCCTGCTCGGCGAAGCTTTCGACGAACTGAAGAAGGTCGAACTGCTGGATGAGCGCGATCAGGCGCGCGAACGGGCTGAAGAGAACGCCCGGGAACAGGCCGATCTCGATAGCATCGGTCTGATGCGCGCCCGGATCGGGGCCATTGCCTGACGCTTTTCTTCCGCATCCGCTATACAATAGTCAGAACCCGGACCGCGAGGCCCGGGTTTTTCTTTGGTTATTTCCACAGGCCCGGCCATCGCTGGCTTGGTGGACCGGTTTGGCCCAAGGTATGATACGAAACATCTGGTCCGCCGCGCTCCGGTGAACAAAAGCGACGGGGCATCGCGATTTTGGGGACGCTGAATGCTGACGCCAGCTGAGCTGGTCTGGCTGATTGCCGCCGTAGCGAAGGGAGATGAGGCTGCGTTTGAGCGGCTTTATGCCGCCACGCGCGCGAAACTCTTTGGCGTCGTGCTCCGTATCTTGCGGCGACAGGATCTCGCGGAGGAGGTCGTGCAGGAGGCTTACGTCAGGATCTGGAGCAGCGCCGGACAGTTCAATCCCGGCCTGTCCTCGCCGATCACGTGGATGGCTTCGATTGCCCGAAACCGTGCCATCGACGTCGTGCGTAAACGGAGTAAATCGTCGATCGAAGAAGAGCCGGCGGCCATGGAAGTGGCTGCCGACACGCCGGATCCGCTGGCTCGCCGGGAGATGACGGAAGAGTTGAAGCGGATGCTGGAGTGCGTTGGCCGTCTGGAGCCGGATCGGCAAAAGCTGATATTGCTTGCCTATTACAATGGCTGGAGCCGCGAGCAATTGGCGGCGAAGTTCGAGACGCCGGTGAATACGGTCAAGACGTGGCTGCGCCGCAGCATGATGGATATCAGGGAGTGCCTCGGGCTCTAGGAATGTCTGGACTTTAATGCCCTACAGCGAAGACCATATCGCGCTCGCCGCGGAATACGCCCTCGGCACTCTGGATGCCGATGAGCGCGCGCAGGTCGAGACCATGATGTCCGGCGACAAGGACTTCACGGCGATGGTCGAAGCGTGGGAGCACAAGCTTGGCGTCCTCAACCAGATGGTCGGATCGGTCGAGCCAAGACCACAGGTCTGGGACAGGATCAAAGCCGCGATCGGCCATTCCGAGCCGCAAGCGCAGATTGTGCTTCCGCAGGCACCGCCGCCGGTGTTGCCGGAGTTCGTTGAACCCGCCGTTATGGCAGAGCTCTCTAACGTCATCGAGATGTCCGGCGCTGCCAGGCGCTGGCGCAACATTGCATCCTTTACCTCGGCGCTCGCCGCTGCGCTGGTTGCGCTGCTCGGGTTTCAGCTCTTTGCGCCGGATTGGCTTCCCGAGGCGATGCGTCCAAAACCGCGGACACAAGTGGTCGAGGTCAAGACGCCGTCCGCTCCGGCGCCGTCGGCCCAATACGTCGCCGTGCTGCAGCAGGATGGCAACTCGCCGGCGTTCATTCTCACGGTCGATGCGGCGACCAAGAATTTCACGGTTCGCAAGGTCGGCGCCACGGCCGAGCCCGGCAAGAGCTTCGAGCTATGGCTGATCTCGGACAAGCTGCAACGCCCACGCTCGCTGGGCGTGATCGGGGGTGGCGACTTCACCACGCGTCCGGTGCTGTCATCCTACGACGCCGACACCATCAATGCGGCGACCTACGCGGTGACGGTCGAGCAGGCCGGTGGCTCGCCGGACGGCAATCCGCATTCGGCACCGATCTTTACCGGCAAACTGGTCGAGACCGTTCCACCAACTCCGCCCGCGCCAGCCCGCTGAGCCTTTTCTTCATCGCCCCCAAAAAAGAGGGAATGCGATGCGTGCTTCTGCGCGCGAACAGCGCGACTTCAATCGGGATTGAAACATGAACCCACTAAAAAGAAAACGCCCGTGGGGAGCGGGCGTTTTCAGTAGTCGACTTGGGGGTAGTTGGGTCTTCTACATACTCACGTAGCAACTTTGGGGGGCTGATAAAGCGCCACGTGAATTCACAAAATCATTAGCGAACCACCGAGGTGTTGGAACTGGTGATCGCAACCGGCTTGCCGGCCTTGATCACGCGCGCAGTCTGCGTAAAGCCTTCGTCCGTGGTACGCGCCGAGATGCTGAACCCCGCCACTGCGATCCCTGCAACCAGCGCGACCACCACGATCTTGAGGTGGGTCGAGCGATCCGCGCTGTAGATCGAATGGTTCATGGAAGCCTCCTGCTGCGGATTTGTGTCATCCGTCCGCTGCGCGGTTCAACATCACATGGTCACAAACGTAGGGATTCGCCTTTAGGTTCCTAGGGGGTGATCACAAAGCAGTGAAAAGACGTGAACGTCCGCGATGCGCCCTCCACTCACGGAGCCGCAATCCAAAATATCTCGAACTATACCAACGCATTAAAATCTATCCCGATGCGCCGCAAATCAGCTGCTGATCTCAGTCGAACCCATAAATCATTTGCCTGTGGCGAAAAAGTCCCGCCTTTCCCGCGCCTTGGCTCCCAACCTAGACGCTCCCTACGGTCTTCAACTTCGCCCGGGGATGGATTTCAGCCTGCGACAGCACCGTGGTTTGCGACCTGAAGCGCTCCACCAGCGAACGCACGAAGGGACGGATGGATGCCGAGGTCACCAATACCGGCGCCTCGCCTTCACGGGCCGCCTGCTCGAACCGCTCACGCACCACGGTCATGAATTCCGACAGCCGGGAAGGCTGCATCGCGAGGCTGCGTTCATCGCCCTGGCCGATCAGCGATTCGGCAAAGGCCTGCTCCCATTTTGCGGACAGCGCGATCAGCGGCAGATAGCCGTTGTGGGAGGTATTCTGCGCGCAGATCTGCCGTGCCAGCCGGGCGCGGACATGTTCGACCATGGTCGCCGGGTTGCGCGAGAAGGCCAGCGCGTCGGCGATGCCTTCGAGAATGGTCGATAGATCCCAAATCGAGATGCGCTCGGCCAAGAGGAGCTGAAGCACGCGCTGGATGCCGGATATCGTGACCTGGGCCGGCACGATGTCCTTGATCAGTTCGCCCTGTTCCTTCGGCAGGTCCTTCAGCAGTTTCTGCACCTCGCCATAGGACAACAGGTCCGACATGTTGTTCTTGAGCAGTTCGGTGAGGTGGGTCGACAGCACGGTCGCGGCGTCGACCACGGTATACCCCTTCAGCGAGGCTTCCTCCTTCAGGCTGGCGTCGACCCAGGTCGCCGGCAGTCCGAAGGTCGGCTCGATGGTGTGAATGCCGGGCACG
This sequence comes from uncultured Alphaproteobacteria bacterium, assembly GCA_963811915.1. Classification (GTDB taxonomy): domain Bacteria; phylum Pseudomonadota; class Alphaproteobacteria; order Rhizobiales; family Xanthobacteraceae; genus Bradyrhizobium. The sequence goes on from CAWETC010000012.1 coordinate 97,787, forward strand.
GCGACCTGACTGCCGCCGGGGTCCATGACCATGAACTGGTTCGGCCAGATCCGGCCGGTGCCCGCATCCACTTCCTTGATCTTGATGACGTAGGTGTTGGCCTCGAGCTGCACGTTGTCGAGAATGCGCACCGCCGGCATCACGAAGCCCATCTCGATCGCGAGCGAGCGGCGCAACGCCTTGATCTGTTCGGTCAGGCGGTCGGTGCCGTCGGGGCCGTTCACCAATGGCAGCAGCGCGTAGCCGAGTTCGATCTTGAGGTCGTCGATCTTCAGCGCCGTCGAGATCGGCTCTTCGGCCGCAGCAGCGCCGGCCGCGGCAGCGGGAGCGGCCGCGGCCTGCGCCGCGGCCACGGAAGCCGCGCGCTTCTTCTTGTGCGCCGAAAAAGCCAGCGCCGCCGCGCCGCCGCCCAGCAGCAAAAAGGGGATCATCGGAATACCCGGCAGCATCGCCAGCACCAGCATCACGCCGGCCGACATGCCCGCGGCCTGCGGATAGCCGGAAAGCTGTTTCATCAGCGCCTTGTCGGCGGCACCGCTGACGCCGGCCTTCGAAACCAGGAGGCCCGCGGCGGTGGAGACGATCAGCGCCGGAATTTGCGTGACCAGGCCGTCGCCGACGGTCAGCAGCGTGTAGGTGCGGGCGGCTTCGCCGAAACTGAGGCCCTGCTGGGCGACACCGATGATGATGCCGCCGATGATGTTGATGAACACGACCAGAAGGCCCGCGACCGCGTCGCCGCGCACGAATTTCGAGGCACCGTCCATGGCGCCGAAGAAGCCGCTTTCGTCTTCCAGCGCCTTGCGCCGCTCCTTGGCGACCTTCTCGTCGATCAGGCCGGCGGAGAGATCGGCGTCGATCGCCATCTGCTTGCCCGGCATGGCGTCGAGGTGGAAGCGGGCCGCGACTTCCGCGATGCGCCCCGAACCCTTGGTGATGACGACGAAGTTCACGATCACGAGGATCGCGAACACGATAATTCCGATCACGAAATTACCGCCCATCACGAAATTGCCGAAGGCCTGAATGACGTGGCCGGCGGCGTCGGTGCCCTCATGGCCGCGCGACAGGATCAGCCGCGTCGAGGCGAGGTTGAGCGACAGCCGCAGCATGGTCGAGATCAGGAGGATGGTCGGGAACGACGAGAATTCCAGCGGCGCCTGGATGAACAGCGAGGTCATCAGGATCAGGATCGACAGCGTGATCGAGATCGCGAGAAAAAGATCGAGTATGATCGAGGGCAGCGGCAGGATCAGCACCACCAGGATGGTAAGGATGCCGAACGCCAGCGCGAGATCGCCGCGCTTGAGGATATTGACGATTTCGCTGAGACTCGGGAACCCGCCGCGAGGCGCGCCTGCGCCCTGGCCTGCCGTGACGTCAACCATGCTTACTGCTTCCCCCCGCGAATGCCGATCACGGGCGCCAAACGACTGCGCGGCGGCCGCGAGACCACCGGTTCGAAAGTGAGGCACCGCACTGGCGTCCACGGGTACTCCCCCGTTTTACGCGGCTGACGACACTCAACTTTTTCACTGGGCAAATTTTGCCCGGTTTATGGTTAGGAAAGGGTTAACAGCCGAAGCTTCAACCCGTCCTTCCGGGCCGCGCGTGAGCGCGATCCCGGAATCCTCGGTAATCGGATCGAGATTCCCGAGTGGAATTGCAATCTGGGTTCGATCTACGGCATCGCCCTGGAATGATGCGTGAAGTCCTGTTGCACTGCATCTGCATGCCCAATATCGCGCCATGACGCTTGACCGGGAGACAGCGGCCAACGAAGTTGCGGCCGTGGAAGCTGCTTCTCCTCTCAGCCCAAATTCGACTTTGTTCGTCCCCGATTCGCGCCGGGCATGGACGCGTTTGGCCGTGGCCGTCCTGATCGGCTCACTCGGCAGCGTTGGCATGTGGTCGGTCGTGGTGGCGCTTCCGGTGGTGCAGACCGAATTCACAGCCTCCCGCGGCACAGCGTCGCTCGCCTTTACCATGGTAATGCTCGGCTTCGGTTCCGGCGGGGTGCTGACCGGAAAAATCAGCGATCGTTACGGCATCGTCACCGCCATCGGGCTCGGCGTCGGTATCCTCGGCCTCGGCTATATCGGGGCGGGGATGTCGTCGTCGATCTGGCAATTCATTCTCGTGCATTTTGCCATTGGGCTGAGCGCATCGGCGACGTTCGGGCCGCTGATGGCGGAAGCCTCGCACTGGTTCAATCGCTACCGGGGGCTTGCCGTTACGATCGCCGCAAGCGGAAATTATATCGGCGGCACGATCTGGCCGCCGCTGGTGAACTGGGGCATGCAGTCGTTCGGCTGGCGCACCACCCACATCGCCATCGGCATCTTCACCGCGATCGCCATGACGCTCGCGGTAGTATGGCTGCGGGTGCTGATGGGGGCGGGAACGCGGCGCAGCCACGTCAATGCGCCGCCGCCGCGCGTCGATCTGCGGCTCTCGACCAACACCCTGACGGTGATCCTGTCGATTGCCAGCATTGCCTGCTGCGTGGCGATGTCGATGCCACAGGTCCACATCGTCGCCTATTGCGGCGATCTCGGCTATGGCGCGGCGCGCGGCGCCGAAATGCTGTCGCTGATGCTGGGCTTTGGAATCATCAGCCGCATCGGTTCGGGATTCCTGGCCGACAAGATCGGCGGCATCCGGACCCTGCTGATCGGTTCGATCGCGCAAGGCTCGGCGCTGTTGTTCTATCTGTTCTTCGATGGCTTGACGTCGCTCTACATCATCTCGGCGATGTTCGGCCTGTTCCAGGGCGGCATCGTGCCGAGCTATGCCATCATCGTGCGCGAGGCGATGCCGGCATCCGAGGCCGCCACCCGCGTTGGTATTGTTATCTTTGCTTCGGTGTTCGGCATGTCGTTCGGCGGCTGGGTGTCCGGCGTGATCTTCGACTCCACCGGCTCCTACGCGGCTGCGTTCCTGAACGGGCTCGGATGGAACGCGCTTAACGTCACGATCATGGTCGGACTGTTGATCCGCGCGCGGCAGCGGCTGGCGCTGGCGTAAGGCCCTCACACCGCCGACCTGCCTTTAGCTGAATGCAGCCGCCGAACTTGACGCTGCCGTCGTGCCGCTGCTCCCGCGTACACAGCGCCCCCACGCGAACGCCAAGAAGACCGCAAGGGCGACCGGAATCGATTGCCAGTTACGATCTGCTTCGCGTTGATCGTGTGGTCGAACAAGGTTCTGGATCAGTGTTTAGAATCGAGTTCGATGATGGCCCCGGTCGGCTCAGGTTCATGAGGCGCCAGGCGGGTGAGATTCTCGTCACTCCAATTCGCAAGATTTATGACCCTCGCCGCCTGAACCCGTTCCTGCGGAGCCTCGTCGGCGGGCTCCAAAATGTTAAGTCCATTGCTGTCGAGCAGAAAAGTGTGATCTCCAAACATTTCGTTCAGTTGCGGAACCGCGGGATGACTGTCGGGAAGGGCTTGGGCTTCGAATTGGTTGATGGTTCGTTCGACCTGTGCGGAAGTCAGTTTCATCGCTCAGTCCTTTCGATCGGGGTTGTTTGTGCTGCACCGCCAGCGCCGCGAGTGACGCGTTGTACGCCCTGTTATCCCACGGTGGTCAAACGCTGGTCGATATTTCCCGCGCAGAGCCACACGGGTGAATCATCGGTGCATCTTGAGAGAGCCTGTGCGCCGGGCAATGCGTGCGGCTCGATTGCGGCACACCGTCCGCAACAAGAATATGATGATCTCCCTTTTTGGCCGTTTGTTGTTCCGGTGAGCCTTTATTCATTATCATTTATCGGCATGTCTTCCACTGGCATGTCTCCCACTGACATGTCTTCTCGTCATGCCAGACGCCTAAATTATCCAGGCTGCCGGGCCTTGCCGCTCCTAATTCGCATTCTCCTGCATCGACCGTAGATAGTGCTCGGCGTGCTGGAAATAATTCTCCGCCGCGATCCGGTCCCCGTTCAACGCTTCGGCGCGGGCCAGGGCCAGATAGCGCTCGTAATTTCTTTGTGAGTTTTGAAAGTTCCTTGCGCGGGGGAGCCCAGAAGATTCTTGTTCTCCGGGGCTGGGATCTTCGCGCCGATGCGTTGATCATCTGTTTTGTATTTGGGCGTGGCTGCGCCGTCGCTGGGTTAGGTTCAGAAATATTTTTCATGTTGGTCCGTGTGTCGCTCCGGCAAAGCGTTGCGACGTTTATTGGAGGAATTTGTCGAGTGCGACACGATCGGCGAGCGCGCTGCCGCAATGGTGGCGAAAACTTCGAAAGGTGTGCGGAAGGCTGGGCTCGGCACTCAATTGCACAAAGCAGCGGCCGAATGGTTCCACGTCGACAAACATAGATCTAGGAAGAAAAGCGGCGACTTCAAGCTGCGTCACGATCATGGCCGCCCTGTTGATCCGCGCGCGGCAGCGGATGGCGCTGGCGCAAGACAGCACGGCGCGAAGATCTGGCGGTGTTGAACTCGGGTCGTATTCTACTTGAGATTGCATCTACCAGGGTGCAATCTACGCCTTTCCTGTGGGGAGGAGCATGAGATGACGATGGTGGAGCAAGCATCCAGCGGCCAGCCGGACAAATCCTGCGATATCGTGTTGAAAGGCGGCATCACCAGCGGCGTTGTCTATCCGCTGGCGCTGGTTTCGCTCTCGCAAAAGTATCGATTTTCAAACATCGGAGGCACGTCGGCCGGGGCGATCGCCGCAGCGGCTGCCGCAGCCGCTGAATATGGGCGCCCCATCGCAGGCGCGGGCTTCGATCGGTTGGCCAAGGTTCCCGGTGAGGTCGGTCCCAACCTGCTCTCGATGTTCCAGCCGACGCCTGTTTTGAAGCCGCTGTTCGATATCTTTGTCACGGCCTTGAAGGCAAGAACCGGCACCGGGCAGATCCTCGCCGGCATCCGGGCAGCGGTCAGCGGTTACTGGCCGTATGCCTTGCTCGGTACGCTACCTGGCGTCGTCATCCTTGTGGTCGCCGACGTATTCCACGGCGGCGCAGGGTTTGCGCTGCTCGGTCTGCTGCTGGCGGCGCTCGGCCTCGCGGCGGCGGTGATCTGGCGGCTGTGGAAAGCGGCAAGCGTCGATCTCGTCGCCAGCGAGTTCGGCCTTTGCCCCGGTATCCGCCAGCCTTATGCCTCCTCGGAGGGATTCAGCGATTGGCTGGCGCGGCTGATCAATGAGGCGGCGGGACTCGAGGCAACAGGTCGTCCGCTGACGTTTGGCGACCTGGCCGAGCCGCCGGGCAACCGGCCGCCCATTCAACTCGCCATGATGACGACCAGCCTGATGGAGAAGTGTCCCTATACGTTACCGCTGCTGGAAGAACGCCGCTTTGTCTTTGAAAAAAACCAGTGGAGCCAAATTTTCCCCGGCTGGATCATGGCGTTTCTCACCAGCGTATGTGACCGGTTCACGCCTCTCGCCGGAGAGACGGGAGAGTACTACTACTTTCCCGACGCGGCCCGGCTGCCGATCATCGTGGGCGCGCGGATGAGCCTCAGCTTTCCGTTGCTGATTTCCGGAGTGCCGTTGTGGCGCCGTGATTTCACGCTCAGGGAGGAGACCGAGCGAAACCGGCTGCGGCCGTGCCTGTTCAGCGACGGCGGCCTTTCGAGCAATTTCCCAATTCACTTTTTTGACCGGCTGATGCCGAACAATCCGACCTTCGCCATCTCGCTCGACGACTACGACGCGAAACGAAATTACAGCGATGTCTGGCTCCCGCCCGCCAACCGCGTCAGCAGTGGAAGCCTGTTGCCCATTCTGCCCTTCAGCGGCCTGGGCGGCTTTCTGATGCGGCTCCTGATGTCGGCCAAGGATTGGCAGGACAATCTGCAGAGCGTGCTCCCCGGCTACCGCGAGCGGATCGTCCATGTCGTGCTCAAGCCGGATGAGGGCGGACTCAACCTCGCGATGGGCGAGGCGACCATCAACAAGCTCGTGGGCTACGGCAAGCTGGCCGGCGACACGCTTTGCAATGAGTTCGACATGGACGAACATCGTTGGCGGCGCTTTTTGGTCGCGATGGCCAGGATGGAGGAAACCCTCGACGACGTCGCCGACGCTTATGCAGGAGTGCCTATCGCCCCCGAACCATTCCGGGATTTCCTCGCCCGCTATTCCGGAGCGCCGGCGCATTACAAGCAGTCGCCGCCGGTCCTGGCCGCGATGTTGGCGCGGGGGGCGCAACTCGATGCAAGCGGCCTGGCCTGGCGCGACAAGCCTACGGTACGTGATGGCGATATCCCGCACCCACCGACCCACCTTCGCATCACGCCGAAATATTGAGGGTGCCTCATGATTTGAGACGCGCCGGACAGCGCAAGCGCTGCCGGCAGGTCGCGCTCCTCCCCATGAGGACTTGAGACCTCATCCCCGCGTGAGCGTAATTGCGCTTATCGCCGGAGAAGCGGCGCTTCCGCGTCTCGAAGGATGGCTCTCGGCACTCATGGTTCGAGACGGCGCTGAAGAAACGCCTCCTCACCATGAGGAGACCAACCCTGTGTGTGACTGAACTCTTGCAAGGCGCTGTCGAAGCCAGCCTTGTCGAGGTCAAGCCGGGCGCCCCCGCCGACCACGAAAAAGCCGAGCGAGAGCAGCGTGTCCGATATCAGTCTGGCGTCGGCCGCGGGATTTGGCAGCGCCGGCACCGCGCGGTAAGCCGAATTGCCGATCACCAGCGCCACGCGCTTTTCGGCGTGCGCCGCGGTGCCCATGCCGGCGCACATCAAAACCGCCGCGACCATCAATCGCGACACGATGCCGATCCGACCAGTCATGGCGACACTCTCCACCGGCAGGGCCCATTCCCGCCGCCTGTTGGTCTTGCCAGACTTGTGTTTGGTTCGACGGCGGAGCTATGGCCCCGTCCGGGCGGTCAACGCGTGGTTGACATCTTGCTGGTCTGGATAGGCGAAAGCAACGAATTCAGTCTAGAATCGCTCAGCTGATCCCGTCCCATGGTTTTCCATGAACGCTTCGCCAGAGATATCTGATCTGGAAATCACTTTGAGATTTCTGCGCAGATTTGCGGACCTGATGTCGACCGGGTCCAACGCGGAGAACCTGCTCCGTGCAGCAACGTTGATCGAAGCGAATGTGAAGCGGGCCGACGAAGCCGAAGAGCAATTGCGGCAAGCGCGGTTGAACTGCGCCATCATCGAATTGCGGCTGGCGGCGTTGTCCCGGGATGCGCATGTCCAGGTCCCGGTTTCCATCCTTCGTCTCGCCGCGTCGCAATTCCAGGCGCTCGCGCGCGCTTTCGAGAATTCGGGCAACGTTGTCTCGCAGGCGATGTGTTCAGCCAGCGCGTCCACATTGGACAGCGTTCTTGAAACCCATTCGCCGCAGTCGTCGCTGCCGAGAAGCGATCAGACAAGCCACTAGGCCTGTGGCCATCTCGAAGACCCTCGGTGCCAAGATCGAAAACTTCAGGTTTCGGCCAGACCGGAGTTTCCATGGTGGCTGGCCATTAGCTGCCCGAGGGGCGGAGCGATGGCGCCAGGCCGCCGACCCTCGACCTGTCCCTGCCGATGCTCCATCCGTAAAGCGGTCCCGGGCAAGGCCCCCCGAAACCCGGACCTTGAATACAGCTTCGGCTGTAATACCGCACCGGCGGTCGTTCCATTCCCCTGCGACCCTCCGGGCCGAACATGCCAAGATCCTGAGCCAGGACCGGGCTGGCGACGGCGGCGGAAAGAATTGCGAAAGCGCTCAGTGTTTTGGTTTTGGTCATGGGTTTTCTCCGTAGTCCATCGGGAAGAAAACCCGCTGTTGGGAATGACGTTCCGGTATTTTAGCCAGCGCGGCGTTTACGCTCTGGCATGACTTCTCTGCTGCTGGTGCAATACGGTTTTCAATGTTGGGCACAGCGCGCAAGCGGCGCTGCTGAACACGCAATTGCCGGCGATGGTTGAGGAAAACGCTGAGAAGGAAGGGCGTCAAAAGCCTCACCAACACTAGCGGGCCCGTCAGCGGCGAGCGTTCGCCGCAAAATCGCAGATCTACCGAGAAGGAAGCTTGGCTCTTTAACGGTATCAGTCCCGGGACATTGAACAATGTCCCGGGATAATCCTTGCGGACGTGCGAAACACATTTTTCGTGTGTCCGAGCGTCCCGTTGGTTGGACTAGCTGGTCTAGCTCGCGGGATTGAGGTCGGGGTTTTCGCCGCCCACTCTTGCCGGATTTCCTTCCGCTGAAATCCGAAGTTCTCCCGGTTCATCAATTCTTGCTGCGTTTGCGGCGCGTTGTCGTAGGGCGCCCCGCTTACCTGGTTGTAGGCGCCGCGAAAATTCTGGTGAGCGACGGCTCGGGCATGGTGCGTCGGCGCGGTCACGCTCGCATCCTGAGCGAACACCGGCGTGGCAATGGCAGCGGAAAAAATAGCGATAGCAGTAAGTGTTTTAAAATTGGTCATAATGGCTCCGTTTGGCTGGATGAAGCCCACAGTTGAACGTTTCCTGTTAGCTCAACCTCGTCATAGAAAAGCGGCTGCGCTATCGCCATTAAATTCAGTGTTAAATACTTCAACCGAACGTGACATCGCGTGATGCCGCGCTCGAATTCCGGTGAATCACGAATTGCGATGACAGTGCATTTAATTCGAATGCCTTGCGATGGCGTGCGACGGAAATTGTATCGCCATCACGTATTTCCAGGTTCTCCTGCAATGATTGTGCGATCTCAGCGCAGCCTTTGGAGCCGGACTTGCCACAATCATTGCGCCAGGAGAACGCGCAATCGCCGGCGAGCGGGAAGCTCGCCGGCGACGCATCGCCATCAGCAGACTGCCACCTTATTGTCGCGTCAGGCGAACCACGTCCTGTCTGAGGAGATAGAACGAGACGGCGAGCAGAACGACGTCCTTCATCAGGAAGGGCACGTTGCCCGTCATCGCAGGGAAACCTCCTGCGGCGATGTCCCAGCCCTCCGGCATGAACGGAATGATCGTAACCGTCGCGATGAAGGTGCCGGTAGAACCGAGGGCGCCAAGAACGCCGAGCCGCTTGTCCCAGAAGCCCGCGAGAAGCAGGGACCCGAACGTCCACTCCGAGGCGCCCAGGAAATAACTGGCGCCGGCATGGCCGAACACCGGATACAGCCACCAGATCAGCGGCCCGTTGCTGATGAAGGGGACCGGTCTTTCGAACTCGTACGGAAACCACTTCTGGTAGCCGAAGAATAAGAACATGATCACCATCGAGGCGCGGACGATGTGGTAGTCGATATCCTTCGCGAGCAGGCCGGACTCGTACAGCGCGCGGACCAGCGGATTATGAGTGGTGTTGGAAAGCGTAGTCATGGTCGTGATCCTTTCACGTTCGAGATCTGACGGGCGCGGTCGCTCACACGACTGCGGGGAAGTCGATCTCCGTGTCGTTGATGCGGTTGAAGACATTGGTGAAGACGGTGGTCGCGAAGGCCAGGCTGATTTCCACCAGTTGGGGGTCGCTGTAGCCCGCGCCCTTGATCGCGGCGAAATCCTCGTCGCTGACGGTGCCGCTGGATTGCGCGAGCTTGCGGACGAAGCCGACCAGTGCGTCGCGCTTGGCGTCGCCGGTGGGCTGGCTCTCCCGGATTTGCCTGAGCGTTTCTGGCGTCACGCCGGCGAGCTTGGCTAGATAGTTGTGGGCGGCGACGCAGTAGTCGCAGCCGGCGGCGGCGCTGATGACGAGCTTGATGACCTCCTGATCGGACTTGGTCAGGCTGCCGGCAGCGAGCACGGCGTCGGCCGCAAGCACGGACTTGAGGGCGGCGGGGCCGTGGGCGGCGATGGCCGCGAAGGTGTTCGGCACGGTGCCGATGGCCTTCTTGATCTGGGCATAGACCTGGCCTGACGCGCTGGTGTCGGATGCGAGGCTGGGAACTGAAAGACGGGACATGGTGGCACTCCTGTGTTGGGGTTGGTGAACGATTGCGGAGTAACAGTACGGCCCGGAATTGATGCTTTGAATGTTGAAATATCTCAATTATATGCCCAGTCGTCTCACATCATTCTTCGTCGGAGGTCGCCATGGATTGGCTCAGCAGGCTGTTCGAGATGATGCCGGTGCGCGGGCGGCTGGATTTGCGCTGCTCCTATGGCGCGCCTTGGCGCATCGACCAGGGGCCAGGCGAGGCGAACGAAATCCCGTATCACGCGGTGCTCGCGGGCTCCGCGACCCTGGAGGATCCGGCGGGAGGCCGATCGATTCAGCTGACGGCCGGCGACATCCTTCTGCTTCCCGGCAATCCACGGCACGTCATGCATGATGGCAGCGGGGCCGCGCCCCTGCCGGCCCGCAACCGCGCGTCCCTCAACTTCACGATCAGCGAAAACCTGGGTTCGGACCAGCGGCTCGACCTCCTGTGCGGACACTTCGCGATCGCGCCTCCGCACGACCGGCTTCTGCGCAGCTACCTCCCGCCACGCCTGGTCGTGCACGCCGGCGGTGAGGCTGAGCAGAAGGACACCGCCGCGCAGCTCGCAGGCCTCGTCTCCCTGATGCGGAGCGAATCCGCGGACGGTCACCTGGGCGGTCGCGCCATGCTGAACGCGCTTTCGACGGCGATGTTCGCGCTTGTGCTGCGGCTCGCCAGCGAGACGGAAGACGCGCCGCGAGGTCTCCTGGCGCTCGCCGGTCATCCCCGCCTCGCTCCGGCGGTGGCCGCTCTCTTCAATGAGCCTGCGCGGGCATGGTCGCTGCCGGACCTTGCGCGGCTGTGCAACATGTCGCGGGCCACGCTTGCGCGCCAGTTTCAGGAAAAGCTCGGAAGATCGGCGAGCGATCTTCTGACGGACATCCGGATGACGCTCGCAGCGAACGAATTGAAGAGATCGTCGCTTTCCACCGGCGCGGTGGCGGAGGCGGCCGGATACCAATCCGAAGCGGCGTTCCAGCGCGCCTTCAAGGATCACATGGGCGTCACTCCGGCGCAGTGGCGCAAAATGCAGGAGCCGACCGGCCGGGACGTCTTCGCAAGGCCTGCAACTTCCGCCGACGCGAAGATGGCGAAGAGCGCCGAAGCAGATTCGATTGACGAGCATAGGCCCAGCGAGGGGCGATGATGCGCCCTCGCTGGCCGAGAGACGAGAGATAAGGCGAACGGCCGGTCAGGCCGTCGCCACCTCAGCCGGCGGGTAGTCGATGTAGCCGCGCGCGCCGCCACCATAGAAGGTTTTCCGGTCGTAGCGGTTGAGCGGCAGGCTGCGCCGCAGCCGCTCGGGCAGATCGGGGTTTGAGATAAAATGGCGGCCGAACGCGACGAGGTCGGCATCCCCAGAGGCGATAATGGCCTCGGCCGAGTTGCGGTTAAAGCCGCCGGCGGCGATCAAGGTGCGCGAGAACTTCGACCGCAAATGCTGGGCGGCGATCGGCGCCTGGCTATGCAGCATGATATCTTCGGTGCCCTTGATACGCGGCTCGACGACGTGGAGGTAGGCGATGCCGAGGCGATCCAGCTCCGTCGCCACGTAGCCGAAGGTTGCGGGCGGATTGCTATCCGACATCGATCCGTAGGTGCCGCTCGGCGAGAGGCGCACGCCCACGCGATCTGGCCCCCAGGCGGAAATGGCCGCCTGCGTCACCTCGAGCAGGAAGCGCGCGCGATTTTCGATTCCGCCGCCATACTCGTCCGTGCGCTTGTTGGTCCCGTCCTGCAGGAATTGATCGGGCAGGTAGCCGTTGGCGCCGTGAATCTCGACGCCGTCGAAACCCGCACGCAGCGCGCGCTCGGCACCGGATCCGAACGCCTCAATGATATCAGGGATCTCATGCAGTTCGAGGGCGCGCGGCATCGAGAACGGAGCTTCACCGCGCTGGGTGTAGGCGTAGCCCTCGGCCGCAATGGCGGAAGGCGCGACCGGCGCTTCACCGTTGGGCTGCAGGTCGACATGCGACTGCCGTCCAACATGCCACAATTGCTGGAAAATGCGGCCGCTTTTGGCGTGGACCGCGTCCGTGACGCGCCGCCATCCGGCGATCTGACTATCCGAGTAGATGCCGGGCGCCCCTGCATAACCCTTGCCGCTGGTCGAAACCGGCGTCGCTTCGGAGATGATCAGACCACCTTCGGAAGCGCGCTGGGTGTAGTATTCGACCATGAGGTCGCTCGGAATATCGCCCGGATTGGATCGCATCCGCGTCAACGGAGCCATCACCACCCGATGGGATAGCCGGTAGGGACCGAGTTCGGTCGTCGAGAACAGCTTGCGCATCGCAGTCTTGCTTTCGATAGCGTTGGTTGAAAAAAGACGGTGGCCGGTGGTCGCGATGAAGTTGCGCCCCACCAGCCACCTCTTGCGCCGTCACGCTTTGACGGCAGCCGCCTGCTGAAGAACCGGGATCATGTCTTCAGGCTCGGGCCGGCGGGTGTAATCGGGGTTCACTTCGGAATAGAGGATCACGCCGTCCTGTCCGATGACGTAGCGGGCCGGCATCGGCAGCGTCCAACTCGGATCGTCGTTGAACGTCGGTAGATCATTCTTCAATTGCTTGTAGAGCTCTACCAGGTAGTCGGGCAGATTGAAGCGCAGTCCGAAGGCGGCGCCGACCTTGCCTTTCACGTCCGAGAGGATCGGGAAAGAGAGGTTGTTCTGGCGCACCGACTTGCGGCTGTTCGGGGCGGTCTGCGGCGAGATCGCGACCAGCGAAGCGCCGTACTTGTCGAATTGCAGCTTGGCGGCTTCGAGCGCTTGCAACTCCATGTTGCAGTACGGACACCAGACGCCACGGTAGAAACTGAGCACCAACGGGCCACGTTTCAGCAAATCCGTCGAGTTGACCAGATTGCCTTCCGGATCCTTCAGCGAGAAAGACGGCGCGATATCGCCGGCCTTGCTGGCGCGCTGGGCGATCTTTGACTCTATCAATTCTGCGGTGGCGCGATGCATCGTCTCGATCACCGGGCGAGGAACATTGTAGGGCGGCTTTCCGGCTTCGAAATCGGCTTTGAAAGCGTCGAGCCTGGCTTGAAGCGACATGGCGGTCTCCTTTGGCTTTTGCGTAGAGGACGGCGGCGCCGCCCGTTTCGTTGAAGTCACGTGCGGGAAGCTAAAGGAGGCTGCCACGCCGGGTAGCAGGGTCGTCGGACTAGAGGTTATTCCCGTCGGGAATGACGCCGGCTCAGCACCCGCGGCAGATGATCAGCTTGCGGTCCAACTCCTGCTCGTCCTGTTGCTGCTGGCGCTCCCATCCCGAGACGGCCCCTTGCTGGGGAACGTCGGCTAGCTGCGGTTGCCGGTGGCCGACCGGAGCGAGCCAGGGCTGGTGGGAGGTCAGCTCTGCCGAGGCATAATGTGCAGTCGCGCTGATCCGCAGATCGGGGAAGACGGCAGCAGCATCGTGCCGGGAGGTCGCGTTTGCCGGCGAAAGCAGGCCGACGAAGAACAGACCTGCGATGGCTGTACGGACAGAGCGGTTCAGGATCGAGATGGGGGACATGGTGCCACTCCTTGGTTGGAGGCTCGGGATGAGCACCTCCGTTGAGTGTCACCGTACTCATTCAGCCAAAGCGCTGAATGCCGCACGGGATCGAAGACATGCCCGTTCGTCTCATCGGCAGCGGCGCGCGCCCAAGGCCGGCGCGTCTGTCCGGAGACGTCGGTCCGCTTTCTCGCCTATGCGTTGAACGTACGTTCGAAGAAATCCACGAACACCCTTGCCTTGGCTGTCGCAGCGCGCCCGGTCGGAAGCACCGCCCACAGGTCGAGGGGTGGAAGACTCCATTCCAGCAGGACCGCGCGAACGGCGCCCGACCGTAGTTCGGGGCTGAACATCCACTCCGACGCGATGGTCAGTCCGACATCGGCGAGCACGGCAGCTCTCACGCCTTCAGCGGCGGTCACCTGCAATCTTCCTCGAACGGCGACGGCCAATTCGGAAGTCTCGCGGCGGAACGACCAAACGCGGCCCTCTCCCTGGAGGTAGACGACGGCTTGATGCTTGCTCAATTCGCCAGGCGTCGATGGCGTGCCCGCGCGATCGAAGTAGGCCGGTGTGCCCAGGACGAGGCGCTTGCATCTTGCGATACGGCGGGCGGTCAGTGTCGAGTCCATCATCTTTCCCATCCGGAGAGCCACATCGATGCCCTCCTGGACGAGATCGATCTGACGGTCGTCCAAAACGACTTCCAGCTCCAGGTCCGGATTCTGCGTCAGGAATTTCGGCAACATTGGAATGAGATGGATCCGGGCAAAGGTGACGGCGGCGCAGATTCGCAATCGCCCCTTAAGTCCCGCCCCGGCTCCCCGCGCGGCGACCTCGGCCTCGGCTGCCTCCTCAAGGGCCCTCCTGGCGCGCTCGAGATAACCGAATCCGGCTTCCGTCGGGGTCAGCCCGCGCGTCGAGCGTGTCAGAAGCTTGACCCCGAGATATTCCTCGAGCTGCGCGACCGACTTCGAGACCGCCGGTTGCCCCACCCGAAGCTGCCGGGCCGCTCCGGAGAACGACCCCGTTTCGACAACCCGCACGAACGTCTCCATCACCGCCAGACGATCCATCCTATTCTCCGCAGGAATGAGCGATATCGCTTCGCCCTATCTGCCATGCTGCGCGAAAATTGGCCATCTCTCCGCCATTTCCTGCGGTTGCGCGGCAAAGGAGAGAGGCCATGAGCATCCATCAACACCCGATCACGATGCCGATCCGGAACGCAGTGCGGGCTCGACCTGCGCAAAGGCCGTTGCGTTTGAAACGGTCCAGACCCCTGAGCCGCGACGGCAAGAGAAGTTCTGTTCGCCTATGCAATGACGGGCAGCGCGGCGGCGAGCCTCGCCATCATCGCAGCGCCACATTTGGAGGTGCTGCTGCGCTGCATCTTCCATGGCCGGGGGTGAACGAGCAGGGCCACCCGCGTCTGCCACGATTGACGGTACCTCGCCAAGACATTGAATTGGGCGCAGCAAGCGCATTTCCCGGAAGCGGGATCAGGAGGCCTCGAATGCAACGACCGACCGAACGTCTGACAGCGGCTAGCGCGCAGCGCTGCAGATCGGACCGGACCAGCCTCCCGGGCCAGGTCGTACTCGTGTTGCAGGGCGGCGGCGCATTGGGAGCCTATCAGGCGGGCGTCTACCAGGCATTGCAGGAAGCCGGCGTCGAGCCGGACTGGATCGTCGGCACGTCCATCGGGGCGATCAACGCCAGCCTGATTGCCGGAAACGCGCCGCAGGATCGGCTGGCACGCCTCAACGAATTCTGGAACAGGATGCAGCGCGCCTCCCAATGGGACTTGCGCAGCGTCCTGCCTGGGTTCGGCGATAAATGGTCCTACTGGACGACCTTGACGCAAGGCATACCCGGCTTCTTCACACCCAACCCGCTCGCCCATGCCGGCCATGGCTTTCCGCTAGGACCTGATCGTGCCGGCTACTATTCGACGGCGCCGCTTCAGGCGACGCTGTCCGAACTCGTCGACTTCGACCTGATCAACCGGGGAAGCCCGCGTCTCACGGTCGGGGCCGCGCACGTGCGGACCAGCCAGATGACGTATTTCGACAGCCGCCACTGCAAGCTGGACGTGAAGCACATCATGGCGTCCGGCGCGCTGCCGCCCGCATTCCCTGCGGTGCGCGTCGACGGCGAGTTGTATTGGGACGGCGGCATCCTCTCCAACACACCGACCGAAGTAGTGCTCGACGATAATCCACGTAAAGATTCCCTCATCTTCTCCGTCCACCTGTGGAATCCCGTTGGGGACGAGCCCGCCACCATGGCGGAGGTCCTCAACCGCCACAAGGACGTGCAGTATTCCAGCCGGATCGCCAGCCAGATCACGCGCCACCAACAGTCGCATCGTTTGCGCCACGTCATCAACGAGCTTGCGGCACGATTACCGGAGTCCGAACGCGACAGGCCCGAGATGAGGGAATTGATGAGCTACGGCTGCCAAACCCGGATGCACGTGGTGCAGCTGCTGACACCACAGTTGTCGCGCGAAGATCACACCAAGGACGTCGACTTCAGTCCAGCCGGAATCAGACAGCGCTGGGACGCGGGCTACGCGCATACCACGGCCGTGCTCGCCCGCGAGCCCTGGGTGGGCCAGTTCGATCCGCTGTCGGGCGTGATCCTGCACGAGGCCAAAGAGTTCGAGGCGCTCACCGAGTAAACGGGTGGCGAGCGCCGCATTCTTTATCCCGCAGTGACGGCGCTCAGCTGATAGAGCCGTCCGGTTGCGTCCAGGTCCTCGACGCGCCATTCGCCGCCGACACCTTCGATGATCCACCTGAGCAGCGCCCACAAATCGTTATCCACATTGGTGTCGTCCAGAACTTCCAGCGCCTGGGGCAGGGCGTAGATCTCAATTCCGTCGGGGAACGGCTCACCGCTTCGCCCGATGAACACCAGCGCGTAGATCATTCCGGAAGGAGCCCGCAGATAGCCGGGCCGCGACAAACCTGACGAATTCAGCGCGAAGCGGCGCACGAAGAAATCCCGGAATTCGGGGTAGTGCCCGACCCGATCCTCGGTCAGCACAAGCGCCCTTCTTGTTCCGTTAAGCTCGGGGTTATCGATGATTTCAATCTGCGTCATGACGGTCTCCCCTCGATGCGGTCGAGGAAATGGTTGATCTTCTGCGCGATCTCGGAGCCGGAATCCTCCTGCAAAAAGTGTCGACCCGTTACCAGTTCGGGTCCCTCGGCATGCGGCAGGAGTTGCTTGAAACGCGTCGCGAACGTCTTGTGGTCGAACACCTCGTCCTCTCTGCCCCACACGAGAAGCGTCGGGAATTTCGATCGCTTCAGCTCGCGCTCGAGCCATTCGAAGCGCGCGAGTCCTCGCGCGCTCTCGTCGAGCGGAATCCAGCGCGGCCACGTCCACGTCAGAAGACGCGAGCCCGGATCCGGCAATATACTTTCGTAGATATGCTGAGCCTCGGTTGCGAATTTCTTTCGATCGACCACCGACAAATACATGCCGCGGCCGGCAAGAGCGTTGTGACGTCCGAGAAGATACGGACCGACGACGGGTGCATGCATCATGCGCCACGGGAAGATCCGCTTATGGAATTCGGCCGGAGGCAGCGGCCACGCCCAGGTGCTCATGATGACCAAAGCGCGGACGCGATCCGGATTGGACAGCGCAAACCCGAGACCGGTTGGCCCGCCCCAGTCGTGACAGACAATGGTGGCGTTGCGCACATTGAGCTGCCGCAGCAGTCCCGTCAGGTTCGCGATATGGCCATCAAGCGTGTGCGCTTGTTCGCGCACCGGCTTCTCGGACAGGCCGAACCCGATCATGTCGGGAACGATGACGCGCCGGCCCGCCGCCGTCAGCGGCTTCACGAATTTGCGATACAGAAATCCCCATGCCGGGTTGCCGTGCAGGAGAACCACCGGATCGCCGGCGCCCTCGTCGATGTAGTGCATGCGCCAGCCGTTGACGCGCTTGAATTTAGGCTCGTAGGGCCATTCCTCGTGTGTGAATCGTGAAGGCGATTCTTGCGTCTCACCTGGTTCGGCATTCATGGCGGTTCTCCTCATGGCGCGCGGTCGCGTGACTGATCTGAAACTTCGCTACCAGATCTTCTGCCAACCGGAGTGTTCATCCGAAACGCGTCGTTGAGTCCATCGCGCAGCACGTGCACTCCGTCGCCCATGCGGTGATCCCACCGGCCACGCGGCATCAGATACGGAGCTGCGTCCATGTTCTCCATGCCGCGGGCGATGGCCGTATCCAGTGAACCCATCACGATTTCGTGCGCCGCGGCAACGATTGCTTGCGCACCGGCGCCACAGACCCAATTCACGGTCATGGCAGGGGACTTGGACCGGCAGTCCGGCGTGGATCGCCGCCTGCCGTGCGGGATTCATTTTGTTGCCGGCTTTTATCGTATTCCCCATGACCACTGTGCCGATCTCATCCGGCCGCAGGCCAGACCGTTGAAGAGCAGCGCTGATGGCTGCCGCTCCAGGCTTGGTGGCTGGAACATCCTTCAACGTGCCGCTGAATATTCCGATGGCTGTGCGAACCGGTTCGGCAACCACGACCGAATGCTTCGATATCATGGCAACACCTCCGCCGAGACGATGAACTGGAAAAACGAGATGACTAAATGCTGTCCAGCGAACGGCTTCGGCAGAGCGACATTCGTAATAACGTTTATTCCTGTAAGGAATGCCCACGCTGACGCGCCGATGTGCTGCGGAGTGACCATTCCTGGTCGGAATGGATGATATCGCTCCGACGCGTCTGCCGCGGCGTATTGGAATGGGGGATGGTGCGGCCACACCGTTCGGTGTCCAAGAAGGGAGAAGACACATGATCAATGGATTCACGCTTCACGAGACGACCACCGCGCCGGCGGCCTCTGCCGCGATTCTGAACGGCGTCCAGAAGGCCTGGGGCTTCGTGCCCAACCTGCACCGCGTCCTCGCCGAGAGCCCGGCGGCGCTTGAGGCCTACAGCATGCTCTGGGGGATTGCCGAGAAAACGAGTTTCACGCCGCAGGAACGCAACATCGTCTATCTCGCCATCATCTACGAGAACGAGTGCACCTATTGCATGGCCGGCCACACCAATCTGTCGCGGATGGCAAAGGTCGACGACGCGGCGATCGCGGCGGTCCGCGAAGGCCGCCCGATCGCCGATGCAAAACTGGAGGCGTTGCGGCAGTTCGCCGCCAAAGTCACCCGCCAGCGCGGCGTGGTGAGCGAGGCCGAGGTCGCCGCCTTCAAAGCCGCGGGCTATGACAATCGAGCGGTGCTCGACTTGCTCGTGCTCGCCGCGACAAAACTCATCTCCAACTACACCAACCATCTCGCGCAGACGCCGAACGACTCCTTCATGAAAGGTGCCGAATGGACTGCGCCCGGCAAGCTAAGGCCCGCCGCCTGACCAGCTTCAATAAGCCGCCCCGTTTCACGGCGGGGCGGCGTGGGTCCGACATTGCAATCGACCTCTGCGCAACCTTGTCGAGCAAGTGCATTCGACGGTCGCGACAAGCGCTCGGGCACAGGGGGCCAGTCATGGTCGCCGGCCACGACATCGGCGGCGGCGTGGCGCAGCAGCTGATGCTCTCCAGGGAACTGGAGGTGCCGCGCCTGGCCGTTGTGAACGGCATCATGTACGATTCGTGGCCGGTACCTGGCGTCGCCCGCTTCCGGGATCCGGCTGTGGCCGCCGCGACGACGAGAGACGATGTTCTCGCCGCGCGCCGCGGTCTCGGTCGTGAAGGCGCTTGGACGTCCGGCAAGCGAGGCGGAGATCGCGGAATATCTCGATCCGTGGACCGATCCCAGGGTCGCTCGATCCTGGTTGGCGCTCGCGGGCGCGGCGGACAACCGCTATACTCAGGAGATGCTGCCGGCCCTGCTGCAATCCCGGACGCCGAAGCTCCTGGTGTGGGGCGAGGACGACCCGTTTCAGACGGTCGACTATGCCGAACGCTACGCGCAAGATATCCCGGAAACCAGGCTGGTTCGGATCAAATCGGCCGGCCACATTCCGATGGAGAATGACCCGAAAGCGGTAGCCGGAGCTCTGGCCGGGTTTTTTGCCGCCAAACGCTAACGGAGGGTACCAATGAACATTGCGATCCTCGACGACTACCAGAACGTCGCGCTGCGGCTTGCCGACTGGTCGGGCGTCCGGCGCCGCGCCGAGATCACAGTGTTCAACGACCACATCGCCGATTCCTCGGCAGTCGTCGAGCGGTTGCGGCCGTTCGACGTGGTGTGCGTCATGCGCGAACGCACCCCGCTTACAAGGGAGATCCTGCAGCAGCTGCCGAACCTGAGGCTGATAGCTTCGACAGGACCGCGAAACGCCTCCATTGACAGCCAGGCCGCGGCCGATTTCGGCATCGCGGTCACTGCGACGGGCTATGATTCCACTCCAACCATCGAGTTCAGCTGGTCGCTGATCCTTGCGAGCATGCGGGGCCTCGACCGGGAAGCCGCATCGCTGAAGGCGGGTGGGTGGCAGACCGGCCTCGGCTCCAACCTGCGAGGCAAAGTTCTCGGCGTGGTCGGGTTGGGCAACATCGGAAAAGAGGTCGCGCGCATCGGCGTCGCGTTCGGGATGAAGGTGATCGCCTGGAGCCAGAACCTGACCCAGGAGAAGGCCATCGCCGCCGGCGCCATTCTCGTCGACAAGCAGACACTGTTCCGCGAGGCGGATGTCGTCACGCTCCATCTGGTCCTGAGCGGCCGTACCAGAGGCCTGATCGGGGCGCCTGAGTTTGCCCTGATGAAGCCGACGGCCAGGTTCGTGAACACGTCACGGAGTCCGATCGTCGATCAGGCAGCCATGATCGAGGCGCTGCAGGCGCACAGGATCGCCGGCGCAGCGATCGACGTATTCGACGTCGAGCCGTTGCCTCCCGATCACCCCTTCCGGAAACTGGACAACGTCCTTGCGACGCCTCACATCGGCTACGTCACCGAGGATCTCTATCGCACTTTCTATGCAGATGCCGCGGCCAATATTGCTACCTGGCTCGAAGCCAATGCGGCGGCCTCCTAGCGGACCGCTGCAACAGCTCGGAAGGCAGTTCGGAATTAGGGCTGATCGGCGAATGTCCGTGGCTCCCGAGAGCGGCCGTTCGTCGATCAGGCGTCAGGATAGCTTTGTCACCAGACGGCACATCCTGCAAACGCTGCTTCAGTCTCTGTTTTTGGCCGTTTCGCAATCGTGGACGTCGATCCATTGCTCTGGCATCTTATCCATATGTCACTAGCCCTGATAGTTGTGACCGCGATCGCCGTTCTTTGGTTTGCGGAACGGAGCTTTGAGCAGCTTAAATTGGCCGTTGCCGCGCTGTGTTTCAGCACCGCGGTGCTGCTGTTCGTCGTTACTGATCTGGAAAGAGCGATACTGTTGTCATCGATCCTGGCGGCAGGAATTTCCGGAGCGTCGAAAGTAAAATACAATCACAGTGGGCTCAAACTCGTTGCAACAGATTTACCTCTGGCTTTTGCGGGAACAGTTCCATTTTTGTTGGCACAGTATCCGCTCGCACTAATGGCTGTTCTTGCGGGAAGCGTCGCACTCATGCTGGCTGCAGTCGCGACCCTGTTGTACATGCGCGGGCCGCCAGTTTCTCTGGAACTCCAGGCTCTCTTTTTCAGCGTTGCTTGTATTAGCTTAGTCGCAGCATACAGGGCGAGCGGCGGACGAGTTACTTTCCAGCGAAATGCGGCTCTCCGCCGGTGTTTTCTTTCGAGCTTCATCGCCTCCCTTCTCGACCCGGTCTCCTGGCGGCAGTTCGGCGGCCTGACTCTGAGCGATATGGCCAAAGACCCGCTGCCGCTGATGGCGGCCGTACCGGCGCGCAGGCCCGATTATCCTGACATCATCGTTATTCAGCACGAGTCGATCTTCGATCCGCGCATATTTGG
Source organism: uncultured Alphaproteobacteria bacterium (assembly GCA_963811915.1). GTDB lineage: Bacteria > Pseudomonadota > Alphaproteobacteria > Rhizobiales > Xanthobacteraceae > Bradyrhizobium. The sequence continues at coordinate 119,091 of CAWETC010000012.1, forward strand.
TCTCCCGGTTGAGCCGCTTGTCGAATCGTTTCTGTCACCGACAAATGGTCTCTATGGAAGCCTCAACGTGGATATTTTTGGCGGAGGATCGTGGCAATCGGAATTTAGTCTGCTAACTGGCCTTTCAAGCGCGAGCTTCGGTTCAAACGCCTATTTTCTCTTTAAGCGAGGTGCCGGCCGCTTCCATAGCAGTCTTCCAAAGACGCTTGCTGCGCTTGGATATAGAACGATGCTTGCTTCGAGCTGCCGTCGCAGCTTTCTCAGCTACGACAGGTTTTATCGTACAATAGGCATCGACGAGCGTCTCTTCACGGATGATTTTCATCCGCCCTTCGATGTCGATCAATTCGAAACGACACATTCCGATGCATTGTTTCTGGACGCCGCACTCGATGCTCATATGAAAGGCATTGCTGACGATGCCTCACCACGCTTTTTATATGCGCTGACCAACTTCAATCACGGTCCACACAACCGAAACCTGGTTGCACCTGGACACTTTGAAGGCGAGCGTGCGTTTGCTGCCGCGAGCCTTCCCGATGCATATTATGCTGAGTACTACGCGCGGCTTGTAGAGACCGCTGTGACCTGGAATAAACTCAAGTCCAGGCTTTCCTCCCGTTTTCCCAAACGTCCTACACTCATTATGCACTATGGGGATCATCAACCCGTAATGACGCGGCGGATCGAGAAAAAACTCAAGCTCGACCTGGACGCGAGGCGGCAGTTTCGCACGTTCTACGCCATAGAAACCCTGAATGACTTCTCCGATCGAATTCCTTGTGGACGCGGCTCAGACCTGGATATTGCTTTTCTCGGGACAGTGGTTTTGCAGCATGCTGGTCTGCCGCTTGATGAGATCTTCGCTACGCGAGCGAGTTTGCTTGAGCATTGCGGCGGCGCCTACTTCGCATCGCCCTCGGAACGGAAACGTCGATTCCACCGTACTCTCGTCGATCTAGGCATGATCGACGTGGCATCAACTGTGCGATATCAACGTTAAACCTTGCCCACAAGGGCAGGTCACCGCCGGTTCGTCACGCCGCCAGCAAGCGCGGACGGACCCCGTCACCAGCCGCATGCTGGGTTGTTTCCGCGACAGCTTCGTCCGTACAGGCGCGCCCGGCGACCAGCGATTTTGCCGGGGTGATACCCCAGGCAGGGCGGCAAGGCCATCGTGAACATCTTCGTAAGAAATGAAGGATAGACACGTACTTCGTGTTGTCCGACGAGAAAAAACGATGACTTCAGCCCGCGGCTCGCGTTTCACCTGGTTCCGGCTCACGATCTCCAGCAGGCTGGCGTTGCTGGTGGGGGCCGCTGCCCTCTTCATGCTGTGCGGTTTTGCTGTTCAACTCTTGACCATTCGCGACACGCTGCTTGATCAACGGCGCGCCGCCATCCGCAATGAGGTCCAGGGCGCTGTCTCGATCGCCCGTGCGTTCGTTGCGGAGGCCGCCGCCGGACACCTCTCCGAGGCCGAGGCGCAGGAACGCGCGCGTATGGCGCTGCGCTCGATGCGTTTCGGCGAAGGCGACTATTTCTACGTTTACCGCTATGACGGAGTGAACGTCGTCCATGGCCTCAAGCCCGATCGCGAGGGTAAAAACTACATCGACCAGGTCGACTCCAACGGTGTGCGGCTCAACGCCAATGTGATCGCCGCCGCCCAAGCGGGCGGCGGGTTCACCGAGTTCATGTTTCCGCGTGCTGGCAGCGACACGCCTTCTCGGAAGCTCGCCTATGCGGCGCCGGTCGGCGAGTGGCAATGGGCAGTCGGTAGCGGCGTCTACATCGACGACGTCGATGCGCTGTTCCGGGCCCGCGTTTTCGATGTGCTGATGATCGTCGGGGCAATCCTCGCGCTGCTCGGCGCCAGCTCATGGTGGCTCGCGCGAGGCTTGGTCCGGCCCGTCCGCGCGCTCACCGGCGCGATGACCAGGCTGGCCGGAGGTGATACGGCGGCGGAGGTCCCGGCGACTGACCGGACCGACGAGGTCGGCGAGATGGCCCGCGCGGTCGGCGTTTTCAAAGACAACATGATCGAGGCCGACCGCCTGCGCGAAGAGCAGGAGCAGCAGAAGGCAAGTGCGGCGGTCGAGCAGAAGGCGGTACTGATCCGGATGGCAGACGACTTCAGCGCGAGCGTCGGCGGAATCATCGATACCGTCGCCTTCACCGCGACCGAGATGCAGGGAGCCGCGCAGTCGCTGAGCGCGACTGCGGAGGAGGCGAACCGCCAGGCGACCGCCGTTGCGGGCGCGGCGACGCGGGCAACCAGCAACGTCCAGACCGTTGCTGCGGCGGCCGAGGAACTCTCCGCTTCCATCAGCGAGATAGGACGCCAGGTGGCGCAGTCCTCGGCCATGGCGGTGAAGGCGGTCGATCAGGCACAGCGCACGAACGGCACCGTGGATAGCCTGGCCCAGAGCGCGCAGACCATCGGTGAGGTGGTGGGTCTGATCCAGCAGATCGCGAGCCAGACCAATCTGCTCGCGCTGAACGCCACGATCGAGGCGGCGCGCGCGGGCGAGGCGGGCAAGGGCTTCGCCGTGGTGGCGTCCGAGGTGAAGAACCTAGCCAGCCGGACGGCCAGGGCGACCGAGGAGATATCGAACCAGATCGCCTCGATCCAGAGTGTCACCGGTGAAGCCGTCACAGCGATCCAGAGCATCGGCGGGACGATCGGGCAGATAAACGAGATCGCTTCCGCGATCGCGTCTGCCGTTGAGCAGCAAGGCGCCGCGACCAAAGAGATCGCGAATAACGTGAGTCAGGCGGCTGCGGGGACCAATGAAGTGTCTTCGAATATCGCCGGTGTCACGCAGGCGTCCGGCGAGGTCGGCTCAGCGTCGACCCAGGTGCTGAATTCGGCCAGTGAGCTGTCGAAACAAGCCGAGCGGCTGAAGACGGATGTCGCTGGCTTTCTCGACAGCGTGCGTGCGGCGTGATGAAGTTTTCAACGCACCGCAGGGTGTCGAGGTTTCGAGCGCGCAGCCGCCGCTAGACCAGAGCGTTTTCGGGCGAAGTGGACACCGGTTCGCGTGAAGAAAACGCGTCAATGTGCTTGAAATTATTGGTGGGCCCGGCAGGACCCGAACCTGCAACCAGACCGTTATGAGCG
>CAWETC010000013.1:0-452573 GCA_963811915.1 uncultured Alphaproteobacteria bacterium
GAACGAGATCTCTGCGTGCCGTTCCGGGGTTGAGCGCAACAGTCTTTTCCGGAATTCCAAGCGGCGGTATCTACCAGAGGCGCAATGTCTTTTTCTCATCTCGGCTTGTCCGACAAGGTGCTCGCCGCCGTCGCGGCCACCGGTTACACCACCCCTACCCCCATTCAGGAACAGGCGATTCCCCATGTTCTGGCGCGCCGGGACGTTCTCGGCATCGCCCAGACCGGCACCGGCAAGACCGCGGCCTTCGTCCTTCCGATGCTCACGATGCTGGAAAAGGGCCGCGCCCGCGCCCGAATGCCCCGCACCCTCATCCTTGAACCGACGCGCGAACTCGCCGCCCAGGTAAAGGAGAATTTCGACAAATACGGCGCCGGCCAGAAACTCAATGTCGCGCTCCTGATCGGCGGCGTTTCGTTCGGCGACCAGGACACCAAATTGACCCGGGGCGTCGACGTGCTGATCGCAACGCCGGGCCGACTGCTCGACCACACCGAACGCGGCGGGCTATTGCTCACCGGTGTCGAATTGCTGGTTATCGACGAAGCCGACCGCATGCTGGATATGGGCTTCATTCCCGACATCGAGCGCGTCTGCAAGATGATCCCCTTCACCCGCCAGACGCTGTTCTTCACCGCGACGATGCCCCCCGAAATCCGGCGCATCACCGAAGCCTTCCTGCATAATCCCGAGAAGGTCGAAGTTTCCCGCCCGGCGACAACCGCGGTCGGCGTATCCCAGTTCCAGGTCAGTGTGAGCCGGGAACCACACGAGAAACGTGAAACGCTCCGGCGCCTGCTCCGCGACGCCAAGGATCTCAACAACGCAATCATTTTCTGTAACCGCAAGCGCGAAGTAGCGCTGTTGCACAAATCGCTGCAAAAGCACGGCTTCAGCGTCGGCGCCCTGCATGGCGACATGGATCAATCGGCGCGCACCGCAGCCCTCGATCAATTCCGCAAGGGCGAAATCCCGCTGCTGGTCGCTTCCGACGTCGCCGCGCGCGGCCTCGATATTCCAGCCGTCAGCCATGTCTTCAATTTCGACGTCCCGCATCACGCCGACGACTACGTGCACCGCATTGGCCGCACCGGCCGCGCGGGCCGCGCCGGCACCGCGATCTCGATCGTTACCCCGCTCGATCAAAAGTCGATAGTCGCGATTGAGAAACTGATCGGACAAACGATTCCCCGCGCCGAAGGCAGCACCGAGGCCCAGCCGGTTGATCGCACGGCAACGCCGCACGGCGGCGAGCAACAGCCGCGCGAAGGCAGCAGGGAATCTACAAGGGACGCAGGAAGAGAAGGCGGACGAGAAGGTTCACGCAACGGCCGCAAGCCGCGCCGCGACCGCGAGCCCCGCCGCGCCTCCGGCGCTGGCCGCCATTCCGGCCCGCAGCCACAGGCACCGGACGCGTTCACACCTCCACCACCTCCGCCGGTTTCGCGCACACCCTCTATCGGTCGCGTACCCGCTCCGCAAACCACGTCTGAATCATCGTCAGAACCGGCCGATCACTCGCATCTCCCGGCGTTCCTGTTGCGGCCCGTTCGCGCTCGCGTTTGATCGCGTCTGATTAAGTTCTCGCATCTGCGAACGCTGCGGGAACTCGTTTACCGGGCGTTCACTAACCTTCGTTAGCTTTGTCCCCATAATTTATTGATTGGTGCGGGAAGCGAGCAGCGCGGTCCGCCGTTTGGGGACGGATCCAGGTGCTCGACGAACATGAACGCACGATGGCCTTCGCCGAACTTGCGCTCGGGCAGATCAGGTCGTTGCGGCAGACCGCCGTCCCCCGCAACTACGAAATCTGGTACATCTACGCCACCGGATACAATTCCGCCCTCAACAAGATCATCAACGAGACTCTGGCGCGCAACGGCAAGCTGACCGAAGCCGATCTCGAGCAGATCTACGACACCTATCTTTCCCACATCAAAACCACTGACCGCATCGACAAGGTCGGCGCGCGCGTGATCGGTGAAATCGACGATGTGATGAAGTTGATCGGCGATGCGCTGGGAATGTCGGCGAACTATGACACCAGCCTCTCGGGCGCGACCAAAAAGCTCTCGACCGCGCAGAACCGCGACCAGGTCAAAAAAATCGTCGAATCGCTGCTGAAATCCACCCGCGAGATGCGCGATACCAACAAGGCGCTGGAAGAACGGCTGACCCTGTCGAAATCGGAAATCAGCAATCTTCAGCAGAGCCTCGAGGCTATCCGGGCCGAAAGCCTGACCGATCCACTCACCGGCCTCGGCAACCGCAAATATTTCGACCGCTCGATCGAGATGGCCGTTCAAACCGCGCTGGCGAACGGCGAGCCGCTTTCGCTCTTGATGTTCGATATCGACCACTTCAAATCGTTCAACGACTCCTATGGCCATCTCACCGGCGATCAGGTGCTGCGGCTGGTTGGGATGTCACTGAAGCAGACCATCAAGGGCCAGGACATCACCGCCCGCTACGGCGGCGAGGAGTTCGCGGTGGTGCTGCCCAACACCGCGCTGCGCCAGGCGCTGACGGTCGCCGACCATATCCGCCGCGCCGTGATGTCGAAGGAATTGAAGAAAAAATCCACAGGCGAAATTCTCGGCCGCGTGACCATTTCGGTCGGCGTGTCGATGCTCAAGCCAGGAGACGATACCAATTCGCTGATCGAGCGCGCCGATGCCTGTCTCTATGCCGCCAAGCGCAACGGCCGTAACCGCGTCATCTGCGAAGCTGACCCGGAATACGTCGCCGAGGCCCACAGTCAGGTCGCCTGAACTTTTTCGCCACGCATTTTTTGCCGCCTCGTTGTGAGGAGCGCATCTTGCGCGTCTCGAACCATGAGATCGTGATCTCGCCTGCTGCCATCCATCGAGACGCGCGCAAGGCGCGCTCTTCAGGATGAGGACTTTTTCCTTCCCTGCGCCTTCTTCGCCGCCGTTCTGCTGGCCACCGGCTTTTTGCCTGTGACCTTTGTTGCTGTCTTTTTGGTTACAGCCTTCCTGGGCGTCTTCGTACCCTTGCGCGCCTTTGGCTTGCGCAAGGCTGCGCGCTGCGCGGCGGACAAGGCCGCCCTCGCCCATCCCGTCAGTTCTTCGGGATCGTCATAGAGCCGTTCCGGCAACTGCCAGTACGAATTGACCGTGACGGTCTTGGCTCTGGTTTGGTACTGAAATGGCTTTGATCCTTCCGCCTCGAACTGCGGAATGGTCTGCTCATCGGCGCGCAGGTAAAGACCGCCGCGCAGCGCAAGCGCGAAATTGGTGCCGTCAGCGGAAATGCCGAAACCCGAGAACATCCGGCGGACCGCAACCGGCCCGAAATCCGCAAACAGATCGATCAGGAAATCGCGGTCCACGGCGTCGCGCTCGACGCGGGTGGCTAAGATCTTCGCAGGCGTCAGTTGCACCAATTCGCCGCAACCGCAGGCGCCGACCTGGTTCGGATTATTGAAGATGAACTGCGACTGCATCTTGTCGGCTTTGTAGTCCATCTCGGTACCCAGCAGAAACAGTACAGCCTTGGGATCGACCAGGATCTTCACGCCCTTGTCCTCGACGACTTCGTCGGTCGGACGCACGTCATGGGCATATTCCACCGTATAGGATTGACCGGCACAGCCGCCATTCTTGATCCCGACCCGCAAACCGACGATTTCGGAGTCGGCGCGCCTGGTCAGTTCGGCAACGCGCTGCGCCGCCGCTTCAGTCAGTTTCATGACTTGCGGGCGGGGCCGCGGTTTCGGCTTGGAGACTGGTGCGGTGATATCCATGGTAGTCCATCTCCTTACGCCGCGCGATGGCGGCGAAGTCCTATACCACTAACGTAACAACGAAATTCCAGTTGAGAAGGTCTCCTGTCGCGAATTCCGTCAGAGCCTATCCTAAGTGGGACTTGTTCTCAGTAAATCGTCCAAACTCCCGGTGTGACCAACTCCAGCAAATGATTGTCGGGGTCGCGGAAGTAGATGCTTTTCCCGCCACGCGGCCAATCGGTCCTGCCTTCGATCGCAACATCGTGCTCGCCAAGCCGTTTTTCCCAAGCCGCCATTTCCGCAGCTGCAATGGCAAAGGCCATATGAATCGGGCCGCTACCGTCATGCGGCGGAATGGTCCCGCCGGGCAAATGGACCGGTTCAAGCGTTGAACCGCGACGGAACAGCAGAAGCACACTGCGGCCACCGACATCGAAAGCAAGAAACCGCGAATCACTCGTCAGTGCCGTAAGTCCAAGCACCTCCTCATAAAATCCACGAGCCCGGTGGAGGTCATCAACATAGAGCGCAGTCTCGATAACACCGGACAGTTTCGGCAAGGAACACCTCACCACATATTGAGCACCAGGCGCGCCTCGTCGGTCATTCTGTCCGGCGTCCAGGCAGGGTCCCAGACCAGATTGACATTGACGACGCCGACGCCGGGAACGCTGGCGACCGCATTCTCCACCATCGTCGGCAACTCGCCGGCCGCCGGGCAATTGGGCGTGGTCAGCGTCATCAAGACGTCGACGCTGCGATCGTCCTTGAGATCGACCTTGTAGATCAGGCCGAGTTCATAGATATCGGCTGGAATTTCCGGATCGAACACGGTTTTCAGCGCGGCGATGATTTCGCCAGAGAGCCGTTCGGTCTCCTCCGGTGGCAACGCCGAATTCGTCTCCATGTTGGTGGTCTTGACTTCGAGATCTTTGACCTCGGGATTCTTCACTTCAACGGTGTCGGTCATGAGAATAATTCCCGCGCCTTGATCAGCGCCTGTGCCAGATGGTCGACTTCTTCACGGGTATTATACATTCCGAATGAGGCACGGCATGTCGCCGTCACATTGAAACGCTCTAAAAGCGGCATCACGCAATGGGTGCCGGCGCGGACCGCGATCCCCTGCCGATCGATCACGGTCGCGACATCGTGGGGATGCGCGCCCTTCATCTCGAACGAGATCACCGGCCCCTTGCCCCGGGCAGAGCCGATCAGCCGCAGTGAATTGATTTCGCGCAGGCGACCCTCGGCATAGGTCAGGAGATCGTGCTCATGCGCGGCGATGCGCTCCTTGCCGATCGAATTGACGTAATCGATCGCCGCACCGAGGCCAACCGACTCGACGATGGCCGGCGTTCCCGCTTCGAATTTGTGCGGCGGATCGCCATAGGTGACCCAGTCTTTCGCGACTTCGCGGATCATCTCGCCGCCGCCATTGTAGGGCCGCATCGCCACCAGATGTTCGTGCTTGGCGTAGAGCACGCCGATGCCGCTCGGGCCGTAGAGCTTGTGGCCGGTGAAGACGTAGAAGTCGCAGTCGATATCCTGCACGTCGATCGCCAGATGAACCGCGGCCTGGCTGCCATCGACCAGCACGGGAATGCCGCGGCTATGGGCAAGTTTCACCACGTCCTTGACCGGCACGATGGTACCGAGCGCGTTCGACATCTGCGTGATCGCGACCAGCTTGGTGCGGTCGGTCAGCAGTTTCTCGAATTCGTCGATGAGGAAATTGCCTTCGTCATCAACTGGCGCCCATTTGATGACGGCGCCATGGCGCTCCCGGAGGAAATGCCAGGGCACGATATTGGAATGGTGCTCCATGATCGAGAGCACGATTTCGTCGCCGGCCTTGATGTTCGGCTCGCCCCATGACGACGCGACGAGGTTGATCGACTCGGTGGCGTTGCGGGTGAAGACGATCTCCTCGTTGCGCCGCGCGTTGAGGAATGTCGCGACCTTGGCGCGGCCGCCTTCATAGGCCTCCGTCGCCGCATTGGCGAGGTAGTGCAGCCCACGATGCACGTTGGCATATTCGCTCTTGTAGGCTTCCGTCATGCGATCGAGCACCGCATTCGGTTTCTGCGCGGAAGCGGCGTTGTCGAGATAGACCAGCGGCTTGCCATAGATCTTCAGCGCCAGCGCGGGAAAATCCTCCCGCACCCGGGCGACATCATAGGAACCGTTCAAGACCGCCGGATGGGTCATATCTGCCTTCACTTCTGCCCCGTCCCAAGTTCCCCGTCCCAAGGAGCGCGCCTTCGTGCGCGTCTCCAAAAACGAAGCCCCAATTCCATTTTTTCCCATCCTTCGAGACGGCCGCTGCGCGGCCCCCCAGGACGGGATCAAATAATCCCGTGCCGCCAGCCAGCGCTGGGCGGCCGATATCGCCAGCTCACGCAAGCTATCGCTGGCGATCTGTTCGATCGCCTCGCCGACAAACGCCTGGATCAGGAGCGCCTGGGCCTCCTTCTCGGAGAGCCCGCGCGCGCGCAGGTAAAACAGCAGGCTTTGGTCGAGCGCGCCGGTTGTCGCGCCATGGCCGCAGGTCACGTCGTCGGCGAAGATTTCCAGTTCCGGCTTGTTGTCGGCTTCCGCCTCGTCGGACAGCAGCAGCGCCCGCGTCATCATCTTGGCGTCGGTCTTCTGCGCCTTTGGACGCACGATGATGCGTCCCTGAAACACCGAATGGCCGCGGTCATCGACCACCGAGCGGAAAATCTCGCGGCTCGCGCAGTTCGGCACCGCATGATCCAGAAACAGCGTGGTGTCGGCGTGCTGGCGGCCATTGAGCAGATTGACGCCATTGGTCTCGACCTGCGAGCCCTCACCGGCGAACGCGATTATCGCCTGGTAGCGGCTGACGCCTGAGCCGCTTGTCATGCCGAAAGTATTGAAGTGTGCATGAGCGCCGAGCGACACCACCGCTGACGAAATGTTGAAAGCCTCGCGGCTGTCCTCGACCAAGCGCACATGGTCAAGCCGCGCATCATCGCCGATCGAAACGACGAGAGAATCGTGGACTTGATAGGCTTTCGCACCATCGGCAGCGATATAACTCTCCACCAGCGTTACGCCGGCGGCCTTGCCGAGGCGTAGCAATGAGCGGGTGAACATCGCCGCGGGCACTGCGCCGCTGGCGACGTGGACAATATGAAGCGGCTTTGTGAGCACGGCGCCGTCGGCGACCTCGATGACGAGACCATCCGTCATCATCGCGCTGTTCAGCGCCACCATGGGATCGGAATTGTCAGGGGCGAACAATTGCGCTTGCGGCGTGTCATCACCGGCTTCGAGCAGCTCGCTGAGCGAGCGGATGCCAAGCCCTTTTTCCGGATCGGCCGTTTCGGACAGTTCCGGCGCGAATACCCCGTCAACCAGCACCAGCCGGCGCACACCCTCGATCGCATGGGGCTTCAAGGCCGCGCCCGCGCGCTTCAACGCCGCGGCGTCGGGGGTCAGCGCCAGCGGCAGCACTTCGCGCATCAGAGCGCGCAGATCGGTATATTTCCAGTCCTCGAGCCGTCGATGCGGCAGGCCCGCGCGTTGATAGGCATCGAATGCCTGGCGGCGCGCATCGGCGACCCTGCCCGCACCTGGCAGCCGATCGCGCGCGACGGCGAATGCATCGCTCAGCGCGCTTCCGGTCTCGGTTTTTGCAAGTACAAGGTTCATCATGAAATCCGCTCAGGCCGTCAGGCCGCGTCTTCGAACTGCGCGTAGCCGGAAGCCTCAAGCTCCAGCGCCAGTTCCTTGTCGCCGCTTTTGACCACCCGGCCCTTCGACATCACGTGCACGAAATCAGGCACGATGTAGTTCAGCAGCCGCTGATAATGCGTGATCACCACCATCGCCCTATCCGGCGAACGCAGCGCATTGACGCCGTCGGCGGCCACCCGCAACGCGTCGATGTCGAGGCCGGAATCCATTTCATCCAGAATGCACAGGCTGGGCTCGAACAGCGCCATCTGCAAAATCTCGTTGCGCTTCTTCTCGCCACCGGAGAAGCCGACATTGACGCCGCGGCGGAGCATGTCCTGCGGGATGTTCAGCCGGGTCGCCACTTCGCGCACTTTCTTGAGAAAATCCGGCGTGGAGAATTCGCTCTCGCCGCGCGCTTTACGCTGCGCGTTAAGCGCGGTGCGCAGGAACGTCATGGTCGCGACACCCGGAATTTCTACCGGATACTGGAAGGCGAGGAAGACGCCCTTGGCAGAGCGCTCATCCGGCGACATTGCCAACAGGTCTTCGCCCTTGAACAGTATTTCGCCGCCGGTGACTTCATAGCCCGGCTTGCCGGCGATGACGTGGCTCAACGTCGACTTGCCGGAGCCATTCGGCCCCATGATGGCGTGGACTTCGCCCTTGTTCACGGTAAGCGAAAGCCCATGGAGAATTTCACGCTCCTCGACACGGACCTGCAGGTTTTTAACTACGAGTAATGCAGTCATTCGTTTTTTCCAACAATCTCAGTAAACAGGCTTTTTCAGCCCCACGCACCGTCAGTTTTCCACGCGCATACCAACAGAAAGATGATTGTCGAGACGGCTACGACGATCATCGGCCGCGGAAAAATAGATAAGGTTTTCTCCCGCCAAATCATCACGAAACGCAGATCAAAACCACCGAAGCAAACACGCAACAAGCGTGTATCCTTCCCAAGTGCTCGGTACCGCGCCGTATCCTTTCAGTTTCGGCGTGAACCAGAATTCATTCACGACAATTACCCAACCGATCCTTCAAGCGAGATCGAGATCAGTTTCTGCGCTTCGACCGCAAACTCCATCGGCAGTTGCTGCAGCACGTCTTTGACAAAGCCGTTGACCACGAGGCCGACGGCTTCTTCCTGACTCAGCCCGCGTTGGACGCAATAGAACAGCACGTCCTCGGAAATCTTCGACGTGGTCGCTTCGTGCTCGAACAGCGCCGAAGAATTCTTCGCCTCGATATAGGGCACGGTGTGAGCGCCGCACTGGTCGCCGATCAAAAGTGAATCGCAGGCGGTGAAATTGCGCGCGCCCGTCGCCTTGCGGTGCGCGGTGACGAGGCCACGATAGGTGTTCTGCGACACGCCGGCCGCGATACCCTTGGAGATGATCCGGCTTGTGGTGTTCTTGCCCAGATGAATCATCTTGGTGCCGGAATCGACCTGCTGGTGGCCGTTCGAGATCGCGATCGAATAGAACTCGCCGCGCGAATTGTCGCCGCGCAGGATGCAGCTTGGATATTTCCAGGTGATGGCGGAGCCGGTCTCGACCTGGGTCCAGGAAATCTTCGAATTGTTGCCGCGGCAATCGCCACGCTTGGTAACGAAGTTATAGATGCCGCCCAGCCCTTCCGAATTGCCGGGATACCAGTTCTGCACCGTCGAATATTTGATCTCGGCGTCGTCAAGCGTCACCAGTTCGACCACGGCGGCGTGCAGCTGGTTTTCATCGCGCTGCGGCGCGGTGCAGCCTTCGAGATAGCTGACATAGGCGCCCTTGTCGGCGATGATCAGGGTGCGCTCGAACTGGCCGGTGTTACGCTCGTTGATGCGGAAATAGGTCGACAGTTCCATCGGACAACGCACGCCCGGCGGCACATAGACGAACGAGCCGTCGGAGAACACCGCCGAGTTCAGGGTGGCGAAGAAATTATCCGAGGTCGGCACCACCGTGCCCAAATACTTCCTGACCAGTTCCGGATGCTCGCGGATCGCCTCCGAAATCGGCATGAAGATCACGCCGGCCTGCTTCAATTCTTTCTGGAAGGTGGTCGCCACCGACACCGAATCGAACACGGCATCGACGGCGATCCTGCGCTCGCCTTCGGGGCGCACCACGCCTTCGAGCACCTCGACTTCGCGCAAGGGAATGCCGAGTTTTTCATAGGTCTTGAGGATTTCCGGGTCGATCTCGTCGAGCGATGAGACCGTCTTCTTCGGCTTGGGCGCCGAGTAATAATAGAGATCCTGATAATCGATCCTGGGATAGTCGACCCGCGCCCACTTCGGCTCGGCCATGGTCAGCCAGCGGCGATACGCCTCCAGACGCCATTCCAGCATCCAGGCCGGCTCGTTCTTTTTCGCGGAAATAAAACGGACGGTATCTTCCGACAGGCCCTTTGGCGCCTTGTCGGACTCGATCAACGTCTCAAACCCATATCGATACTGGTCGACGTCGATCCGGCGAACCCGATCGACCGTCTCTTGTACGGCCGGCATTTTCTTCCTCCGCTCGCGGTTTCAAGGACCGCGGTGGAACAATTCCGCAAGACTATTACGATGTTTCACCGACAAAATCACCTGCTTAGAACGGTTCAAGCTGTGTTTCGTCGCAAACCCTTAAGTAGGGTACCGGAGAGCTTTCGCCAAGCCTTTAGACAGCGATCGATGTCCGCGTCTGAGGTGGACCAGCCCAGACTGAGCCGCACCGCTCCCTGGGCCAATTCCCGGCCGAATCCCATCGCCTCCAGCACATGCGAGGGCTGCACCTTGCCCGACGAACAGGCCGAACCGGAGGAAACCGCGACGCCCGCGAGATCGAAACCTATGACCGCGGTCTCCGCTTTGAGGCCGGGAACCGTAAACAGCGTGGTATTAGGCAGCCTTGGCGCGCCATCGGCGAACACGATGGCGTCCGGTGTATCCCGCAAGCCGCTCTCGAGCAGATTTCGTAAGCTTTCGAGACGAATGGCGTCGCTATCCCGGTTCTCCATCGCGGCCTTCACGGCGGCTCCGAACCCCGCGATTCCCGGTACATTCTCGGTCCCAGCCCGGCGGCCCAGTTCCTGACCGCCGCCGCGCAGCAGCGGCTCAAAGCCGAGCACCCCTTCGGCCAGAACCACAGCGCCGACGCCCTTGGGACCCCCGATCTTGTGCGCCGACAGCGTCACAAGATCGGCTCCCATTGTCTTGATATCAAATGGTATTTTTCCAAACGCCTGGATCGCGTCGACATGCAACAATCCGCCCGCGGCGTGGACGATTTCGCCGGCTTCGGCCACCGGCTGCACCGCTCCGGTTTCGTTGTTGGCCAGCATCACCGAAACCAGCGCCGGCGGCCCGCTCTGGAGCACCGCGCGTAGACGGTCCAGATCCAGCAGACCCGAACGCGTGACGCCGACGATGTCGATGGCCTCGGGTGGGAACCGCCCGCCGGCGAGCACCGAGGCGTGCTCGATAGCCGAAACCACCAGCCTTTCAACCGGCAGACCGGAACCCCGCCGAAGCCCTGATGCAAGCGACAGCGCGTTGGCTTCGGTTCCGCCTGACGTGAAAACGACGTTGCGGGCCAGCGCCCCGACCGCACCGGCGACGTTCGCCCTGCTGTCCTCGACCATCCTTCGGGCCTGACGGCCTTCGGCATGCACCGACGAGGGATTGCCGCAGAGCTCCCACGCCGCAGCCATCGCGTCGCGCGCTTCAGGACGAAGCGGCGTGGTCGCATTCCAGTCGAGATAGATGCGGTCGGGCATGAGAGTATCTGGATACCTTAATTGGCGCCCGGAATGGACTCGTCCGGTCGTCCGAACCTTATGCCAAGTGGCTATCCCTGCGTCTCCAGGCAATTGACCAGCTAACGCGTTGAACGTGCTGCCGGATGTTCATGAAGCTTGCTTTTTGCCCCTCGCCTCATGCTAGAACGCGGCCTCCAGTTCACCGAGCGCCGTTCGCTCAAGCCCGACGACGCCTGATCCGCCCCCTTTATCCTTGCCAATGCCTCATCTGCGAACAGCCTGATGAAGCCGGCACAAAGGCGGTTGATTTGCCAAGCGATCAATCAAGGGATCCAAATGCCTGAAGTTATTTTCACCGGCCCTGCAGGCCGCCTCGAAGGCCGTTATCATCCGGCCAAGCAAAAGAACGCGCCGATTGCGATGGTGCTGCATCCGCATCCGCAGTTTCACGGCACGATGAATCATCAGATCATCTACCAGTGCTATTACGCGTTCGCGCATCGCGGATTTTCCGTGCTGCGTTTCAATTTCCGCGGCGTCGGCCGCAGCCAGGGATCGTTCGACCACGGCACCGGCGAACTCTCCGATGCGGCGTCCGCGCTCGACTGGGCGCAGACCATCAATCCGGAAGCGCGCGCCTGCTGGGTTGCCGGCTTCTCGTTCGGCGCCTGGATCGGCATGCAGCTCCTGATGCGCCGTCCGGAGGTCGAGGGCTTCATCTCGATCGCCCCGCCCGCCAATCTCTATGATTTCTCGTTCCTGGCACCCTGCCCGTCCTCCGGCCTGATCGTGCACGGCGAGAAGGATGCCGTGGTGCCGCCCAAGGACGTCAACACGCTGGTCGAGAAACTCAAGACGCAAAAAGGCATCGTGATCGATCAGCAGATCATTCCGGGCGCCAACCATTTCTTCGACGGCAAATTGCAGCCGCTGATGGAGAGCGTGACGGGGTATCTCGATATGCGGCTCGCCAACGTCCGCTGAACAAACGGGCTGTCCGCGATGACCTCCTTCATCGCCCTGCTGCGCGCGGTCAATGTCGGCGGTACCGGCAAATTGCCGATGAGCGATCTCAAGGAGCTCTGCGAGAAATTGGGGTTCGGCGCCGTCCGTACCTACATCGCGAGCGGCAACGTGGTGTTCACCAGCCGCAAATCCGAAGCCGCGGTCAAGGCGGCGCTCGAGAAGCGGCTCGAAGCCTACGCGGACAAGCCCGTCGGCGTGCTCATTCGCTCCGCCGAGGAGATGACGCAGGTACTATCCGACAATCCGTTTCCGAAAGCCGCGCCCAACCGCACCATGGCGGTGTTCCTCGATCATGCGCCACCGGCGGATGCGCTCGCTCACGTTCGTGGACAGCAGGACGAAGAAATTCGGTTGGGCCGGCGCGAGATCTACATCCACTACGGACAAGGCATGGCGAAGTCCAAGCTCGTCATCGCCGCCGCCAATGCCGGAACCGCACGCAACATCAATACGGTCGCGACACTGGCGCGGATGGCTGGAGAATCCTAAGCGCGGTCATGCGCCCGCGACGCCTGAAGCTGAGACAGCCAGGAACGGCCGCCACTCGGTCACGGCCGGGCGATCACGCCGCCGGTCATCGGGATCGGAACGCCGGTGGTGGCGGGATAACTTAGCGGCAGGCCCTTCAGGCCGCGCGCCGCCAGAAATCCGAAGGCTTGCGCCTCGATGGCATCGGTCGACCAACCCAGCGCATCGGCGGACTCGACGGTGGCCGGCGCAAGCCGCTCGCGCAGCATCCGCAGCATGGTGAGATTGCGCGCGCCGCCGCCGGCCACGATCCAGCTCTGCGGCGCCTTCGGCAACAACGGAACGATCCGGGCGATCGCCGCGGCGGTAAAGGCCGTCAGGGTCGCGGCCCCATCGGCCGGAGGGACGTCGCGCAGCACCAGCGAAGCAAAGTCGTTTCGATCGAGCGATTTTGGTGGCGGCAGCGCAAAGAACGGATGTTGCAGCCCCCGGGCAATCCAGGCTTCGTCGGCCCTGCCCTGGGCGGCCATGCGGCCTTCGCCATCGAACGGCTGACCGGTCACGCGGTACATGAAATCGTCGAGCAACGCATTGCCCGGCCCGGTGTCGCAGGCGATCAGGACATCGGCACCATCGATATAGGTGATGTTGGAAACGCCGCCGATATTGAGCACCGCCATAGGTCCGTCGCGCTCCAGCGACTGGGCCAGCGCGCGATGATAGACCGGCACAAACGGTGCACCCTGTCCGCCGGCAGCGACGTCGGCGGCGCGGAAATCATGCATGACCGGGATGTGGATCGCCTTGGCGAGGGCCGCGGCATCGCCAATCTGCACGGTCATTTTCTGCGCCGGCCGGTGCAGCACGGTCTGTCCGTGAAAGCCGACAATATCGATATCCTCGCAGGTAATGCGGTTCTGTGCGGTAAAGGACGCAACCGCCTCCGCATGCGCAAGGGTGACCGCGCGCTCAGCCTCGCGCAGGATACCGGGCCGCGCATCGCGTTGCGGCAGGTTGACGGCCTCGGAGAGGGCCTGGCGCAACAGCCCACGCTCTTTTTGGGTGTAGGGACGATACCCCGAAGGACCCAACGCCTTGACGCGCTTGCCGTCGGTTTCGATCAAAGCGACATCGACCCCGTCGAGCGAGGTGCCGCTCATCAGACCGATTGCCGTCAACATCATTGCTTCAGTGCCTTGGTAACGCCCTGCCCCGGACGCCCAGCTTGTATCAAACCAGCACATCTTATAATGCCAGAACGCGCCGTGCAGCGGCAGCCTATTCCGCCGGGTTCCGCAACTCGATACAAATACCGTGAAATAAGAATGATCAGAGTCGCATAAAAATGGCCGCTTTCAAATCTGATTTTCTCAATGTGCTGCAGAGTCGCGGCTTTATCCATCAGATTTCGGATCCGGACTCGCTGGATGCGCTGGCAGCCCGTGGCGAACTGACGGCCTATATCGGGTTCGACTGCACCGCCCCCTCGCTTCACGTCGGTTCCATGGTGCAGATCATGTGCCTCTACTGGTTGCAGCAGACCGGGAACAAGCCGATCGCCCTGATGGGCGGCGGCACCACCCGGGTCGGCGATCCCTCCGGCAAGGATGAGACACGAAAAATCCTGTCGATCGAGGACATCGAGCGCAACAAAGACGGCATCAAGCAGGTATTCTCGAAGTTTCTGCGCTTCGGCGACGGCAAACACGACGCCGTTATGCCTGACAATGCCGAGTGGCTGACCAAGCTCAACTGGATCGAGATGCTGCGCGATATCGGCCGGCATTTCTCCGTCAACCGCATGCTGGCGATGGACTCGGTCAAGCTGCGGCTCGAACGCGACCAGGAAATGAGCTTCATCGAATTCAACTACATGATCCTGCAGGCATATGACTTCGCCGTACTCAACCAACGCTACGATTGCCGCCTGCAGATGGGCGGCTCCGATCAATGGGGCAACATCGTCAACGGCATCGATCTCGGCCGCCGCATGGGCACGCCGCAACTGCACGCGCTGACGACCCCGTTGATCACGACGTCTTCGGGCGAGAAGATGGGCAAGACCGCCAGCGGCGCGGTCTGGCTCAACGCCGACATGAAGAGCCCCTACGAATACTGGCAATTCTGGCGCAACACCGACGATGCCGACGTTGAGCGATTCCTGAAGCTGTTCACGACGCTGCCGCTGCAGGAAACGGAGCGGCTGGCGGCATTGCAGGGTGCGGAAATCAACGAGGCCAAAAAGGCGCTGGCGGATGCCGCGACCGCACTCCTGCACGGGGCCGATGCGGCACGCGTCGCGGCGGAAACCGCGCGGCAAACTTTTGAGGAAGGCGCGATCTCCGAAAACCTTCCGAGGGTAGAAATCTCCCATGGCGAACTTGAAGCCGGCATCGGCGTGCTGGCGTCGTTCGTCAAGGCGGGCCTTGTCGCTTCGAATGGCGAAGCACGGCGCCAGATCAAGGGCGGCGGGCTGCGCGTCAACGATACCGCGGTCACCGACGAGAAGATGATGCTGAGGCCTTCCGACCTCACACCCGAGGGCGTGATCAAGTTGTCGATGGGCAAAAAGCGCCACGTCCTGCTTACGCCTGCATAGGAGCATTCGCTTTTGGCCCTTGCTCGCGAGCGCGGAAACGCGCTCCTTGCAGGTGATGGATGAAAAAACGCCAGGAAAAGCGTCAACGGAAGATGTCGCAACGAAACCGCTGAAATCGGCGCGCGTGGCGCTTAATGTGCTTGCGCTGTGTTTTGCGTTATCGGTGCTCGGCCGCGGCCTGGGCGAAAGCTTCACGGTTTTTCTAAAACCGATCTCGGAAAATTTCGGCTGGGACCGCGCCCAGGTCGTCTCGGTCTACTCGCTGTCCGCGCTCGCGGGCGGGTTGGCATCGCCGCTGATTGGCCGGCTGTTTGATTATTCCGGCCCGCGCAGCGTCTATTCGCTCGGGCTATTGCTGCTTGGCGGCGCGTTCCTGTTCGCCGGGCATGCGCAGCAGCTCTGGCAGTTCCAGCTCAGCCTCGGCCTTTGCGTCGGGGTCGGCATCGCTTTTATCGGCAACGTGCCGAACTCCATTCTGCTCGGCCGTTGGTTCGGCCCGCGATTGCCGACCGCAATGGCCGTCGTTTATTCCGCGACCGGCGCCGGCGTGCTGATCCTGCTGCCGGCGTCGCAGGTATTGATTGAGCATCTCGGCTGGCGTGGCGCCTATCAGGTTTTCGGCGCCGGCGCGCTGTTTCTGCTGTTGCCGCTATTGGTATTGCCGTGGCGGCTGTTTTCCAGCGGATCTCCTCAACTCGCCCAGCGCCACACCGAAGATTTCGTCGACGAAGGCTGGACCTTGCTGAGCGCGATGCGCCATCACGCGTTCTGGGCGCTGTTCTCGACGTTCTTCTTCACCGCGATCGGCATGTATGCGATCTCGCCTCAGGTTGTGGCCTATCTGATCGACGCCGGTTTCCCGCCGCTGCAAGCCGCGACCGCCTGGGGTTTCAGCGGCGTCGTGCTTTTGTTCGGCATGCTCGGCATCAGCTGGCTCGACGGCATCATCGGCCGCAGGCCGTCGGTGCTGTTCAGCTACGCGCTGTCGATCGCCGGGATTTTCCTGCTCTGGCTGCTGCAATGGCATCCGAACATCTGGATCCTGACCGGTTTTGTGATTTGCTTTGGCAGCATGATCGGCTCTCGCGGCCCGCTGCTGACCGCAACCGCCATGAAGATATTTCGCGGAAAACGGGTCGGAACGATCTATGGCGCCATTTCGATCGGCAGCGGACTAGGATCGGCGTTCGGTTCCTGGAGCGGCGGGCTGATCCACGACTGGAGCCACAGTTATAATCCGCTGCTCGCGTTTGCGCTGGTCGCCGTGCTGCTCGGCATGATCCCGTTCCTGGTGGTGCCCGCGCTGCGGCGCTGATCATGCCCGGCGGCAAACCGGTCAGTTGCTGCTGTTGCCCGGAAACTCGACCGGATTGTTTTGCTTGCCGGTGCCGAATTCAAAGATCTTCCGCAACACCCCCGGCGCCATGGCCGAGATCGGGTTCACGCGAAGCACCGGCTGGCCGAGTGTGCCGACGACCTCATAGGTCACCCCGAACAGCCCTTCATTGCTGCCGCCGCCCAGGAACAATCCCAAAACCGGAATCTGGCCGAACACGTTGTTGATCCCGTACAGCGGAACGAAGGTGCCGCTCATGCGCACTTGGCTCGTGGAATCGATGCTGCCTTCGATGGTGCCGCCGATGGTCGGCCCCTTGACGACGCCCTCCCGGATCGTGAGCTGGCCATTTTGCCGGGTAAATTCCGCGCGCATCCGCGAGAAGGCTACGCCGGTTGGCGCATTGGTCGATGCGCCCGCAGCGAGCCGATCGAGCGCAGCCTCGCCCTTGACGGAGAAATCGCGCACGCTGATCAGTCCCTCGCGCGCGCCGGGTTCGACGGTAGGCGGATCCATCGCCAGTTGAAGCTGGCCTCCGACCAACTTGGAATACGTGTCGGCGAAACGGAAGAATGCGCCGGCGTCGTTGGTCTCGAGATAGATCACGTCGCGGCCCTGCGCCCGGCCTCGCAGATCTCCCGTCAGCAGCGTGTCTCGTCCAAGCTTGCCAGTAAGCGCAAAGTTTTTGATCGTTCCGCTGCGCCGCGATAATTTCGCATCAACGCTGCGCAGCGCTTCCCCAAAATAGCCTGCGACCGCGCCGAGCTTGACGTCGAGATCGAAATCGAAATTTTTGGTTTTGGGTTTGGTGTCGGTTTCCCTGCCCGCAATCGCGGATTTGAGAAAGCCGCGACCGTCAAACACGTCACCGCGCATGACCACTTTGAGAACGCCGTCGGCGCCTCGATCGGCGCGCAGCGAAGTCTTGTCGCCTTCGGACGGCGAATAGGTCGGGAAATTAAGGCTGATCAGGTCACCGTTCTGATCGACCTCGACCGATCCTTTGATCGACATCCCGCCGCCATCGATGACGATGTTTTCAAGACGGGTGGATTGCTGCGTCTGGACGACATTGAAGGCGGCGTGGCTCGTCTTGCCCGGCAACTTGACCCAGCCCGGCAGGATGTTGTCGAGCTTGAGCGAGGTCAGATCGGCGTCGACGCCGACGCGGCTGTCGCCTCCGATCTTGCCTGTCAGCTTGATCGGGATTGCGCCGCTGACCGCCGGTCCGAGATCGAACCCGAGGCGGGCGCGGCTGGCGTCGTCGAGCGTCGCCTGTAGTTTGATATCCGCATCGCCTTCGCTCGGCTTGCGGTAGTCCAGCGAGGCGGCCTGCCCGTTGATGCGGACGTCGCCCTTGACCTGATAACCCACGTTATTGGCGACCACCTTCAGTGTATTGGCTTCAAGCTTTTGATTTATCACCAGGCGATCGGCGGCGAATCCGCTGAGATCGGCGGTAATGTTGTAGGTCGTGTCGGCTTTTGTCAGTTCGCGCTTGATCGGCAGGCCGAGCGTGACCACCGCGGAAATTGTCCCTTTGCTCGAATTGGGATCAATCAGGGTGCCGGAAAATTCGCTGAGCTTGTCCGAGGCGAGAATCTCCGCCGCCGCCGGCACCGGACCGTCGATCTTGAACTTAACCCGGGCCGGCGAAGGCTTCGGCGCCATGTCCGGCACCTCGAACACAAAGTCTGAAATGTTGAGCTTGCGGCCTGCGGGCGTATCGGCCGCCGCCTGCCCGATCGTCACAGTCGCCGTGCGGCCGGTCACATGGGCTTTCAAATCCGCGTCGTGCACCAGCGGCAAATCATCCACCGGCCGCAGCGTCATCCCGCTGCCGACGATGTTGATGGCGAGACCATCGTCGGGGATCGGCGGCCCTCGCCGCGACAGGTTCTTGACTGGCGAATTGATCCCGATCTCGATGCGTTGAAGCGAGCCGCGTTCGACCCGGCCAATCACCCATTCGCGGACTTCCGGAACGACCAGGGTCGGCCAAATCCGCTTGAGCGCGGACGCCGACATCGGCGTTCCCGCAACGCCGAGTTGCAGACGCGGCTCCCCCGAATAGTCGATAACGCCGCTTCCGGCGACGCCGATGTCGCCGTTGCTGATATCGGCCTGCGTCAGCAGCACGCGCCGCTTCTCGGTATCGAAGCGCAGGCCGATGGAGATGCGATTGAAAATCAGCGGCGGTTCGTTGTCTATTTCAGCCAGTACGATGGTACCGCCGCTGAAACCCAACTGCCAATCGGTCACGCTGTCGTTGGGCGGTTCAAGATGCGCCAGCATCGTGATCCGGTTCTCCCCGGAAACGATCTTGAAGGGAGCCACCAGCACGCGCCTTCCGGCATCCCATTCGACGCTCACTTCAGCCGAATCGATCGCCATCGGATAGTCAGGCGTATCGCTGTCGATGATGTTGCCGGCGCCGGCGCTCAGCTTGCCGCGGAAATAGGTCGGCAGGCCGTCACGGCCTAGTTCACCCTTCAGTTCGCCGGAGAGCAACAAATCCGCGCTGTAGGTCAGATCCTTGAGCCGCAACGCGAGCAGGATATTTGTCGTCGACACTTTGTCGGCGCGAATATCCACCGATCTCACGCCATTCGCGGGAGCACCGACCGCCACGCGAAGCGACCAGGCATGGCTGCCTTCCTCGCCGAGGCTCAGCGCTACGCCACCTCCGCTCGGCCGACGAAGGCTGAGAGTGATGTTCTGGAAATTCCATCTATTGCCGCGCTGCTGATCATCGACGATCAGGTTGCCGTTCTTCAAACCGATTTCGTTGAGGTTTTGTCCGTCGAGCCCGGTCAGGCTCAGGCTATCGAGCCAGTCAAGACCGGCCAGCAACCCGCTCGCCGTATCCCGGCCGCTGGGAGCCGCTGGCGTCGTCGCACCAGGTTGGGCGCTTGACGATGGCGGTTGGGCAGCCGGGCTGGCCGGCGTCCCGGCCGCGATTTGACCCGACGGTAACGGCGCGCCGTCGAGCTGTCGTTTTGAGGTGACGCCGGTCGCGAGCGGCCGCGCGTTATCCCCGGTGGAAACGGTCACGTAGCCATCGGGGGTGATACGCACCGAAAGTTCGGCGTCCACCAGATTGAGGCTTTCGGCGCGAAGGCGTCCCATCAGCAGCGCAGAGCCCGAAAGCTTCACCTCGGCTTTCGGCGCGCTCGCCACGATGGCATGGTCGCGATCGCGGACGATGATGTCGCGGATGCGGACGGCGATGCGAATCCGGCCGGCCCGCTCGATCTGCGTGCCGCCGACCTCAACGGTATTGTCGTGGCCGATATTTTCCTCAATCGCCTTGGCCAGCCACGGTGTCACCATTTCGAGGTTGATCGGACCCGCGCCCAGCCGCCACCACAGCCCACCGAAGCATCCCGCGAAGATCAGCAGCAAAACACCGACGACGACGGCCAGCCGTTTTATCCAGCGTTCACCGGCGATCCACCGCCGAAGCGCCTCGAGGTGATCGCTGAAGCGGTGAAAGCGGGAGTTCGATCTTGATAATAGCCGGCGTGCGCGATGGCCCGCCGCCTCGTCGTGTTCCTGATCCCAACCGGCATCATCCCACTGCGAGAGCTGGACGTCAGCACGCGGATTTGACCCCTTGGGCGACGTATTCCTTGCCATTGCCTCTCGGTGCTGGCGCTGATTCTTTGATTGATCGCCGTCAAGACCTCGCCCGTCGACACGCAACGAGCGCTCCCGTGCCGGCATGCTTACCAATCCTCACCTAATAGCGTTGCTCGTCATCCGACCCAAGGAGCACGTTCAACGAGCGGATGGTGGCGCGTCGAATTCCTTGCAAGCTTGCTCCGAGGTCATCAGACTCAGTCTGCTCGATTCCGGCTTATCTCGATAGCTCAATGATTGATCCGCGGAAAGCGACGAAAGGAAGGCGTATGTCCAAGAAAACGCGCAAGAAATCCTCCAAACCCACCACCGCCAAGAAGGCCGCCAAGAAGGCGGTCCGCGCCCAGTCGGCGAGGTCGGTGAAAACAGCGCCTTCGAAAACCCGCGGGGCGACCGCCGCCACGACAAGCAAAACAAAAAGCAAGCAAACCGGCAACGCGACCGCGAAAGCTTCGCACAAGGCCCCGTCGAAAAAGTTAAAATCATCCAGCCCGGGAAAATCGGCTCCGCGGACCATCAGGGAGGTATCGAAGACGACTACAACCCCTGCGGCCGGAAATCCGCTTCTGGGCACGATGTCGGGCGAAAAGTCCGCTGAATCGGCGGTTCCCCGATCAACCCACGTCTCACCCTTGGCCGAGGGCGCAAAGGCGCCGGCGTTTAGTCTGCCGCGCGACGGCGGCAGCACCGTCTCCCTCAAGGATTACGCCGGCAGAAAACTCGTGCTGTTTTTCTATCCGCGCGCAGACACGCCGGGCTGTACCAAGGAGGCCATCGATTTCACGCGTCTGGCGAGCGCGTTTGCGGATGCACAGACCGCGGTGCTCGGGGTTTCGGCCGACCCGTTAAAGGCGCAAGAATCCTTTCGAAATAAACATCAGCTCTCCACTCCTCTTGCTTCAGATGAACAACACGAGATGCTGGAGTCCTACGGTGCCTGGGGCGAAAAATCCATGTATGGCAAGATCTTCCATGGCGTTCTTCGTACAACAGTTCTGATCGGAGATAACGGTCGCATCCTCAGGATATGGCGCAATGTGAAGGTCGACGGCCATGCCGATGAGGTGCTTGTGGCGGCGCAAACCGCCTAATTCAGGAACCCATTTGCTAAAAATTAACCATAGGCAAGTCAAATCACGCCCGCAGATTGGCCGTACGGAACTCTCTTCCGACCGGCGCGGGAGTGCCGATGTCGTATCGTTCGGGCCATCATACCGAGTATCCTCAGCACCACCCGCACGACCACGGCAGACCAATCGCCCGCCGCCCGGTCGGCACCAGCCATGCCGCTCCGGCTGCTGCCCAGCACGCACAGGGTGGCTATACCTTGGTACATGCCGGCAAACAGGTCCGGTTCGGGCCCGTGGTGTTCTGGATTGTGATCGGGACCGTGACGGCGCTCGGCATCTGGTCGGCGGCGACTGCGACCTATTTTGCGTTCCGCGACGACGTTCTCACCCGGCTGATCGCACGCCAAGCGGAAATGCAATACGCCTACGAAGACCGCATCGCGGAACTGCGCGCGAAAGTGGACCGCACCACCAGCCGCCAACTGCTGGATCAGGAACAGTTCGATCAGAAACTCGAACAGGTCATGCGTCGCCAGACCATGCTGGAATCCCGAGCCGCGGCGTTGGGGGCCATTCCGGATTTGCAGGTGACTGGATCGATCAAGCTGCCATCGCGAGGAACCGCGACCACTGAGGCCGCTCCTTCGGGCGTACCTAAACCCTCTCCGATCAGCGATACCGTCATTTTCGTGGCGCCGCCGGACCGCGAAGCCCGCCTGGAATCGCGGGCGCCCGTGATCGCCAATCCACAGCCGAATAAATTCGCTAAGGTCCAGGGCGTCGATAATGTGATTGTCCGCCTGCAAACCTCGCTTGATCGGGTCGAGGGCCGCCAGCTCGCGGCGCTGAGTTCGGTTGAAGACGGTATGGAATTGCGCGTGCGGCGGATGCGCGGCGTGTTTACCGATCTCGGTCTCGACATGACGCAGATGGAAGCCGCGACCCCGCGCACGGGCATGGGCGGCCCCTATGTGCCCGTCAAGCTTACCGCCGACGCCGGCCCGTTCGAGCGTCAGCTTTACCGAATCAACATCACCCGCGCCCAGATGGAGCGTCTCAACCGGACCCTGGCGCTGGTGCCGTATCGAAAGCCGGTAATCGGCGAAGTCGAATTCACCTCCGGCTTCGGGATTCGCACCGACCCCTTCCTCGGCCGCCCGGCCATGCATACCGGTCTGGATTTCCGCGCGGCGATGGGCGACCCCGTGCGCGCCACCGCGAACGGCAAAGTGGCGTCAGCCGGATGGGCCGGCGGATATGGCCGCATGGTGGAAATCGACCATGGTAACGGTCTGTCGACGCGTTACGGCCATCTGTCGGAGATCAGCGTCAAGGTCGGCGATCCCATCAAGATTGGACAGGTGATCGGCGCTGTCGGTTCAACCGGCCGGTCGACCGGTCCGCATTTGCATTACGAAACCAGGATCGACGGCGAAGCGGTCGACCCGCAAAAATTCCTGCGCGCCGGTGTAAGGCTAAGTGCGGGCTGAAACGGCCGTCACCTAATCCAGATAGACAAAGGAGGCTCGTCCGATGAGGCTTGAGCCTACGCTAATCCACGTCTTCAACAGCACCGGGCGAGGCGCCGAAGGCCCGCTGCGCCAGCGTCGCGGCCATGAATTCGTCGAGGTCGCCGTCAAGCACGCCTGAGGTGTCCGAGGTCTGCACGCCGGTGCGCAGATCCTTCACCATTTGATACGGCTGCAAGACATAGGAGCGAATTTGATGGCCCCAGCCGATATCGGTCTTGGCGGCCTGGTCGGCGGCGGCCTGTTCCTCGCGCTTCTTCAATTCGATTTCGTAGAGCCGCGCGCGCAACATATCCCACGCCTGCGCCCGATTCTTGTGTTGCGAACGGCCGGCCTGGCAGACCACCGCAACCCCGGTCGGGATATGGGTAAGCCGCACCGCGGATTCGGTCTTGTTGACGTGCTGGCCGCCGGCGCCGCCGGATCGCATGGTATCGGTGCGCACGTCGGCTTCCTTGATATCGATCTTGATGCTGTCGTCGACCACCGGGAAGATCGCGACGCTGGAGAACGACGTGTGCCGGCGTGCATTGGAATTGAACGGCGATATCCGCACCAGCCGATGCACGCCGGCTTCGGTCTTCAGCCAGCCATAGGCATTGTGCCCGCTGATCTGGATGGTGGCGGATTTGATGCCGGCTTCTTCGCCTTGCGTCTCTTCCAGATATTCGATCTTGAAACCGTGCTTCTCGGCCCAGCGTGTATACATGCGCAGTAGCATCGAGGCCCAATCCTGGCTCTCGGTACCGCCGGCACCGGCGTGAACCTCGAGATAGGAGTCGAATCGATCCGCCTCGCCCCCCAGCAACGCCTCAAGCTCGCGGCGCGCGACTTCCTTTTTCAGGGCCTTGAGGGCGGCCTCGGCTTCAGCCACCACGCCTTCATCGTTCTCGGCTTCGCCGAGCTCGATCATGCCGATATTATCCTCGAGCTCGCGCTCGACCTTGCCGATGCCGCCGAGCGCGTCCTCCAGCGAGGTTCGCTCCTGCATCAGCTTCTGCGCCTTCTGCGGGTCGTTCCAGAGATTGGGGTCTTCTGCCAGCTTGTTCAGTTCCGCCAGGCGCGCCGTGGATGCATCGACGTCAAAGATGCCTCCTCAGCAGCCCGACTGACTGCTTGATCTCTTCAACGAGGCGTTCAACTTCGGCGCGCATGGGTTCTCTGATCTGCGGCACAAGCCGCTATGGTCATGGTTCGAAGGGATGTAGCGGCGGGCGCAGCAAAGCGCAATCGGCTCGTTTTGCTTGACTGTTTTCTTTGCGAGAACCGGAGTCCCGAAACCCGCTAACAGAGCCCGCCGGTACCGGGACGGAACAGGCTACGATCCGCATCAGGCGACGGCTGTAGCTGGCGGCCGTCGGCATCCGCAACACCGATGACCGAGTAATTGTCCGGCGGCGCCGTACCCGGCTTGAAGGCTTCGAGAATTGTCCTGCCGGTGTCGCCCGGACCGGCGCGCATGCCGGTCTTGGCGTCGACACGGATCAGCTTGATCCCGGCCGGCACCTTGAACGGAACGGCCGGCTTGTCGGCGAGCGCGAGTTTCAGGAAATCGCGCGCGATCGGTGCGGCCAGATGACCACCGGTCGCAGCATTGCCTCTGCCGAGCGGACGCGGCTTGTCGAAGCCGAGATAAATACCGACCACCATGTCCGGCGAATAGCCGATAAACCAGGCATCTTTCGCCTCGTTGGTCGTGCCGGTCTTGCCGGCGATCGGCTTACCGACTTCCTTGACGACCGTCGCGGTGCCAGCCTGGACCACGCCTTCCAACATCGAGGTGATCTGATAGGCCGTCATGGTATCCAGCACCTGCTCGCGGTGGTCGACAAGTTGCGGTTCGGGCTGGTTCTTCCAACCGCCGGGAGCGTCGCAGCCGCGGCATTCGCGGGTATCGTGCTTGAAGATGGTATGACCGTATCGATCCTGTATGCGATCGATCAGCGTCGGCTTTACGCGGCGGCCGCCATTGGCGAACATCGAATAGGCCGTGACCATCCGCATGACCGTGGTTTCGCCGGCGCCGAGCGCATAGGACAGATAATTCGGCAATTCGTCGTACACGCCGAAGCGGCGGGCATATTCGCCGATCAGGGGCATGCCGATGTCCTGCGCCAGGCGCACGGTCACCGTATTCAACGACAAGCGCAGCGCGTTCCTTAGCGTGGTCGGCCCCTGATACTTGCCGTTCGAGAAGTTCTCCGGGCGCCAGACGCCGCCGCCCTGCCCCTGGTCGATTTCGATCGGCGCATCGACCACGACGGTCGACGGCGTATAACCATTGTCCAGCGCGGACGAATACACGATCGGCTTGAACGACGAACCCGGCTGCCGATAGGCTTGGGTCGCGCGGTTAAACTGACTCTGGTCGAACGAGAAGCCACCGACCATCGCCAGAACGCGGCCGGTCCAGGGATCCATCACGACCATCGCGCCGGAAACTTCCGGCAACTGGCGCAGGCGGTATTGGCCTTCAACCGGATTGCCATCCTTGAAAAGGGGATCCGCGTAGATTACGTCGCCTGGCGAAAGCACCTGCGACACCGACGTTGGCGTTCTGCCTTTCGTGGGCCCCGCTGCAGCCTTGGCCCATTTGACACCATCGAGCGTGATGATGCCGGTCTGCCGTTCCTTGCTGATGGCGCCACCCAGTTCACGGGTCGGCTGAAAACCGATCCGCGCCGACTGATCGCTGGTCTCCAGCACCACGGCCATCCGCCACGGCGAGACGTCCGACAGCGATTTGACGTCGGCGAGTTTCACGCCCCAATCGCCTGTCGTATCGAGCTTGCTCAGCGCGCCGCGCCAGCCCTGCGCCTCGTCGTAATTGACCATGCCGGCGGCCATGGTCTTGCGCGCCATCACCTGGATCTTCGGATCGAGCGTGGCCCGGACTGAAAGGCCACCTTCGTAGAGTTTCTTTTCGCCGTAGCGCTCGAAGATATCGCGGCGAACTTCCTCGGCGAAATATTCGCCGGCAAAAATATGCGCCCCGTTGGCGCGGTTGGTTACGGTCAGCGGATCTTTGCGGGCCTTGTCGGCGTCGGCCTGCTTGATCCAGCCGTTTTCCAGCAAGCGGTCGATCACATAATTGCGCCGTTCGATCGCGCGGTCGCGGTTGCGCACGGGATGCAACGCCGCCGGCGCCTTCGGCAGCGCCGCAAGATAGGAGGCTTCCGCAACCGTGAGTTCGTTCACCGACTTGTCGAAATAGACCAGCGACGCCGCAGCAATGCCGTAAGCGCCAAGACCGAGATAGATTTCATTGAGATAGAGTTCGAGGATCTTGTCCTTTGAATAAGCGCGCTCGATCCGCATCGCCAGCAAGGCTTCCTTGATCTTGCGGGTGAACGACACTTCGTTAGTCAAAAGAAAGTTCTTCGCGACCTGCTGGGTGATGGTGGAGGCACCCTGCGGACGGCGGTTGGAGCCGAAATTCTCCGCATAGAGAACGGCGGCACGCGCCATGCCGGAAAAGTCGATACCGCCATGTTCGTAGAAATTCTTGTCCTCGGCCGCCAAAAAGGCGTTGATGACCAGCTTTGGAACCGCCTGGATCGGAAGATAGAGGCGGCGCTCCTTGGAATATTCGCCGAGCAGCGCGCCGTCCGCCGCATGCACGCGCGTCATAACCGGCGGCTCATAATCCTGTAGCTGCGAATAATCAGGCAAGTCCTTGGAGAAATGCCAGATCAGCCCCGCCACGGCGGCAACGCCCACCAGAAACACAACGGTTCCGGCGGCGAACAGGAATCCCAAGAACCGCACCAGCAAGCGCATTATCGAATATCCGTTTCAGCCCATGCGCCCCAAATGTCGGCGCTTTACCTTCGTGCGACCCCGGCGTGGAACAATCGATTGTTCCTCCGGGCGCCCAACGCATTGTCCAAGAGGCCCTTTCGATTGATTCCGAAGACCCCGCGCTAGTTTTTTATACTGCCGCCGCTGTGGCCAAACTAGGGCTTCAGCAACGCTGTCCCTTTCAGTTGGCCGACCCCGCGATTGCAAGCCGTTTGGCAAAGAACGCATCGATGGCGTGCGCCACGGACCCGACGGTACGGGAACGCCAATTCTCCGAAACCAGATGTTCGAGATCATCCTTGTTCGAGACGTAGCCGAGTTCGATCAGCACCGAAGGCACGTCGGGGGCCTTCAGTACCCTGAACCCGGCGGATTTGAGCGGGTGCTTATGCATTTTTGTGACCGTCTTCATCTCTCCCATCAGCAGGCGCGCAAACCGGTTCGAGAAGGTGCGGGTTTCGCGCTGCGCGAGGTCAATCAGAATGTCGGCGACATCGGTCGGCTCTTCGGTCAGGTTAACGCCGCCGATGGCGTCAGCCTTGTTTTCGGCCTCCGCGAGCCTTTCGGCCTCGGCATCTGAGGCACGATCGGACAGCGTATAGATCGTCGCCCCCTGGGCATCGCCCTCCCGCCGCGGCAACGCGTCGGCATGGATCGATACGAACAACGCGGCCGACTGATTGCGCGCAATCTTGACCCGGTCGTTGAGCGGGATGAACGTGTCGTCGGTGCGGGTCATGACAACGCGATATTTCCCGCTTTTCTCGATCCGGTCACGCAACGCCAACCCAAATCCCAGCACCAGGGTCTTTTCGTATTCGTTGCCGGACTGCGTACCGTTGTCGATTCCGCCGTGGCCGGGATCGATGACGATCACGGGCCGCAAATCCGCTGCCGCGTCGCGCTTATCTGGAGTCGGTGCGGGTTGTCCATCGCGTCCGCCGGCCTGTCTGGTGCTGCCTCCGGCTCGGCCGCAACCTCCGCCTTCGCCTCGATCGTGGCCACGGTTGTGGCCAGGCGTCTTTGGCGGTGCCGATCGCGGGTCGCAATTCAGGCCGGTTGTCGGAAGAAAGCGACTGAACGAAGGTGGCGCGGTCCACTTCTTCCAGTTCGAGCACCAGCCGCGGGGGTTGTCCGTTGGCGGCCTCGAGCACATACGAATTGGCGATCTTCGCTGGTCCGTTCAGATCGAATACGATTCGCGAGCCGCCAGGCATCACCAGACCGTAGCGAAACGCCTTGATCAGCCCGCGCCCGGAGGTGCCGACGCCGGCGGGAAGCTGAAAGTTGACCTGGGGAATGTCGAGCACCACGCGATATGGATCGGCCAGCGGGAAGGCGCGAAACGAAATGGTTTTGTCGAGATCGATAATGAAACGGCTTTGCTTGTCGTCACCCGCCAGCCGGATGTCCGAGACGACAGGAATGCCCGGCGCAGCGACCGGCTTCGAGGGTTGATCCCCGGCCGCCCGGCCAATAGCAAATTCAGAGCATAGCAATGCTGCGGCGCACAACAGCGCGCACCTCAGCAAAACATAATGATTTGCGCGGCTCGCCAACAAA
The DNA here is from genome assembly GCA_963811915.1 of uncultured Alphaproteobacteria bacterium. Taxonomy (GTDB): domain Bacteria; phylum Pseudomonadota; class Alphaproteobacteria; order Rhizobiales; family Xanthobacteraceae; genus Bradyrhizobium. Next base: position 28,226 of record CAWETC010000013.1, read on the forward strand.
TTTGTGCCTCCGAGCAGCCCTCTTACCGCAATAGAACCACAGGGTTAATCGCCGCTTAAGGCTACCATGGCGAATAAGACCAAGTGTTGCCGGGCGGCGACGCTTCTCTTGCGCGGGGCGGCCAATCCACGTATGTAAAAGGAGCTGACGGCTAAAACTCCCGGTTGTGTCGCGTTCAGCCTCCCGGTGCAGCGCCGGAACCTTCGAACTGTTCTGAGGTTCCAGCGTCCTTCCGATCCCTCCACAGCCAGCGCAGCGCGCGGCGACAAGGAGTGGCGGTCTAGAGCCCGAGCGGCGTCCGGTCCCAGGTTACCATCTTGTTCCAGGGACGGCTTTAAACACGGCATACCCGATTATCGGGCCGCAGGCCCGATATGCGATGGCCGGCGAGCGCTTTGGCGCCGCGCCGGGCTTTCAGCGATCGATAAGGCGGCGCTTTTTGCCGCCAACGTTTTTAGACGGGCCGACGCTTGATGCGCCAGACTGTGTTGCCGACGATGATCCACGAAACAAACGCGCCGACGCGGAGCGAAAGTTCCGCGCGTCGTTTTGCTTCGCCAAGGTCCCGTTCGGCTCGGCGCCCCGGATTGCGTTTTGGCCTTCCCCTCACCCCCGAATCAGGTGGACCGTCACGTCACCCGGCCGCGCGAAACGCGCGCACCGCCATACGCGACCGCCGCCGTCAAGAGTTCCAAAATGCCCAACAAAATGTTGATCGATGCCACCCACCCGGAAGAGACCCGGGTCGTTGTGGTCCGCGGCAATCGAGTCGAAGAGTTTGATTTCGAGACCGCTCAGCGCAAACAACTGCGCGGCAATATCTACCTCGCCAAAGTCACGCGCGTAGAACCATCCCTGCAGGCTGCCTTCATTGAGTATGGCGGCAACCGTCATGGCTTTCTCGCTTTCAGCGAAATCCATCCGGACTATTATCAAATACCGGTCGCCGATCGTCAGGCCCTGATCGAGGCGGACGAGCGCGCCCATCGCGAGGCCGAAGAAGAAAGCGAAAACCGCTCCAACCACCGCCGCCGCCCGCGCCACCGCAACTCGCGCCGCCGCGGCAATGGCGAGCGCGTCCAGAGCGAGATCGTCGAGAACGCCGGCATCGATCCGTCGCTGGCCGCTCAACCCTATGAACATGCGGACGGCTTGCTTGCCGACGACGGCCACCTCCACGACACCGGCCATCATCATGCAGATGCCGAGCACGACCACGAACATCATGATCACGAACATTATGACCATGAACACCATGACCATGATCATCATGAGCATTCGCACGAGCATGATCATGACCACGCGCGGACCATGAGGCGCCATGAACTATTGGCGACCACGACCATGCTCACGCGGGCGAAACGCCAGCCGTAGAATCCCCGTCCGACAGGCCGGTGTCGATGGCGACCGAGGCATCTGCCGCGATAGCCCCGGCGAGCGCGGAAGCGCAAGAAGAGCATGCGCACGAAGAACACGGGCATGATGAGCGCTCCGATGAGGAGCAGGCGCGCGCAAACGCGGCCTATGCCGCTGACGCGCCACATGCCGAACACGGCAGCGAGCATGGCGACGGCGAGCACGGCCATGAAGCACATGCTGTTGCGTCTCACGACGAGCACACCACCGCACCGCACGGCGACGAGCATCTCGACGATGAAGATGACGGCGACGAGGTCGAGGAAGAAGTCGTTGAATCCGTCGGTGGCGACGATGTCATGGAAGAAGTGCCCGAGCGCGCCTTCCGTCCGCGCCGGCAGTACAAGATTCAGGAAGTCATCAAGCGCCGCCAGGTGATGCTGGTACAGGTTGTCAAGGAAGAGCGCGGCAATAAGGGCGCGGCGCTGACGACCTATCTGTCGTTGGCCGGCCGCTATGCTGTCCTGATGCCGAACACCGCGCGCGGCGGCGGCATCAGCCGCAAGATCACCTCGGCGCAGGACCGCTCCCGGCTGAAGGAAGTGGTGCAGGATCTCGACGTGCCCGAGGGCATGGGGATCATCCTGCGCACCGCGGGTGCCTCGCGCACCAAGCCGGAAATCAAGCGCGACTTCGAATATCTGATCCGCATGTGGGAAACCGTGCGCGACATGACCCTGAAGTCGCAGGCGCCGACCCTCGTCTACGAGGAAGGCTCGCTGATCAAGCGGTCACTGCGCGATCTCTACAATAAGGAAATCGACGAAATCCAGGTCGCCGGTGAAGCCGGCTATCAGGAAGCCCGCGATTTCATGAAGATGCTGATGCCCTCGAACGTGCGTGCGGTCCGGCAGTATCGCGATGGCCAGCCGCTGTTCTCGCGGATGGGAGTCGAGAGCCAGCTCGACGCGATGTTCTCGCCGACGGTGCAGCTACGCTCCGGCGGGTACATCGTGATCAACCAGACCGAAGCGCTGGTCTCGATCGACGTCAATTCCGGCCGTTCGACCCGTGAACATCACATCGAGGATACCGCGCTCAAGACCAACCTCGAAGCCGCCGAGGAAGTCGCCCGGCAACTGCGCCTGCGCGACCTCGCGGGGCTGATCGTCATCGACTTCATCGACATGGACGAGAAGCGCAACAACCGCTCGGTGGAACGCAAGCTCAGCGATTGCCTGCGGCAGGACCGCGCGCAAATCCAGGTCGGACGCATCTCGCATTTCGGACTGCTAGAAATGTCGCGCCAGCGCATTCGCGCCAGCGTGCTGGAGAGCTCGACCGAGCCCTGCCCGCAATGCGGCGGCAGCGGGCACGTACGCTCGGTGTCTTCGGTGGCGTTGCAGCTTCTGCGCGGCCTTGAGGAAATATTGATGAAGGGCGCGACCCACAATCTGGTGGTACGCACCCGGACCGACGTTGCGCTTTACGTCCTCAATCACAAGCGCGGCCATCTGCGCGATCTCGAAAACAGCTTCAAGGTCACGCTCTCCGTGATCGCCGATCCGACCGTGAGCGGCCAGCAATCGTTCATCATCGATCGCGGCGAACAGGTGCATACGCTGGAGGCCGCCAAGGCGCTACTGGCCGCGCAGGTTGCGGCCTTCCCGTCGGTGACCGAGGAAGCATTCGACGAGGACGAGCCGTTCGACATCGAAACCGAAGCGGAAGTGGAAACCGATGAGACCGAAGGCCTGGCCGGCGATCTATCCGTCAGCGAGGCAACGGACGGCGAACCCGACGCGGACGGCCACAAGCGCAAGCGGCGGCGGCGGCGACGCGGTCGTTCCGGCGAGGCCCGTGAGGGCGGCGCGCCGCGCGACGACAGCGGTATGGCGCCGATGGCGCCCGACGCGATTGCGATTGCGGAGACCGAAGAAGGCGAAACCGACGAGGACGAAGCCGAGGAGCAACCCGGACAGGTTCGCGCCGATCAGGCCGCCGGTGGCGAGCGGCGGCCGCGCCGACGCGGACGCCGTGGCGGACGCCGCCGGCGTGGCGGACCGGAAGACGGTCTGGCCGGATCGATTGCCGACGAACTCGGGCCGACACCGGTTCCGGAGGCGACCAGCGCGGTTGCCGATTTCGATGGTTATACGCCGCCGGAAGCTTCGCCATCGATCGTGCAGTCCGAATCTGTCGCTCCCCAATCTTCACCAGAGCCCCAACCTGCCGACCACGGGCCGCAGGAGGCTCACGCCTCCACTTCTGAGGAAACCGCTCAGGAAGCCGAGCGCGCCGCACGTCGGCGCTCAACGGTGCGCGAAAAAGTAAGCTTCGCGGTCAATGCCCAGCCCGAGGCCCTCCCCCCTGTCACCCACAGCCAGCCCGAACCGTCGGCGCCCGCTGCCCCGGCGGCGGCGCCTGCTTCCGAGGCACGCACCTCCGAGGCGCCCGCGCCCGAGGCAGCAAACACGCAGCCCCGCCGCGCGGGATGGTGGTCACGGCGCTTCGGCAGCGGCGAATAAGCCATCTTGATGTTTGAACGAAAACCCGTCCGGCAAGCCGGGCGGGTTTTTCGAGCGTGCGGCGACCAAGTTCGCGCAACGGAAATACGTCGAGGCAAGAGAGCCGAGCGCCGGTTCCGATTTAACCGGATCTAGCCCGTTGTGATGGCCGTCTCCAGATCCGACGGATCGATGGTCTTGTTGAGATTGGCATGTAGCCGCTCGTGATCGAGTTCGCCCTCCCACCACGACACAAACACCGTGGCGATGCCGTTGCCGGTGATGTTGGTGAGCGCGCGGACTTCGCTCATGAACTTGTCCACTGAGAACACGATCGCCATGCCGGGGACCAGCGCCGGATTAACGACCGAGAGCGTCGCCGCCAGGGTAATGAACCCCGCGCCGGTGACGCCGCTGGCCCCCTTCGAGGTCAGCATAGCGACCACTAGGATGGTCAATTGCTGGCCGAATGTCAGGTCGACGCCAAGCGCCTGCGCGATGAATAGCGTCGCCAGCGTCATGTAGATATTGGTGCCGTCGAGGTTGAACGAGTAACCGGTGGGCACCACCAGCCCGACCACCGATTTCGAACAGCCCAGCCGCTCAAGCTTCTCCATCAACTGGGGAAGCGCGCTTTCGGATGAACTGGTGCCGAGCACGATCAGCAATTCGTCCTTGATATAAGCGATGAACTTGAAAATATTGAAACCGATCAGGCGCGCGATCAATCCGAGCACGACGATCACGAACAGCCCGGCCGTCGCATAGAACAAGGCGATCAATCCAATCAGATTGCCAAGCGCCGCGGGCCCGAATTTTCCGATGGTATAAGCCATAGCGCCAAAGGCGCCGACCGGCGCGGCCTTCATGACGATGGCGATCACGCCGAATACCGCGTGCGAGGTATCGTCGATGAGGTCACGCAACCGGTGGCCACGCTCACCGAGCGCCATCAGCGCAAAGCCGAACAGAATGGCGAACAGCAGCACCTGCAGGATGTCGCCGCGCGCCAACGCGCCGACCACGCTGTCGGGAATGATGTTGAGGACGAAATCGACCGACTTTTGCGCCTCCGCCTGCTTGACGTAATTCGCGACTGCCGCGGCGTCCGGCCTGGTGGCCAGTCCGTGACCGACTTGAATCAGATTGCCCATCAACAGACCGATGATCAGCGCAAATGATGAAACAACTTCAAAATAGACCAGCGCCTTGACGCCGACGCGGCCGACCTTGCGGGCATCCTGGATATGCGAAATGCCTGAGACTACCGTACAGAAGATGATCGGTGCGATCACCATTTTGATCAATTTGATAAAACCGTCCCCGAGCGCCTTGATCCAGTCGTTGGTGGCCAGAACCGGCCACAACCAGCCGACGACGATACCAAGCACGATGGCGATCAACACCTGAACATAAAGCACTTTGTACCAGGGTTTCGCAGCGCGGGCCGGTGCCGCAGGTACCATCGTTGGCGCCATCAGTTTCAATCCCCCGTCAATTCTACCATCCGTCCGACGCTTCCTGCGCGGACCGCCCTGTTACAAAACCAGCCAAAATCAATTGGGTCGGCAGAGTCAATGGCGCCGGCGCATTTTCCGGCATTTGGATCCAGCGCTCCGGACCGAATCCGCGGCAGATCGCCTCATCCAAGCCATCGCGCGATGCGCGCAACCGCTTCGCGCATTTCATCGGCCGAACGCGCATAGGAGAACCGAATGAACTGACGGCCGTGAACCGGATCGAAGTCGATGCCGGGGGTTGCTGCGACGTGCGCCTGTTCCAGCATCTCACCGGCGAATTTGAAACTGTCGGCGGTAAATTCCGAAACGTCGGCGTAGAGATAAAACGCGCCGTCGGCAGGCAGGAATTTGGTGAGACCGGCCCGCGGCAGACCCTCGATCAGAATGCGGCGGTTTTCCAGATAGCCGCGCTTGATCTCCTCCATCTCCTGGCGGCCCTCAAACGCCGCCTCGGCGGCAATCTGCGACAGCGTCGGCACAGAAATGGAGAGATTTTGCTGGAGCCGTTCGATCGGTCGCACCAGGTGTTCCGGCACCACCATCCAGCCAACCCGCCACCCGGTCATGCAGAAATATTTCGAGAACGAATTGATCACGAGCGCATGCGGCGACAATTCTGCCGCCGTCACCGCGGGGAACGCGTAGTCGAGACCGTGATAGATTTCGTCCGAAATGAAACGGATACCGGCGCTTTCCGCCGCCGAAATGAGGCTGGTCAGGGCCTCGCGGGACATCATCGTGCCGGTTGGATTGGCCGGGCTTCCGACCAGCACCCCCTTCAACGGGGTCTTGCGATGGACTGCCAGCAAGGCTTCGCCGGTCAGGGCGTGCCGGGTTTCGCTCGACGTCTCGATCAGCACGGGTTCACACCCCAGCGCTGCGAGAATATGGCGGTATGGCGGATAACCGGGCACGGTAACGGCCACCCGATCGCCGGGCTCGAACATGGCCAGAAAGCCCAGGATGAACGCACCGGACGAGCCCGTGGTGACCACAATCCGCCCGGCGTCGACATCGCAACCGTAAGCCTCGCGGTAATGGCGAGCGATGCGCCCGCGCAGCGAGGGGGTTCCCAGCGCGGAAGTATAATCAATTCGCCCGCCGTCGAGTGCGCTATGCGCGGCCATTATCGCCGCTTTCGGCGCCGAAGCCGCCGGTTGTCCCACTTCCATGTGAATGACATGGCCGCCGGCCGCCTCGATGCGTGCGGCAGCGGCCATCACATCCATCACCATAAACGGCGGAACGTCGCTTCGTCCGGATACCGTCAACAGGTCTCTTGCACGGTCTCTCAGTGTCGCTTCAAGCATCGATATCTGCTATCTAACTTTGCGCCCCAGACTGGCCGCATTCAGTGGTTTGTTAGGGCATATCGCTTATCTGGCCGGCCGCCAATCATTAAAGACTGCTCGATGCTGCTCCACATGGCGTTACGCAAGAAAACATCGAAGTTGACCGCCATTTCCGTCGCGATCGCACTTGCCCTTGCGCCATCGGCGCTTGCGCAGGAAAAGGAAAAGGGCCCCGCTATCCTTCGTGATACCGAGAGCGAGCAATTGCTGCGTGACTACACGCGGCCGATCTTGCGCGCCGCCGGTCTGGAGAAGCAGAACATCCAGGTGACCATCATCAATGAAAGCGTTTTTAACGCCTTCGTCGCCGATGGCCATCGCATTTTCGTGAACTATGGCGCGTTGATGCAATCGGAAACTCCGAACCAGATCATCGGGGTGCTGGCGCACGAGACCGGCCATCTGGCCGGCGGCCATCTGGCCAAACTGCGCGAGCAGGTGGCCGTGGCGCAGACGCAGATGATCATCGCCATGCTGCTGGGCGCCGGAGCGATTGCGGCCGGCGCAAAAAGCGGCAACGGCACTGGCGGTCTCGCCAATGCCGGCGCAGCCGCGCTTTCTGCCCCGCAGGAAGTCATCCGCCGTAACCTGATCTCCTATCAGCGCCAGCAGGAGGAAAACGCCGATCGTGCCGGCGTGAAATTCTTGACCGCAACCGGCCAGTCCGCGAAGGGCATGTACGACACCTTCAAGCGGTTCTCCAATGACAGCCTGTTCGCCGCCCACGGGGCCGATCCCTACGTCCAGTCGCATCCGATGCCAGCCGAGCGCGTCGCCGCTCTCGAGGAAATCGCACGTACAAGTCCCTATTGGGACAAGAAGGACGATCCGACCCTGCAATTGCGCCACGACATGATGCGCGCCAAGATCTCCGCCTTCATGGAGCGTCAGGACACGGTCTATCGGCGCTATCCGCTGTCGAATACCAGCCTGCCCGCGCGTTATGCGCACGCGATCACCACTTATCTGCACGGCGATTTGCACAGCGCCCTCACCCAGATTGACGCGCTGATCCAGGTCCAGCCCAAGAACCCGTATTTTTACGAATTGCGCGGCCAGGCCCTGTTGGAAGGCGGCAGACCCACGGACGCGATTGCGCCCCTGCGCAAGGCAGTGCAACTTTCGAATAATGCGCCGCTCATCGAGATGTTACTTGGGCAGGCGCTGGTAGCGTCTGATAATAAAGCCTACGCTGACGAAGCGATCGGGATTCTGCGCGCGGCAGTGGCACGCGAGACCGAAGCGCCGCTAGGCTATTTGCAACTCGCGATGGCCTATAGCCGAAAGGGAGATTTGGCAGAGGCCGATCTGGCTTCAGCACAAGCGGCTTATCTTCGCGGCGATAACAAGACCGCACGCGATCTCGCTTCCCGCGCCAAAACCCGTTTCGCCATCGGCACGCCCGGATGGGTCAAGGCCGACGACATTATCACCGCAAGGCCGCCGCCCAAGGGCAACTAAACAAGAGCGACTGAACAAGAGCGACTGAAGTTAGCAGCCAAAAATAAGAAACGACAAATAAACCGACCCGGCCTACAAGGTTTTCGAAGAGCCGGTTTCACAACAGTGTGCCTAAAGAAACTCACTCAAGAGGATTTGCCGATGCCTCCCTTCCGCCTGGTCATTCCCGCCTTGTTCGGGCTCGCTCTGTGCGTCACGCCACCGGCCGCGTCGGCGGAGAATTTCTCCAATGGCCAGCGCGGGGAGATCGAGATCATTGTCAAGAATTATCTGGTTTCCCATCCCGAAGTGCTTGAAGAGGCGATGGCCGAGCTCAACAAGCGCCAGGCTGCCGCAGAAGCCGAGAAGCACGAAGCGAGCGTCGCCAGCAATGCGGACACGATCTTCAATTCGCCGCGCGGTGTCACGCTCGGCAACCGGGACGGCGACGTCACCTTCGTCGAATTCTTCGACTACAATTGCGGTTATTGCAAACGCGCGATGTCCGACATGCTCGACCTGATGAAATCAGATTCCAAGCTGAAAGTGGTCCTGAAGGAATTCCCGGTGCTGGGCGAGGGTTCTGTCGAAGCCGCCAAGGTCGCGGTCGCCGTGCGCATGCAGGATCCCGGCGGCAAGAAGTATCTCGATTTTCATCAGAGGTTGCTCGGCGGCCGTGGCCCGGCGGATAAGGCGCGCGCGATGGCTGCCGCCAAGGAAGCCGGTCTCGATATCGCCAGGATCGAGAAGGATAGCGCGAGCCCGGAAGTGCGGGCCACCATCGAGGAAAACTTCAAGCTCGCCGAAGCGATGGGCATGAACGGCACGCCGAGCTACGTGATCGGCAAGCAAGTGGTAGTCGGCGCAGTCGGTCTTGAGGGTCTCAAGGAAAAGATCGGCATCGCCCGTTGCGGCAAAGCGACGTGTTGAGCGAGGCCGGTCACGGTTGAACCTTCAAATCGGTAGACCGAAAGGGCCGGCTGTTTAGCCGGCCCTTTGTTTTAGACAATTCGCGCAACGCGAAATGTTCATCGCGCATTCAGAAAACAAAATCGATGGAACCGCTGATATCGCGGAACATCGCGCATCTCCCATCGTTGTCGGGCGGGCAACGCAACACTGAGGAGATACTTCCATGATTAGTCGTTTGATGCTGACGGCAGCCGCGGCGGCGCTGATCGCCGGAACCGGTTTCGCCCATGCACAGGGAATGAATCGCGAAGGACCGTCGGCGGGCGGGGGCATGCAGCAGAGTGCCCCGTCATCGGATCGCGGTTCGTCCGCCGCACCGATGAATCGCGAAAGCGCCTCTGATCAGGGGATGAAGTCAACGCAGTCCGACGAAAAGATGCAGCCCCAGGGCGGCAAGACCCAACACACGCAAGGTGACATGAAGTCCGGCGCGAAAGGCGAGAAATCGGCGCAGGACAATAATATGAACAACAAGGGTGACAAGTCGAACAGCATGCGCTCGGAAACGAATGAAAAGGGCGCGACGGGCAAAGACATGAAAGCCGAAGAGCGCAACGGCAACATGAACAGGGCCGAAGAGCGCAACGGCAACGTGAACAATGCGGAATCGAAGGGATCAGCCAATAGGTCTCAAACGGTTGGCCAGGCCGGCGCCGGCGCGAAGCTTACCGGAGAGCAACGCACCCGGATCACCACGGTGATCAGGAATGAGCATGTGGCTCCGCTGAACAACGTGAACTTCTCGATCGCGGTCGGTACACGCGTTCCCCGCGATATCACCTTCCACCCGCTCCCGGCGGACATCGTCTCGATTTACCCGGATTGGCGCGGATATGAATTCGTCCTCGTGAGGGACCAGATCGTAGTGATTGATCCACAGACTTTTGAGATCGTCGCGGTCCTTGACGCCTGATATCGGGTAAAGCCGCAATCCCGGGGCGGGCCGAAAGGCCCGCTCCATTTTCGTTTTCACCTATTTGCTTTCAGGTCAGCTCTGCGCCGCAGCAGCGAGCCGCATCCTTTAACATTGGTTAACGAGCGGTTTCCGCAGGTTCCATGCAGGTTTTTACCAAAGGGATGAAGCATTTGAGGGTAGTCGCGCGGGGCCTTGAGGCTTCCCCTGAGGCCTGTTGTTACCTATAACCGCGCCACCTACCACGACATTGCCGGGATCTGGATGGCCAAGACGCCTGCCGACAAGACACCTGCCGAGACGATTTACGTGCTCAACGGCCCCAATCTCAATCTGTTGGGAACCCGCGAGCCCGAGACCTACGGCCATGCCACGCTCGCCGATGTCGAAAAACTCTGCGCGGAGACCTCGGCCCAATTCGGCCTGAAGGCGGATTGCCGGCAGTCCAACCGCGAGGGCGAGTTGATCGATTTCATCCATGAGGCGCATGCCACCAGGGCCGCCGGGATCATCATCAATGCCGGAGGCTATTCACACACCTCGATCGCCTTGCACGACGCCTTGGTGGCCGTCCAAATTCCGACCGTCGAAGTGCACATCAGCAACATTTACGCCCGAGAAAGTTTCCGTCATCACTCCTTCACCGCCAAGGCTGCTTTCGCAACACTGTCCGGCTTCGGCATCGACGGTTACAGGCTCGCCATCACCGGCCTTGCCGCCAAGATCGGCGTCAAGGCAAGAGCCTGACGCATCCGCCCTCACCCAGCAGAAAGTTCCGGATCAAGAGTATGGCGCGCCAGCCCGACGATAAAACAGCCGCAAAATTCACCAGCAGCGACAGCGCGCTTATTCGCGAACTCGCACTTCTGCTGGACGAGACCAGTCTCACCGAGATTGAGATCGAACGCGCGGGCTTGCGGCTGCGGGTCGCGCGCAATGTCAGCATCGCGGCGTCGATGCCAGCGAACTTCCAGCCGGCCGCTTCGCCGCCCGCTCCGGGCGCCGCCGCGGCCGACATCGCCAAACATCCGGGCGTGGTGCCCTCGCCGATGGTCGGCACCGCCTACTGGGCTTCCGAGCCCGGCGCCAAACCATTCATCGAGGTAGGCGCCAAGGTGTCGGTTGGACAGACACTGCTGATCATCGAAGCCATGAAGACGATGAACCAGATCCCGTCCCCGCGCGCGGGCACCGTCACGCAGATTCTCGTCGAAGACGGCCAACCGGTCGAATTCGGCGAACCGCTGGTAATTATTGAGTAGATGCGAATGGCCAATAGCGAACGGCAACAGCAAAAAAACCATCCGCTACTCGCCATTCGCTATTCGCTCGTTTTCCCAGGACACAATGTTTGACAAAATCCTCATAGCCAACCGCGGCGAGATCGCACTGCGTATTTTGCGCGCGTGCAAGGAACTCGGCATCGCCACCGTTGCGGTGCATTCCACCGCCGATGCCGATGCCATGCATGTGCGGCTGGCCGACGAGAGCGTGTGCATCGGCCCGCCGCCGTCAAAGGACAGCTATCTCAACGTGCCGGCTCTGCTGGCCGCCTGCGAGATTACCGGCGCGGATGCGGTCCATCCCGGCTATGGCTTTTTGTCGGAAAATGCCCGCTTTGCCGAAATCCTGGCCGATCACAATCTGCATTTCATCGGACCGAAGGCCGAACACATCCGTTTGATGGGCGACAAGATCGAGGCCAAGAAGACCGCAAAGCGGCTTGGCATTCCGGTGGTGCCCGGCTCCGACGGCGGTGTCGGTCCCGAGGACGACGCGATGGCGATCGCTGACGCGATCGGTTTTCCGGTGCTGGTGAAGGCTGCTTCGGGCGGCGGCGGCCGCGGCATGAAGGTTGCGCAGACCGCCGGCGACCTGATGCTGGCGCTTTCGACCGCGGCCAACGAAGCCAAATCCGCCTTCGGCGATGCCTCGGTCTATCTCGAAAAATATCTTCAGAAGCCGCGTCACATCGAAATCCAGGTGCTCGGCGACGGCCGAGGCGGCGCTATTCATCTTGGCGAACGCGATTGCTCGCTGCAACGGCGCCATCAAAAAGTCTGGGAAGAAGGCCCCTCGCCCGCGCTCGATGCCGCGGCGCGCGCCAGGATTGGCGCGACGGTCGCAAAGGCGATGCAGGAGATGAAGTATCTCGGCGTCGGCACGATCGAATTCCTGTATGAAGACGGCGAATTCTATTTCATCGAAATGAATACCCGCATCCAGGTCGAACATCCCGTCACCGAGATGATCACCGGCATCGACCTCGTGCTGGAGCAGATCCGCATCGCCGCGGGCGGCGATCTGCCGTTGACGCAGGATGAAGTCGTCATCAACGGCCACGCCATCGAATGCCGCGTCAACGCCGAAAACCCCGTGACCTTCCGGCCCTCGCCGGGCAAGATTCTGCAATATCATCCGCCGGGCGGCCTCGGCGTCCGGATCGATTCCGCCGTCTACCAGGGCTATGTGATCCCGCCTTATTATGACTCGCTGGTCGGCAAGCTGATCGTCCACGGCAAGACCCGCGGCGAGTGCCTGATGCGGCTGCGCCGGGCGCTGGACGAAATGGTGGTGGAAGGCATCGAAACCACGCTGCCGCTGTTCCGGGCTCTGGTTCGGGAACCCGACATCATCGATGGCGACTATCATATTCACTGGCTCGAACAATATCTCGCTGGCCAATCGGCCAATTGACCACCCGTCGCAAGGCGTAAAAGATGCAGAGCCGAAGCCCACGGGAACCAATTGCCGCAACAGGCGTTTGGTGCGCCGGGGAACCCTTCCCGTCCAGGGGGACTGCTTGAATTTCGTTATTCGATGACGCGAGGCTGTTGTGACGCCTGAGGCCACGCGCCGGCGCGCAATTGGACAAATCCTGCTCCTTACGGCGGGCCTTATCGTGCTGACCTTTATCAGTGCGGGGTCGGTCTATCTGGTAAACCAGGCGCGGGAGGATGCCAGATGGGTCGTCCACACCGTTGAGGTCGAAAACCAGATATTGCTCGCCCAATTGCAGATGCGTCAGGCCGAAAGCGCCCAACGTGGTTATATCTCGACATTGCTGCCGGATTTCCTGACCGATTTTGACGCAGCCGTGTCCGAACTCACGTCAGACCTGACGCGGCTGCGCCAACTTGTCACGGATAACCCTGTTCAAGGGCATCTGCTTGATGAGCTCATTCCGCTCAGCAATCAGCGGATCGAAGAATTCCGCAACACCATCGCGCTTGCGCGGACGGAGCACGTGGATGATGCCGCCCGGATTGTGCGCGAAGGCGTCGGCCGCGATGCCATGAGCCACATCGACGATCTGGCCAAACAGATGCGCGTGGAAGAAGACCATTTGTTCGCCCTGCGCACGGCGAGCGCCGACCGCAGTCAATCCCTGGCGGCTTCGATGACCGGGGTGGGTTCCGGCCTGGTTGTGCTTTTGGCGGGCATTTCCATCTTTCTGGTGCGGCGATCCGCGCGTGCACGCGACGCGGCCGAGGCCCAATTGCGCGACAACAATCTCAATCTGGAGGCCACGGTCGACGCGCGCACCGTTGACCTTCGCGAGGCCAATGACGAAATCCAGCGATTCGCCTATATCGTCAGCCACGACCTGCGCTCGCCACTGGTGAACATCATGGGCTTCACCAGTGAACTCGATGAATTGCGCACCGACATTTTCAAGCGGATCGCAACACTTGCCAGCGCTTCGGCCTCGCCGGCGCCGGTAGCTGCCGGAGAGACCGAACCGGCCCTTGAGGGCGAGGACAAACAACTGTCGGAAGGTTTTTCCGAGGCCTTGGGATTTATTAAATCTTCGATCGCCAAGATGGATCGGCTGATCACCGCCATCCTCAACCTCACCCGGGAGGGACGGCGCGAATTCGAACCGGTTGAGATCGACACCCGCGAACTGATCGAAACCATCGTCGCCACCGTCGCGCACCAGGCTTCGGAAGCCAAGGCCCAGATCCGCATCGAACCGCTGCCCGTCATCGTCAGCGATCGTCTCGCGCTGGAACAGATATTCTCGAACCTGATCGACAACGCGCTCAAATATCTCAAGCCCGGGGTTCCCGGCGATATCAGCGTCCGGGGCCGGACAAAGCTGGGTTTTGCGATCTTCGAGATCGCGGATAACGGCCGTGGGATCGATCCCAAGGACCATCAGCGCATTTTCGACCTGTTCCGGCGCGCCGGCGAGCAGGACAGGCCGGGACAGGGGATCGGACTTGCCCATGTCCGCGCCCTGGTGCGGCGGCTTGGTGGCACCATGTCGGTGTCGTCGGAACTTCACAACGGCAGCACATTCACGATAACACTACCCATAGGGTGGAAAGCCAGTAACCGGAACAGGGACCCATGAGCAAGACCAGTCACCATCATCATGATCGAAGACGACGAAGGTCACGCCCGTCTGATCGAACGCAATATTCGGCGCTCGGGCATCAATAACGAGATCGTGCCATTCACCAACGGTACAGCCGCGGTAAGCTACCTGTTCGGCAGTGACGGCAGCGGTGTCGATCACGGAGGCCGCGCGCTGTTGATCCTGCTGGATCTGAATTTGCCTGACATGACCGGCATCGACATCCTGCGCCGGGTCAAGGAGAACAAATACCTGAAATGCGCGCCGGTCGTGGTGCTCACGACCACCGACGATTCCCATGAAATCAAACGCTGCTATGAACTCGGCTGCAATGTCTACATCACCAAGCCGGTGAATTACGAAAGCTTCGCCAACGCCATTCGCCAGCTCGGACTTTTCTTCTCGGTCATCCAGGTGCCACGATCCACCCCATGAACCCGACGACGCCACGCTGCTCTATATCGACGATGACGAGGCGCTCGCCCGGCTGGTCGACCGCGGCCTGACGCGGCTGGGCTTCAAGGTCGTCCATGCGGCGACGGCAAACACGGGCTCGATCTGATCCGGCAAGGCGGCATCGACGTCGTCGCGCTCGATCAGTATATGCCCGGTCTCGACGGCCTCGAAACCCTCGAACGGATAATGGCGATTCCGAATGCCCCGCCGGTGGTGTTCGTCACGGCCTCACAGGACTTTCACATCGCCGTCACCGCATTGAAGGCGGGCGCCGCCGACTACCTGATGAAGGATCTCCAGGGCGATTTCATCCCCCTGCTTCACGTCGCCATCGATGGCGCGTTGCGGCAGGCCCGCATTCAAAAAGCCCGCGATGACGCTGAGGCCGAAGTCCATGCCTCGCGCGACCGCTATGCCGCGCTCGCCGCCGAACGCGAGGTGCTGCTTCGCGAGGTCAACCACCGCGTCGGCAACAGTCTGCAAATCATCGCGTCGCTGTTGCACTTGCAGGCCAATTCAAGCACCGAGGACGACGTCAAGGCCGCACTAACCAATGCGATGGGGCGGGTCGCGGCGGTGGCACAGGTCCATCGCCGGCTTTACACCTCGCACGACCTCAAGAGCGTGCTGCTGAACCAGTATCTCGACGCCCTGCTTGAGGATCTCCGAAGATCCGCCGAGGGCAACCGGATGTCGCGGCTGACATTGAAGTCGGAACCGATCGAGATCGATCCGGACCGCGCGGTCGCGATCGGCATCATCGTCAATGAGCTCGTGATGAACGCGGTGAAATACGCCTATCCCGAGGGCGCGGGTCCTATCCACGTCGACCTTCGTGCGCAGGACGACCATCTCCTGTTATCGATTGCCGACGATGGCGTCGGCCTTAACGCCAAGTCCGACCCGCGTTCCACCGGAATGGGGCAGCGCATCGTGACCGCGATGGCCTCCAAGCTCGACGCCAGCGTCGAGCGCGATCCGGCCCATGCCGGTACCCGGATCGTACTGCGGTTCCGCCGCGCCAATGCCCTCGTCGCGGCGAAACCCGCGACCGCGGCGGCAAGCTAGCCGGCACCGCCGTCAGCCTGCTATTCTCCCACGCATGACATCGCGCGACTCCGCCGCTTCTGAAATCACGCCTGAGGTGCTGCTGCGCGCCTATGCCTGCGGCATCTTCCCGATGGCCGAGAGCGCCGACGATCCGACATTGTTCTGGGTCGAGCCGGAAATGCGTGGCGTGATTCCGCTCGACGGTTTTCGCGTCTCGTCGCGGCTGGCACGCACGGTTCGCTCCGACGCCTTCACGGTCACCGTCAACAAAGCCTTCAAGGCCGTGATTGCCGGCTGCGCCGCGCCGCAGGCCGGCCGGGACGACACCTGGATCAACAAGCGCATCCGCGATCTCTATGTCGGACTGCACGAACTCGGATATTGCCACAGCGTCGAGGTCTGGGACGACGGCCAGCTTGCCGGCGGCCTGTACGGCGTCAGCCTCGGCCGGGCCTTCTTCGGCGAGAGCATGTTTCACACCGCGCGTGACGCCTCGAAAGTGGCGCTGGTGCATCTGGTGGCGCGGTTGATCGCGGGCGGCTTCGAACTGCTCGACACACAATATGTGACCGAGCACTTGCGCAGCTTTGGCGCGATCGAGATCCCGCGCCGACGCTACAGCACCCTGCTCGACAAGGCGATCAAAGGCGAGGCCGATTTCCGGAGATTACCGGTGGATCGCCCGATCGTTGGCGCACGGGCGCTCCAGATCATCGCAGAGCGGGAATAAACGTGAAGAGCGCGTACCCGCGCCTGTGGCACCGTGCCGCGTCGGAACATCGCCGCAGGACTACTGCCTGAAGATCCCGAACAGGCCACCGGATTGCTGCGGCGGCGGTTGCGGCTGAGGGGGCGGTTGTTGTGCCGGCTGCTGCTGGAATTGCGGTTGCTGCGGCGGCGGACGCTGCGCCTGCTGCCTCGGCGCCGGCGGACGCTTCTGAGCAGGCGGAGGCGCTGCGGCCTTTGGTGGATCGGGTTGCGCAGTCACGACGGTGGTGTCAGGAGATTTGCAGTCAGTGAGCCAGATATCGTAAATCGGATGCTCGACACCGTGCAGGCCAGGACTCGCCGCGAACATCCAGCCTGAAAAAATCCGCTTCACCTCGCCTTGCAGCGTGATCTCGTCGACCTCGACGAAGGCATCGGTATTGGCGGCTTCGGTGGCCGGACGCGTATAGCAGGCGTCGGTCTTCACGCGCAGCGCGCCGAACTGGACCGTCTCGCCAACGTCTTCATCGAAATTGATGATACGGCCGGTGATCTTGTCGAGGCCCGAAAAGCTCGCCTTCTTGTTGACGATCTTCTGCGCCGGCGGCTCGGAGACCACCTCGTCGCCAGGCTGCAACGTGGCTGGCGCCTGTGGCACGTTTTTGGGCTGTTGACGCTGCCCCGGCGCTCCCGGCGCGGGATTGGCGCCCGGCGGGGCCACGGCTACGCCCTGATTGGGCTGCGGAGGCGCCACCGCGACGCCGGGCGGCGCGTTTTGCGGAATGACGGTGGTACCCGGCGGCGGCGCCAGAGGCAGTGACTGCACGCTGCCCGGCGGCGGCACGCCCTGCCCCGGTATGAGACGATTGGGTGTTGGCAGCAGCCGGCCCTGCGGCAGCTCCGGCACTTCCTCTTCGTCATCGGGCGGGGGTTGTTGGCTGCCGCGCGGAATGCTGCCGGGCGGCCGCGGCGCCGGATCGGAAAAGATATTGCCGATCTGCGCACGCGCGGGCGGCGCAAGCGAGATCGTCGTGGCGGCTACCAGAGCCGCAAATCCGGTCAGGGCAATGGTTCGAAACATCTCGCGGCTTTAACAGGCGAATCGGGCTCGCGACATTCTATAGGCTATCGCCGCTCGCTGAGCCCCGGTTAACATGCCGATTACGGCGGGGAAAGGGCGGCTGCCTCCTTCTGCGGCTACTGGTCAGCCCGCGCGACAAATGAAATAGTATGGCGATAACGGCCGGCGCGCCGCGCGCCGAGCCTCGAAAATCCGGGGATTAACCGGACCAGACAGGGAAACGCCGCGCATGCCCGATCGCATTCGTCTCGACGGCAGGGTTGCCGTCGTCACTGGCGCCGCCGGCGTCATTGGCACCGCGACCATGCGGCTGCTGGCCGAGCGCGGTGCGCATATTGTCGCAGTCGACCGCAAGCAACAGGAATTGCAGACTGCCATCGCGGATCTGCCGGCCTCGGCACGGGCCCTTGCGATCGCGGCCGACGTCACCCGCGAGGACGAAGTCGCCGAATATGTCCGCGCCGCCGTCGGCGCCTTCGGCACCATTGACGTATTTTACAACAATGCCGGCATCGAGGGTGACATCACACCGATACCGAAATATTCGCTCGAGGCCTTCCGCCGGGTGCTCGACGTCAACGTGGTCGGCGTCTTCCTGGGCTTGAAGCACGTGCTGCCGGTGATGCTCAAACGGAACACGGGCAGCGTCATCAACACCGCTTCGATTGCCGGCCTGATCGGCTCACCCGATATCGCGGTCTACAGCGCCAGCAAGCATGCCGTGATCGGCCTTACCAAAAGCGCCGCGCTGGAATGTGCCGCGACCGCGGTGCGCGTGAATTGCGTCTGCCCCGGCATGATCGACAGCCGGATGCTGAGCGCGATCATCGATGGCCGCAATCCCGGCAACGCGCCTGTTCCCAACGACAAGATCGTGGAGCGGATTCCGGCGCGACGGCTCGGACAGGCTTCGGAAGTCGCGTCCATCGTCGCGTTCCTCGCTTCCGATGAAGCCAGCTATGTCTCGGGCTCCGCCTACACTGTCGATGGCGGACGAACCGCTGGTTAACGTCGTTGCCGCCCCGGAATGACAGTTCCGACATCAACAGGACCTCTCATCATGCCCGTCACCCTCGATCCCGATGCGGCCTTCGTGTTCAAGGCCTTTCAGGAGGCCGGCCGCCCCGCTTACGAAACGTTGTCACCTGCCGAGGCCCGCGAATATTATTTGCAGGCCCGTCTCATCACCAACCCCGAACCGCCCGAACTCAAATCGGTGCAGCCGATTGCGATCCCCTCGCCCAGTGCGGCGATCCCTGCGCGGATCTACACGCCGTTGAAACTCCGCAACGCCGGCGGTCTCGCGCCCGGCCTGGTGTTTTTCCATGGCGGCGGCTGGGTGATCGGCGATCTCGATACCCACGATGTGGTGTGCCGCAAGCTGGCCGACGAAGGTCAGCTCATCGTTATCTCCGTCGATTATCGCCTGGCGCCCGAGCATAAATTCCCGGCCGCCGTGGATGACGCCATCGCCGCGACGACATGGATCGCCGGCCACGCGAAGGAACTCGGCATCGACGCATCGCGGCTCGTGGTTGGCGGCGACAGCGCCGGCGGCAATCTTGCCGCAGTGGTCGCGATATCGGCCCGCGACGGCAATGGTCCGGCGATCACGGGTCAGGTTCTGATCTATCCGGCGACGGATTTTGCGATGACCCATCCCTCGCACCGCGAGCCTGAGACCAGCCTACTTCTCACGCATTCGGTCATCCGCTGGTTTCGCGATCACTATCTGAACGGCATATCCGACATCGGCGATTGGCGGGCCTCGCCGGCCCGCGCCACGACATTCGCCGGATTGCCGCCGGCCTATGTCTTGACCGCCGGCGCCGATCCGCTGCGCGACGAGGGCGACGAATATGCCAGACGGTTGAAGGAAGCCGGCGTCGCCGTGACTTACCGAACATTTCCCGGGCAATTCCACGGCTTCTTCACCATGGGCAAGCTGTTGCAACAGGCCAATGTCGCGGCCGGCGACATCGGCGTGTGGTTGAAGGCGCTGAATTAGTCCGCGACGGAAATAGACCGTAACGAGAAGTTACTTTATACCGTGCGGGGACTACCACATCGTTGCGTTCCGCCCTTCCAATCCTTCCGCCGCGCGTCTCTCCTTCGAAAGCCAGATGTCCCCCATTTTACAAAAGACTGGAGCCGTTCCGGTGCAGGCGCTGCGCTGGCTCGGCGCTCAAGGCACCCGGGCGGTCGCCGCGCTGGTGTTCATCGGCGTCGCGCTGCCGCCGGTTGGCGAACTGCTCAGACCGTTCGTCACAGAAGCGATCTTTCTGCTGCTCTGCATCTCCTTCATGCGCGTCGATGTCACCGCACTGCGGGCGCAGTTGCGACGGCCGGGAATTGTTTTCGCGGCCACGGTGTGGACCACGTTCGGCGTGCCCTTGATAGCGGGCGTTGCCTCGCGAGCGACCGGTCTAGATGTGCATTCGCCGGATCTGTTCCTGGCGTTGATGCTGCAGGCGGTGGCGGCGCCGATGATGGCCGCCCCGGCACTGGCGGCCCTGATGGGACTGGATTCAACCCTGGTGCTCATCACGCTGGTCACCGGCATCTCGCTGATTCCGATTTCGGCCCCGCTGTTTGCCTACGCCTTCTTCGGCGCCGCGCTGACGCTCTCGCCGCTGGGGCTCGGTCTGAAGCTGTTCGCGATCGTGGCCGGCTCGTTGTTCATTGCGGCGGTAATACGCTGGACCGTCGGCGCACCCGCCATCGAACGGCAAAAGGGCGTCATCGACGGGATCAATATCATCACCCTGTTCGTCTTTGTCAGCGCCGTGATGGGCACCGTGGCCGGCAGCTTTTGGGCCAATCCAATCTGGGTAATTGAAGTGACGGTGCTCGCCTTCGCTGTGTTTTTCGCGCTGCTCGGCGTCACCGTGCTGATTTTCCGCAAGTGCGGTCACGAACGCGCATTCGCACTCGGTTTGATGGTTTCACAACGCAACATGGGACTGATGCTGGCGGCAACGAGTGGCGTGCTGCCGGGGACGACATGGCTGTATTTCGCGCTCAGCCAGTTTCCGGTTTACCTGACGCCGCTGCTGCTCAAGCCGATCGTTCGGAGGTTGGGCGCGCAGAAAGTCGCATCTTCGCCGGAACCGATGACGCGAAGGTCATGACCCAAGCCGTTTGAGCGCGAAGTGGGTCATAATCCGCGAACATCGCGCGCCCACCCTTTGCGTCGCCGGGAGAAAGCAAATTGGAAACGTCGGCCTCTATCGAGATTGCCAGGCATACGCTGCTCTCATGCGGTCTCATTCTGGCTATCGGCACCGTCACGGCCCTGCTGGCGCAAAAGATCAGGATTTCCGGACGTCGCTCTGTTCCTGATCGCGGGCATCGTCATTGGCCCGCGGGCGCTGGGGCTGATCAACATCGGCGCCGATTCAGCGCTTAACCAGATCATCCTGCTGTTCGGCGCCAGCTACATTCTGTTCGATGGTGGCGCCACGTTGCGATTCAAGGTGCTAAAGCAGGTCTGGATCACCATCCTGATCATCGCCACCGTCGGTGTGATGATTACCGCCGGGATCACCGGGTTTGCCGCTCATTACATCCTCGGCATACCCTTAACCACGGCGCTGCTGCTCGGCGCCACGATAGCCTCGACCGATCCGGCGACGCTGGTTCCGATCTTTCGGCAAATCCGGATTCGCGATCGCGTCGCGCAAACCGTCATGAGCGAGTCCGCATTCAATGACGCCATGGCAGCGGTCGTCACCTTCAGTGTGCTGGCGGTGGCGATGGGAAGCGGCGAGTTCTCCATGATGGGCTCAGTGTTCAATCTGCTCAGGCAATCGGCGATCGGTATTGTCGCCGGCGTTGTATTCGGATACCTGGCCGCGCTGCTGATCGCCCACGAGAAATGGGCCTTCCTCACCGAATACGCGCCGGTCGTGACGCTGGCAGCGGTCATCGGCGCCTATTTCGCGGCCGCCGATCTGCAAGCCAGCGGCTTCATGGCGGTCTTTGTGTTCGGCATCATGCTCGGCAACAAGGAGGCGTTTGGTTTCGCGATGGAGGCCGGCGAAGCGCAAAAACTCGACGAATTTATTCTGACCACCGCGTTCATCATGCGCCTGTTCATTTTCATTCTGCTGGGCGCCCAGGTCGATTTCACCTTGATCGGCCAATATGCCATCGGTGGCATAGCTGTGGTCGCCATCTTGATGCTGCTCGCACGGCCGGTGACGGTTTTCCTTTGCGCGCTGCCGGATCGCCGCGCACACTGGAGTCTTGCCGAGATGCTTTTCATGTGCTGGACGCGGGAGACCGGCGTCATTCCGGCGGCACTGGCCGGCTTGTTAATGGCGGTCAAGGTGCCCGGCGCGCCGATGATCGCCTCGATCACGTTCGTCGCTATTTTGATGACGATCCTGATCCAGGCACCGACGACAAAATGGCTGGGGCGCAGGCTCGGGCTTTTACAGACAGACTAACCCGCCCGCGCCGCGCGACGCAGCGATTGCGGGGGCTGACCAAAGGCTCGAATGAAGGCGCGGCGCATCCGTTCCGGATCGCGAAAACCGGTGAGCAGCGCGACGCGCTCGATCGCCTCGCTAGAAGATTGCACCCGCTGACGCGCCACCTCGATCCGCAGGCGTTCGACGGCCTTAGACGGCGTGGTGCCGGTCTCTGCCATGAACGCCCGCGTGAAATGCCGCGAACTCATGCCGGCCTGTTCGGCCAAATCCTCGACCGTCAGCGGCGCCTCGAGATGCTCGCGCGCCCAACTGAGCAGCGGTCCGAAGCGGCCGGTGGGTGCCTTCAATTCAAGCAACGACGAAAATTGCGACTGGCCACCGCTGCGGCGATGGTAAAGCACGAGCTGGCGCGCGGTCTCCTGCGCGATCTCGTCGCCGAAATCCTCCGCCACCAGCGCCAGCGCCAGATCGATACCGGCGCTGATCCCCGCCGAACTCCATATCTCGCCATCGCGGACAAAAATCCGGTCGGGCTCCAGTTTCACCTTGGGATAGGCGGACAGGAAATGCCGGGTGCGCCGCCAATGCGTGGTGGCGCGGCGACCATCGAGCAGGCCGGCCTCAGCGAGGATGTAGGCACCCGAGCACACGCTAGCGATGCGGACACCGCGTCGAGCCATAGCCTTCACGAAGGCCAGCGTCTTGTCGCATCGCGCGGCCGTGCGCACCCCCTCGCCGCCAGCGACGATCAAGGTTCTGATCGCGCCCGACGGCTTAAGGCCGCGCGCCAATATCTCGACACCTGAAGAGCTGCGCACCGGACCCGGCGTCGCCGCCAAAACCCTGATCGACGGGGCGGGTTCGGTCGACGCGGCCGCACCGGCAAAGCGGGAGGCGATCTCGAAAACCGAAATCGGACCGGCGGCGTCCAGCAGTTGGAAATCGGGAAATACGAGCACGCCGATCATGATCTGGCCATGTCCTGAAACGAGGGAAATATGGCATTTACGACATTAACCAATCACGGCAGGATATCAAGGTCAAGCAGGCTTCGGCGGTCATGCCCGGACCTGATCCGGGCAGCCATCAATCTTCGAGACCGTGTCGCGAAGAGGATGGATTGCCGGGTCAAGCCCGGCGATGACGAGCGGAGCATTTGCCCGCGCATCGCAAAACTTTGAAAGGCTTTCCTCATGTCGGCCTCGCTCCAGATCGGACTTCTCGTGTTTCCAAGAGTGACCCAGCTCGATCTGACCGGGCCGCTGCAAGTGTTTGCGAGTATGCCCGAGGCCCAGGTGCATCTGATCTGGAAACGGATCGAGCCGGTGCCGAGCGATTCCGTGCTGACGCTGACGCCGACCGTCAGCTTTGCGGATTGTCCGCAGCTCGACGTGATCTGCGTCCCCGGCGGCGCCGGCACCGATGACATGATCAATGACGCGGAGATGCTGGAATTCCTGCGCCGGCAGGCGGCGGGTGCGAAATACGTCACCTCGGTGTGCACGGGTTCGCTGGTGCTGGGCGCGGCCGGCCTGCTGAAAGGGTACCGCGCGGCCACACACTGGACGGCGATGGAATTTCTGTCGCTGTACGGAGCGATGCCGACCAAGACACGGGTATGTGTCGACCGCAACCGCGTCACCGGCGGCGGCGTCACCGCCGGCATCGATTTTGCGCTGACGCTGGTGTCGATCCTGCTCGACCGGCAGACCGCCGAGGCGATCCAGTTGCGGCTCGAATACAATCCGGCGCCTCCGTTCAACGCCGGCTCGCCCGACACCGCGCCGCCGGAAGATTCTCGCGCGGCTGAAAGAAAGAAATGCGCCCGGACAGCAGCGCCGCAGCGAGGCAAACCGCCGCGCCGCGGAACGGATGGTGTGACGCCGTGCACAGGCGCTTCTCCGGCACGCAATGATGATAAAACCGCGAAGGTTACCGGCCCGAACCGGCGAACAGTTCGAACGTAACATTCCTCAGCCATTTGTGGCCGGCGTCGCGGTGATAACGCTCGTGCCAGAACTGGGCGATCTCGATGCGCGGCAGTGCGATCGGGGGTTCGAACGCAACAAGGCCGAGCGGGCCAGCAAGACGTTGCGCCAGATTGACAGGCAAGGTTGCAATGCCGTCGGTCTCCGCGGCAACGATGGCGCCGGCGATGAAGCTCGGCACGCGCAACATGACGTTCGCAGGCGCGATGGCGGAAGACAGCACGTGCTGCGCCGTACGATGCGCGGCATGCCCGGTCTCCGATCCCGTCACCAGAATGTGACGCTCGGCGAGAAAGCCCGACCGCGACTGCGATTTCGACGCCCGCGGATGACGCTTGCGTAACACGCTGGAATAGCCGTCGAAATACAGGCGTTGCCGCCGCAGATGGCGCGCGGCTTTCGGAAACGCGCCAAACGCCAGATCCGCCTCTCCGGTCTCGAGCCGGTATTCGAATTGCCGCGCGTCCAACGGCACTGCGCGCACGCTGATCTTGGGTGCGACAACTGCCATGCGCGCTATCAAAGGCGGCAGGAACCTGATCATGCCGACATCCGTCAGAAGCAGGCTGAACAGGCGATCCGAGCTTGCAGGATCGAACGGCGTAACCTCGGACCGCAGGCCATCGGCGGCAGCGAGCAAAACACGCAAGCGATCGGCGATGTCGAGCGCCCTGGCGGTCGGCTGCATCGCCTGACCGTTGCGCACGAACAGCGGATCCGAAAACTGCGCGCGCAAGCGCCGCAGCACCTTGCTGATGGCCGGCTGGCTCGTCTCCATCGACTGTGCGGTCCGGGTGATGCTTCGCTGGTGAAGCAACGCATCGAGAACGCGCAATTCGCGCAGGTTCAATTCCGAATATGCTTTCTGATCCATATCTATCATTCCCGTTCCGGCATGGCGAAAGTCATCGCCGGGGGATAGGCTTCTCGTCAACGACAATCGCCAGAGCGGAGGATCGCATGGCCCAGTTCATCGTCGAACCGCATTTCCGGCTTCAGGAATGGATCGCGGAAGAGAAAGGCTATTTTCGCGATCAGGGCCTGGATTACGAATTTCGTGAACTGATCCGTTCGACGGAAGGCCAGCACCACAACAAGGGCGGCCGGGGCGCCTTCCAGAGCATCGAACAGGGCCGTGAGGCCAATGTGAGCTGCGCCTGCCACTGGACCGTGAACGTTGCAGCATCGAGCGGCCATACCAAACTCTATTCGGACCTGTACTCGGTAGCGCCGTCAGGGATTTTCGTTCCAGCCGATTCGAAAGTGCGGACACCGGCCGATCTCGCAGGGGTGCCGATCTCGGTCGGCTTTCAGTCCGGCAGCCACTATTCGACCATCCAGGCACTGGAACAGTACATCCCGCCAGGCGAGATCAACCTGCTGTTCGAAGACGGCATGCTGTTCAGCCGCATGGAACGCTTCATCGACGGCAAGAGCCCGGCGGCGGCGCTTTTCAACGGCCCCTATTATCTCGCCGAACAACTCGGCTTCCGCAAAATCATCGATACGACATTCATGATCGCGGCGATGATCAAGGGCTCCCCGGACCCGGAAGACATGCGCCGCTACTTCCGCGCGCTACGCTCGGCGCAACGCGATCTCGATCTGCGCCCCGAACGTTACACGCACTACTACAGGAATGAATTCCCCGACCGCTTCCACGCCATCATGGATACGCGGCGCTGGGGCCCGGGAGAAAGAATTGTATTCGAAACCTATACCAAGGAGGTATTCGAGGAATCATTCGACTGGATCGCGGAGCACAAGATTTTCGCCGACAACGCGATGGGCGCCGGCGACTATGATCGGTCGACGATTTCCTTTGCCGCGGAGTAACGCTGCGCAGTCTTCGACGGACGAGACCTTATCGGTTCTGATTGAATCAGAACCGGGCTCTAATTTTTGTTTTGACGCGTTTTCTTCACGCGAACCGGTGTCCACTCGCTCGAAAACGCTCTGACAGCAAAGAAATCTGACAGCAAAGAAAAAGGCCGCCTGGTTTCCCAGACGGCCTTTCCTGTCTTACGGCAGCTCCACATTGACGGGCGATTTCAGGATATCTGCGCCGGGGGCCTATCTCCCAGCCGTATCCTACTCGGCAGCCGCTGCAAATCGGGGCAGTCGCGAACTGTTGCCCGAACCGACGCGATGGTTTCCCACCTCCATAAGATGGTGAGATTGAGCCATCGCCGCCGGTCGAACTCAAGAACGCGTTGGAAGATATCCCCGCTGTTCCCGTTGTTCACAGGCGTGGGATGACTCCGTCCTTCGTCGTTCCGAAATGCGCGGGTTGAAACTCAGTGACTGCCCGGCGTCCACGGCTGGTAATCGCCGGTGGCCTTGGGACGGCGGCCGCTTGCCAGCGTCGAGCCGGGCGGCCGGTAGGCGGCGGGTGTCCCCGTCATGTTCGGCACATGCGGCTTTTCCCATTCGCGCGGCGTATAGGTCTCCTCGGTCGGCGCGACGTCGACGGTGTGATGCAGCCAGCCATGCCAGGACGGCGGAACGCGGGTGGCCTCGGCGTAGCCGTTGTAGACCACCCAGCGCCGCTCGAAACCCAGCGACGGGTCGATCTTGCGCCCCTTGGTGCGGAAATAGCGATTGCCCTGTTCGTCCTCGCCGACCAGTTCGCCGAACCGCCATGTCCAGAGTTGGGTGCCGAAGGTCTGGCCGTTCCACCACGTGAAGACTTTGAGAAAAAACTGTTTCATGAGGTCTGGCCGGTTCGAGAAGCGCGTGACGTCCTGATGCCATCGGCGGGTCGAATTGTCCAGTTAAGTCCCCTACACGAGCCCGTTCGGCCGTGGACGCGCACCTCCCTCACCAAAGCCGTGGAATCGTCGCAATCCGTTCATCCCGCATCCAACCTGCGTCAAACAGCCTCCTGTCCGCCCCACGATAGAGGGCTGGTTTCGGGAACATCCGGCCTGTCCGGCCATTGATGTGTCCCATTAAATGGAGCCGACAAATGATTGGTTTGAAAGTCTTGAGTACCTCTGCGGTAGTGGCGCTTGTTCTGGCCACGGCACCAGCCGCGAGTTTCGCCCAAAACCATGGCGGTAGAGGCGGCGGTGCCCGCGCTGGCGGCTTCCATGCCGGCGGCATGCACGCCGGTGGCGCTGGATTCCGCGGCGGCGCGCCGGGCGCACGTTTTAGTGGGGGTGGTTATCGCGGCGGCGGTTACGGTTATCGCGGCGGTGGCAGCGTCGTTCCCGGCCTCATCGCCGGTGCTGTGGTCGGCGGCGCGCTGGCGTCAGGCGCCTATTATGGCGGACCTGGCTATTATGGCGGCGGACCGGGCTATTATGGCGGGCCGGGCTATTACGATGACGGCTATGACGGCGGTCCCGTTGCGGTGGCCCCAGGTCCGGTCGGGGGCGATGATTCCGTCGCCTACTGCATGCAGACCTATAAGTCCTACGACCCGCAGTCGGGAACCTATCTGGGCTACGATGGCCAGCGGCACCCCTGCCCGTAACGACCTGCGACATCGCCCTCCCCGAGGGCCAGACGTGCCCTTGGGATGGAGCCGAAAATGAATGGCTTTAAAATTTTGAGCACCTGCGCTGCTTTAGTTCTGCCGATGGCGGAGCCGGCCGCGAGCAGGGCTGACCCCCATGGTGGAGGCAAAGGCAACAGCGCCACGGTCCATGCCGGAGGCGAGCTCCATGCTGGCAAAAGCTACCACCACCGTGGTCGCGCGCGCGGATCCAGCGCCGGCGCGCCGACAGCGCGTTTCAGCAGCGATAATGCAGGCTATCGCGGCACATTCATCTCGGGCTCGGTGGTCGGTGCCATGGGTTTTTACGATAACGGATATTACGAAGGCGGCGCAGTCCCGGTTGTCCCGGATCCAGGCGGCGATGCCGTCGGCTATTGCATGCAGATCTATAAATCCTACGACCAGCGGTCGGGAACCTATCTGGGCTACGACGGCCAGCGGCACCCCTGCCCGTAACGGCCTGCGAGATCAGGGATAGCAAGCGCGGCGTATTCCGGTGCGCCGCCCTTTTGAAGACCTTTTGATAGATCACGCGCCGGTCATCACGATCGTGTCGCCAGCGCGACGCCGGCCAGCGTAAAGACGAGGGCCGAGATCTGGCCGACGCCGAGCGTTTCGTGCAGAGCCAGTGCCGACGCCAACACTCCGATGACAGGCACCGCCATGGTGCCGATCGCGGCCACCGAAGCCGGCAGGCGCGCCAGCGCGGCGAACCAGCAGACATAAGCGACGCAGAACTGGATCACGGTCGAATAGGCCAGCAGCATCCAGTCGAGCTGGGAGAGACCAGCCAGATGGGCGTTCTCGATCAGGAAGCCCGCGATCGCCACCGGCAGGCAGCCGACCCCGATCTGCCAGGCCGCAGCCGACACCGGCGGCAAGCCCAGCGGCAGCTTCTTGGCCAGCACCGTGCCGACCGCAAAACCGATCGCGCCGACGAGCGCCATGATCATGCCCGGCAATTTTGCCAGACTCGCCGCAAAACCGTTGCCGCCCAGGATGGCGCTGAGGCCAAGGAATGCCATCACCAGGGAGATCACCCGCAGCAGATTCGGCCGTTCGCCGAGAATGGGCCACGCCAGGATGGAGGCCCATACCGGCATGGTATAGGCGATCAGCGATGCCTCGCTGGCCGGAAGCCAGAGCAGCGCAAATCCCATCAACACCATCCAGCCGCCGACGTTGAGAATCGCGGCCAGCACCAGCCGTGGCCACAGTTCGCGGGCGACCCGCAGATTTTCGCCGCGCGATATCGCAAGCAGCGCCAGCAGGGTGGCGCCGATTACGCCGGTGGTGCCGCGCAGCGTCAGCGGCGGCACCACGCTTACGAGGTGCTTGGTGACGGGCCAGTTGAAACCCCAACCGATCGAGGTGATGGCGAGGAACATCAGGCCCGCGGGCGCGATGCGCGTCTTGGCGCCCGTCTGGTTTTGCACTGTCATGGGAGGTCGGAACCGGTGTGAGTAGCGGCACCTTGCCGTTTTTCCCGGCGGCAGACCATCGGCCGGAGGACATGCCAGCCGAGTGTCCCGGTTCTGACATTCGCTTCGAGCGGATTGAGAGATTCGCGCGTGCAATTCGCGGCGTCATCGCGAACGCCAATCCGGCGCGCCAATACTTCCCCGTAGCTTCACGTGAGTTCTGCCGAGGCAAGGCCTCGCCCACAATAAATAGTTGCCCTGTGAACAGCGGGGCGAAGCGCGCCATGGGGTTCCCTAATCACTTTTTTTCGCTTGGGAATCCCTTAGGGACTTCACTGATACTTGGCCATAGCACAGGCGCGGACTACCCCCTGTTATCCTCCGTTTTCCACCATATTTAGTATTTGATTCAGGAACTCGTACTAATCCTTGACGGGCGCGATGGAGTCGTCCTAGCTTCGATCCTGTTCGGCGCGAGTGTGTTTGGGTCCCGCCGGTCGCTCCCTGAAGGGTTCCAAGAATGACCACTCCGCCTGCCGGTTGAGGCTGCGGGTGCGGCTTTTTTGTCCCGAAATTCCGGGGATTTCGAAACAAAAAAACGAGCCGAAACGGCTCAGGGTTAGTGGCGTTGATCGACTTCATGCCGGTGCGAAGCGGCAGCAGCATGAAGGGAATGGACTGACCGGAACGGGGCGTTCCATCAGGCCATGCGGCGGCAAACCGAAGTGCAGGCAAGTGCTCGCATCGGTCTTGCGGCCAGAGAAACAGGGCCGGGTCAACCGGTAGAGCTTGCGAATATCCAGGCCAAAGTTGTCTTCAACTTCGGTCCGGAGGTTCGCTCAAGGACAACATCCGGCGCCGCGGGGCAGCGGTCCGGTCAAAAGAACGGGGCAAGACCAATGCGAATCGAACGGCGCAACACAACTCACGGCCAGTCACCCTACGCAGGAATTGATTTCAGATTAACGACATCTGAGATCCGCAATCCCGATGGCTCGGTGGTGTTTCGGCTGGAAAATGTCGAGGTGCCGGAATTCTGGTCGCAGGTCGCCTCCGACGTGCTGGCCCAGAAGTATTTCCGTAAAGCCGGCGTCGCCGCGCGCCTGAAGAAGGTCGAGGAAGAAACCGTGCCGTCCTGGCTGTGGCGCTCGGTGCCGGATGCCGCTGCCCTCGCCGACCTGCCGGAGTCCGAGCGCTATGTCAGCGAACTCTCCGCCAAGCAGGTGTTCGATCGCCTCGCCGGCTGCTGGACCTATTGGGGCTGGAAGGGCAGCTACTTCTCCTCCGAGGAAGACGCCAGCGCCTTCTATGACGAACTGCGCTACATGCTGGCCAAGCAGATGGTGGCGCCGAATTCGCCGCAATGGTTCAACACCGGACTTCATTGGGCCTACGGCGTCGATGGACCGGGCCAGGGCCACTATTATGTGGACTGGAAGACCGGCAAGCTGACCAAATCGAAATCCTCCTACGAACATCCGCAACCGCACGCCTGTTTCATCCAGGGCATCGAGGACGACCTCGTCAACGAGGGCGGCATCATGGACCTGTGGGTGCGTGAAGCGCGTCTGTTCAAATACGGCTCCGGCACCGGCTCGAATTTCTCGCGGCTGCGCGGCGAAGGCGAACGGCTCTCTGGCGGCGGACGCTCGTCCGGCTTGATGAGCTTCCTCAAGATCGGCGACCGCGCCGCGGGCGCGATCAAATCCGGCGGCACCACGCGCCGTGCGGCCAAGATGGTCGTGGTCGATGCCGACCATCCGGATATCGAGACCTATATCGACTGGAAGGTGAAGGAAGAGCAGAAGGTCGCGGCGCTCGTGACCGGCTCCAAGCTCAACCAGCGTCACCTCAAGGCGGTGCTGAAAGCCTGCGTCAACTGCGAAGGTTCTGGCGACGACTGCTTCGATCCCGAGAAGAACCCGGCACTCCGCCGCGAAATCAAGCTTGCCCGCCGCGCCATGGTCGCCGACGGCATGATCAAGCGCGTCATCCAGTTCGCCAAGCAAGGCTACAAGGAGATCGATTTTCCGATCTACGACACTGACTGGGATTCCGAAGCCTACCTCACGGTCTCCGGCCAGAACTCCAACAATTCAGTCTCGCTGAAGGACGACTTCCTGCGCGCGGTGGAAACCGACGGCGACTGGAACCTGATCGGCCGCACCAACAAGAAGATCACCAAGACGCTGAAGGCGCGCGACCTCTGGGAGAAAATCGGCCACGCCGCCTGGGCCTCGGCCGATCCCGGCCTGCACTTCAACACCACCATGAACGACTGGCACACCTGCAAGGCGTCCGGCGAGATCCGCGCCTCCAATCCGTGCTCGGAATACATGTTCCTGGACGACACCGCCTGCAATCTGGCGTCCGCCAACCTGATCACCTTCTACAACACCACGACCAAGCAGTTCGACGTCAGTGCCTATGAGCATCTGTGTCGGCTGTGGACCATCGTGCTCGAAATCTCCGTGATGATGGCGCAGTTCCCCTCGAAGGCGATCGCCGAACTGTCCTACGAATTCCGCACGCTGGGCCTCGGCTTCGCCAATATCGGCGGCCTCTTGATGACCATGGGTCTTTCCTACGACAGTAAGGAAGGTCGGGCGCTGTGCGGCGCGCTGAGCGCCGTGATGACCGGCATCAGCTATGCCACTTCGGCGGAGATGGCCAAGGAATTGGGCCCCTTCCCCGGCTACAAGAAGAACGCCGCGCACATGCTGCGGGTGATCCGCAACCACCGCCGTGCCGCGCATGGCGAAAGCCGCGGCTATGAGGCATTGGCGGTCAATCCGGTGCCGCTAGATTATGCCAGCGTGACGCAGACCGACATCGTCGAGCACGCCAAGGCCGCCTGGGATCTGGCGCTCGAACTCGGCGAACTCCATGGCTACCGCAATGCGCAGACCACCGTGGTGGCGCCGACTGGTACCATTGGCCTCGTGATGGATTGCGACACCACCGGCATCGAGCCGGATTTCGCGCTGGTCAAATTCAAGAAGCTCGCCGGCGGCGGCTATTGGAAGATCATCAACCGCGCCGTGCCCGAAGCGCTGCGCGCGCTCGGCTACCGCGAAAGCGACATTGCTGAGATCGAGGCCTATGCCGTCGGCCATGGCTCGCTCTCCAATGCGCCGGCGATCAACGTCTCCACGCTGAAGGCCAAGGGCTTTACCGACGAAGCCCTGGCCAAGGCGGAAGCCGCACTTCCGACCGCGTTCGACATCAAGTTCGCCTTCAACAAGTGGACTTTTGGCGAAGACTTCCTGCGCGATACGCTCAAGCTCGAGCCGGAAGCCATCGCGGCGCCGAATTTCGACCTGCTCACCGCGCTCGGTTTCTCCAAGCGCGAGATCGAGGCCGCCAACGTGCACATCTGTGGCGCGATGACGGTGGAAGGTGCGCCGCACCTGAAAGCCGAGCACTACAGCGTGTTCGATTGCGCCAACCCCTGCGGCAAGGTCGGCAAGCGCTACCTCTCGGTGGAAAGCCACATCCGCATGATGGCGGCGTCGCAGCCGTTCATCTCTGGCGCGATCAGCAAGACCATCAACATGCCGAACGACGCCACGGTGGAGGATTGCAAATCCGCCTATCTGCTCTCCTGGAAGCTCGCGCTGAAGGCCAACGCGCTTTATCGCGATGGCTCGAAGCTGTCGCAGCCGCTGAACTCGCAACTGATCAGCGACGACGACGAGGAAGAGGATGCGGTCGAGGCGTTCTATGATAAGCCGATGGCCGCGCGTACCGCGCAGCTTTCGGAGAAGGTCGTGGAGCGTCTGGTCGAGCGCATCGTGGTGATGCGCGAGCGCGAGAAGATGCCGGATCGCCGCAAGGGCTACACCCAAAAGGCCGTGGTCGGCGGGCACAAGGTTTATCTGCGCACCGGCGAATATGACGACGGCCGGATCGGCGAGATCTTCATCGACATGCACAAGGAAGGTGCGGCGTTGCGCTCCTTCATCAACAACTTCGCCATCGCCGTCTCGCTCGGCCTGCAATACGGCGTGCCGCTGGAGGAATATGTCGACGCCTTCACCTTCACCCGGTTTGAGCCGGCGGGTCCGGTGCAGGGCAACGACTCGATCAAGTATGCGACCTCGATCCTCGACTATGTGTTCCGCGAACTCGCGGTCAGCTACATGGGCCGCTTTGATCTGGCTCACGTGGACCCTAGCGAATCCAACTTCGACGCCATGGGCAAGGGCGTCGAGGAAGGCCGCGCGCCGGAGCAGCCCAACAACAAGTATCTGTCGAAGGGCCTGACCCGTTCGCGCACCGACAATCTCGTCGTCATGCGCAGCAGCGAGCCGCAGCCCGAGTCTCGTGGCACAGGCAATGTCACCTCGATGGCCTCGCACGGCGCATCCGCGCGCGCCTCCGACGCCGTCGAAGGCGCCGTCGCGCTCAAGCAGGAATCCCAGCACGATCTGTCGCCGACGGAAAAGCTGGAAGCCCTGCAGTGGAGCAAATCCGGCACCGCCGCAGCGGCCGCCCCCTCAAAAGCCGAGCGCCGCGCCGAAGCGAAAGCCAAGGGCTACGAAGGCGAGATGTGCGGCGAGTGCGGGAATTTTACGCTGGTGAGAAATGGCACCTGCATGAAGTGCGATACGTGTGGGTCGACGACGGGGTGTTCGTGATCGACTAGCTAACATAAGAGAAAAAGAAAAGGCCGCTGCAAACAGCGGCCTTTTCCAATTGTTAAAACGGATCGACACCGTGCTCGGATTTGCGTCGATTGGCGCAGCTTGCCAGCCGAATGACTTAGCGTGCCGTCGGAGAAATGCGGCGCATTATAACATTCTACGAACCTAATGGTATGGACAAAGGACATAAGCAATTATGACCACGCCGTTTAGTGCCGCCCCGACGGAGCAACTGGAGTTGGCAAGGAAGATTGGGCCCATTTTCACGCCACACGCCAGCAAGCAGATAGAAGCGCATTACGGTGAAAGTGGTGATGCGGCTCGTTTTGTACATTACACGTCCGCAGAAAATGCACTTAAAATCATTGAGTTGAAAAGCCTTTGGCTACGGAACGCGACGTGTATGTCGGATTATCGGGAGGTTCAGCACGGACACGATATTCTTTCTAGGTTCTTTTCGGTTGAAGCAAATAGGGAATCGTTCACGTCCGTCCTTGATAAGTGCGCTCCGGGCGCTGCCAAAGAAGCGATCGGGCATTTCGACAGTTGGTGGAATGATATTCGGAACAGCACCTACATTGCTTCGATATCCGAACACCTCTCGACAGAAGATGCCCATGGAAGACTGTCGATGTGGCGAGCATTTGGTAACGGCACCGCGCGTGTTGGACTGATGGTTAGAGTGCCGTTCGCTTCTGGCAGTGCCCAAGCGCTTAGCATTATGTTTAGTCCAGTTGCGTACTTGACCGAGGCCGAGGTTCACAAAACGATCGCCGTCGATGTCACCAAGAATATCGAAGCAAACATCGATTTCTTGAAAAGCGTTGATCGGCAAGTGATCGTAAATTACGTATTCACGATGCTCTTAGCCGGAGTGACTTGTCTTAAACATGAGGGATTTCAGGAAGAACGCGAGTGGAGGGCAATCTACTCTCCAAATAGGCTGCCATCTGACCTTATGCGACCGATGACCGCCGTGGTGGCTGGTGTTCCACAACTTGTCTATAAAATCCCGCTAAATGGGCAGGT
Source organism: uncultured Alphaproteobacteria bacterium (assembly GCA_963811915.1). Lineage (GTDB taxonomy): Bacteria > Pseudomonadota > Alphaproteobacteria > Rhizobiales > Xanthobacteraceae > Bradyrhizobium. The sequence goes on from CAWETC010000013.1 coordinate 62,966, forward strand.
TTCATCAACTCTTACTGACCTCGATTTGGCGAATATCTTTGATCGCTTGATCATTGGACCGTCGCAATATCCTTTGGCGATGTATGAGGCGTTCAGGATAGCCTTGACCGACGCGGGCGTTGCCAATGCTGGAAACAAAATTGTGGTCTCGGGAATTCCAATTCGTACCTATAGTTCGTAGCGCGTAGGATGGCTAGAGCGAAGCGATACCCATCAATTTCGGCTCCTGATGTGATGGGTTTCGCGACCGATCAACCCATCCTACGGCTACACGCACTGCCAGTCCTCCTCTCCCAAAAACGCATGTCGAGAAAAAGCAAGAGCTTCGTTCTTCGCCTTCGCCGCTGGCGGCGGGGCGCACGGTGGGCGCGACGGAAGCTTGCGAAAGCGCCGCTGATAGCTCGGATCGCAGGCGTCGTCGCGATCCTGATTGCGACCTTCACGCTGACCAACCTCATCTATCATGTGATCCACAAGCCGACAGAGTTGTTCTTCTTTGTCGGCCACGGGCTCGACAAGGAACCGGCCGAGACGTGGCGGCAATACGGGCCGCTGTTCCGCACCTATTCGACCAGCACGATCACGCCCGAACTGTTGGCCGCGCTGGCGCAGGGCGAGAGTTCAGGCAATCCGGTGGAGCGCACCTATTGGCGCTGGCGATTTAGCTTCAATCCTTTCTCGATCTACCAGCCCGCCTCCAGCGCCGTCGGCCTCTTCCAGATGACCGATCCGGCCTACGCCGAGGTGGCGCGGTTCTGTATCCGAGCCAACGCGGTCACGGACACAGGCTGCGGATTCGGCCCCTACATTCGCGCAATCCCAAGCCATGCCGTCGAGCTCGCATCCGTATATCTCGACCGCAATGTCACCGCCGTTCTCGCACGCACCGGCGATGTGGCGGCCAACCCGCAGCAGAAGCAGGATCTCGCCGCCTTCATCCATCTCTGCGGCGCGGGTCCCGCCACGGCTTTCGCACGCCGCCACTTTCAGATGATGGCCGGCGAACGCTGCGGCGATCACCTCGTCTCGGCCTATGTCGCCAGGGTCAATGCGATGAAACGGCAATTCCTGCGCCTCGCGGCCGATGGCAGCAATTAGCAAGTCCGTTACAGGCTATTTAAACGCACGAGACCTCTGTCTCATCGCCCCATTTTCGAGATGCACAACCCCGTTTGGGACCGAGCTGCTGATGAATTCAGCGACAAAGGCGCGCCCGATATCGTCCTGCTCAATCGTGCCGAAAGGTCCCGGAATCAAACGCCCCAACCAAGCGACATAGCGCGGCGTATGCGCATTGCCTGCGATAATTCCCGGACGAAAAATCGCAAGGCGCTGGAAGCCAATTCCTTGAACCGTCTCTTCCTTCAACCCCATGACCCGCGCGTAGCGAATCCTGCTTTTCGCGGTGCTGCCCGCTGCCGAGAGCAGGGAAAACCGTGTGATGCCCCCGGCCTGACAACCGCGGGCAAAGCCACCGACCACGCCAATTTCGAGCGCCTTTAATTCCTCCTCGCTCCACTTCATGCTGCCTTTGCCGACGCCAACACAGGATGCCCCATAGACAGGATCGCCCTGCGCAATCATGCTCTGCGCAAGCCTGGTCACTTCTGCCGGAAACTGAGCCGATGCCGTATCCAGGATCACCTGCCGCACACGGGGATCAGCGGTCAGAGCATTCGCCCTGCGATTGACCATCACGACTTCAGCGCAAGACGGCTCTGCCGCCAGCGCACGCACCACCGCAGCTCCCACCTGCCCCGTGCCACCGACGATCAAGACACGAAATGCCATTTTGGGCCTTTTGTTTGCTATTCGATGCTTCATCATCCGCGAAATTGATGGCTCGCGGCTTTTTTTTACACACCCGTGCCATCGGAATGGACCTCTATGATCGTGCTGTCCAGGCTCACCGCTTCGAGGCGTAATCCGCCGCCAACGCGACCGGTCGGCGCAATACGCTTCGCTACTGCGCCCTACGAGTTCTTGACCCCAGCGCCAACAATTCGCCTCAAATAGGAGGCCACGCGCCGCCGCCCCATTATTGACCTGCGTCAATCATGGATGCGCACAAGTGACGATAAGGTGTTCGAGGGACGTAGCAGGAGCCTTCAAGGTTGGCTGTCCGAGAGGACGGCATTTTGCGCGAGCGGCACGGTAGTCGATGATCACAATGGATCCTTTGGTAGTCGGTGGCATTTTGGGCCGCCCGTTTCGGGCTATTCCGGGCCTCTTACCGGCGATGGCGGCGTCCCTTTGGAAAGTCGCTGTTTCAGGATTGTGCGGAAGCCTCACGCATTCCCTGCTGATGTTTGCCCAACACCAGCTGGGAATACTTGAAGCATTTCAACCTTACCGAAGCCTCCAGCTCGCGCTCATCAACTGGACAGGCGCCGATGTGCATCCGGTCGTACCGTGGCTGATTTCCTATCTGAATGGGTCGACCGTAGCGAGTTTCCTTTTCGCCCGCCTTTACCGGAAAATTCCCGGCAACAGCGGTGCCATGAAAGGTTTCATTTCCGGCATCCTCGGATGGTTGGTGATGGATTTGATTTTCTTTCCGTTGCTGGGCTTGGGTCCTTTCGCGTCGCAAGCCGGCTTGGGCGTTCATCCCGCACTGTTTTCGCTCCTGATGATGCTGACTTACAGCATCATGATGGGCTTCGTTTACGGTCGGTTTGATCAATGGTCGAGAACATCGTACGCATGCGTCGCAGATAGCCCGTAGGTAGGATGGGTGCAGCGAAGCGATGCCCGTCAGTTGTCGTTTGCGAAGATGAGGGGTTTCGCAAGGGCTCAACCCATCCTACGGGTTCACCCCCTCACTCCGGATATCCCAAAATCGTCTTCAACAATCTTGGAAACCGCGCGTTGATATCAGCCTCGCGCACGACGTTGCGGTGTTCGACACCTTTTTTTGATGTGTGGATCAAGCCGGCTTCGCGTAAAATCCGAAAATGGTTCGACAGGGTCGATTTGGCTATGCCGGGACACGGTGCCGCTTCAGTGCAGGACATGCAGTCGTTCTGTTCGAGCAGGTTTTTGACGATGCGCAGCCGCATCGGGTCGGCGAGCGCCGCCAGCACTCCGGCCAATGTGATGTCTTCGCGCGACGGGTGAACAAATTGCACCATGATCAAATATATAGCGCCGCCCTTGAACTCATTCAATAGTTCACTATTACTGAACCATTGAACAAGTGCGCTTTCGCGCGATCATGGAGAGCAAGATGACCAAGAAACTTGAAGGCAAAGTGGCGCTGGTAACCGGCGCATCAAAGGGGATCGGCGCCGAGATCGCGGTCCGCCTCGCCGCGGAGGGCGCCGCCGTTGCCGTCAACTACAGCGCCAGCAAGCAAGCCGCTGAGCGTGTGGTGGCTGCCATCACCGGCAAGGGCGGCAAGGCCGTCGCCGTCCATGGCAATCTTACCGACGCCAACCATGTGAAAAAGGTGGTGGCCGAGACCGTCAAGGCGCTCGGCGCGATCGACATCCTCGTCAACAATGCGGGCCTCTACGAGTTCGCGCCGCTGGATGGCATCACGGCCGAACACTTCCACAAGCATTTCGATCTCAACGTGCTCGGCCTTCTCCTGGTTTCGCAGGAAGCCGTGCGCCATTTCAATCCGGCCGGCGGAAGCATCATCAACATCAGCTCCGGCGTGTCGACGATTGCGCCGCCGAACGCCGCCGTCTACACCGCGACAAAAGCCTCGGTGGACGCCATCTCCTCGGTGCTTTCAAAGGAATTGGCGCCGCGCAAGATCCGCGTCAACACCGTCAATCCCGGCATGATCGCCACCGAAGGTGTCGTAGCCGCCGGCATGGCCGAGGGCGACATGCGCAAATGGATCGAGTCCGTCACGCCACTCGGGCGGATCGGCAAGGTCGAGGAGATCGCGGCGGCGGTGGCTTTCTTCGCGTCGAACGATGCTTCCTACATCACCGGCGAAACGCTCCACGTGACGGGCGGTTTGCACTGATCGACAGCGCTTTTCATGGCCGGGTCTTATCCCGGCCATGACCACCAGCTAATGGACGACGTCAAGCTTGACGTTGGCGATACCCTTGTCGACTATTCCCAGCGCGTCAGCCGCGGAATAGGACACATCGACAACGCGTCCGGTCGACGAAGGCGGGGTTTTCTTGGTGTAGTGCAGCTTCGATAATGTGGACCGGTTCTGAAGATGTCCGGTTATCGCGTGCCGGCTCAACCGGTCGACCCAACACAGGCGTTATCTTTCTGCTGGCGTTTCAAATTGCAAGGTCTTGCGTGGTCGTTCGTTGAGCTGACGAGGCATTTTGTTCAGATAAGTTTGCGAGTTCCGCGAGAGGTCGGTGCCCTTCGGAAAGTACTGTCTCAGCAAGCCCTTGGTATTCTCGTTCGACCCGCGCTGCCACGGGCCTTGCGGATCGCAAAAATATACGCCGATTTTAGTCGCCATCGTAAAGCGACGATGATCTGTAAGTTCCTTTCCCCGATCCCAGGTCAGGGACTTATACAGCACCTTGGTAGCTCATGACATCGGTGATCTTGTTCCAGATCTGCTTCGGTTTGAATAAAAGGGATTCCGATTGATCCGAGGGCGCGCAGGCAAAAACTGTTGGAAGCTGTTGCGGATTAGCAAAGGCTGTACTTCAATGACGAACTGCGGCGTCACTCCAAACTCGCCGTGTTTTGCAACCTTAAGGAGGCTGCACCATGAATTGTAGCAAGCGGTCGTTTGCCGTCGTCTCCGTGCTTTTCGCACTCCTGCTGTCATTCGGTACGGGAACGCTCAATGCGCGTGATGCCGATCCCGGCGCGCTCGTCTTTGTGGCGGCTCAAACCGGTGGTCAACACTGCATAAATAGCTGTCGTGCGCGATATCGCGACTGCCGGTCCTTGAGGCAAATACCATTCGCCGAGTGTCGCGGCATTTACCAGGATTGCACCCGCTACACTTGTGGTGCCGGTTCAGCACATCGACCGTCTTGGGCAGGGTTTCCGAGGTAATTGATCACGAACGCCACCCGCGCTTCTCGCGGGTGCAGCCAACGGGGCGCGCGAATGCGCGCCCGATGCTAAATTCGCGATACCCGTCAATCGTCGTCGGCGAAAAAGCTCGCCCGACCATCAGCTAATGGACGACGTCAAGTTTGACGTTGGCAATACCCTTGTCGACTATTCCCAACTTGTCAGCCGCGGAATAGGAGACATCGACAACGCGCCCGGGGACGTATGGACCGCGGTCATTGACCCGGACTGTCACGGAGCGGCCGGTCGAGACGTTGGTCACGCGCAGCTTTGTGCCGAACGGCAACGTCGGGTGAGCGGCGGTCAGTTCATGGGTATCGAATTTTTCGCCGCTCGCCGTCTCTGTTCCCTCCGTGTAGAAGCTGGCAACTCCGTGCGAGGCGACCTTTGTCCCGTTGTTATGCCGCGCGAACGGGGTATGCTTTTTCGCGGACGCCATACGCCTGTGGGTGAGCAAGGATGCCGTTTGACGGTGTGGCAGCGACGCCTGTCGACTGGGCGCACCGAATTCGGAATTCCTTGTGACTACGGAGGACTGCGCGCAGGCCGCCAGCAAGCTCCCTCCCAGCACGACGGCGAACAGCCGAGCGGCGCTCCGAACACCCGTACCCGCGACCACGGATGCGCTGCTATCAATGCGGTTCGCTTTAACGTCGACGCAGGAAGTCCCGGCACAGTCGATGGACGACATGTCGTATCTCCAATCTGCGCCCCCGTGCCCAAACCGAAATCCGACAGGCCACAGGGCAGAACCCAATCAGGGCGTAACCGTGGCCACATCAGATCATGCACGGCATCAGCCACGCGATTTCAGTTCAGTGTGATTATTGCGCAACAGTCAGCCGATGCCGCCGCCCTCTCAAAAATCGACTCTTTCACCGGGATCATCCGCGCCCAGCGGCAAGCTCTGCTGCAATGATCGCGCCGAGCGCCATGTCGCTTTGCTGCCCGAATCCATGATGCACGATAGTGCCATCGCGCCCGATCAGAATGCTGGTCGGCGTTCCCTGCATCCCATATCGCGCCATGGTAATCGGCATCGGCGTGCCCTCGGCGGCTTCATCGACGCCGATCGGAAAAGTCAGCCGATATTCCTGGATGAACGCTTGCAGCGACACCGGCGTCATCGCGGCGTGATGTTCAAACACCGTGTGCAATCCGATGACCTGGAGGTCCGAATGTTTGAAGAGATCGAAGGCGCGCTGCGTCTGCGGCGTTCCATGAGCGACGCATCCGGGGCACAGCATCTGAAACGCATGCAGAAGAACCGGCCGACCTCGTAGTCCGGACAACGTCAGGGGTTCACCGGTATTGAACCAATGCGACACCGCAATTTCTGGAGCGAGAACCAAGAGCTTCTCCTTTTGGTTCGGTTTGTCATCAAAGCCGATGGGAAGATAACGATAATCCGGCAAGTAGCCCGCATGAGCGGATGAGCGGATGTCGCTTCGCTCATCCAGGCTACACGACGGCGCCCATGTGTCGCCTCGCTTCGAAACGCGGAGCTAACCTTCTGACACTACCCTCGCTCCCATTCAGCTTTAACGCGCGATTAACTTCACGCTTTGCATGTTGTTCTTGGAGCATAGGAATGTTCAAATTTGGGACGATGACGGTGGCGGCGATGCTGCTGGCGGCGGTCGCGGTACCCGCAAGCGGCCATGAATCCTCGGAGCCGCCCCCGCCGCCCAAGCCGCAAAAACCGGCCGTACCGATCAAGTTCTTCACGACCAAGCGCGGCACGGTGCTGGCCGATTCCCGGGGCATGACGCTGTATTATTTCGATCGCGACGACAGCGGCAACAAGTCGAATTGCGACGGCAAATGCACCGAGAAATGGATTCCGCTCGCCGCATCCGACGACGCCAAGGCGCTGGGTGATTTCACCGTGATCATCCGCAGCGACCACAGCAAGATGTGGGCCTACCGCTACCGCCCTCTCTACACCTCCCGCGAAGACGAGGCCCCCGGCGACACCAATGGCTTCGATCCCGAAAATCTCTGGCACATCGCGCGGCCGGCTAACTGACGCGCTGGGTTTTCCGCTTCAACTGCTTCATCCTTCGAGACGCATTGCTCGCGATGCTCCTCAGGATGAGGCCTGAGATCCTCATGGTGGTGAGGAGCGCGTCTTCGCGCGTCTCCGGACGATGCGTCGTATCGCCTTGAGAACCATGAGGTCCCAGGAAAAGCGGCAATCATTCGAGCGAACCGGAAAACGCGCTACTCGCCGCCGTCGATCTGGCGGCCCATCAGCGCGATGGCGCGCTGGTAGACCGAAGCTGCGTTCCAGGCCTCGATGGCCGCGAAATTCGGCTCTCCGGGTTGATACCCCGCACCTGCCCGCCAACCATGGGCTTTGAGGAAGTTCGCGGTCGAACTCAGCGCGTTGGCGGCGACATCGAGATTGCCCGTGCCGTAGGCCAGGATGTTCTTCGGCATGAACTGCGTCTGTCCAACCTCGCCATGCATGGAGCCGCGCGTGCCCGGCGACAGCATGCCGCGATCGATCAGGCGCAGCGCAGCGTAGAGCTGGTCGGTGAAGAATTCCGGCCGCCGGCAGTCATAGGCCAGCGTCGCGATCGACGACAGCATGTTCTGATTGCCGCGCTGGCTGCCGAAACCGGTCTCCATGCCCCAGATCGCGATCAGCGGTCCGGGCGGGACGCCGTAGCGTTGCTGGATTGATGCGAACAGTGCCGCCTGCGATCGCTTCAGCGAACGGCCGCGTGCGACAATGGTGGAGGCGCCGCGCTTGGCGAGAAACTGCTCGAGCGACAGACCGAAGCTTCGCTGGCCGCGATCGGCGGCGATCGTCGCCGCCGCATAATTCGTCTGCATCAAGCCCGCGATAGCGGCGCCACCCATCCCTTTGGCCCTCGCCTCTTCGGCGAATTCCCGCTTCCAGGCCTCAAAGCCGGCCGGCCCGCTGCCGCACTGGGCGGCGTCCGCTTGGGCGCCAAGACACACGAGAACGGCCATGGCTCCGAAAATAGCCGTCGCAAGCTCCTTCCTCCCGGTCATTCCAACACTCCTTTAGCGGCGATTTAGAACAGTTTGCCGAAGATAGGCCGAAGATGGGCTCAAGATAGCAGGTGCAGACGGCTGCGTCGGCATGATTTATCCGGAGGGACAAAATCAGAAGCGTTTCGACAGGATTTGGGGCTGTCCCGCACTTAGGATGGATGGAGCAAAGCGATAGCCATCAATTGCAATTCACGAAAATGACGGGTTTCGCGAGGCTCAACCCATCCTACGTGCTCATCGGATTCCTCACCGAGTTCGTTCTCCTCGAACAGCCGGAAATCAATTTGATCTCATCGGAGCCGGTCGTATACTCTTGAAATGACTTCCCAATCTGCACATCCACCAGAATTCACCATGCGCCCTCGGGCGCCCTCCTTTCGGCTTGATCGAATCCGTCGAGGATTTATCGAACCGATTTTCAAGACCCAGCAGCACGGACAAAGCAATCATGGCCGCTCGAATTTCACTTCGCCATCTCAGGTGCTTTGTGGCAGTTGCCGAGACGGGATCGTTTACGCTGGCTGCCGGTCGCCTGTTCCAGACGCAGTCGTCGTTAACCGCGACAATTCAACAACTCGAGGCTTCCGTTGGTCTCAGGCTGTTCGACCGCACCACGCGCCGGGTTGAACTGACCCAGGAAGCGACATGGTTCAAGGTCGTCGCCGACCGCGTATTGCGAGAGTTCGACAATGCGATCGGGGACCTGCAAGCCGTCGCGAAAAGTCAGCGTGGGCACATCCGGATTGCGGCGGCGCCTTCCATCCTTCTTCACGTCCTCGCGCCGACCCTCATCGCGTTCCGGAAATCCTACCCGGACATCAGCATCTCGGTCCAGGACGGCGGATCCGACAAAATCGAGCGTGCGATTCTTAACGGCGAAATGGATTTCGGACTCTCGAGCCGGCTCAATAATTTTCCGGACCTCGACTATGTCCCGCTGCTATCGGATCCCTTCGGTGTGATCTACCCCAAGGATCACCCGATCGGAGCCAAAAAGAGGAATCTCACCTGGAAGGACCTCACGCCATACGACTATATCGGATTAACCGGTGATACCGGCATTGGCGCCGTGCTGGAGCGACATCCCGAACTGGGAGTTGCGGAAAGAGTTGAATTGTCCGACCGCGCATCCAGCACGACATCGCTCTATGCGCTGCTCAGTCTCGGCGGCAAGATCTCCGTGCTCCCAGCGCTGGCCGCACACGCCAGTCCGCTTGCCGAATTCAAATTCAGTCAATTGCACGAGCCTGACGTGACGCGGGAAATCTGCCTGATCACGCGCCATCTGCGCTCGTTCTCGCCCAACACCCAACGACTACTCGATGTTCTGATGTCGACGATCAAGAACTCGAAGCACCTTTACGGTGCGAAGGCCATTATCAACGAGGTCGAACGGGTCTCCTGAATGCATGCCTGCGGGGACCGTAAAGGCGGCGCGGTTCGGCGCGGACGCCCGCGCACTCCTACGACAATCCGGTCCGGCTTTCTTGCGCGTATTTGACCAGCGCAGCGAAACGGTAGAGACCGTGAACGAATTTGCCATAGGGCATGGTCACAAACACACTAAACACCACGCCGAGGTGCAACGCGAGCAGGATGCCCATCGCGGGCGTGTCGCGAAGCAGCAACAGCGCCATGCCGCTGAGACCGGTTGCGAACAGCATCGCCAGAAACGCAACATCCATGCCCAGACGTGATCCGTCGAGCAGGTTCCGGTCGCGCTGCAGCTTGGCAATGAAGAGGCCAACGGTGCCGACAATCAGTCCGAGACCGCCCGCGACACCGAGCAGCACCGGCAGATCATACAGTGGATACGGCGCTTCGCGCTGCAGCAGGTAGTGATACAGTGTGGCAACCGTCGTGGAGGCGAAGCACAGCATGAAGCCGTAAAACGTGAGATGATGATAGACCTTCCGGCGGTCGTTGGGCTGATCGTCCTCGTTGACACAGCCGGCCTCACCGCCGTCGAGGTAACGCAAACTTCCTGCATCCTTGATCGCCCGCCAAAGTGACTTCGGCTCCGCGAGACTCCGGATCGGCTCCTTGATGTCGCGCCAGAACGCCACCAGACCCATCGTCATGGCCACAATCGCGTAAAGCAGCGCGGCCGCAAACAGCAGAGCCATCGCATTATGCGGCATGAGCCGGTAGAAGGCGCCCGGCCCGGCCTGTACATCGAACACGGCGCCGGGGTCATTGAGCGCAACGAAACCGACGATGAATGCGGCGACACTCAGCGCGGCAATCATCGAGATCATCAGCCCGTTGCGGGCGAATATTCCGGAGAATGCCCGCGGCCACGCATAGGCTTGATACGAATCATTGCGTGCCCGCGCCAGTATCAGTGGCACGTTGACGTCGAACTCATGCGGTGGCGAAAACTGACAATCGACGTAGCAAGCGCCGCAGGAGTGGCAGAGATTGGCCAGGTAATTGAGATCACCGTCGGAAAACGCGCGCCGCATTTCCATGGCCGGAAATACCGCGCACAGGCCTTCGCAGTAACGGCAGGAGTTGCAGACTGTCATCAGCCGGTCCGCTTCAGCGAGCGTGTTAGTTGCGTGCATGACTGGCCGCTTCCCTTCCCGCGATCTTTCCGAACACGCTGCCGATCGTCATGCCGATCCCGGCCGCGTACCCCTGGCCGAGCACGTTGCCGGCCATGATTTCACCCGCCGCGAACATATTCACAGAAGGCTTGCCATCGCTCATGATCATGCGAGCGTCGCTGTTCACCCGCGTGCCCAGATAGGTGAAAGTGATGCCTGGGCGAACGGGATAGGCATAAAACGGCGCGCTATCGATGCGCCGGGCCCAATGCGTCTTTGGCGGTATCAGGCCTTCGGTGCGGCAATCATCGAGAATGGTGTGATCGAAAGAACCCGGCCGCACCGCGGCATTAAAGTGCGTAACCGTTCGCTCGAGCGCTTCGCTATCGAGACCGATCTTGCCACCCAGTTCCCTGATCGTGCCCGCTTCGATCGGAGGGAACAATGAGGGCATGAACATGGTCAGCGATTTCGCGTCGAAAATGATATAGCCGATCTGGTCCGGCTGTGCCGCAACGAGACGTCCCCAGATCGCATAACGCTTCGGCCAAACGTCTTCGCCTTCATCGTAGAAGCGCTCGGCCTTGTTGTTGACGACGATACCGAACACCACGCAATCGAGCCGGGTGATGATGCCGCCGTCGTATTTCGGCGCCCGCGCGTCGATCGCCACCGCATGGCACTGGGTGACGTCGCCAATCGATTGCACGCCACGGTCCAGCAACAGACGCAGCATGGAGCCTTTGTTATACGGCGTGCCCCGGATCAGAAAGTTTTCCGCGGCAGCGCCCCAGCCCTGCTTCAGCCAATCGATATTGGCCTCGAACCCGCCGGCGGCCGCGACCAGCGTGCCGGCGCGCACCGAAACACGTTCACCATCGCGTATCATAGTTTGCCGATAAAAACATCCCGTCCTGAACGTCGAGATCGACGACTTCAGCCGTATAGTGAATGTCGACGCCGAGCGATTTAGCGGTCCGGTACAAGGCGTTCAACATGGCACGTCCGCCGCCGAGGAAGAACGAGTTGGTACGTCCAAGACTGAGCGTGCCGCCCAGCGACGGCTGAAAGCGGACGCCCTGCATTCCGATCCAGTGCAGCATGTCCTTTGACTCGCGGATCATCATCCGCGCGAGCACCTCATCGGTCCGCCCGGCGGTGACGCGCTGAAGGTCGTCCCAATATTCCTCTTCGGTATATGGACCGGTCAGCGTGCCAACGGCGGTGTCGTGGGCGCAGCGCATGTTGCGCGTGTGGCGGGTATTGCCGCCGCGATAAAACTTCGGTGCGGCTTCCAGCACCAGCACCGAGGCGCCCGACCGGCGTGCGCTGATCGCAGCACAAAGTGCCGCGTTGCCGCCTCCGACGATCAGCACATCATATCGCCGTTCCAGATCGACCATGTCGATTGCGATCTAGGCCGCAGCCGTCACAAGGACTTCGACACGACAGGCGGGATTGTTCATCTCTACCTTGCCGCAGCAACGGGTCGGCGTCTGCCCCTTTACAACCCACGCGTCCCAGACCGCGTTGAAAGCGGCGAAATCTTCCATGGTGCGCAGCCAGACCTGAGCCGTCAGCACACGGCTCTTGTCGGTGCCCGCCTGCTTCAACAGATCGTCGATCTTGGCCAGCACCTGCCCGGCCTGGCCGGTTATGTCGAGGTTCATGTCATCCGGCACCTGACCGGCCGTGTAGACGATGCCGTTGTGAACGAGTGCCCGGCTGCGGCGCGCGCTCTGATCGATACGGTGGATGTCGTTCATTCTAGATTACTCCTGCGTTCTGTCTTGCGATGTGTCGGCGCGGCCATAGCCGCCGCCGCCGGCCGTTTCCATCAATATGCGATCGCGTGCCTTGAGCACGCGCGGCAAGGTGGGATCGACCTGTTCGCCGTTGATCACGAGGCGCCCCGGCTTGCCGGTGCCGCCGCCGGCAAGGCCGGTGGTGGGGCTCTTGAGTTGGGTCATCAGGAACGAAGCCATCACATCGGGCGAATCCGGCAGGATTTCAAATTCGAAGCTGATGCCGCAGCCGCCGGGATAGCGGCCCTCGCCGCCGCTGCCGCGGCGGATCTCGCGGCGAAGAATCCGGATCGGCGCCAGCGTCTCCATCATCTCGACGGGGGTATTGCCGAGATTGGCCGGGAAGCTGAGCGCGGAAAAGCCGGCGCGCTTGGCCGTGGCGCCCTGCCCGGCATTGAGAAAATTGACCACGGCAAAGCGCTTGTTTTTGTACTCGCCCGACATCGTCATCGACGAGTTCGGCGACCCCGAAGCCCAGACCTTGTCCGGCAGAACGTCGGACAGGGCCTTGAACACCGCCGCCGGCAACAGATGGCCGATGGCGCTGCGGCCGCCGGAGGCCGCGGGATAGCTCGGATTTCAGCAGCGAGCCCAACGGCGCGCGCGTCGAAATCGGCAGGAAGCTGCCTTCATTGTTGGGAATGTCGGGGCACAGCAGCGCCTTCAGGCCATAGACCGTGTAGGCAAAAGTGTAGATCGGCACCACGTTCAGCGCATGCGGCAATTGCGGACTGGTCCCGGCGAAATCGATCGAGATTTCGTCGCCCTTCACCGTCAACTCACACTCGATGAGTATCGGCTCGTCGAAGCCGTCGTGCTGCACGGTCGAGCGATAGACACCGTCCGGGATATCGCGGATGGCGGTGCGCATGGCGTTTTCCGAGCGCAACCGCACCTCGGCGCCGAGCGCATCGAGGTTCACCGTCTCCAGCAGACTCTGAAGCCGCTCGCTCATGGTGCGGCAGCCCGAGACCTGGGCCCAGATGTCGCCGAGCCCCTGCTCCGGGACGCGCACATTCTGGGAGATGATCTCGATCAGGATATCGTTTGGCTTGCCGCCATCGAGCAGCCGCATCAGCGGGATCTGCAGACCTTCTTCATAGATCTCGCGGCTGGAGTTGCTGCGAAGCTTGCCGCCGATATCAGGCAGATGGGACACGACCGCGGCAAACCCGACCAGCTTGCCGCCATGAAAGATCGGTGTCGCGGTGGTGACGTCGTGCACATGCCCAGATCCTTTCCACGGATCGTTGGTGATGAACACGTCGCCGGGCTTCATGGTCTCGGCCGGAAATTTTTCGAGGAAGGCGCGCACCGTCGCGGGCAGGCAACCGATGAAGCCGGGAAGGCTCATGGTGGACTGCGCCAGCGAGCGTCCCTGTGCATCCGTCAACACGATGGCGAAGTCGTTGCCGTCACGCACCAGCGTTGAGAAACAGGTCCGGACGAACGCAGCGGAGGCCTCGTCGACCACGCTGATCAGGCGCTTCCAGAGGATTTCCAGCTCGATCGGATCGAACGCCGCGGCACGGTTGGCGCCCTCCATCGTCCGCGGCAGTTCCGCAAGATTGCCCTTCATCTCAATCGAACTCCTTGATCATGACGGAGACCGTTAAATCCGGACGGATCACCACGTCGGCCACGACCGCAACGACGATGGTCGATTCTCGCTCTTCGAGGATCAGCGGTGCCTGTAGCGCTTCACCGGGAGGGATCGAATAGCGATCGTATACCCTGACCTCGGCGTAATCGCCCTTGAGCGGCAGGTAGATCTTGCGCGAACCGGACGAGGCGGCCCGGGGCTTGGCGCGGTCGTCACCCCACTCGAAGTGATGGCCGACGGTCGGGGCGCGTCCGACCAGCCGCCAGGTGATGACCTGCGGCGACGCGTTTGGCACCAGACGTCCGTAAAGCTTCTCGTAGTGGGCCTCGAACGCCGCGAGCAGCTTTTTGGCCGTAGCCGCAACGACCTCTTCGTAAGGAATCGATACCGGGATCTCCGCGCCCTGGCCGTAGTAACGCATCTCGGCGCCGATAAACCATTCGATCGTGGTCGCGCCGGCAGCGGCGAGTTCCACTTCACTTTCACGGCGCAGCGACGTCAGATTATTCGCCACCTGGCTCCAGTCGACATCCGCCAGCAATTGCGGGTTCGACCAAGCCTTGTCGATGCGCGGCGGCGCCGCCAACATGCCGAGGCAGGAGCCGGCGCCCGCCGCAATCGGAATCAACACCCGCGGAATCCGCAGCTTTCGCGCTACTTCCACCGCGTGCAGCGGACCGGCGCCACCGGTCGCGACCATGGTGAAGTCGCGCGGATCGAGCCCGTTTTCAGCGATGTGAATACGTGCCGCGCTGGCCATGTTCTCGTTGACGATGTTGCAGATGCCCCAGGCCGCTTCCACCGGCGTCACGCCGAGGGTCTCGGCCAGCCGCGCCATCGCCCGCTCGGCGCCCGGCACATCGAGCTCCATCTCGCCGCCGAGGAAGTTGCTCGCGTTGAGGTAACCGAGCAGCAGGTCGGCGTCGGTGACGGTCGGATCAGTGCCGCCACGGCCGTAGCAGGCCGGACCGGGAACTGAACCGGACGAACTCCGGCCCGATATTGAGCAGGCCGAGCCGGTTGCAATGCGCGATCGAGCCACCGCCCGCGCCGATCTCAATCAGCTCGATGCTGGGAATGAGGATCGGCAGACCGGAGCCGCGCTTGAAACGTTCGACGCGCGCGCATTCGAAACTGTGCGCGATCGGCGGCTCTCCGCCCACGGCGACGCAGGCCTTGGCGGTGGTGCCACCCATATCGAAAGCGAGGACCTGTTTGACATCGTGCTGCCGCGCAGTGTTCAGCGCCGAGATCACGCCGGCGGCCGGACCGGATTCCAGCAGCAGGATCGGCAATTCAGCTCCCGATTCCGCGGAACTGAAGCCGCCGCTCGACACCATGACGCGCAAGGGAATACCGGGCTGGATCTCGGCAATGCGCGAGCCGAGTTCATGCAGGTAAGTACCGACCAGCGGCTTGACATAGGCATTGGCCGCAACCGTCGAGGTGCGTTCGAACTCCTTGATCTCACGCGCGAGATCGGACGACAGCGATACCGACAACCCGGGTAGCGCTTGCTTGAGCCGCGCGGCGACCTTCTTCTCGTGATCGGTGTTGACGTAGGAGTGCAATAGCGACACGGCGACGGATTCCACGTCAAGCGCCCCAAGCATCGCGGCCATGCGATCCAGTTCGTCGTCGCTGAGCGCTGTGGTCACCGCTCCGCTGGCATTGAGCCGCTCGTCGATCTCGACCCGGCAATCCGCATCGATAAGCGGCTTCGGCAATTCAATCTCGAGGTCGTAGATGTCGTATCGCCACTCGCGGCCGATATCGAGCGCGTCCCGCATCCCCTTGGTGGTCACCAGGGCGGTTTTTGCGCCCTTGCGCTCAATGAGCGTGTTGGTGATCAGCGTGGTGCCATGCACCACCTCCGCAAGCGCCGGTGCTTTTGACCCTATCCAGGCGTCGACCTGGCGCAGCAGGTCCCTGATAACAGTTGAAACTGCTTCGCCGGGATCTTCAGGTGTGGTTGGCGATTTCGATACCCATATGCGCCCTCCCGGCGACAGTGTCGCAACGCCGTCCGTAAACGTGCCACCGATATCGACGGCGACGCGCAGGCTGTTCTGCAGACTGTCCTGGGGGATAAAAGGCTTGTTCATATCCGCTTCCGCGTTTGGCGCCACGGGGCGCATTTCAATAGGCGATGGTAATGAGCCGTTCCTCGGTCATTTCGCGGATGGCATAGGCTGGTCCCTCGCGGCCGAAGCCGCTGTCCTTGACGCCGCCGAACGGCATCACATCGACGCGGGCGCTGGAGGCTTCATTGACGTGCACGCCGCCGAACCGTAGACGCCGCGACACCCGAAACGCCGTCTTCAGGTTGCTGGTGAACAGTCCCGCGGCGAGACCGAACGGACTGGCGTTGGCGCGTTGCACCGCCTCGTCGATGTCATCGAACTCCATCAGGCAGACGACCGGCGCGAAGATCTCCTCGCAGACCACGCGCATGTTCTCGTTGACGCGGTCGAGCACGGTCGGCGCGTACACCTGTCCTTCATGCGTGCCGCCGACGAGAACCCGGGCGCCGCCAGCCACGGCTTCCTTCACCCACGCCGCCGCCCGTTCGGCATGCTCACGGGTGATCATCGGACCGACCAGAACCGAAGGGTCGGATGGATCACCGGCCTTGATGGCGCGGACCGCCTCGACAAATTTCGGCACGAATTCGCCCGCGATGCGGCGATCGACGAACAATCGCTGCACCGAGGTGCAGACCTGCCCCGCCTTGCGGAAACCTGCATTGATGATTTTCGGAATGGCCAGATCAAGATCGGCATCATGGCAGACGATGGTGCTGGCGATGCTGCCGAGTTCGAGTTGGGAGCCGCGCAAGCCAGCGGCCTGCTGGATCTCGCGGCCGACCTGGGTGCTGCCGGTGAAGGCGTAAAACGCGATACGCTGATCGGCGAGCAACTGGCGGCCGACCTGACGGCCGGCGCCGTGGATCAGCGCCAGCAGGTTGGAAGGCAGTCCGGCATCAATCAGGGCACGACACAACGCCACCGCCGACAATGGCGTGTGGTTCGAGGGCTTGATCACCACCGCGTTGCCGCCCGCGATCGCGGGTCCCACCTTGTGGGCCAGGGTATTGAGCGGAGAGTTGAATGGCGTAATTGCGCAGATCACGCCACGCGGGACGTGGATGGTGTAGCCCATGCGGTCGCGCATTCCGCTGGCCGCTTCCATCGGCACCAGTTCGCCTTTGAGGCGCTTGGCCTCCTCCGCCGACAATTCCAGCGTCTGAACGCAGCGCCGCACCTCGTTTTCGCCATCGGCGCGCGTGAATCCAACCTCGTCACGCATCAATGCGACGAGCGCCTCGATGCGCTCCTCGATCAGGCGCGCCGCCTTGGACAGAATCCGGTAGCGATCGTAGGGCGTCAGCTTTGAGGTTTCGACCGCCGCGCCAGCGCCGGCTACCGCCTGATCGACCTGCGCCGCGGAAGCGACTGCCATCTCCCCGAACGTCAAACCTCTGTACTTGTCCTTGAGCTTGTCCGTGGAAACACCATCGACCCAGTGGCCGTCGATCAGAAGCTGTGACATGACAACCACCTATAGCGTTACGATTTGCCGGAGCTCAGACCGTTCATGAAGTTGAGACGGATTTTCACCGGATCGCGTTCCGTCGTTCCCGCGGGCTTTTCGCCGTCTATCTTTGCCGCGATGAACCATGGCCCATCGCTGCTCAGGATGTTTTCGATCAACGCTTCGAAATGCTTCTCGTCGGAAACCCAATAGCTTTGCGCGATGCCCGCCCCCTTGGCCATCGCAACGAGATCGGTACCCTTCGAAGTCAGCGTCCGTTGCGAGCCGGTGATCTGGTAGAGGCCGTTGTCCCAGATGATGATCGCGAGATTCTTCGGTGCCGCGGCGGCGACGGTTCCGAGCGCCCCCAGCTGCATCAGAATGGAGCCGTCGCCATCGAGCGCGAACACCTTGCGGTTCGGCTGCGCCACCGCCACCCCCAGCGCAATGGGGGTCGCCATTCCCATGCTGCCAAGCATGTAGAAATTTTCGGGACGCTGCCCGCTTGCCCACAAATCGAAATTGGTGTTGCCGATTCCGCCGACGACGGCTTCCCGGGCTTTCAGCTTGCCGACGAGCAGGCGCGTCAGAACCGAGCGGTTCATCGTCTTCACTTCGTCACGGCTCTTGGCTTTGTCATCCGGCATCGTGTTTCCTCAACCTTCAGGCGGCAACGCGCTTGGTCAGCAGCGGCGACAGGATGATCGCCGCCGGAGCCTGCGTCGAGAACGCCTGCTTGATCATGCCATCGACCACAAACTCGACCTGATCGAGTTGCTGGATGGCGAAATGCTCGACTCCCAGTGACTGCAGCACCGGTCGCATGGTGCGGCAGACCATCGCCTGCCCCTGCTGGAATTCCCCGAGCGTGCCGCGCTCCGAGACCATCATCACCAGCGGAATCTGGAACGGACAGACCAGCGATGCCAGCGCGTTCGGGATGGTGGCGAAGCCGCTCGTCTGCATCAGAGTGATGCCGCGCATGCCGGCCATGTAGGCGCCAGCCACAATCGCGACTGCCTCTTCCTCGCGCGCCGGCGTCATGACGGTGAAATATGGATCGGCGTGCAAGAGCTTGATCAACGGCAAAAGCACGTTGTCCGGCACGTAGGTGACGAGTTTGACATCGTTCGCCTTGAGCACGCGAACGACGATTTCAGACCATGTCTCTCTTATTGGGGCGGTGGACATGCGATGTCATATCCCGATGTTAGGTAAACGAGGGACGAGGTATTCGAAGCCGCACGCTCTGCGCTTTTCAGTGAGACAGTGCGCGTGGCGTCAGGTGATGACCCATGCGTAAAGATGCGGATTGAACTGCACAAACAATAAATTCTTCTCCACTATTCATCTTGCAAGATATATCGATCAGGACGACGGTGGCGACGACGAAGCCGGTGGCGCCGACGTCAGATAGGTGCCGCGTCCACTGGCGAGCAGCACACCCTGCTCATCATGGATTTCCGCTTCGCAGACCGCGAACTGTCTGCCGAACTGGATCACACGCCCCTTCGCGACGAGATCGCCGCGCTTGGCGAGCTTGTGATAATCGACACGCATGTCGATGGTCGGCACCGGTCGTTCGACGCGCTTGATCAGCGCGAAATCGGCAGCAAAATCGATCAGCGCGGCAAGGATGCCGCCCTGGGTCTGCCCTACGACCGGATTGGCAACCCACTCCTCGCGCCAGATCGCCTTCACTTCGATGGCGTCTTCGTCGAGTTTCAGCACCCTTAGTCCGAGCCAGCTCAGATACGGGCTGCGCGCGATGATGGCCTGCACGTCATCCGCCGTCATCGCCACCTCACTCGGCTGCCGTGTTGGCTTCGCTGACCATCGCGGCGACGCGCGACGTCATCCCCTTGCGGTCGATCTTGCCAATGGCGTTCATCGGCATGGTCGGCACGAAGATCACCTTGCGCGGATACTGATAGGGCGGCGCGTTCTTCAGCGCGTGCTGCTTGACGTCCTCTTCCGACAGGTTCGAGCCTGCACGCTTGACGATAAACGCCCAGGGAATGCGATATTTGATCTCGTCCGGCGCCGGCACCACGATCGCCTGCTCGACGTCGGGATGCCGCTCGAGCATGACTTCGACTTCGCTGGGATAGATGTTGTGTCCGCTGGAAACGAACATGTCGTCGGAGCGGCCGATGAAATAATACCAACCGGTCGGATCCTTGCGCAGGATATCGCCGGTGTCGAACCAGCCATCCTTGAGACGGCGCGCCATCTCGGCCGGATTATTGTGATAGCCGTTCATCAAGCCGGGGCTGCGCACATGCAGTGTCCCGAAATTCTCATCCTCGCCGCCGACCAGCCGAAACTCGTTGCCGGCGATCGGCCAGCCGATCGAATGGCGCGGCCGCTCCGCCCGCTGCGGATGTCGCCCGAACAACGCGGCGCTGGCCTCGGTGATGCCGAAGATCTGCACGATGTCCGCCGACGGAAACGTTTCCGCGACCGCATCGATCAGCGTGTCGGTGGCCGGCGCCCCGCCCATGGTGGCGAGGCGAACAAAGGAATAATCGCGGCCCGCCAGCAGGTCTCGCTGCTGCAGCATCATCGCGAAGATGGTAGGCACGCCCGACACTACGGTTGTCTTGTAGCGGTTGATTACCTCGACGTAGCGCCGCGGATCGAACTTGCGCATCAGCACGACGGTCGAACCGCCGACCAGCACGCACTTGATCGAGTTCATGGCATGCTTGTGATACAGCGGCGCGGCGACGATCATCCGGTCGGACGGCGAAAAATCGCGATCGCGCGAAATCGTTTCGGCTACCCAGCTATGGGCACGATGTGACAGCAGAACGCCCTTCGGCCGGCCGGTCGATCCGGAGGTGTAAGGCTGGAACGCCACCGAGTCATGATCGGGTGCGAACGGTGTGAAGGCTCCGGGGCGCTTGAACGCTTTCAGCCCATCGGCGCCGCCGGAATCCACGTCAACATAGGCCACACCGTCCGGCAGGTTCTGCTTCAACGAACCATCGCAGAATACCAGCCTGACATCGGAGTCCTCGACGATCCACGTGACCGTGTCTTTCGGCAGCAGGACGCCGATCGAGACCGGCACGATGCCGGCCCGCATCGCGCCGTAAAAGATCTCCAGGAACTCCACCCTATTCGAGCACAGGATGCCGATCCGATCTCCAACGCCCAAACCGCGCTCGACCAGCCCGCGCGCTACCGCGTCGCAGGAGGCGTGATAGGCAGGGTAGTCGATTTCGCGCGGGTTTTCTGGATCCCACAGGTCGATTACAGCCAACCGCCGCTCGTTGCGGTGTTCGATGCCGAGGCAACCCAGGTTCTTGATCGCAGAATGCGTCGCTTCGCTCATGGCTTGATGATGACCTTTCCAAAGATCCGCCGGCCTTCGAGCAGGCTCACGCCCTTGGCTGATTCTTCCAGCGGGAAAACCGATTCGATCACGGGGTTCAGACGACCGGATGCGACATGGTCGAGGCAAGCGACGATGTCCGACGGCAGGTAGGCGCGTGATCCGATGATGTCGATCTCGCGGTGCCAGAGGAAGCGCACGTCGATTTCGCAAAGATGCCCGGCAGTCGAACCGCACGTCAAAATCCGGCCGCCCGTCGCCATGCAGCGCTGCGTCTGGATCCAGGTATCGCCGCCGGTGAAGTTGATGGCGACATCGACGCCCTTCTTGCCGCTTGCCGTCCAAACCGCGCGCGAAAATTCCGGCGTCTCGACATAGTTGATGATGTGATCGGCGCCGAGGCTTTTGAGCTTGCGGCCCTTCTCCTCGCTGCTGGTGCAGGCGAACACTTCCGCCCCCGCCATCTTGGCGAATTGCAAACAGGACACGCCGACGCCACCGCTCGCACCGAGGATCAGTATTTTCTCGCCGGCCTTGATGTTGCCTCGCGTAAACAACATGCGGTGCGAGGTGCCGTAAGCTATCGGCAGCGCCGCCGCGAGATCAAAATCGACACCATCCGGAATTTCAATTAACTGGCGCTGATCGGCCGCGATGAATTCGCACAGGCCGCCATTGCCGTTCTCGCCCAGCACGCCGCCGGTGGGAAACCGTGGAAACAGCACGACACGCTTGCCGATCCAGTCACTGGAGACCTCTTTGCCTACTTCGCGCACGATGCCGGCGATATCGCCACCGGGAATGCGCGGCATCACAGTATGGAGATCCGGCATGCCCTGCATGACGAAGACATCCATGTAATTGAGGCCGCAAGCCTTGATCTCGATCAGGGCTTGGTTGTCCGTGACGGATGGCATGGGCCATTGATCGAGCTTGAGTTGCTCAATCCCGCCGTGTTGCTGCAGCGCAATTACGCGCATTGTCGAGGTGGGCATCTGAGTTTCGCCACTCCTGCAATTCAGAACAGGCTGAAAGGGATAGAGAGGCAAACTCAGTCGCACAAATCATTAAATGCTCTTGATTGATCTCCGCGAATGATAGATGCGAACGCCGAATTCCCTTGAGTTGGCTGGCGCAGGGACTGACGGCAAACCGAAGAAAGCCCAACGCTTTAGCCGCATCTATCGCCTAATCATCATAATCGAGCGGAATTACTAATTTGCAGTGATGAAGAACCGTCTCATACGATCCAGAGGCTCGGTTTCCTGTGATGAAACGGATGATCGTCAGGCCGTCGACATCGGCGGGACGAAACATCACGGATGAATCCAGCAGCGGATTGGTTCTCACCGATAGGGCGGCGCCTCTACAATGAATGCCGATGATTGAATGCCCCCGCCGTCCGCGTGTCGCGCGAATTGGCATGGTCCTCGCATAGATGCCGAGGACAAGTGCCGAGGTCTCTCCTGAAAGGTTAATCGAACGCCGTGGGCTGCACCGGAAATGCTTCTTGATCCAAAATTGCGCGGCGTGGGCAACAAATCCACGCGAAGTGACTTCGACTGCAATTGTGCGACGGAGCGAGCGCCGCTTGATCGCATTTCCTCGACGCGACGCTTCCAACCGCCATGGCAGATGCACTGATGCACAACGGAGATAAGCATTGAGTTACGGATCCGGGTCTCGACTGGTCAGCCGCCGCGCGGCGTTGCGTGTCGGCGCCGCAGCCGTCACCGCGCTCGCCATGCCCTCGATCGCTCGCGCACAAGTCAAGGAAATACCATTTTCGCTGGACTTCAGGATATACGGCGGCAATTGCCCATTCTTCCTCGGCGAGGAAAGCGGCATCAACAGGGAACTCGGCCTCAGCTTCAAGCTCGACGGCGCGCCCGGCTCCGGCGAAGCGATCCGCAGAATTGCGAGTGGAACACATACCTTCGCCTTCGCTGATATCGCTACGTTGATCGAATTCTCGGCGCGAAATCCCGCGCAGGCGCCCAAGGTGCTGCTAAGCATCTTTGACGACTTCCCCGCTTGCGTCATCAGCTTCGGAAAAAAACCGATCGAGACACTCAGGGATATGGAGGGCGCCCGCATCGGCATCGGCGCGGCGTCGGCCGCGACGAAGATTCTGCCCGCCCTGCTCGAGCTCAACGACATTGATAGCAAAAAAGTCACGTTCACCACCGTAGACGTCAAGCTGCGCGACAGTCTTCTGCTCCGCGGCGCAATCGATGGCGTAGTCGGCTTCGACTACACCTCGGTATTCAATATGCTCGAGGCAGGCGCGAAGCTCAGTGACCTTCACTTTCTGTACTTCTCGAAATTTGGCTTTGATTTCCCATCAAACTCGCTGGTCGCCAGCAGGTCTGTGATTGAATCGGATCCCGATCTTTGCAAGCGCGTAACGCTCGCTGCCGCACGCGCGTGGAAGGCGGCCTGCAAGGATCCGAAAGCCGCAGCGACGGTGGTCCATAATCGCGAGCCGCTGTTGCAGACCAGCGTTGAGCAGGCACGCTTCGAGTGGTTGCGCGACAAGCACATCCTGACGGACAACGTTCGAGCGCATGGACTCGGTGCGCTCGATCCGGCTCGCATGGAGAAAGGCAACAAGTTGCTGCAAAAGGGCTTCGAGATCCCCGATCCCCCGAAGCTGACCGATTATTTCGACGGGCGTTTCATGCCCGACCCGTCCGAACTGAAACTGGTCTGAACATGGCCGGCACCGGTGCTTCGCAAGACACCTCTCAACGATACCATCTGCTGATTGGATAGACGATGTCTGCATTTGTACAACTGGATGACGTAGCGCTCACCTATGGCGCTACCGAAGGCACAGTCGCCTTAAAGGGCGCAACCATGTCCATCGAACGGGGCCAGTTCGCCGCGGTCGTTGGCCCTTCCGGCTGCGGAAAATCATCCTTGATGAAGCTGGTGACCGGTCTCACGCCGCCGACCGCCGGCACCGTCCTGGTTGACGGCGCGCCGGTCAACGGCCCGCTGAAGATTGTCGGCATGGCCTTTCAAAATCCAACACTATTGCCGTGGCGACTGCTGCTGTCGAATGTGATGCTGCCCCTTGAGATCGTTCAGCCGCACCGGTCGCGCCTACGTTCTCATCGCGCGGAATATATCGAAAAGGCGAGGCAGCTGTTACGCACCGTCGGCCTCGACGAGTTCGAAACCAAATATCCGTGGATGCTGTCCGGGGGCATGCAGCAGCGGGCAAACCTCTGCCGTTCCCTGATCCACGACCCGGAACTGCTGATGCTCGACGAACCGTTCGGCGCGCTCGATGCGTTCACCCGGGAAGAGCTGTGGGGGGTGCTTCAGTCGATCTGGATGACCAAGAAGTTCACCACGGTTCTGGTGACGCATGATCTGCGCGAAGCGGCCTACCTTGCCGATGTCATCTTTGTCATGAGCGCGCGTCCCGGTCGGGTGATCGCGAGCCATCCGGTGGATCTGCCCCGTCCCCGCACCCTTGAAACCACGTTCGATCCACATTTCATCGAAATCATCCACACCATCCGAAATGAAATCGCGCAGATTCGGAATGAGGCGACGGCCACCGCCGCACGCAAGCTGAAGGTCGCCTGACATGACACGCAACCGTCGCCGACTCGAAGTTGCCATGCCGTGGCTGTTGAGCATCGGCATCCTGTTGATCTGGCAACTCGCCGTGATGGTATTCGGAATTCAGCCCTTCGTGCTGCCGTCACCGGTCGACATCATCAAGGCGCTTGTCGAAAACTACGCCCCGATCATGCAGCACGCCACGTTCACGCTGGTGAGCACCATGATCGGCTTTCTGTTTGGTATCCTGTTCGGCCTGTTCCTCGGCGTCGTGATCGGATCCTCACGGCTGATGTATGTCGGCCTCTATCCGGTGCTGATCGGATTTAATTCGATCCCGAAAGTCGCCGTGGTTCCGATCCTGGTGCTCTGGCTTGGAATTGGCCAGCCGACGGCGATTGCGACCGCATTCCTGCTGAGCTTCTTCCCGATCGCCGTCAACGTGGCGACCGGCCTTGCCACCGTGGAGCCGGAAATGCAGGACGTGCTCCTCTCGCTTGGCGCCACCAAGACCGACCTGTTGCTGAAGGTCGGCCTGCCGCGGGCGATGCCGTACTTCTTCGCCTCGCTCAAGGTCTCGATTACGCTGGCTTTCATCGGCGCGGTGATTGCCGAGACGATCGCTTCCAACGACGGCATCGGTTACCTGATGCTGCAGGCGTCGTCTCAATTCCGGATCCCCTTGATGTTCGCCGGCGTCTTCGTGATCGCCATCATGGGCATAGCGACCTACCTGCTGTTCGCCCTGATAGAACGCCGCATGACCCGATGGGCATTCCGCGGCCGCGACGTCCAGTTGATCGGCGGCGGTTGAAGAGCCCTCCTCAGCCAGCCCAGTGGCGGCGGACAACTCGACAAGACGGCGAGCCAACCCTGATAACGGGAAATTTCCAGGATGCGTATCTCGAATACCTTCAACGTTCCGCTTCCGCCGGACGAGGCCTGGAATCGGCTGATGGACATTCCGTCGATCGTGCCCTGCATGCCCGGCGCAGAGCTGACCGCGAAGGTCGACGACAATACCTATAAGGGCAAAGTATCGGTGAAGCTCGGACCGGTGGCGCTGAGCTTCAACGGCGTCGCAACCTTCGAGAAACGAGACGAAGCCGCGCGGACCGCAACAGTGAAAGCACAGGGTACCGACGCCAAGGGCCGCGGCGGCGCAAACGCGGTGGTCACCTTCAGTCTGGAGCCGATCCCTACCGGATCGAAGATCGACATCACCACCAATGTCGATCTTTCCGGCTCGATTGCGCAATATGGCCGCGGCGTCGGCATGATCCAGAATGTCGCCAATCAGTTGATTTCGCAATTCGCCAAATCGCTTGAGAAGCAAATCAACGCCGCCAGGCAAGCGACCCCGGCTTCGTCAGGCTCGAAGCCCGTTGCCGATGCGACGATCGGCGCCGCACCGACCGCTGGAGCAGCCATCACAGCTCCGCCGCCAGTGGCAAAGCCAATCTCCGGTTTCACGCTGTTAATGGGCGCGCTGTGGTCGTCGCTCGTTGGGCTATTTCGCAAACGACAGATGTAATCGACCAGCCGGACGTGTTGATAGCTGAAATCGTCGCTCTCAGGCCGCCGCGGTGTTCGGCGACAATCGCGCCTCGGCGATCTCCATGGCGGCCGATTTGATCGCGTCAACGATTCCCATATAGCCGGTGCAGCGGCAGATCTGGCCGCTGAGCTGGGCGCGGATGGTGGACTTGCTCGGCTCCGGATAACGCGCGATAATATCGCGCGCCATCATCAGCATGCCCGGCGTGCAGAATCCGCATTGCAGAGCATGCATTTCGTGGAAGTGGCGGCGGATCACGTTCATGAGTTCGATGGCACGCGTTCCCTCAATGGTCTCGATCTTGCGGCCATCGGCCATCACGGCGAGCACGATACAGGAGCGCACCACGACGCCGTCCATCGTTACCGTACAGGCTCCGCAGGCGCCGTGCTCGCAGCCTAAATGAGTGCCGGTGAGATTGCGGCGCTCTCGCAGAAAATCCGCCAGGCTCTCGCGCGGATTGACCTCGTCCGAAACAATTTCGCCATTCAATTCAAGCTTGATCGCCGTCATGCCGCTCTCGCCTCCGCTATTGCGCGCGAAACCGTCGCCACGTGGCATCTTAGTTGATAAGGATCCGCCGCCGGATCGATCTCCGCGAGATCCTCCCGCACCGTTGCCCGCAGTTCGTCCGGGTTCAGAACCCGGCTGGATTCCGCATATCGCCCGACCCGTGGCAGTATCCGCGCGTGGGACGTGGTTCCGGTCAGCGCCAGCCGCGCCGGGCCGTCGCTCGTGGTATCGATAAACACCGCAATGGAATCGGCGAAGGCGCCGCTCTTGCGCGACACTTTCGAAACCCCCCATCGCGCTGACTTATGCTGCGCGATCTCGAAGCCGACAATAATTTCGCCGGCCGTCAGGCTGGTCTGATACGGCCCCTGAATCATGGTCTCGACTTCTTCGCGCCGCGTTCCATCCGGCCCCGCGATGACGGCTTGGGCCCCCAGCGCCATCAGGCACGCCGGCCAGTCCGCCGACGGATCGGCCAGCGCGACGCTGCCGCCGATGGTGCCGAGATTGCGCACCGCGCGATAGGCGATCTTGCCCGCTACCCGTGACATCAGCCCCAGGGATGGATCCGGCACCTTGCCATCCTCGATCGCGGCATGGGTGGTTGCGGCACCGATAAACACCTGACCGTCGCGCTGATCGACGCGGTGCAGATCCTCCAAACGCGAGATATCGACCAGCAGGCCTGTCATGGCAAACCGCAAACCCATCAAGATCAAGAGCGACTGGCCGCCGCAAATCGGCATCGCATTGCCGTCGGAGTCCGTCAACAGGCTGACCGCTTCGGCGACCGTGCCGGGTCGGCTATATTCGAAAGCGGATGGCTTCATGTCAGCTCTCCCCTGGCGCGGGCTACCGCGTCGGAGACCCGGCGGGGGATCATCGGCGTCTCGCAGAACTTGGCACCGATATCGCGGAAAGCATCCGTCAGCGCATTCGCGATGGTGGCGGGCGGCGCAATCGCCCCGCCCTCACCCATGCCCTTGACGCCATGCTGGGTGTTACGCGCCGGCGTCACGAAATGCTTGATGTCGAGGCGCGGGATCTCCGGCGCACACGGGACCATATAGTCGCCGAATGTGGTCGCAAGCGGCTGCCCCGAAGGGTCATAGGGCGATTCCTCGAACAGCGCGGTTCCAATTCCCTGGGCAACGCCACCGATGATTTGTCCATCGACAATCATCGGATTTATCATCGTGCCGCAATCTTCTGCGAGAGCGTATTTCAGGATTTCGACCACGCCGGTTTCCGGATCGACTGCGACTACGGCGGCGTGGACGCCGTAGGAGAACACGCCGCCGGAATCCGGCGGCTCATAGGTCGAGGTTGTTTCCAGCCCCGGTGCCATCCCCTGCGGTAACATCTCCGGGCGGATGTTCGCGACCCGCGCGATCTCCGCGATCGGAACACCGGCGGCGCCGGCATGCACCACGCCATCCCTGATCGAAACCTCATCCACCGGCGCCTGCAACAGATGCGCGCCGATGGTGCGGATCTTGTCCGCCAGCAAATTCGAGGCGCGGGCCACCGCGCCGCCAGAAAACACGATGCTGCGTGAGGCGAAAGTGCCGAAGCCGAACGGCGTGACGCTGGTGTCGCCGTAACGGATCGAAATCATCGCGGGATCGAGGCCGAGTTCGTGCGCCGCGACCTGCGACAACGAGGTCTCCAGCCCCTGGCCATGATTGAGGATTCCGACCATGATATGGACGCTACCGTCCGATGACATCCGCACCGTCGCCGATTTCATAGCCGGGCACCACGCGCGATTTCCGCTTAGCCCATTCAATCGTACCGTGGCCGCTCTGCTCGGTATAAACAGCAAAGCCGACGCCGATGCGGCGACCATCCGGCTCGCCGCGCTGCTGGCGCGCCCGTATCGCCGGAAGGTCGACCATGCCCACGACCGCTTCCAGCGCGGCCGGATAATTGCCGTTATCGAGCGTCAGCCCGCCAATGGTTCGGTATGGCATGTCCGACTCCCGCACGAGGTTGATCCGGCGCAGTTCCACCGGATCCATCCCCATCTCGTGGGCAAGTTCGTCCATCGCGCGCTCGATTGCGAAACACGCGCCGGGACGAGCCACGCCCCGATAGGGTCCGAGCGGCGCCTTGTTGGTGGCGACGGTGTGGGTTTCAACATGCAGATGCTCGACACGATAAGGCCCCGTCAGGTTCCGCGCGGCCATGCTGGATTCCATGAACGGGCCTGAGGGCCACAGCGCATAGGCACCCGCATCGACGAACACCTCGCCCTTAAGGCCGAGCACCCGCCCGGACTTCTCCGCGAACAGCGTAATATCGTAGACATGCTCTCGCGCATGCACGGAAGCGATCAGGTGTTCGCGGCGATCTTCGATCCAGCGGACGGGATGGCCGACCTTGAGCGCGATGGCCGCGATCGCAATATCTTCCGGCATGAGCCGGTTCTTGCCTCCGAACCCGCCGCCAACGTCCGGCGCAACGACGCGCAGTTTGTTCTCGGGCAGCCCGAGAGATTGCGCCAATCCAATCCGCATCACGTGCGGCCCTTGCGTGGACGTATAGACGACCAGTTCGTCAAGCCGGTGGTCCCAATAGGCTAAAATGCCCCGCGTTTCGAGCGGCACCACCGCTTGCCGATTCATCTTGAACTGGCGGCGCATCTGGATCGGAGCGCCGGCGACACTGGTGATGTCCCCCTCCGCGATGGTCGCGTGGACGAAAGCATTGTCCGGCCAGCCTTCGAACAGCGTCGTCATTCCCGGCTTGATGGCGTCGACCGTATCGATAACCGCCGGCAGATCTTCCGTGAGAACGACAACATTCCCAGCAAGGTCCTCGGCTTCCGCGCGCGACGATGCGATACAGGCCGCGACCGTCTGACCGACGAAACGAACGCGGTCACCCGCCAGCGGCGGATACGGCACCGTCCGGAAACTGGCCAGCTCCGGCCCCGCATCGATGAATTTTATTGCGCCGAGATCGGCAAGGCTGAACACCTTGTGCTCGAATCCGGCTGGCTTTTCGATACCGAGCAACTTGCCGTGCGCGACCGGACTGCGGACGAACGCGACATCCTGCAGGCCCGGCATTCGCAAATCGGCTACAAAAGTGCTGGCGCCCAGAAGATGCCGCTTATCCTCCTTGCGAAGGAGGCTCGCGCCGATCCATCCCCCTGCTCCACCATGCAGATCCATGACCAGACTCCCGCCGGCGACCAAACGAGACAGCCACCGATATTAATATGTATACTTATTGTTAGGTCGAGACAAGTGCCTTCAATCGGGGACAACCTGTGCTCCTGCCGCCGACCGCAGCGTTCATGACTTCGGTTGGGCGTCGGCCGAAACCTGACGTGCGCGGGCGATCTGTCCGCTGCGCAGCGGCGCTCTGCTCAAATGATCGTTTCCGTTGATAATCTGAGTGATCAGCGCAATGAAAACACCGCGATCGCTGGGCGCCAGCGGTTTTAAGAGTTGATCCTGCACCTTCCGAGCGCGCGCACTCGCTTTACGTAACAGCGCGGTCCCCTCCGCCGTCAGCTTGATCTGAATGAAACGCCGATCATTCGCCGAAGGCGTGCGCGTGACGTAGCCAGCTTTCGACATGCGCGCCAGCACGTCTCCGGCATTCGCTCGATCCACTCCCAATTCCGCGGCCAGCGTGGATTGGTCAATATTCGGCTTGGCGGCAACAATCATGAGAGCGCCGTACTGCACCGGCGTGAGTTCCAGGGCCGCCATTTCATCGAGGAAAATGGCCACACTGATCTGATGTAGTCGTCGAACCAGGAACCCGGGCCTCGCCCACAGCGACCTCAACGACGAAATTGGCTCTCTCATGGTTTCCTCACCGCCCCCGGGTCGATACGCGTTGAACGCGAAAACAAAGGTATATCGCGCGATCACCATCATCGGCCAGATTTAGTTATGTGCTACCCCTTAAGACTTCGGTGCCTGATTTCGGCTTGATATCAATTGCGCGTCCCGCGGACCAAATCCGCCCTGACGTGATATAGTTTTCGCCGTCCCCTCCCCCACAAGGGCGCATCACGACGGGAGGCCGCTGGAAAAATGCCTTTGGATCCGAAATCGCGCACGCGTTCACGGATAGCTTTCCTGTTGCTGTTCGTGCTCATGATCGCGGCGTCAGTTGGGGTCTATTTCGTGGCCGACCTGGGCAAAGTGCACGACTTGATTGCCGTGCGCGACGGCCAGGCGATATTGCGAGGGATCGCCGACACCGGCCAGATCGACCAAGCGTTCAGGCAGCATCCCTCCAACAAATACTTGCGGATCGTGGCGATGGCCACCAAGTCCGCGAATGAAACCAACGCCACCCTTGAGAAATTGTGCGGCGAAATCGAGCCCCTCACGATTTCAAAGGCCGCCAATCTCGGCGCCGCCAGCCGGAACGAACTCGAGGCGCTGCGGCGCGATCTGAAGACGGCCGAAACCGATGCGACAACATTGATACCGCGCTCTGCGGCCGTCCTGAAAGCCGAACGCGACACTATCGAAAAATTCGCAGCCTCGATCCAGATGAGAAAGGATGCCACCAACCGGGTGCTGGATGAGATCGATAAGCGGCACGCTGAAATTGCGGCGCTGGTTTCGCGAACGTCGTCGGCGCGCGCTGATTATTATCGCGCCTATCAAAACTATGTCGCCATCCTCATCGGAGAATTCGGCGCCTACAAGTTCGTCGGCGGTCAGTTCATATTCCCGCTCCAGCGAACCGCGGACCGTTACAATGTCGCGGCCCAGGCGATGACGTCCGCCACAAAGCCGCTCGCCGACCTGGAGCAGGAGCGAATCAGCTTGCAGCAATCGCAGCAGGCGCGATGGCTGCACTTCATCAGAGGGGAATGACGTCAGCCGCGACGGCGCGCGCGCCGCCCTTCCCGTCAGCTTTGATGCGGTCCCCGCATCATCTTGATGGCGTCTTCGATATGGCGCCACTCCTGGGCTTCGTCAGCATCGCCCTTTTTCTCGCTGGCCAGGGCATTCCGGGCGGCATGGGCGATCGCCTCCAGGCCGTGCCTCTCGAACATCTGCCGCGCAATGGTGTAAACTTGCGTTTCGGGGATCATGTCGCTCTCCTCATGTTCCACCCTTCTTCTGCCCTTCGGCGCCGCAGTGGATCGAACAGGCGACACTCGAGGTTCCTTCAAACGGCGGAACCGGAGGTCGCGTTCCTTCCGGCGCATCGTTTTGTGTCCCGCGCGCCCAGGGATCACGCGCCGCAGTCAGTTGGCGAACAGCCCGGCTCTGCGCAACCCACGGTGGCGGCTTCCGCGTCGTCAGCACACCGCGCGCACCTTGTTGGTGGCATGAACCCTGCATGGCAATGCCGGCCGGGTCTACCTCATTAACAAAGGGCACCGATGCTTGTTACTCTTGTCGCCGTTCTCTGCAACGGCCCGCTATGCATGGAGAAGGTCGTTACCACCAGCGAACAATCCGGCATCACCATGACCGCCTGTCAGGTCAATGCACAAATCGGCATCGCCGAATGGCTCGCGAACGGGCCGTATCATGAGTGGACGCTACAGAGGTATAAGTGCGTGATGGGCAAGTACGTTCCCAAGAACGAAGCATGAGGCTCACAGGGCGGTAACCAATCCGCCGCCGGCCGGACAGTCGTGCTATGTGAACTCCGATATCGGGCGCGCCTTGGCGGCCCGTTGGCTCGCGGCCTACTCCGCCGACCATCCGCCGTCGATCGGAATCAACGCGCCGGTGATGTCTCGCGCCGCCGGACTGCACAGGAAGACGATGGTGGCGGCGACATCGGCGAGTTCGACGAAACGGCCGCTCGGCTGGCGCTCCTTCATGTATTCACGCACCGCGTCCTCGCGTGACAGCCCTTTCGCGGAAGCGAGCGCATCGATCCGGGTGTAAATCGCCGGGGTCGGCAAGGTGCCTGGGCTGACGGCATTGCAGGTGATGCCGGTGCCGGTGGTTTCCAGCGCGACCGTGCGTGTTAGTCCCAGGATGCCGGTTTTCGTGGTGGCATAATCGACGCGATTGCGCGCGCCGCGCTGCCCGTATTGCGAGGACAGATTGACGATGCGGCCGAAATCGCGCGCCCGCATCCCCGGCAGCGCAAGCTGGATGACCCGCAGCGGCGCCGTCAGGTTGACGGCGAGCGAACGCTGCCAGTCGGCGAGCGACATTTCCTCGACCGGCGCGAAGTGCCGCACCACCGCGTTGTTGACAACGACATCGGGGCCGCCGAACGCATCGGACGCACATCGCATCAGGTGGTCCACCGCGCCGGGATCGGCGAGATCGGCCTGACAATACACGGCGCCGATGCCGTGCCGTGCTGTCAGCGCCGCCGTCGTCGGCTGCACGATGGCGGGCTCCTCGAGCCCATGTACTATGATATTGAAACCCGCCGCGGCGAGGCTTTCCGCGACGGCGAGACCGAGTCCGCCGCTGGAGCCGGTCACCAGCGCCGATCGAGGCCGCTGCGTCGTCATTCTGCCGATCCCGTCGCCTCAAACATGGCTAAACACCCTATCACGAAGCCACCCCGCGTGTTGCCACGGGCAACGCCATGATTTGGCGGAATTTGGCAATAAATGTTTCCGTTCCGGCAATCCTCAGGCCATAAGTAGCCCCAACCTCTCCATCCCATCGCCTTGCTTTGGTCAAATCTCACTGGCGTGTGGAGTGTGGGCAGAGGACCGATGTAGCGTCAATCCGCCGGCCGCGCTGATGCGGATGACATTGGACCGGGTAAGGAGCGCCAATGCAGTCCACGTTGACACCGCAAGAAACCGATCCGCACGACAGCTTTCTGATCGAGCCCGACGTCGTTCTGGCCGCACGCAAAGATCAAGCGCTGCCCGACCCGGTGCATGACGCCCTGAGCCGCCTTGCGAACCGCGCGGCCCACACGACGCCGGGCGTTTCCTCCAGCGCACCACGCGCCTCCGCCGACATCGCGACCGCCCAGATCCCAGCGGTCGATACCACTTTTCGTGCCGCGGCCACCGGCACGCCCACGAAGATCCCGGGCCAACGATCGGCGGCTGCCAAATGGGCAAAGAATACATTCGTCGCCTTCCTGTTCGCACTTTGCAGCGCTATCGCAGCCCAGACGTGGAAGCATCACAGCGATACTATCAAACCGATGATCGCGAACTGGATGCCGCCGTTCCTCCTGGCTTTGACGTCGCCGGCGGCAACGCCTGCCCCGGCCGAGCAACCAGACGCCGCTCCCGTTCAGGCCGCCACGGCCGAGCAGGCGGCGCCCGCGCCACCGGCTCCGTCCCCGGATGCCACCGCAACGGCACCAGCCCCTACTACTGCTACTGCTGCTACGGAATTGCCGGCGCCGTCGCCATCGGTAGAGTTGATGGCGCGCGATATGGCAACAATGAGTCAGCAGATCGAGCAGCTCAAGGCCGGCATTGAACAGCTCAAGGCAGGCCAGGCACAAATGTCCCGCGACATTGCCAAGGCGTCAGAGCAAAACCTGCGTCCCCGGGTAGCGACGCTTCCGCCGCGGCCGGTCACGGCGGTGCGCAAGCCAAAGCCGGCATACCCGCCTGCGCAGCAAGCCGCGGCTACGTCGCCGTTGCCGCCACCATCCGCAGTCCCTCCGGCACCGCCGCACCCCGCGCTATCGCAGCCGGTGCTGCCGCCACCGCAAGCCACCGTCGAATTGGATGGCGGGCCGGTGGTGCGGCCGCCGATGCCGCTGCAGTAAACTCCGGCGCATGTCAAAGATCGTCCAGCGCAGGCGGATCGAACCAGTTCGTCAGTGACAGACCGCCGTCGACTACGATCGCGGCACCGGTGACGTAGGCCGACACCCGGTTCGACAACACCGCCAGCGCCATCGGCGCCAGATCTTCGCTGCGGCCGAGGCGGCCAAGCGGGATGTGTCGCGCCAGCGCCGGATCGGCGACGAAGCCCCCCGCCGCGATGGCCCCGGGCACCAACGCGTTGACCCGGATCCCGAAGCGGCCGAAGGTCTTTGCCAGCTCCTTCACCAGCATCGCGAGCGCCGCTTTCGCCGTTGAGTAGTGCGGCAGGTTGCGCGGCGTGCCGGCATGCAGCGACGTCAAGAACAGGAACGAGCCGGGTTCGTGCGCGGCGATGAGCTGACGCGCAAGTTCGCGCGCGAGATGAAAACCGGCATCGACATTGACCGCTCGCATCTGCTCCCAAGTCTTTTCACTGACGGCCAAAGTGTGATCGGCCTCACGTCGTGGCGGCGACGCACTGTGCACGAAGTGGGTAACCTGCCCGACGCCAGATCGCGCATCCGCCAGCAGCGCATCGCATGCGGCGCGCTTCGCCAGATCGCCGACCCAGGGCACCGCCAATTCGGGCCGCGGCGAAGCTGCTATCGCGGCGGCGACCGTCTCTCGATTTATATCGGCAAACACGGTGCGCACGCCCTCGCCGACGAGAGCTTGTGCGATGGCGCGTCCGATACCGTTTCCAGCGCCGGTGACCAATGCCGCCTCGCGCGCGGGATCGAAGGGTGGGTTGAGCAGGCTCATGCAGTCCGATATCCCAGTATAATTCAATGTTACATTGCCATGTCGGGCGCTCAGTTTGACAAATTATTGTTGGCCCATCGCGATAGCCTGCAAATCCGGTGAGCGAAGCTTAATCCGGCTCCAGGCCAAAACCCATCGTAACACGCGGAGTTTATCGACGTTCGCGCATGCGTTGGCTATTGCGCCTTCCCCGCTTGTACTATCCACAACGGGGCACAAAGCGGTTTAAGCAATCCCCGGTTACGGAGCAGACTTCCAAATGGCAGCACCTCTCGAGTTAGGCATCGATACGTTCGGCGATGTCACCGCCGGGCCTGACGGAGTCCCGCTGTCGCAGGCGCAAGTGCTCCGCGACGTGATCGAGGAAGCGGTTCTCGCCGATAGCCTCGGCATCGACTTCATCGGCGTCGGAGAACATCATCGCGCCGACTTCGCGATTTCCGCTCCCGAGGTGCTGTTGGCCGCGATCGCGTCACGCACCAAACGCATCCGGCTTGGGTCCGCGGTGACCGTGCTGAGTTCGGACGATCCGATCCGGGTGTTTCAGCGCTTCGCCACGCTCGATGCCCTCTCCAGCGGAAGAGCCGAGGTCATTCTCGGCCGCGGATCGTTCACGGAATCGTTTCCGCTGTTCGGCTATGAACTGCGCGACTATGAAAGGCTGTTCGAGGAGAAGCTCGATTTGTTTGTGGCGCTGCTGTCGCAATCGGCCATCAGCTGGAGCGGGACCACGCGTCCGCCACTTGCCAACCAGCACGTTTTTCCCAGGATCGAACATGGCTCACTGAAAACCTGGATCGGCGTCGGGGGCAGTCCTGAATTGGTGGTTCGCGCCGCCAAATACGATCTGCCGCTGATGCTCGCCATCATCGGCGGCGACCCGACACGGTTCGCGCCCTATGCGGACCTGTATCGTCGCGCGTTCGCGCAACTGGGCCGGCCCGTCCTCCCCATCGGCGTCCACTCGCCCGGTTATGTCGCCGAGACCGACCAGCAGGCGCGCGAAGAACTTTGGCCCGACTACAAGGTCATGCGTGACCGGATCGGCAAGGAACGTGGCTGGCCGCCGATGGAGCGGAAAGAATTCGATCAGGAAGCCAGTTTCGGATCGCTCTATGTGGGCTCGCCCGAAACCGTCGCGCGCAAGATCGCGGCGACCGCAAAGGCCCTCGACCTCTCGCGTTTCGACATGAAATACAGCGCCGGCGCACTGCGCCACGACAGGCTCATGCGCTGTATCGAACTCTACGGCAGCAAGGTCGTTCCGCTGGTACGCGCGATGCTGTCCTGAGGGTTATCCGGAAAAATGTCAGTTCGCCGGCTTTGATTCGGTGCTGCGATCCGTCCACGACCGAAAAAGGTAGCGATCCAACGCAAACGGTCCCGACCCGCCCAGCACGAGAGCAACGAGCGCAGCGAGGTAAAGCAGGTCGGTCTCGTACCCGGGTTGTCCAAAGTGAGCGCCGGCGGCCGTCACGGACTGAAGCTTGATCGAACTGAAGCCGTTGGGAAGATGTACCGTGACGATCGCAACCAATAGCACGACAATCATCGGCACACTGGCCAGCGGAATAAACAAGCCTGCCAGCACCGCGAGTCCTCCGAATATCTCGACAAGGATAGTGGCCCAGGCAGACAATTGCGGCTCAAACACCCCTAATGCGCTGAGGATGCCGACAAACGATTCCGGACCTCGCGCAAGCTTTGCGAAGCCATGTTCCATGAAGCCATAGCCGACGATCAAGCGGAGCGGGATCGCATACCAGCACGGTGCAAGTGAGGGAATTAACCGGATGCAACGGGCTATCAAGCTATTCATGTGGACTTCGCTCCGAAGCGTTGATCTGTTAACAGGCAAGACGTTCTCGCTGTCTACTTCGCTCCTGAACTTCGATTTGTTACATGTGAGAGCCACAATTGTGCCTTGCCGCCGCATGGGAATTTCTGACGCCGAAATTGTACCTGCGCCATCGCTGGGGCGCGCGTCCTGCGCCAGGCCAATCCAACCGCGACCTATGAAATTCGGCCTGTCCTGCTTGCCCAGCGTGGCATCCCCTGCGGCTGAACATGCATAGCCAGCGTTGCTGCTGCCGTTGTTGCCTGCGACAAACGCGAAGCCTTTACGCAAGGGAGCCAACGGCGCACGCGACGGGTCGGCTATGGCGCCCTGCCACGCTACCTTAATACCCCAATTGCACACGCTCGCTGTCCCCTGTAGAACGACCTCGATCCGCTGCGGCTGTGGCGTTCATCGATGCTGGCAGAGGGGCAGATGCAGCGTTTTTATCAGGCGGTGGTTGCGTGCGGGCTGCTGCTGTTACTCGGAGCCTGCGCCAAGACAACCGCGCTTGAGCCCCAGGATCAATTGCTCGACACGAGTCAGGCGCGCATCTACTTTTTCCGGCAGACGCGCAGTCCGACGGATATCGGCGGGTTCACCGCCGCCGATATCAGGATTGACGGCAAGCCGATCGGCTCGCTCGCGCCTGGCACCAGCGTCTACATTGTCGCCGATCGTCCGGAGGGAACCCATAAGATCACTGTTGGCCGCTCCGGCGATGCCGCCGGTTTCGACGCGGATATCCAGATCGAGGCCTCGACATCCTACTATTTTGAAATCGGGCCGGCGGTCGACATGAACGTCGCTCAGGCCAAACTCGACGCTGTGGGGATCAAGGGGCGCCCCGTCGCCGGCCGCTTTACTGCAAGTTCGCCCTTCATGTTCTTTTCTCTCGACGCCATCGCCGGCGCCGGGATGATCACCAAGTTGAAGGCGCAGCAGCCGCAGCAGCCCATCGGGCCCCCTGCCTGCGAAACTCCGTCGTCGGCCCTGCCCCCGGGCTTCCCCAACTGTTAAGCAAACCCCCGCGTGGAAACGCGGACGGCAAAAAATTGTCACAATCCTTTTCGAAATCAATTTTGTTCGAGAAGGAGAACCTCACATGCGGATCGCACAACTGATCTTCACGGGTTCGATCGCCGCCCTCGCCGCGCTGACGGCACCAGCGCTGGCGAAGAGTTCCCATACCCAGAAGGTCGATGACACGTCAACTTCATCAGCTTCGCCAACCTCACCAACATGCCAGGCCTACCAGCAGGCTGCCGACGGATCGTGGACCTCGCTGCCCTGCGAGGAAAACGGCAGCGCGCCGCAAGCGCAGACGCGGCACAAGTCCGCGGCGCGAGGCCCGTCGGACGAAGACGCCCGCTGAGAGCTGCGGGCGAGGCATTCGATCTCATTTCTCCCATCAGGAGAGGTGAATTGCGACGCAATTCGGGTGAGCGGTTAGGTACTAATAGATCGATCTGCCCCCTCACCCAACCCTCCAAGAACGAGCTTCGCTTGTCTTGAATTGACGCTTGCGGGGCCGGTTCGCCCTGACTCCAGATAGCAGTAATGAATTTTTAAGGATGATCCCTTTCCACCGAGGGTTAGGGGATCGGACAACCTTTTTAATACCGTTGCGACGATATGTTTCCGCCAACACGGTGCCTCTCCCCCAAGGAGTCAAATTTCGATGGTCTCCAAACGGGCATCAGGATAAACGATGCGCGCGCCCGATTACCCTGCCCTCGAAACTCCAGACCTCCTGCTCGCAGCGTTTGAGCGGGCAAACGATGCCGTGGTGATCATCGATAGCGATCTTCACGTGAGCCATTGTAACGCGGCGGCCGAACTCATTTGGGGACTGGACCGCGCAGAAATGCTCGGTTGCCACGTAAGCCGTCTGGGCCTCGGAGATCTGCAGCGGCATCCGACGGCGACGTCGGCCTCGGGTCAGGTCGAGGGCGGCGACACCATCCAGGGAGGCAGCTCCGAGATCGTGATCCATCGCAAAGACGGCAGCCGGATTCTTGCCGCACTATCGCTTTCGCAAGCCGAGGTCGGCGGTCAAATCCACACCATCGCCTTCATTCGCGACATCACCACCGAGGTAGACCGCCGCGAACGGTTGGCGCTGCTCACAACGGTCGCCGATGAGACCAACCGCGCCGCGGTCGTCACCGATCAGGATCTAAGGATCGTCTATACCAACGCAGCGTTTACAACGATGTTCGGATATTCGTCCGAGGAGGCGAAGGGGCGGCAGGCAAACGAACTGCTTGTGGGTCGGCATACCAATCGCAAGACACTGGTAAGGTTGCGACGCCTGATTGGCGAGGAAAGCGGCGGCGAGGAGGAAATCCTCACCTATGATAAAAACGGCGACGAAATCTGGATCTCGGCTAACGCGAGGGCGTTCCGCAATCGGCGCGGGCGCGTCAAGTTCCTGTTCGCCCTGCTGACCGATATCACCGAGACCAAGCAGTTGCGGTCGCTGCAGCAGTTGATCATGGGCGCGTTGGCCGATGAAATCCCGATTACGGATATCGCCGACCGGCTTTGCAGGCGCGTCGAGGAGATCGCGCCCGATGTCGTTTCCTCGCTGCTCCACATCGACGCAGCCGGGCTGGTTCACCCGTTGGGTGCTCCCAACCTGCCTGAAGACTTTTCCAGTTCGCTTGATGGCGTCGCGATTGGTCCGGACATCGGCTCCTGCGGATCCGCCGCTTTTTACGGGAAGCCCGTGCTGGCCATAGATATCGACACCGATCCGCGCTGGCAGCCGTTCAAAACCCGGCCGCTTCAAGCGGGTCTGCGCGCCTGCTGGTCCACTCCGATCAAGGCCAAGGATGGCCGCGTGATCGGAACGTTCGCTTTCTATTTCAGGGAATCTCGCCCGCCGAGTCGCTGGCATCAATGTATTGTCGACGCCTGCGTCCATCTCGGGGCTTTGGCGATCGAGCGCCAGGAATCCCAGGCCCAGATCGCGCGGCTCGCCTATTACGATATGTTGACCGGCCTGCCGAACCGGGCGCGGTTGCGGCACTTGATCTCCGAAGCGATCGAGGCCTGCACCGCCGGAAAACACGTCGCACTGGCGTTTCTCGACGTCGATAATTTCAAGGACGTCAACGATACGCTCGGACACTCTGCCGGCGACGAACTACTGATCCATTTCGCCCAGCGCCTGCGCGTGCAAATTCAGCCGGACGACATGCTGGGGCGCCTGGGTGGCGACGAATTCGTGATCGTGCTGCCCAACTGCGATGCGAGCGAAGCTTCGGCGGTCGCTTCGCGGATTACCGAGGCTTTGGCCGTGCCGCTGCAGATCGGAACCAAACAGGTCCCGATGTCGGCCAGTATCGGCATCAGTATCTATCCGGACAACGCGACCGACATTGATACTCTGATACAGCAGGCCGATGCGGCCATGTACAAGGCCAAGGGAGCGGGCCGTTCGACGTATCGCTTCTTCAGCGCCGACATGAACAGGCTCGCCGAACAACGGCTCGCCTACAGCGCCGCGCTGCGCGCCGCGATCGCCAATGACGGCCTGAAATTGCATTATCAGCCGCAGATCCGGACGATCGATGGCGCCATCCACGGCGTCGAGGCGCTGGCGCGTTGGCATGACCCGGAGTTCGGCGAAGTTTCGCCGGCGAAATTCATCCCGTTGGCCGAAGAGGGCGGACTGATCGAGCAGATCGGGCTGTGGTCGATACGTGAAGCCTGCCGGCAAATGGCGGCGTGGCGTCAAGCCGGGCTGGATATCCCCTGCGTGTCGGTCAACCTGTCTCCGATCAATTTCCAGAACGAGAAGCTGGCCGCGGCAGTGAGCGAGATCCTCGCAGACTACGCTCTGCCGCCGGAAGCGCTGATGCTCGAGATTACCGAAGGCGTGATCCTGAACGAACGCTCGGTCGCGATCGAGACGATGAATGCTATTCGCAAACTGGGAGTTGGGCTCTCGTTGGACGATTTCGGAACCGGTTATTCGAGCCTCAGCCGCCTGGCGCATCTGCCCATTCGCGAATTGAAGATCGATCGCAGCTTCATGCGTAATGTCGAGAGCGACCCCAGCGCGCGGGCGATCGTAACCTCCGTGGTTCGGGTCGGCCAGAGTTTGCAGCTCACCGTCGTCGCCGAGGGCGTGGAAACCGACGGTCAAAGCAAATTGCTGACGGATCTTGGATGCGACGTTATCCAAGGATTTCTCTGCGCCCCTGCACTGTCACCCCCCGCATTCGGACGTTGGCTGCTCGACTACAGCGCCAACCGGGCCAGCGAGATGCTCAGGCGTATTGGCCGGTCCCTGTCCGCGCCGCCGGGCGAGCCCTTATCTCACGTCTCTTCCAGAAAATGATCGGGTTGACCTTCGTCACCTTGCTGACGCGTTTTCTTGACTGGTAGTCCGGTTGAAAACGCTCTTGCCGTCAGGCGTACGCGAAGCCATAGGCTCGATCCAGCATCTCAAATAACAGCAATATACCGTTCATGCTCAACCACAGCGGACATCGGCATCATTTTCCGCTATCAACGAAAAAGCCCCGGCCGAACCGGAGCTTTTGATATCATATTAATCAAGTGATCAGTACTTCGCGATCAAGGGTAGCTGGGCCGCCCTCGCATTCTGATTTAGAAAGCACCAAAACCGTTCAAGGCGCCGCCGATCAGGCCGCCAACGACCGCGGCGCCGGGATTGTAGCCGCATCCATTGTTGTAGCCGTCGTAATAGCTGTTGCAATCGCCACCGTAAGCGTAGCCGCCACCGTAACCGCGCCGGCCGGCAAAATGGCGTCCGCCGTAACCGCCGCGGCCGTGACCTCCCATTGCATGCCCACCCATCGCGTGGCCTCCCATGGCATGACCACCCATGGCATGTCCTCCGCCGCCGTGACCTCCGCCACCGTGACCTCCGCCTCCATGTGCGGCCGCCAGGGCACCAGTAACCGGCACGCAACCAAGGGCGACTGCCGCAGTGAAAGCGATCAGTGTACGACGAAGCATTCAACTCTCCTGTGATGATGAATTTGAGTAGCAAAATTTGTGATCGTGAGGAGAAGCGCCGTTGCGACGAAGAGTTGCAAGCCGTGCGAACACGTTAGCGTGTGTACGAATCCCTCGTCACTGCTTTTCCAGACATCGTTCCGCAGCCCTGAGAGTGATTTACCTTGTCTGTCGAGCCCTGCCGTTAAAAATATTTTCGTTCGGACGCGACCCAAATCACATCATATTTTTTATATTTTTTACCGTCCTGCTCCACACAGGGGCGTATCGCGATCGTCACGGACGCGGAGCGGGATGCGATGGACGCGGGCGGCGCTTCTGACGAGGGCGCATGCCTGCGGACGGCAAAGTCGTGTGGTCCTGACGCCCCGACGCTGGCGTCAAGTTGGCGGAGGCGGCTCCGCTGGCGACGGTGACAAACAAGCCCGGTCACCGGGGAGAGCGTGAAGGAAACCGTTAAAACCATTGCGTGCGGGAATGCCGGGTGAACCGGCGTGTCCGTGGACTACTCGTGTGCTTTCTACCTTTGCACACAAGGCTGCGGGTGCGGCGGGCACCCGGCATTCCCCACGCCCTCTGTTTGGGCGAACAGTCCTTGCACACATCAGGCGCATCGCGCCGCGAGAAGGCAGAGCCATGGCTGAAATTATCTGGCTTTTTTACCGCGCGCGCGACCGACCTGTGTTGATTGAGTCCTGCGCCGGGCCGGAAATTCGCACCTGCATTTGAACTTCGCACCATCCGCATGCGACTGGATAGCGCCGATCAAGGCGATTTTCACGGGGGCTCCATTTGATTTGGAATGCTGCATTTGATTGGGATGTGGTAACTGCTGGAAAACAACCATTCGATTGGAATGCAGTTGTGAAGAAGGCACCCCTGCGTAAGCTGGTCACCGGCAGGAAACCTCCGCGCGACCATCGAGCCATCATCGACGAACTCCTCGAGGACACTGCCCATGAAGACCAGCTGCCCCACCCGAATGCCTGTGCGGCGACTTTGTTTTGATCCTGGGGTCACTGAGCGAAGCGAAGAACCGGTGCGGTTCAATGAGCTTCGCCGGCTGATCGAGGGGCATATCGCAGAAAATTCCGTCGCAGACCCTCGATAGCCTGGAACGTGATGGCCTCGTCGGCCGCAAGGCGATGCCGACCGTGCCGGTCACTGTCGAATATTCGATCACGCCCCTCGGCCGGACGTTGTCCGCAACGGTGGATGGTCTGCGGGTATGGGCAGACACCCATATCGACAAGGTGCAAAAAGGGCAGAAGCGATATGATGCCGGCTTGCAGCGGAAGGCCGCATGACGTCCAATCGTCAGGGTCAAAGTCGCCAGGAGCAGAGATGACGTCAGCAAAA
The DNA here is from genome assembly GCA_963811915.1 of uncultured Alphaproteobacteria bacterium. Lineage (GTDB taxonomy): Bacteria > Pseudomonadota > Alphaproteobacteria > Rhizobiales > Xanthobacteraceae > Bradyrhizobium. The sequence continues at coordinate 106,181 of CAWETC010000013.1, forward strand.
GTTAATCTCGTCAGCCACCCCCTCGTGCAGCACAAGCTCACGCTGATGCGCGAACATGACCGCTCCACCAAAGGCTTTCGCGAGCTGCTGAATGAGATCGGCACCCTCCTATGCTATGAGGTCACCAGCGACTTGCCGCTTGAGATGGTCGACATCGAAACGCCGCTCACGCCGATGAAGGCGCCGATGATTGCCGGCAAGAAGTTGACCTTCGCACCGATCCTGCGCGCCGGCGTCGGCTTTCTCGACGGCATGCTGGCCCTCGTTCCATCGGCCCGCGTCGCGCATATCGGCCTCTACCGCGATCCGGTGACGCTGCAAGCGGTCGAATATTTCTTCAAGGCGCCGAATGATTTGTCGGACCGCACCGTGATCCTGATGGACCCGATGCTGGCCACCGGCAATTCCGCCTGCGCCGCAGCCTCACTTTTGAAGACGCGGGGCGCCCGCGACATCCGCTTTGTCTGCCTGCTGGCGGCGCCCGAAGGCATCGCGCATTTCCAGCGCGAGCATCCCGATGTGCCGATCTGGACCGCCGCGATCGATGAGCGGCTGAACGATCACGGCTACATCCTGCCGGGTCTCGGGGACGCTGGCGACAGGATGTACGGCACCAAATAATCCGGCTCGCATTTCGGCGTACTAATGCCGTTTGAAATATTGTACCGCACGCTCGTGTTTTTCAGCAGCCGCGCGCGATTTGAAGGTGCCGAGGTTGCGGCGCTTGCCGGTTTTCGGATTCACCTTGCGGGAATAGAGCCGGTACTCGCCCGATTGCAATTTACGGATCATGGACATTGCCCTCGCGTGAACAGCACTCCCGGTATCAACCGCGATCGCCGGAGTCTTGTTCCGTACCGCTCGCCGTCGTCGTCCTCGAAAACGGGCGCGCCGCCAGCTGTGGATGTCGTTACGTGTCCTCGATCAAGGTTCCAGCCCGGACTCGCGCAGCGCCGGCACGGCTTCCGGCGAAGCGAGAAATTTCAGCAGCCGGTCGGCTTGAACCGTGTTTTTCGACGTCGCGAGGCGTCCGGCGGAAAACACCGCGGGGCTTTGCAAATGAAGCGGGATCGGTCCGACGATTTCAATTCCCGCGACCAGTTTCAACTCGCTGATCTGCTGCACCGCGAGGTCGGCCTCGCCGGACACCAGCCGTTCCGCCGTAAAGCCCTGGGGAATGATCCGGGCGCGCGCGTTGATCTCGGCTGCGATCCCCATCCGTTCGATCAGTTGCGCGAAGTAAATGCCGCTGGCGCCGAGGCCCGAATACGCCACGCAACGGGCGCCGAGCAGCGTGGCGCGCAGCGCCGGCCTCGGTCGAAATATCGGGATGATCGGCGCCGGCCTTGACCGCGAGGCCGACAAGGGAACGCGCGAGGTCGACACAACTCGCCGCCGCGACGCTTCCATTCGCCTTGAGGCCATCGAGCCCTTCACGCGTCAGAATGACGACGTCGGCGGCTTCGCCCCTGCGCAGGCGATCCAGCAGTCCTACCGTCGGTGCAAAGTCCGCGTCGATGCGCGCGCCCGCTTCCGCTTCATATCGCCCCGCAAGGCTGTGGACCGCCCCTTTCAAAGCGAGTGTCGAGAGCAGTCGAACAGTATTCGGCATTCACCAGTCCTTTGGCGCGGCAGGGCCGGCACCTTCCACGCGACCGTCAAACGAAGGCCGCGCTCGATCACAACTGGGCTGGCTTCTATCACGGGAATAAAGCGCCTTAAATGCAATGATCCGCCAAAACTTGCGCTTTGGCGGATCAGGTCGCGGCCGGATGCCCCTGGGAGTCCGGGCTGTTTATACGCGTTAGGCGGCAGCCGCCTTGGCGGCGGACGGAACCGACGCGATCGTCTTGAGGATCTGGGAAGCGATCTGGTAGGGGTCGCCTTGAGAGTTCGGGCGGCGATCTTCCAGATAGCCCTTATAGCCGTTATTGACGAAACTGTGGGGCACGCGGATCGAAGCGCCGCGGTCCGCGATGCCGTAGCTGAACTGGTGGATCGAAGCGGTTTCGTGCTTGCCGGTCAGCCGCAGATGGTTGTCCGGACCGTAAACCGCGATGTGTTCTTCGCGATTGGCTTCGAACGCCTTCATCAGCTTCTCGAAATATTCCTTGCCGCCGACTTCGCGCATATAGGTGGTGGAGAAGTTGGCATGCATGCCCGAGCCGTTCCAGTCGGTGTCGCCGAGCGGCTTGCAGTGATATTCGATGTCGATGCCGTATTTCTCGGTCAGCCGCTGCATCAAATAGCGCGCCATCCACATTTCGTCAGCGGCCTTCTTGGAGCCTTTGCCGAAGATCTGGAATTCCCACTGGCCCTTCGCGACTTCGGCGTTGATGCCTTCGTGGTTGATGCCGGCGGCGAGGCACAAATCAAGGTGCTTCTCGACGATCTCACGGGCGACCGCACCGACGTTCGAGTAGCCGACGCCGGTGTAATACGGGCCCTGCGGCGCCGGATAACCGGCGGTCGGGAAGCCGAGCGGACGGCCGTCCTTGTAAAAGAAATATTCCTGCTCGAAGCCGAACCATGCGCCCTCGTCGTCAAGAATGGTGGCGCGCTTATTCGTGGAATGCGGCGTCTTGCCGTCGGGCATCATGACTTCGCACATCACCAGCGCACCATTGGTACGCGCGGCATCCGGGTAAACCGCGACCGGCTTCAGCACGCAATCAGAACTGTGACCCTCGGCCTGCAGCGTCGAACTTCCGTCGAAGCCCCACAGCGGAAGCTGCTCGAGCGTCGGAAACGCATCAAATTCCTTGATCTGCGTTTTGCCGCGCAGATTCGGGGTCGGCGTATATCCGTCGAGCCAGATATACTCCAGCTTATACTTTGTCATTGAGCCTCTCATAAGTTGATGATGCGAAAGGGGGAAAACCGAAGCCTGAAATCCAAGCCTGAAACCGAAGCCTATTCTCAAGCCAATTGGTCACCACACGCGTACCCGGCCACCATCGGCCGCAGAATTACTAAGCAATTAAAGTGCCAATCGCTGCATTGCGGGATAGCGATCAGGAGGGAGCAGCTGATCCTGTCAACGCACCGGCGCTTTACCACATTCAAGCTGCGGCAAAGCAGCGCGGTTGGCATTTTCGGCAAAGGCTGACACCCCTTGGCAAAGGCCCAAATCACGCCTGTTTCCGCAGCAATCGGCGGCCGCGCTTGTCGATGCGATTAAAGCAGCGTCAATCGCCGGCAACATTTCCAAAGAAAGCGCGACGTCTCCGCAACCTTGCCGAAGGCCTAAGCGTTAGCCAGCCGCCAACTGCTTCGCGGCGAGCAAAACAAAAAATGCCTACATTTTGTACAGAAAATGATTTCTCTTTGATCAGGTTGCACCGGTGGAGTGCAGGGACGATATCGATTTTAGTAACCAGTCGAGAACGAGTTGGGCGCAGCATCGGTCCAAAGCGTCACGGCAATCAGGAGATACGGATGAATACGAGTTTGAATCACGGGTCCGCAAAGATCTACCAATTCCCTGCCGGGGGTCGCGCGGCCTTCGGCGGACGTCGCCTCGAGGAGACCAAGGCAGCCGCCGATCCCGGCCCATTGCGCGTCACTGAAGTGGCCTGCGGTGACAGCTGGTATCACGAGGCAGCCATTCTGGAATCCAACAAGCCGGAGCGTGAGAGTTGATGCCAGCCGCGGGCGCGATGCCGATGCACCACCAGTCGTTGGTGCGATATCAGCTGCAAAAGGGTCGAAACGAAAAGTTTCGGCCCTTTTTACTTTACATCAGTTCACAGGCCGTTGCGGGTCGGCTGGCGTGTCTGATCGTTACGCGGCCCTTCGTGAAAACCAAGGTTACGCCACCGCCCGAATAGCGCGAGCCGGATAAGGCCAGGCGCTTTGCCAGCGTCACTACGTTGCCGTCGATCTGCAGATGCGCGCGTAAATCGTATTTGAAAAATCCGACGATAAAATGGGTGCCGTCGGCGCAGTGATAGCTCTCAAACGTCTGCGCCAGTGCCGACGATGAACCGGGCACCACGCCCGCAACTATAAATGCCGCGCTGAAAATGGCGGTCGTGTACCTGTTCATGTTCGCCCCCGCAGCACTCTCCCTGCAGATCAAGTCCGAGGGCGCGGTGTTACGCAATACCCGCGCGAGGCCCGGGTGTATAGATCAGATCGGAACAAACCACAGGCGGCGCGAAGCGACCTGAAAACGCCTACGCCGCGGCCTCCATCTCCATCTCCGCATCAAGGTCGGCAATGACGTCCTCGAAGGCGGAGATCGCCTGCTGAATCGCGGCGATCTGCATCAATTCCCAGCCACTGACAGGGCCATTACGATTTTGCAGGGCGACAACCAAATCCCGCCGCTGCTCCTTGAGCTGCACAAGCGGCAAACCGTGATCAGGCAGAGATCTCATCATGACGCTTTCCAACCCCTGGATGTTGAACGACATCCAGATATAGCCGGACAATTCTGCATTCCGCTTACGAAACTCGCGCAAATTTTAGCGATCGGCACCGGATCGTATTTATACGGTCCTGGCCGGAGGCGCCCCGGTAATCGCATCGCACAGCGCTTTCGAGACCCGAAAGGTGCTCCAGTCGCTCTGATGGAGCTTGTCTTGGCTGTCGGTGGGATCAAACAGCTGATCGAAACCGACATTGTTTTGCACGTGCCAGTGCCGCATCAGCGCCCAGCGCCGGAACAAGTTGACTTCCGCCCTATTGGCGGCGGCCACTATCAGCGACACCATGCGTTCAGAAGCATCCGCCTTGTCGTCGACGAGCATCGCCGGGGTATATTGCGGGTCCATCAGCACGACATCCAAAGGTTTGGCGCGCAGCCGGTCCAAACCCTCATTGATCTTTGCTGCGACGTCGTCGAGATCATACCTGTCCTTGTGAAACACCGCGTTGGTGCCGACTTGCCAAATCACGAGCGAGGGCTTCTCGGCGAATATGTCGGCATCGAACCGCAGAAGCTCCTCAACGGCCTCTTGATCGCCTACACCTCTGTTGAGCACGTCGATTTTCAGATTGGGGTATCGTTCGATCCCGTACTGAACCCTCAAATACATTTCCAGGCGGTGCGGATAAGGCACAACGTCCCCTCTGCCTGCTGTCGACGACGATCCCATCGCGACGATCCTGACCGGCGCCTCGCCGACCAATGCCTTCGCGAGGTGCGGAAGCGGATGCTTGAAACTAACGAATTCGTCGGGGACATCGACCTCGGGAGAAGCGTCAGGCATCTGAACCGTCCGTGTGCGAGAACTTACTAACGCCATGCTGACATTTGGGCGCAAGATTTCGGCGCATTGCAAATGAATTTCGCCAGAGGATAGTGTAGCCTTTCCCCCTCGGCTGGAGATCAATCATGGACGGAAAAGTCGTTGTCGTCACCGGCGCCTCGGGCGCACTCGGCAAGGTCGTTGCGGAGGTGGCGCTGGCACGGGGCGCACGCGTCGCCGGCATCGATCATTCGCCGGCACAGATCGCAGCCAACGGCAATCGGATCGACATCGGCGGCGTCGACCTCACAGATGCCACTCAAGCCGGCAAGGCCATCGACGCCGTCGCGTCGCATTTCGGCAGGATCGATGCGCTGATCAATATCGCCGGCGGCTTTGCGTTCGAGGCGATCGCCGAGGGTGACCCCAAAACCTGGCAGCGCATGTATGCGCTCAACGTGCTCACCGCGCTGAACGCGTCGCGATCGGCGATCCCGCATCTGGTCGCTTCCGGCACCGGCCGGATCGTCAATGTCGGTGCGATGGGCGCGCTGCAGGCAGGCGCCGGCATGGGTGCTTATGCCGCCTCGAAAGCAGGTGTGCATCGCCTCACCGAGGCGCTCGCCGCCGAATGGAAGGGCCGCATCACCGTCAATGCCGTGCTGCCATCGACGATCGACACCCCGGCCAACCGTGCCAGTATGCCGAAAGCCGATTTCGCAAAATGGGTGACCCCGGAAGAGCTGGCAAACGTGATCCTGTTTCTCGCCAGCGATGCGGCCAGTGCGGTCACCGGCGCGTTGATTCCGGTAAGCGGCCGGGTTTAGGTCATGTCTGTGGCGTTCGCCAATCGATTGCGGCGCGCGCATCGTCCATCAGTCCTGAACGAGCAGCCGCAGCCTGGATTTCAATCGGATGCTCTGTTCGCCGGCCAGCGCCACACCGTCGGTTTCAGCGAACTCGTCGGTATAGGTTCCGGAAAAGCCGATGGTCACCACCCTGCGTTCCCATACCGGCCGCGCCTAAATGTTTGGGAATGCTCTGGGTTGGTCCCCTCGCCCTTCCACTTGCCGTTCGCTGCGCTGCAGGTCCCGCACGCGTAAAAGAACGTATCCCTGCCGCGCAGGGTACCGTCGCGGACCACCATGCCCCCCTGATTGCCGCACTGGATGCCGTCATCAAGCATCTCCACGGTGATATGGTAGAGGCCGTTTCTGATCATTGAATTCGTCGCGCCCGCAATCTGGTCCCAGTTTCAGGATAGCCGCTCCGGCGTGGCTCGATCAAATCATGCGGCCATGCGCGGAGGCGATCCGGGCTAAACTCAGACATTAAGTCGCAGGCACGACATTGGGAGCCCCCTTGGAAACCGCGCTTTATCTGCCCGTCAAACATTTCCTCGAAAAGCTCGGCTTCACGGTCAAGGGCGAGATCGGCGGCTGTGACCTCGTTGCGCTGAGCGGCGACGATCCGCCGATCGTGGTCATTGGCGAATTGAAGCTTTCATTCAATCTCGAACTGATTTTGCAGGCGGTCGATCGCGCCGCCGCCTGTGACGAGGTCTGGCTCGCCGCCAAATTGTCCGCGCGCGGCAAGGGGCGCGAAAGCGATGCGCGCTATCGCAATCTCTGCCGCCGGCTCGGTTTTGGCATGCTCGCGGTTACCAATACCGGCGACGTGGAGGTGATCGTGCAGCCTCCCACGACCAGTCCGCGCCGCAATCCGAAGAAACGCTCACGCCTTGTCGCTGAGCACCGGCGGCGCAAGGGCGACCCGGCACTGGGCGGCAGCACGCGCTTACCGGTCATGACGGCCTATCGCCAGCAGGCATTGGCTTGCGCATCGGCGCTGTCGCAGGGCCCGCGGCGGGTGCGAGACCTCAAGTCCGAAATTCCCGATGCCGCGAAAATTCTGCTGCACAACGTGTATGGCTGGTTCGATCGCGCCGAGCGCGGCATCTATGTGCTGACCGCTGCCGGACATGCCGCGCTGAAGCGCTGGCCGCAGCAGACGATCGACTTTGCAGGCGCCGGCGATTCAATTCCATGAGGGCCGCCTGCGGCAACGCCGGGGAGGACAAAATGGATCGGAGAGACGGGAAGCGGTTGGAACGCCTTTAGATCGAGGAATGCATGGCTGGATTGCCATATCAATTTCATATTGCAATGCAACATCTGGAGTCCTAGGTATTCTCACATCATTCGAGGGGCCCCCATGAGCGAAGACTGGAATACCAAGTATGGACCGCGGCGCGTTCGGCGCGATCCGCCGACGCTGGAAGAAGCTATTTTCGCGGCGATCGGTATTACCGACGATCAGAATGAGCAGGCTGAAATCGCCGCGTCGCTGATGGGACTGCCGATCGAAACCGTCACCGCCGAAGTCAAGAAGGCTGGCCGCGCGGCGGCACGGTCTTCGACACGCGTTATCGCAGGCGAACAAGGCGCGCAACGCTCGGTCGTGGTCGAACGCCGGGTTGTCCGGAAATTTGGCAACGACAAGCGCACCGGCACCTAGATTTCTTTGATTGAGCATCATCTCCGGGTAAACCCTTTGCGTTTGTCCCCGAGGGAAACCGGTTTCTACTTTTCCGGATCATGCTACAGTCATTCAGGGCGATGCTTGATCAGAGATCGGCGACTTGCCGCAAGGCGACGCCGGTCAGGCCGTCCGCCAGCCATACATTCGCAAAAGCCATCTCCAATATGCGCGGTTGAAGTTGACCATCGCGCGCGCGGCGTCGAACGGCATAGCTATGGCAGGCCGCGTTTCGGGCTGCGGTTGCTGTTTCAGATCGATAGTGCCGGTGGATTCGCCGTGGCCGAACGTCAGATGCGCGCCGAACTTGTTGGCGAGCGCGCGCATCGCCTGGTTTTGCGCGCCCGTGGTGATGCGCAGAGAATCGTAGCCCCTCGACCGTGCTTCCGCGATCAGCTTTCGAAACAGGGTGCTGCCGACGCCCTGCCGCCGCACGCGCGCCTCGACGCTGAAAGCAACCTCCGGCACGGCATCTGAGGATTGATCGGGCGGATGCAACTCCGCAGCCCCTCGGACCACGCCATCTTCGATATAGGCGATGATGACCGTGCCATCATCGGCACATTTCGCAGCATAGCGTTCGACGAAACTGTCGTTGAGGAAACCGTGAAAGCGGTCGCGACGGCTGTCCGCGTCGAGCCGTAATAGATGACCGCGCAGCAACGCTAATTCTTCCTGCTGGTGCAGGATCCGAACCGTGCCCTTCGCGAGCGCCGGCCGGATATCGTCTTGGTAGTTCACGTCAAAAACTCCTCGTGGATAGCCCTCGAGGAGGCGTCAAATCCCTAGACCCCGATATTGTGCATTGCACCATGAAATTCAAGGCCGCTTCCCGCCTCAAATAACGGCAACAATTCCAAGAAAAATTAACGCCGCACACGGCACGCCATCGTTTAAGATTTCCTTGACGTTTGCCGCGTTCGGCAGGCGACTAGCAGTGATCGGATTTGAGCCAGACTTTGGTCCACGGATTGTTGGAGATTCTTGGAGGTCCATCGTGGCTGTCATGCTCGACACGCGTTCTTCAGCGCCGGATCGACGACTTGCGGTCTGGCAGGACATCGTCTGCGATACCTTTGTCGGGCTCGATTGCCGATCGGACATGCGTGACGGGTTTTGGGGTTCAGTCTCGCAAACGATGATCGGGCAGGTGTCGTCTACGCGCGTCAATTCCTGTGCCCAGCGGGTGTTGCGCACGCCGTCCCGGATCGCGCGTGCCAGCGACGATTATGTGCTGGTGGCCTTGGGAACCAGCGGCGTGAACGGCGTATTTCAGGACGGCCGCGAAGCTGTCATGTCCGCGGGGCAGTTCGTTATCTACGATACCACCCGCCCCTACGAGCTGCGCTTCGATGACAGCTTTGCGCAGACGATTTTTCAGATACCGCGGAAGCTCCTGCACCAGCGCGTCGGCTCGTTCGACACGTTGACCGCGACCACTTTCCTGGGCGATCGTCCGCTCGAACGGCTGGCCTATCAATTCCTGCTCAGCCTGAGCAAGACGATCGACGAGGTCAATGCGGCGACCGCAACGCGGCTACTGGACCAGGCGCTGGATCTCGTCGCGATGGTCTTCGCCGACCGGATGCATCAGCATTCGTCGGATCTGTCGTTTCATCGGTCTGCGCTGCTTTATCGTCTCAAGAACTACATCCTGACACATCTGCGCGACCCCGAACTATCGATGCCGCACGCAGCGGCGGCCATTGGAATTTCGCCGCGCTATGCCAGCGATTTGATGGCCGCCGAACAAACTTCGTTCCGGAGCTATGTCCAGATGCAACGCCTGGAGCGATGCAAGCGCGATCTATCAGACCCCGCCCATGCGGCTCGGCACATTAGCGATATCGCGTTCGCATGGGGCTTCAACGACCTCGCCCACTTCAGCCGTATCTTCAAGCAAAAATTCGGCGCCTCGCCACGCGAATGGCGCGAACACCCCGCGCCGTAACCCACCTCTCGATCGGGTTCCCTTCCCGCCGCGGAGCGCCACCTCGCAAGCGACAACCCGCTCGAACCGGACGCCTTGCGCCGCCCATTCGCCAGTTACGACAAGTTTTCATTCCGCCACGGACAAGCGGCACAGCCCGGCACGGCTGTAAGCTTCAGACCAATAATCGTCAGTCTCTCAAATGCAAAAGGATGACGTCGATGGGTCTCGTTCATCAGAAATACAAGGTTGCGGTGGTTCAGGCGGCGCCGGTTTTTCTCGATCTCGATGCAACGGTGGACAAGACGATCGCTTTGATCGACGAGGCCGCCGCGCAGGGCGCGAAGCTGATTGCGTTTCCTGAGACCTTCATCCCCGGATATCCGTGGCAGATCTGGCTTGGAGCTCCCGCCTGGGCGATCGGCCGTGGCTTCGTACAGCGCTATTTCGATAACTCGTTGTCATATGACAGTCCACAGGCCGAAAAAATCCGCAAGGCCGTGAAGCGCGCCAAGCTGACCGCGGTCATTGGCGTATCCGAACGCGACGGCGGCAGCCTCTACATGGGGCAATGGCTGATCGGTCCGGACGGCGAGACCATCGCGAAGCGTCGGAAGCTGCGGCCGACCCATGCCGAACGCACCGTGTTCGGCGAGGGCGATGGCAGCGACCTCGCCGTCCATGATCGCGGCGACGTCGGACGGCTCGGGGCCTTGTGCTGCTGGGAGCATCTGCAACCGCTGTCGAAATACGCGATGTACGCCCAGAACGAGCAGGTTCACGTCGGCGCATGGCCGAGTTTCTCGCTGTACGACCCGTTCGCGCACGCGCTTGGCTGGGAGGTCAACAACGCTGCGAGCAAGGTTTACGCCGTCGAGGGCTCATGTTTCTTCCTCGGTCCCTGCGCGGTGGTCTCCCAGGCCATGATCGATGAGCTCTGCGATTCCCCCGAGAAACACGCCTTCCTGCACGCCGGCGGCGGCCATGCGGTAATCTTTGGGCCGGACGGAAGTTCGCTTGCCGAAAAACTTCCAGCCGATCAGGAAGGTATTCTGTATGCCGATATCGATCTCGGCATGATCGGCGTGGCGAAGAACGCCGCCGATCCCGCAGGACATTATTCCAGACCCGACGTCACGCGGCTGCTGCTCAACACCTCCCGCGCCAACCGCGTCGAGCACTTCACCCTCCCGGTCGATGCCGAGGTTATGAGTGAAATCAAGCTGCAGGCCTGACAATTCAACTTCCAAGAGGAGGCCGACATGGAATCCGCAATCCCGGAACATCTCCGAAGCGCGCGTACACGTCACCGGCGCGTCCCCGACGATTATGCGCCGCCCTACCCATCGTTCGTGGCACGCCACAAGCCGGGCGTCGAGCGGGTGGTAATGGCATATTTTGGCGTTCAGACCAGAGGCGCGCCTTTAAACGCCGCTGAGCAGGCACTGGCACGGATCGTTTCCTGTTTCGAATTGAGTGGCGGCCCAACGCATTGGGACCGGGCAAGGTATATCGATGAAGCCGGTTTCACGAACGTCGTGACGGTTGCCTATTGGGACGATCGCGCAAAGTTCGATGGCTGGTTTCCGGCGGTACGCGACGGCTGGACTGGCGACCAGCGAGCCATCGACGGATTCGGCGCCTTCATCGAGGTGCTTTATCCATCCATGGAAGGCTATGAAACCTTGTTCTCTTCGTTAGGGCGGCCTGAAGGCGTCGCAGTCCTCGCCGACAGCATGAGCGGCGAGATTCAGGAACACGCCTATTGGGGCGGCATGCGGGATCGCATTCCGCTGTCCCAGACCAGCGAGATGGCGCCCTCCGGCACCGCCCGCGCCATTCGTGACGGCTCTCGCATTCGGGTCATCCCGCACGACAATGTGTGCCTGATCCGATCGGGTCAGGATTGGGGCGACACAGAAGCATCCGAACGCAAAATGTACCTTGAAGATGTAGAGCCGGTTCTGCGGGAAGGCATGGACTTCCTGCGCGATAATGGCCGCTCGGTGGGTTGTTACGCCAACCGTTACATGACAGTCGTTGGATCCGACGGCACGCCAACCGAAAAATCCTATGGCATGAGCTGGTGGAAAAGCCTGGCGGCACTGGAGCGGTGGGCTGAATCGCATCCGACCCATGTCAGGATATTCGGCGCTGCCATGAAGTATCTGTCGACATTGGGACCGGCCGCGAAGCTGCGGCTCTATCACGAGGTAACCGTCGCCCGAACCGATGAGCAGTTTTTCGAATATGTGAGCTGTCATTCGCAGACCGGAATGCTGAACGCCGTGCAAACGGTTGATGCTGCATAGGGTGCGATCTCGCGCCGGCCGCTCTCCTACAATACCATCTGCGTCTGCGTGACGATTGCAACAAGGCGGCCGTCCTCGGTCTCCAGTCGGGTTTGCCAGACCTGGGTGCGCCGTCCGCGATGCACCGGGGTCGCGATCGCGACCACGGTCGCTCCTTCTTTCGCCCCGCCGATGAAATTGGTCTTGCTCTCGATAGTAGTGGTGCCCTTGGCATCGTCAGGCAAATTAATCACCGTCGCCGCGGCGCCGACCAAATCGGCGAGCGCCATCAGCGCACCGCCATGAATCGTGTGGTTGAGCGTGCAGAGATCAGGGCGGACCAGCATCCGCGCCACCACGCGATCCCGCTCCGCTTCGGTGAATGTCACGCCCTTCAACTCGGCAAAGGGCATTTTCATCGAATGGACTTTTTCAAGCGGCGTCATTTCTCCACTCCACACCATTCCGCGATAAAGAGCGCGGTAGCCTTGGTCGACTTCCGCAACGAGTCCAGATCGACATATTCGTTGAAGCCATGCATCGCCGCTCCGCTGGCGCCGAAGCACAGGCTCGGAATGTTGTAGTTCAACCCATAAAACCGTGTGTCGGTGAGCGCGGTGAACACCATATCTGATACAGCGCCGCCATACACCGCTTCATGGGCCGCGCCGAACGCGGCTTCTGCCGCTGCGGAATCCTTCAGCTCATAGCCTTCCGATAGAAAACCGGACCATTCCACCGCGGGCGGATTGTTGGAAAGGAAACGATGGTCGCGCGCGGCCGCAGCGACGTGGCCCAGAATTTCAGCCTGGCAATCACTGACCGACCAGCCCGGCAGTATCGCGATCCGGCAATCGACATCGCACCACGCCGGCACGCTGGAGGCCCAGTCGCCGCCCTTGATGATGCCGGGATTGAAGTTGATTGGATGGATCACCGTCTTGAAATGCCGGTCGCTCCTGGCGCGCTCGTTCCATTCCGCCTCAAGCTTTTGCAAACTGTGAATGAGATGGTAGGCAGCCGTGATCGCATTGGAACCAGAGCCGGCCTCGAACACGTGCACAGGGTGGCCGCGCACTTTCAGGCGAAACCAGATAACCCCCACTTGCGAGCGGACCATCTGGCCTGAGGTCGGTTCGGGAATGAAACAGGCGTCTGCCCGATAGCCGCGCTGCAAGGTCGAAAGCGCGCCGACGCCGGTGCTTTCCTCCTCGATCACGGACTGAAAGTGAATCCGCCCGGTCGGCTTCAGCCCCGCGGCCTTGATCGCGTCGAGCGCATAGAGGGCACCGATGGTACCGGATTTCATATCGCAGGCGCCGCGACCGTACATCTTGCCGTCTTTCACGACCGGCGAAAACGGCGGCGTCTCCCACATCTCGACCGGTCCAGCCGGCACAACGTCGCAATGTCCCTGCAGGATCAGCGATTTGCCGACATTGCTGGCGGGACGGTAGGTGCCGACGACAGTGCGCGCTTTCGAAAAATCATGCTCGATCGGACCAAAGCCGCGCAAATCCTTCAGCGAGTTCAAGATCGATGTGCCAGTCGTCGACCTCATAGCCACGTTGGCGCAGGAGATCGGCGATCATGTCCTGGCACGGCCCCTCCGCGCCCCGGGTCGAGGGAATTGCCACAAAATCCATGGTGGTCGCGAGTTGCGCGTCGAAATTGGCATCGACGGCGTCGAGAATTTTTCGCCTGGCATCGAGGACGTTCATTGCGTCATTTCCTGTTGTCGCTTTCAGAATCGCAGCCGCACCAATACAGTCGACCGCTGGACGGCACGCTCCATGGAGACACGGATGCCCGGCAATCGCAACATTCTGTATCTCATCATCGGCGCGCTGATCGCGCTTGCAGCCCCGACGATGGCGCAGCAGGTTTCGCGGGAACAGGACATAGTCGGATTGCGACTGGGACAACGTATAAGGGTCGACGACGGAACCTGCCCCGCCGGCCAGGTCAAGGAAGTGTCCGGGACCAAGATGACCGCAGGGGGAATTGTTGCTGCGCGGAAATGTATCCCGCGCGTGAAACCCAAATCAAAAGACGTCCACTAAGCGCAGAGCCCATCGGTTCTGATTGAATCAGAACCGGGCTCTAATCTTTCGTTTTGGCGCGTTTTCTTCACGCGAACGGGTGGCCACTTCGCCGCTCTAAGCTCGCCGGCTCAAACATGCATTGCAGCGTCGGCTTTGCGATCTTCGAGAAGGTGGCACCAATCTCGGATCGCTTCGATGCCGGCACCCAATCGGTCTCGATGTTCGGCACGCCGGTCTCGCTGATCCCGCGCAACAAAGCCGCCCGAAGGTCTGTGTCTTCAACGACGGCGGCCGCATGATCGTGAAGGCAACCGCAAACGGATTCCGGATGCGCCCAGCGTCCCGCCATATGGGGCATGCATAGGCGCACGAATTCTTCGCGCGGATCGGGCAACTTCATCGGTGAGCGCATTTGGAGCGAAGGTACCTGGGACAAGAGGATCTGGGCCTGCGTCGAGCCGCTGACCAGAACAACACAGGCGAAAATCGCTACTGAAATACGACAAGCCATACGAAGCCCCGTCGGCACAACGTTTGTCGCTTCAACTGGGCCTCAACGGGTCGCAACAACCATGGCCTGAGGTGCCGATGTGACGATTGGCGAGCCGTTATACGCGAAGGTGCCGATGCCCGGCAGATTGCCGTCCGGCGAGCCAGCCAGTGTAGGGCCCAGCCAGGACGAAGACGACGGCGAAGATGAAACTGAGGGTCTGCATTTGACGTCTCCGGTTTACCTGTCGGCGTTGCCCGCCGTTTTGTTGGCACGTTGATAACCATCTGACGTTTCCGGAGTTCTGCATCAAACAGGATATTGGTTTCGTCCCAGGGGAGAATTGTTTCGCCGCCAGCGCCAGACGAAACAATTCTGCAAACGGGCCAATTATTCCAACTTAATGCCTGGTCGAACGGGACTTTTCGGCACGACCGGTGTCGCAGGTATCGAGGCCTGGCGGCTTTTTAAGCCTTCGCTGCCGGAGACATGCAACTTCCATGGGCAGTTGGGCGTTGTGGTGCCATCTCAGCAAAGGATATCCATCGTGGGCGATGGCAACTTCGATATCGGCAAGGAATCCCCGCCCCGGAAACCCGGCCGGCCGATGGTTGAACCCTTGGCTGGGAACGATAGTTCTTCCCTGCGGCGGACCGACACATCAAATCCTCAGAAAACAGAGCGGCCGAGGATTTGCGGTGCCATGACGCAGCAATGCGGCGATGGCGGCCGCGGAAACGACCAGACGCCACAGAAATTCGTGCATCTGGTGGGATGCCGCGACCCCAATGCGCGGCCGGCAACACGGGTCCGCCCGGGCTCCGCGCCTGTAAAGCAGTAAGCCTGGGAGCGCATCGCTCGCTCGCTTCCAGTTACTGGATGAACTCGCTGCACTTCTGAACGGTTGCATCCGCGGCTCCCCACGGCATGATGGGTACCGAAGAGGTCGAATTCTTGGGCGATCCTTCGATCAGCTTGTCCGAATATACCATGTAGACCAGCACGTTCCGCTTGGCGTCACAGCCTCGGACGATTTGCATCTTCTTGAAGAACAGTGAACGCCGCTGCCGAAACATATCGTCGCCCTGCACCATTTTGTCCTTGAAACGGATCGGACCGATCTGGCGGCATGCCAGTGAAATATCCGAGACTTCTTCGGCCAGTCCAAGCCAGCCCTTGAAGCCTCCCCTCTCCGGCACCGTGAAATGGCAGGCGACCCCCTCGACCTCGGGATCGTCGACGCCATAGGTCGCGAGCTTATCGTTCGGGCTGAGCCACTTGAACACAGTTGAGCGGCGAAAGATCAAATCCGGCTCGTCGGCCGCCGAGGCGGCCGAACCTGGCCACAGCACCAATGCAAGCGCCAATAGCGCCCAGCGTCTCCACCGCATGTCATATTGGCTTAAGGCTTGACGTGTCATGGACATCTCCGTGGGCGGGTTTCACCCATTTAGGTGAAGACGGGACGTATAGGAAGGCTGCCGGTAACAGGGAGCCTTCCGCCGTTTAACCCAATGTGAGGCTTTTTTGCTACGCTTAGGGCGAAAATCACGGGCATCGGGGCGTTGCGCTGGTGAACGCGTACCTCCTCTGCAACACTAATTCTCGAACGGCTGGGAATTCGAAAATGATGCGCGTAAGCGGGCACACGGCTGCCATTGCGACCAGACGGCTCTGGCAAACGGCCATTTTGACGGCGGCCGGCGCAATCGGCGTCACCTCCCACGCACAGGCCGCGCTCTACTACTGGTCGGACTCCGAGCCAGGAGTATCGCGACCCGATCCGGCGGCGCAGCCGCGGCGGCCAAAGGCCCGCCATCAGGTTGAAAAAAAGACCGACGCGCCAAAGGCATCTGCCAAGCCGCAGGGACCGCTGATCATCTCGATCTCGATCGACCAGCAAAAGCTGAGACTTTACGACGCTAACGGCTTGTACGCGGAATCTCCTATTTCCACGGGCATGCGCGGCCATGCGACGCCGATGGGTGTTTTCAGCGTTATTCAAAAACAGAAGCTGCACCATTCCAACATCTATAGCGGCGCCCCGATGCCCTTCATGCAGCGCATCACCTGGTCGGGCATCGCGATCCATGCCGGCGTGCTGCCGGGCTATCCGGCGTCGCATGGCTGCATCCGCATGCCCATGGCCTTTGCCATGAAAATGTGGAACTGGACCAAAATGGGTGCGCGGGTCGTCATCACGCCCGGCCAGATCACGCCTGCCAGCTTTTCGCATCCACTGCTTGCAGCATTGAAGGTTGCGCCACAGCCGATGGCGGCCGACGAGCCGAAATCGGATGCGCCCATTGCTGCAAAAGCCGACAAGGCGGCGGATGCTGACGTGAAGGCCCAACCGGCCACCGTGGGAGCCGCCGTTGAACTGAGATCGACCATTGGGCACGGGGACGGCGCCACGCCGTCGATGGACGAGCCAAAGGCTTCCGCGCCGTCACGCGAGCAGACCCGTACCGCGGACGCCAGCGACACCGCACCGGCAGCGAATGCGTCAGTCACGATGTCTGACGCCACGCCAGCCGGTGACGACGCCCAGCCGGCGGCCGAGCAAAGCGTTTCCGTCGGCGATAGCGACACATCCATGGATGATGCGAAGCCCGATCAAATCGCCTCGTCCGACGACAGGCCTGCCGAGGCCAAATCGTCCGAACCGGCCGTCAAGGTCGATGTCTCGGCCGGCGAAGGCATCAAAGTTGGCCAGCCGAAAGTCGAAGCGAAAACGCCTGACGTCAAGGCGGCCGAGGTCAGGGCTGACGCACCGAAGGCTGATGCCGCCAAATCAAGTGACAGACCTGACGAGAGCAGCAAGACGGCGATGGTGCCCGCCGCTGTCCCGCCAGCCACGAAAGATCAGGACCGCCCGGCCGGTGTCGAGAAGGCAGCCGCGTCGAAACCCGATCCGCTAACGGCTTCGCCGAAACGGAGAGGCCAGATCGCGGTGTTCGTCAGCCGCAAGGACTCGAAGCTCTATGTGCGGCAGAATTTCGCGCCGCTGTTCGACGTGCCCGTGACGATCACCCCAAGCGACCGGCCGCTGGGAACGCATGTCTTCACCGCGCAGGCCGACAAGGACGACGCCAATGTCCTGCACTGGTCGGTGGTCTCGCTCCCCGTCCCCCGGATTGCCCAGCGCAACAACGAAGACGAGCGCGCCTCACACCGGCGCAAGATCGCGGGTGCGGCCGAGGTGAAATCGTTGCCGCCGCCGGATAGCCCCGCCGAAGCGCTGGATCGCCTCTCCCTCCCCGCCGACGCGTTGTCACGAATAGCCGAAGCCCTTTCGACCGGCGGCTCGATCATCGTTTCGGATCAAGGCATCGCGGCCGGCGAAACCGGCGAAGGAACAGATTTCATCGTTTCTCTGCGCTAGGCCACCCAACAACAGGTCTTTGGCCGTCGGTCAGCGGTCGCTTTGCACCGGCGGCTACGCTAAAAGACCGCCGTCATGAACCAGTTTCCCGTCGCCATCATAACGATGGAACCACCGATTGATGCGAAGGACGCGTTCGACCGGCTGACTTTCCTCGGCTGGCGATGGGGGTTGGCGGCGATCGTCGCCGGCCTGGCGGCATCGTTTTTCCTGTTCGGCTACGCGCTGGTCTACTGGCGCAATGCCGACATGGATTTCATGGTGATCTACAACGCGCTCGTCCTCAATGACGGCAAGCCGCAGCTGTTTTTCGATCACACCGGCTACATCACAATCCTCTCGGTGAAGGGCTGGTTTCAACTCCTGCATCATCTCGGCCTGCTCGACGCCTATTCACTGTCGGAGATCCCGCCCGCCTCCGACGCCGCCGCCTTCGATGCCGCCATGACCAGCGCCGTTCGCGCCGGGCGTGTTCTCGCCTGGCTGATCGCAACCGGCTGCGTGCTGGTTTTTGCCGTGCTTGTCCGCCGCATCGTGCGCGACTGGCGCGTCGCGCTGATCGCAACGCTCGCGTTCGCACTCTCCGGTGGCATCGCGGTGCATTCCCGTATTTTGCGCACCGAACTTGTCGCGGCGTGCCCCGTCATCTTCGCGCTGCTGATCCTGATCGCGATCGGGCGCCGCGCCGGCATCGCGCGCCCGTTCGGGATCGGAGCTGCGGCAGCCCTCTGCGTGCTCGGTCTCGAAAACAAGGTGCAGGCCATCCTGCTGATCGGTATATTGCCGCCGGTGGTGCTGCCGTTCGGAAGCGCGGCAAGCGCCAGCGTTGCATTCTGGCGGCATGCAAGATCAGGCTGGCCGGCGGCGATTGTCGCAACTATCGCGGCGCTGGCCGCGGCGTGGGCGGCCTGGCCGCTGATCGCCACCGGTTTCGATCGCACCCTGCTCGATGCCGCGCAGTTTCATCCGCTCATGCTCGGACGCTTCGGCATCTATCAGGTCGCGCTGCTGATCCTGATCGTTACCTGCATGATCGCCTATGCCGTGATCTGGCGCATCAGCGCAGCCGAGACGTTGGCGTCGATATCAGCTATTGCGGCTGGCGCGTCGCTGGCGCTGCTGGTGCTCGATCTCGAATACAGCACCAGCAATCTGATTGCGGTGTTCAATCCGCTGGAGAAAATGCTGACCTTCGCGGACGCCGGCACCACCGCGAATGTCTCCGGTGTGTCGGGAATCCTGTGGCTGCTGCTCGACGGGATCGCATCGGTTCTCGCGCGCTATACCTTTGTTTTGCATTCCTCGCCGCGTCCCACCGTGTTTCTTACCTGGCTGATCGTACCCGGCCTCGTCTATGCGTGGTCGCGCGGCGAAAAGCAGGCCACGATCCAGGCTCTCATGCTGCTGCTGGCCGCGATCGCAATCGATGCGCTCGGCGTGCGGCGTGGGTTGAAGTCCGAATATTTCATCTTCACCGATCCCCTGATCATCCTCGCCGGCGCGGTCCTGCTCGATTGCCTCGGCGATCTGCGCTTGCGCAAATGGACCTATCCCCTCGCCGTGGTTCTGTTCGGCCTGCATATCGCGATCGGCCAGGCCGAGCCGATAAAATATGCCTTCATGCGCCGGGGGCCGGAGTCGATATGCGAATGGAACCGGTATTACATGCCATTGTTACCGCTGCCGTGGTGCCCTGCGGTTCGGTCATAATCGTCCCCGGAATTAACCGCTTCGGCTGACAATCCCGTCCCCGTTTGAAAAAGCCGTTGCCGTGGCCGCGCGGGTCCAACTAGGCTATGATTCCCAAGGGGCAGGAAACGGTCCGGGCGACGGCAAAAAGCCGAGACCGGACTTGGGATCACGGCAAGGAATGAGCAAGATGCGTATTGCAGCAGGTTTGATTTTTGCGAGCGCGGTTTCGTTATGCTTGTCCGGCACGGCGTGGTCGCAGACCGCAGCCACCAAGGGCACTGCAACTCCTCCTCCGGCGGTGGCGGCTCCCGCCGCCGCTCCTGCGCCTGCCCCCGCAGCGGCACTGGCGTCTGCAAAGGCTCCCTGTGCCAATCCCGATGCGCTCGGGATTGGCCGGGTCGTCGAGATCGACACCACCGGCGGACCGGGCTTCGGTTTCGAACATTTCAAGCAGCTCGATTTCCTGCGCGACAAGGAAGTCGTGTTGACGTTCGATGACGGTCCGTGGCCTGTCAATACGCCGGCCGTGTTAAAGGCGCTGGCGGACGAATGCACTACCGGCATTTTCTTTTCGATCGGCAAGCACGCCACCTACTATCCGGAAATCTTGAAGCAGGTGCTCGCCGCCGGCCATACCGTCGGATCTCACACTTGGTCGCACGCCACGCTGACCAGCAAAAAATTGACCGAAGATCAGCGCAAGGAAGAAATCGAAAAAGGTTTCAGCGCGGTGAAATGGGCGTTGGGCGGCGTATCGCCTTCGCCGTTCTTCCGCTTTCCCGCGTTGCAGCATCCTCCTGAAATGGTGACTTATCTCGGCACCAGAAACATCGCGATGTTCTCCTGCGACCTCAACTCGTTCGATTTCAAGGCGCGTAACGCCCAGCAGGTGATCGACGTCACGATGAAAAAGCTCGATAAGTTGGGCAAGGGCATCATCCTGCTGCACGATTTCCACAAGCATACCGCCGAGGCACTGCCTGCCTTGCTGCGCAGGCTGAAGGCCGGCGGCTATAAAGTCGTGCAGATGAAGGCCAAGGCGCCGGTGCAGACGCTTGCGCAATACGACGAAGAGATTCTGAAGGACACCAAGCTGCCGACCGTCAGCGACCGCCCGGTCTCCAGCGTGGTGCAGACCATTTCAGAATAATATAGGCCGAGTGACAACGCCTGTGACGGCACACCGCATCGACGGCTATGTCATCGTGTCCGCCGACGGAATGCTGGCCAACGCCCATGGCGTGATGCCCGATGAACTGAAATTCGAGGGCGACAAGCAATTCTTCTCCGCCGCCCTCGACCGCGCCGACTTGATCGTGCACGGTCGGCATTCCCAAGAGGACCAGCCGAACTCACCGCAGCGAAACCGCATCATCCTGACCCGCACCGTCGGCACCATTGCGCGCGATCCTTCCAATCCCAGGGCGACCCTATGGAATCCCGCGGGCGCGACGTTCGAGGCCGCATGCGACCACGCTGGCGTCCATACCGGCACGATCGCGATTATCGGCGGACCGGATGTGTTTGCAATGTTCATGGATCGCTACGATACGTTCTGGCTCTCGCAGGCACCACGGGTGCGACTGCCGGACGGCGAGCCATGCTTCCCCGGCGTTCCCCGGCAATCGCCTCAGCAAATCCTTGCCGCCCATGGCCTGAGCGCCGGCGACGCCCAAATCCTCGATAGCGCGGATGGCGTCAGCGTCACGCCGTGGCGGCGCGCGGTCTAGCTCGTTTTCAAAGCGTGGAAGGTTTTGCAGCGAAATATGCCCTCGGATTTGATCCGAGGACGAGCCCGGTTCTGGTTCAATCAGAACCGGGCGGGCCCTTATCTAGACATCATAGGCCGGTTCTACCGCCCGCGCGCCCCGGCCGTATCCTATGATCATGCATAACGCGCCGATCAGCGACAGGTTCTTCAGCGCATGGACCACATTGTTTCTGGCCTCCGGTCCCGTCTGATTCCAGAAGTCATGATAATAGAAGGTCGCGGCGGCCACGAACAGGATCAGCAGGATCGCAAAAAAACGCGCGCCGAAATTCAATGCGATCATCAGGCCGCAGATCAGTTCAAGCGCGCCGGCCGCAATCGCCAGCATCATCGGCATCGACATCCCGGTCAGGCCTTCGAGCTGTGAGGTGTAGGTAGCCAGTGCCGCCGGAAGAACAATCTTTTCCGTCATTTGCGCCGTCGCCGTCAGATCCAGAAGCTTGGATGCTCCCGAAAAAATAAATATCACGCAGAACAGAATCCGCCCGAAAGTAACAAACGCTGGCATGGTCGCCCCCACTGAATGCTGCAAATGCGAAAGTCATTATACGGCGGAGCGATTATGGGCGTTCCGCCCGGCTTTTCAAACAGTCAAATCGAGTTACCGGGCGGCGGTAGCCGCTCGGTTGAGCTAGCCAAACAGGGACGGTTGTTGACGGCCGGCGCGCTCCTGGGCTTCGACCGCGGCAACCGCGGTCATGTTGAGGATGCCGCGCGCGGTCACCGACGGCGTGAGAATATGCGCCGGCCGTGCAGGGCCGATCAGGATCGGCCCCACTGGAAGCGCGTCGGCCAGCGCTTTGATCATCTGGTAGGCGACGTTGGCGGTGTCGAGGTTCGGCATGATCAGGATATTGGCTTCGCCTTCCAGCTTCGAGTGCGGCAGGATCATCTTCCGCGCCGCTTCGGAAAGCGCGGTATCGCCCTGCATCTCGCCGTCCGCCTCGATCTCCGGATGGTTCTGCTTCAGGAGCGCGGTGGCGCGACGCATTTTGCGTGACGAGTCGGTATCATAGCTTCCGAAATCGGAGTGTGACACGAACGCGATTTTCGGCTTGAGATTGAAGCGCTGGACATGGATCGCCGCCAGCGCCGCCATTTCCGCAAGCTCCTCGGCGTTCGGGTTCGGCCGCACCTGGGTATCCGCGATGAAATAAGCGCCCTTGCTGGTGATCATCAGCGCAAGCGCTGCGAAATCGCTCACACCGGGGAGAAAGCCGATGATCTCGCGCACGTGGCGCAGATGGCTCATGTAGCGGCCCTCGACGCCACAGATCATGGCATCGGCTTCGCCACGGGCCACCGCGAGCGCGGCAATCACGGTTGCATTGGTGCGTACCACCGTGCGTGCGGCATCCGGGGTGACGCCATGCCGGCCGGCCACGTCGATGTAAGACTGGACATAGGATCGATAACGCGGATCGTCCTCGGGATTGATGAGGTCGAAATCCTGGCCGGCCTTGATGGCAAGGCCAAATCTCTTGATTCGCGCTTCGACCACCGACGGGCGCCCGACCAGTATGGGTCGCGCCAGCTTCTCTTCCAGAACTACCTGCGTCGCGTGCAGGACACGCTCGTCTTCGCCTTCCGCATAGATCACGCGGACCGGCTGGGTCTTCGCCTTGGCAAACACCGGCTTCATGACCAGGCCGGAGCGGAACGCAAAGCGCTCCAGTTGCGCGGTATAGTCCTCGAAATTGGCGATGGGCCGGGTCGCAACACCCGACTTCATCGCCGCCTTCGCAACCGCAGGCGCGATGCGCAGGATCAACCGCGGATCAAACGGGCTCGGGATCAGCGAACCCGGGCCAAAACCCTGGGCTTCGCCGCTGTCGAAACCGGGCGCGATCGCGTCCGACGGCGGATCGCGCGCCAGCTGCGCGATCGCGTCCACCGCGGCGTGCTTCATGTCCTCGTTGATGGCGGTCGCGCCGACGTCGAGCGCGCCGCGAAAGATGAACGGAAAGCACAGGACATTATTGACCTGATTGGGAAAGTCGGAGCGCCCGGTGCAGATCATTGCATCCGGCCGCGCCTTTCGGGCCTCGTCCGGCATGATCTCAGGCGTCGGATTGGCGAGCGCCATCACCAGCGGCTTGTCCGCCATCTGCTTGACCATATCCGGGGTCAGCACATTGGGCGCGGACAGCCCGAGAAAAATATCGGCGCCGCCGATCACCTCGGCTAGCACACGCTTGTCGGTCTTCTGCGCGTACACCGACTTCCAGCGGTCCATCAGCGTATTGCGGCCTTCATGCACCACGCCATCGATATCGCAGACCCAGATATTCTTGCGCTGCGCACCCAGGGAAACCAGGAGATTGAGGCAGGCGATCGCCGCAGCGCCGGCACCGGAGGCGACGATCTTGACATCCTTGAGGTTCTTGCCGTTCAGCAGCAGTGCATTGGTGATCGCAGCACCGACGATGATGGCGGTGCCATGCTGATCGTCGTGGAATACCGGGATCTTCATCCGCTCCTTGAGCTGCGCCTCGATCTCGAAGCACTCCGGGCCCTTGATGTCCTCCAGATTGATGCCGCCGAAGGTCGGCTCCAGCGCCGCCACGGTCTCGACCACGCGGTCGATGGTGTCGGCGGCGATCTCAATGTCGAACACATCGATGCCGGCGAATTTCTTGAACAAAACCGCCTTGCCCTCCATCACCGGCTTTGACGCCAGCGGGCCGATATTGCCGAGACCCAGCACCGCGCTGCCGTTGGTGACGACGGCGACAAGATTGGCGCGGATCGTCAGCGACGCCGCCTCGGCGGGATTTTGCGCAATCGCGGTGCAGGCAGCCGCCACCCCCGGCGAATAGGCCAGCGCCAGATCGCGCTGATTGGCGAGGGGCTTGATCGCCTTAATCTCAAGTTTTCCCGGCCGCGGCAGCCGATGATAGGCGAGCGCCGCGGAATGGAGATCTTCGGAATAGGACGACATAAATTTCCCCGCGGGCTCTCTCGGCCCTGAACTTAGGCTTCGGTGGTTGGTCTAGTTTGGCAGATTGAGCCTGATGTGAAGCTCGCGCAACTGCTTCGGCGTGACCTCGGAAGGCGCGCCCATCAGCAGATCTTCGGCGCGCTGGTTCATAGGAAACAGCGAGATTTCGCGCAAGTTGGTCGTGCCGCAAAGAAGCATCACAATCCGATCAACACCTGCCGCCATCCCGCCATGCGGCGGTGCGCCATACTGGAAGGCACGGTACATGCCGCCGAAGCGCTCGACGACATCCTTCTCGCCATAGCCGGCAATCTCGAACGCCTTCACCATCGCCTCGGGCCGATGGTTGCGGATGCCGCCGGAGGCGATCTCGTAGCCGTTGCAGGTGATGTCGTATTGAAACGCCTTGATGGTCAGCGGATCCTGTCCATTGAGGGCATCGAGACCGCCCTGCGGCATCGAAAACGGATTGTGCGAGAAGTCGATCTTCTTGTCTTCCTCGTTGTATTCGTACATCGGAAAGTCGACGATCCAGGCGAGTTCGAACCGTCCCTTGTCGATCAGGTTCAGTTCTTCACCGAGCTTGGTGCGTGCGAGGCCCGAGAACTTCCAGAATTTGTCGGGATCGCCGGCGACGAAGAATGCAGCGTCGCCTTCCTTCAACCCAAGCGCTGAGCGAATCGCCGTTGTCCGCTCGGCGCCGATATTGTTGGCCAGCGGACCGGCCCCCTCGCCGCCCTCGCGCCACATGATGTAGCCGAGCCCGGGCTGGCCCTCGCCTTGCGCCCAGGAGTTCATCCGGTCGCAAAACGCGCGCGAGCCGCCACCGACGCCCGGGATCGCCCAGACCTGGTTCTTGGGGTCTTCCAGCATGCGCGCGAAGACCTTGAAACCGGAGCCCCGGAAGTGCTCGGAGACATCCTGCATGATGATGGGATTGCGCAAATCCGGCTTGTCGCTGCCGTATTTACGTAAGGCCTCCGCGAACGGAATCCGTGGCCAGTTCCTGGTGACCGGCTTGCCCTTGGCGAACTCCTCGAACACGCCGGTGACGACAGGCTCAACGGCCGCAAAAACATCGTCCTGCTCGACGAAGCTCATCTCCAGATCGAGCTGGTAGAACTCGCCGGGCAACCGGTCAGCGCGCGGATCCTCGTCGCGGAAACACGGCGCGATCTGAAAGTAACGATCGAAGCCGGACATCATCAGGAGCTGCTTGTACTGCTGCGGCGCCTGCGGCAGCGCGTAGAACTTGCCCGGATAAATCCGTGACGGCACCAGGAAATCGCGTGCGCCCTCCGGCGACGACGCCGTCAGGATCGGCGTCTGGAATTCGAAGAAGCCCTGCTCTTTCATCCGCTTGCGCATCGAAATCGACGATCGCGCCGCGGGTCATGATATTCTGGTGCAGTTTCTCGCGACGAAGATCGAGGAAACGGTACTTAAGCCTTATATCCTCAGGATATTCCTGCTCACCAAATACCGGCAGCGGCAGTTCACCGGCCGGACCCAGCACCTCGATCTCGCTGACATAAAGTTCGACTGCACCGGTCGGCAATTCAGGATTCTCGGTGCCGGCGGGACGACGGCGCACCTTGCCGTCGATCCGCACCACCCATTCCGAGCGCAGCTTTTCAGCGTCCTTGAACGCCGGCAAGTCCGGATCCGCGACGCATTGCGTCAGGCCGTAATGGTCGCGCAGATCGATGAATAGCACGCCGCCATGGTCGCGAATACGATGGCACCAGCCGGACAAACGAACGCTCTGGTCGATATCGCTGTCACGGAGCGCGCCGCAGGTGTGAGACCGGTAACGATGCATGGGTGTCCTGAAATAGCGTCAGAGGGCAAAATCATGGGCTTTCGCGGCCAGCCGCGAAGCGTCAGGGTTTAGCCGAGCCAACCCCCTGCCGCAACGAGCCAGCACACTCAAAAATGCGAGAAAACGGCTATCGTTGAGATGCTTGGAACGTCCGTTACGGCAAACCGCGGTCACAGGCCAATGGCAACGGGACCGTCGGTGCCGCGCGCGACAGGAAAATGCTGGCGCAACCGGCCTCAAACCGACGATCTCGCCGGAGAAACCCTCCCCGCGCGCCCATCGGCGGCTAATTGGCGGCAAGACCGATTGCCTATTTGCGACGAAATCCCCATCTTGGGGCTATGACGGTCCATTTCCCCTTCCAGAATACCTATGCGGCGCTGCCGGCCGGGTTTTTCGCGCGGGTTGCGCCGACCCCGGTCGCTTCTCCCCGGCTGATCAAATTAAACCGGCCGCTGGCCATACACCTGGGTCTCGATCCTGACCGGCTCTCCAGCCCGGAGGGAGTCGAAATCCTCGCCGGCAAGCGTATTCCCGACGGGGCGGACCCGATCGCGATGGCCTATGCGGGTCACCAGTTTGGGCATTTCGTGCCGCAGCTCGGCGATGGCCGCGCCATCCTGCTTGGCGAAGTGATCGACGCGGACGGGGTGCGCCGCGACATTCAACTCAAAGGGTCGGGCCCGACCCCGTTTTCGCGCAGGGGCGATGGTCGCGCCGCGCTGGGCCCGGTGCTGCGCGAATACATTGTCAGCGAGGCGATGGCGGCACTTGGAATTCCGACCACGCGTTCGCTTGCTGCCGTTATAACCGGCGAGAGCGTAGTGCGCGAGACGCTGTTGCCAGGTGCCGTGCTCACCCGTGTCGCGTCCAGCCATATCCGGGTCGGAACATTCCAGTATTTTGCCGCACGCGGCGATAGCGAGGGCGTGCGCCAGTTGGCGGATCACGTCATTAGCCGCCACTATCCGGAAGTTGCGGATGCCGAACGCCCCTACCATGCGCTGCTGCAAGGCGTGATCGCGCGGCAAGCGATGCTGGTCGCACGCTGGCTGCTGGTCGGTTTCATCCACGGCGTCATGAACACCGACAACACCTCGATCTCCGGCGAGACCATCGACTACGGCCCTTGTGCTTTCATGGACCAATACGACCCCGGGACGGTGTTTTCTTCCATCGACGAGCAAGGCCGCTATGCCTATGCCAACCAGCCGCGGATTGCGCTTTGGAACCTGACGCGGCTGGCCGAATGCCTGTTGCCACTATTTTCGGAAGACAAGGACAAGGCCATCGAACAGGCGCAATTCATTCTCGGCGAGTTCGCAGAGAAATTCACGACAGCCTATCAGGCCGGGCTGCGGCAAAAGACCGGCTTGCTCACGGTACGGGATGGTGACGAAGCGCTGCTGCAGGACCTGTTGGAGGCGATGGCCAAGAACCATGCCGACTTCACCCTCACCTTCCGAGGTTTGAGTGAGGCCGCGCTTGATGCCGATGACGATCAGAAAGTACGGCAATTGTTCGCCGACCCCGCCGCCTATGATGAATGGGCGGTGCGCTGGCGGCAACGCATCATTGACGAACCGCAAAACCCTGCCGCGCGGCGAACCGCCATGCGGTCGGCCAATCCAGTTTTCATTCCCCGCAATCACCGGGTCGAGGCGGTGATCCAGGCCGCCGTAAATCACGACGACTTTGCCCCATTCGAGGAACTTTTGACGGTCCTGTCGAAGCCCTATGAGGACCAGCCGGCCTTTGCCGGCTATGCTGACCCGCCGGAGCCGCACCAACGTGTTCTGCAGACATTTTGCGGAACGTGAAACGTTAACCTTCCGTCCAACATTCGGTGCGGCGGACGGCGGCGGGCAGCCAGAAATTAACAAGCGATCAACGGGTTCCTTACAAATCTACCGCATTGTTTCGGGAGATTGCTGTGGACGCGCTGGTGTTTGAATTCATTGGACTTGCGATACTCGCGCTTTGCGTCATCGTGCTGGCGGTTCCTTCCTCACGGCGACCGACAGGCCGGCGCATCGGCAACACCTGACCGCCGCCAATTCGAAAGCGAGCGTTGCCACAGGATCGGGAACCGCGATCGGGTGCGGCCGCAGCGGCCTAACTCCCGGCAAAAGACGTTGTCCGGCGCAAATGCAAGGCGCGAATTCGCCGCAAGCCCCCTTGACATATCAGCGCTTTCGGCAGAACGCCCTTTGAGAAGCGTTATGGACCGTTCATGGATCTTATTACCACCACTTCCGAACTGACAGCAGTTTGCGCCCGCCTCGCCAAGCACCCGGTCATTACCGTCGATACCGAATTCCTGCGCGAGACGACCTATTATCCCCTGCTATGCGTCGTACAGATGGCGAGTGCGGACGAAGCGGTCGTGATCGATACGCTGGCGGAGGGGATCGACCTCAAGCCGTTCTTCGCGCTGATGGCTGACGAAAAGGTGCTGAAGGTCTTTCACGCCGCCCGTCAGGACATCGAGATCGTCTGGCATCAGGCGGGAATCGTTCCGCACCCGATTTTCGATACCCAGGTCGCGGCCATGGTACTCGGTTACGGCGACTCCATTGCCTATGACCAACTGGTCGAGCGCATTACCGGCCATCGACCCGACAAGACCCACCGTTTCACCGACTGGTCGCGCCGGCCACTGACCGAAGACCAGATGCATTACGCGGTCTCCGACGTCACCCATCTGCGCGATGTATTCGCAGCGCTGGACGCCGATCTCAAGAAGCGCGGCCGCAACGACTGGGTGAGCGAGGAAATGGAAGTTCTGACCTCGCCAAAAACCTACGACTTTCACCCGGAGCGGGCGTGGGAGCGGCTGAAGACGCGCGTGCGCAAGCCCCGGGAGCTTGCGGTGCTGATGGAAGTCGCCGCATGGCGCGAACAGGAGGCGCAGAGCCGGGACGTTCCACGCAGCCGCGTCCTGAAAGACGATGCGGTCGGCGACATCGCGACCCACGCGCCAACCAGCCTCGAGCGGCTCGCCAGTCTACGCTCGCTGCCAAAGGGTTTCGACCGATCGAAATGGGGCACCGATATTGTCGCCGCCGTGCAGCGCGGCCTGGCGCGCGATCCCGCGACGCTGCCGAAGATCGAAAAGCCGCGCGGCAATTCAAACGGTGCTGCGACCGTCGAGCTTCTGAAGGTCCTGCTTCGGATGACGTCCGAACGTCACGCTGTCGCCAGCAAGGTGATCGCGACCGTCGACGATCTCGAGCAGATTGCGGCCGACGATAATGCCGATGTCGGCGCCCTGCACGGCTGGCGCCGCGAACTGTTCGGCGAAGCGGCGCTATCCCTGAAACACGGCCAGTTGGCGCTCGCGATCGAAAAAGGCCGGGTTGTCAGGGTCGATCGAAACTAGTTCCGTCACCGTACGTATTTTTTCATCACGCCATGAATTTCCCTAATCGGCGCAAAGAAACCCTAATGCGCCGCATTATTCGTTACGTTGTCGTCAGCCGCTTTGGCAGCTTCCCATACTTCCACCAAGACCATCGATAGAATATAAGCGCTTGTTGGGAGTTTTAGCTGCCGAGCTTTTTCGATCGCCTTTGAAATGGTGACCGCCAGTTCGTTAAGGTCGTTCTCTAAGGTCGTCATCTGTTACTCGCTTCTGGAGCTTTTACGGTGAGCACTGACCACTCCGATCAACCTGGTGATAAATTACTACGGCTGGTTCAGGATCATCAGATCGATCTCAACGTCGTCGAAGGTTTACGGCTCGTCGTCGCATTCAGAAAAATCAAGGATCCGTCCGATCGGCGCATCCTCATCGAACTCGCCGAACGGCTTGCAAAGTAGCCGCCAGTTCGGCAGCAAGTTCAAATTTGGGTCATACCGGGATTTTGCTGCCGTCCTCGATAAGGCCTGAGCTCTCCTGAATTCCGGCATAGTTGCCAA
This sequence comes from uncultured Alphaproteobacteria bacterium, assembly GCA_963811915.1. GTDB lineage: Bacteria > Pseudomonadota > Alphaproteobacteria > Rhizobiales > Xanthobacteraceae > Bradyrhizobium. Next base: position 136,202 of record CAWETC010000013.1, read on the forward strand.
TGACCCTGACCACTGCCAGTTTGTACGAAGCGGCGTCTCCGGTGCCGGGGCGCTTGCATGCCACAGCGTCGCCGACGATCTGATACCGATCGCTGCGGTGAAACCCCTCGACAACTGTCGACAGAATGGTTTCATCGAGGGAAAATCCCAGCAGTACGCAGCGAATGCTCTTCATGTTCGACATGTATTCGGCGAACCGCGCCGAACTGTATGCCGACGGCAACGGATGCTCGAAGGTGAGTTCGCCTGGCCTCGGCTTGAGACCCGCGATCCAGTCCGTCAAATTCGAAGCCGGATTGAACCACGCGGCCTGGGCGATCCGTTTCAGATGCATAACCGGCCACAGATTGTTGCGCCAAAGCGTCATCAGCTGGAGGCATCGCGAGGTAATCGCCTCGGCGTCCGCGATGAAGTGGCTGCGACCTTCCGTGAGGTACTCGACCTGGAGATCAGCGCATACCAGTATCGGCGGATCGTCATGCATGCTGGCCACTTTTTTTTGATTCAGGATCATGTTTGCCAAACTCATGCCGTGCGCAATGGCGAACTCACCGCGCGGTCCGCTGAAATGTCCAGAACGCCCGGCCTGTCCCAATCGCCCTCTGGCCGAATGATCACATAGGGATCGCTATCGAGCGTGATGGCATCGACATCCGGCTCGATGTCGAGGACCATTTCGGTATAGGAGAAATCAGAAAACGTGAGCTTGCGGTTGTGGCCAAGAGGCTTGGCGCCGAAATGCGCCCAGAAGTCCACCAGACGGTCCTGCGCCTGACCATAGATTTTCCGAAACCCCTTGCGCTTGATGTAGTCGACGCTCGCCTGCACGAGCTTGAATGAAACCCGCGAGCGCCGGAACTGATGACGCACCGCCAGCCGTTCGACTTTGGCGAATTCGCCAAAGAAACGCACGCGAAGGCAGCTTGCGGGTTCAGATCCGACGAATCCGATGAAGTGGGCCGCGACCAGATCGTTCCCATCGAACTCTTCTTCGATCGGGCAATCCTGCTCGGCCAGATAGACGGCGGCACGGATCGCGGTTACCAGCATCAGGTCGTTGGGATCGCGTGCGATACGGATCGAAATCGCATGCGGATTTGGATTGGCCGGTGATGGAGCCTTCTTAGTGCCGTGCATCTGCGAAACTCCCTTCCGAGAAGATGGGCGTCGGCATGTTTGATGGATGGCGATTCCAGGGTCGCTTATAAAGCCAGAGGTCTGGCTGGAAGCTCGGTATCTGCTCGAAACAGGTCGAGACCAGGAGTTCGCGTCCCGCCTTGGTCGATGGCTGCGCGAAGCAATCGGCATTGACGTAGCGTGGCGTCCTCAGATGCGCGGCGACCTTGCCGTATCCGGCAATTCCGCGACCAGTTGTCGCAATGGCCCAGATGTAGTTGGCAGATACTTCGTCGTCGCGGCCGGCGAGGAACCCGAGGTCCGGCTGCGCCAGGGAAATCTCATCGAGAATGAGAGCGTCGTGCCCGCGGCTGTTGAGATAAAGAAGCGCCACCCCGCCGAGCAATGTTCCCCTTCGACTGAAGGTCAGGATGCATTCGGGATCGAATGCAAAATACCGGCCAAGGCTCGACGCGGTCAGTTGAACTCCCGGCACCATGCGGCGGGCCATGTCTGCCAGGAAGGGAAGTTCGGAATATTGCGCGAACCGCACCTCAATATCCGTATCGGTCGGCAGCGAATCGAAATCATGCCTTGCAGCAAAAGAGGCCCTTTCCTTACCCGGATTGCACATCTATCGTTGCTCCTGCCTATGGACTGGCACCATAACGGGCGGGAAATTTAGGTATGCAGCAACTATTGCACCGGGGTGCTGCGGTGACGCAGCACGGGACCGACGAAGTCCTGGACGCGTCCTGGGATGACCTGAAAGCGTTTCTCGCCTGCACGAAATACAAAAGCTTCCGCAACGCGGCTGACGTGCTCGGTTTGACGAGCACGACCCTGATGCGACGGATCGATCGGCTTGAGGAGCGGATCGGATGCAAGTTGTTTCTACGCGATCAAAGCGGATTGACGGTGAGCGAAGAAGGCGCCGCGATGATTGCGGATGTGACGGAAATGGAGCGACACGCCTTTAACGTTTTCCGGCGCGCATCTCAGTCGTCGAATGATCCTACCGGCACGGTGCGCGTCGCCGTAACCGAGGGGCCTGGCAATTTCTGGATCCTTCCACGGCTGATCGACTTCCAGCGAACCTATCGAAAGATCACCGTCGATCTCCGCTGCGCCATGGAGCAGACAGACGTCGCTCGCCTGGAATCCGATATCGCCGTTCAGCTCGAGCCGCCGACAAACCCCGATCTTATCGTCGCAAAACTCGGCAGGCTTCATATCTATCCGTTCGTTTCCGAGGGATACCAAAAGCTCCACGGCGTTCCGGCATCCCTGCCCGAGCTTCAGAATCACCGCATAGTCAAGCAAAACGCGCCGCAGGTGGACGATACCGTCTATGCTCGAATTTTTGGACTGACCTCGCTGGAGGGCGTCGTCGGCATCAAGACCAACTCAAGCATCGGCATTCTGTATGCGGTAGAACGAGGCGCTGGCGTAGGCTTCCTGCCAACCGCGTCGATCGCGCTGGGTGCGCCGCTGGTCGCCGTCGATGTCGGTGTCAGCCATCACGCCGATCTCTGGCTGACCTATCACAAGGAGTTTCGTAACTCGGATCGACATAAGATCGTCATCGAATGGCTCAGGAAGATTTTCGATCCGAAGGCCTACCCTTGTTTCAGGGACGAATTCATTCATCCAAACGATCTCATCCCGATGATGGCCGGATCGCGGGAGAATTACGGGATGGGAGGATATGTAGCTGGCAATCCGTACAATGTTGCGGTTCCGAAGGAACTGCGCTGACTTCAACCCCGCCCGCGCGGCGCTTCCCGGACGCGCCGGTATCCGCACCATACTGGCTTTCGCCAATACCTGCACCGCGATGCTCTCCGGGCCAAGGCTGACTGTGATCGAACTCAAATTCTGCGAGACGTTGTCGACAAACTTGCCATAGGCGGACAGATCCAGAATCTTCTGATCGACAATCCAGTAATTGTCCGATCTCCGCGCCGAACAGAATCCGTGAACGCTCGAGCGTTGCCCCTGTCGCCATTTCCGGATTGAGATCGCCGATCTCCTGAAACGCGCCGGTTGAGGCGTGGGTATATTCGAGCGAGGCCTTCGGAACGATCCGGCTCTGGTCCACGCTCCAGTAGTAGCTGAGTTCGGTAAGCCCGCGGTCGATCGATCGTGGTACGGCTCTGGTCGACCGAGAAGCCGACATTGACGCCGGGCGCAATGCGAGCGCCTATCCCGGCGACGCCGCCCCAGGTCTGGCGCTGATCGCCGACGAAATTGGCCTGTGCCCCGTTCCTGGCCGAGATTCCGTAGGCCTCCCCCACGTCCGATAGCGCGGTTCGTCCGTCGCCGCCGAAGCGCCGCCACCGCCCGGATTGCGACGTGATCCAGCCCCAAATCCGTTCGTTGCCTGGTTTCCGAGCCGCTCCAGAAAGTTGCTGCCGAGGTTCATCACGGCCGCACCGGCCGACAAATCGGAATTGATCGCGGTTGGAGTCGGAACCGGCGTCGGCGAAGGGGCTGGCGTCGGCGTTGGCGAAGGGCCAGGGGTAGGTGTGGGTGCGGATGTTTGGGCCTGCGCTGACGACGCAAGCCCGAGAACGAGGACAAAAATGACGGCGACGGCCCCCGCAAGCCTCCGGGCGCGCCCAGTCTTCGTCGCTCGCGAAGACCGCGATGCGCAGCACATGAATGCTAACCCCAGAGGACCGCCAGTCCGACACGGATGCTAAATCGCCCTCGCCCAAGGTCGATTTGCCCCCGGTTCTCTGGGAGCGTCAGTCGTTCACGGCCATTGGCGGGGGCGATTACCGGGTATTGTTGTTCTGCCGCCACAGGTAGCAGGAGGCGATCGCATCGTCCCACTGATTTCCCTAGCCGTCGCTGAAGCTTGCTAACGCGCAAATTTCGTGTTGCAATACCAGGTACAATCGGTTCTAGGCCGTTCGACTGTGCGTTTCGCGACTAGGAAATTGAGCAGACCCCCGGAAGCCCGCTTGTGGCGTGGCACGCGAAAAGCGTGGCCGCGTCTTTTTTACGTCTAGACCAGGAGACAGGCGATGCAAAAAGGCACCGTCAAGTGGTTCAACCCGACGAAGGGTTATGGGTTCATCAAGCCGATGGCCGGCGATAAGGACGTGTTCGTCCATATCTCGGCGGTCGAGCGCGCTGGGCTCTCGACCCTCAACGAAAATCAGGTTGTCGAATATGACCTCGTGGAAAACCGCGGCAAGAGCTCCGCGGAAAACCTCAAGGTCTCCTAAACTTCGTCACGATCAGCGCAAGCCATCGATGCCCCCCGGCCCGCGCCGGGGGATTTTTATTGTCCTGATCAAACATCCCGCGGGGACGTCGCGGGAGAGATCAAAGTGCCGAAGGGACCGCTGCTGCCTGTTGTCTTGCAGATATCACCCTCCAGCCGGATCCTGCCGCTGGCGAGCAGCCGCAGCGCATCGGGATAGATACGGTGCTCGATCTCGAGGATCCGCGCCGCCAGCGTGTCCGGCGTGTCGTCGTCGCCGACCGCGACCGCGCCCTGCATCACAATCGGCCCGGCGTCGGTTTCCGGAATGACGAAGTGGACGGTCGCGCCCGATATCTTCACGCCGGCGCTCAGCGCCTGGCCGTGGGGATCGAGGCCAGGAAATGACGGCAGCAGCGAGGGGTGAATGTTGAGCATCCGGCCCTGCCAGCGCTGCACGAAATCGGCTGTGAACAACCGCATGAACCCGCCGAGGCAGATCAGGTCGATCTGATATTCGTCGAGCGCCGCCTGCAAAATTGCCTCGAACGCCGCACGATCCTTGCCGAACGGCTTGCTTTCGATAGTGCGGGTCGGGACACCGCTTGCCCCGGCTTTCGCAAGACCGCCGGCGTCTGCCCTGTTGGAAATCACAACCGCGATCTCGGCCGGGAAATCTATAGCCGTTGCAGCCTCGATCAGGGCGGCCATGTTGGATCCGCGCCCGGAAATCAGGATGGCGACGCGGCGTTTCATGGCTCACTCACCATGCAAGATCGAGATGACCGTTATAGATCACGCGGTGCTCACCCTCGGCCGGGATCACTTCTCCGAGCAGCGCGACGTTCTCACCGCCCTGCGTGAGAGCATCGGTCACCGCTTCGACTTCGTCTGCCTTCACGATGGCGATCATGCCGATGCCGCAGTTGAAGGTGCGCAGCAGTTCGAGTTCGGCGATGCGCCCCTGCTCTGCCAGCCATTTGAAGACCGGCAAGACCGGCAAGCGCGCAAGGTCGATCCCGACGCCGAGATGCTTCGGCAACACGCGCGGAATATTATCGGTGAAACCGCCGCCGGTGATGTGCGCCAGTCCCTTGACCGCGCCGGTCTCGCGAATCGCGCGCAGGCAGGATCGCACATAGAGCCGCGTCGGCGTCAGCAACGCACCGCCCAGCGTCATGACCGGCGAAAACGGCGCCGGCGCGTCAAAGCCCAGACCGGACATTTCTACGATCTTGCGAACCAGCGAAAATCCGTTGGAGTGGACGCCGGACGAGGCCAAGCCGAGCACCGCATCGCCTGCCGCGATATCCGGGCGCGGCAACAGCGTGCCGCGCTCGGCGGCGCCGACCGCAAAGCCGGCGAGGTCATAGTCGCCGTCCTTGTAGAGCCCGGGCATCTCGGCGGTCTCGCCCCCGATCAGCGCGCAGCCGGATTCGCGACACCCCTCCGCAACCCCCGCGACAATCGCCGCAGCGGCCTCCGGATCGAGCTTGCCGCAGGCGAAATAATCCAGAAAAAACAGCGGTTCAGCGCCCTGCACGACGAGGTCGTTGACCGACATCGCCACCAGATCGATCCCGATGCCCTCGTGCAAGCCGGTCTCGATGGCAATCTTGACCTTGGTGCCGACCCCATCGGTGGCGGCGACCAGAACCGGGTCCTTGAAACCCGCCGCTTTCAGATCGAACAATCCGCCGAACCCGCCGATTTCCGCATCGGCGCCGGCGCGGGCGGTGGCGCGAACCATCGGTTTGATCAGGTCAACCAGACGATTCCCGGCATCGATATCGACGCCTGAATCCGCGTAAGTGAGCCCGTTTTTGCGGTCGATCATGGCCTATTCCAGATGAATGGCGGCTGGTTACGTCGGATTCCGGTGATGCGCAATGGCTCGCAACCATGGCGCGCCTGTACTATGTAGACAGGAACCGGCTCGCCCTGCAAAGGGCCGGATCTTTGCGAAATCAGGCCGGTAGCCGGGAAGCGCCGTGTGAGTATTCCGAACATCATTACCCTCGGCCGCATCCTGCTGGTGCCGATTATCGTGTGGGCGATTGCCTCCAGCCAGATGGAAATCGCTTTTGCGATCTTTGTCATCGCGGGTGTCAGCGATGCCGTGGATGGCTTTCTCGCCAAGCGCTTCAATATGACCAGCGAATTGGGGGCGCTGCTCGATCCCCTGGCGGACAAGGCGCTGCTGGTCTCGATCTACGTGGCGCTCGGAATCTGGGCGCCGTACCACGCTGGATCGTCATTCTCGTGGTCTCACGCGACATCATGATCGTGGCCGCCGTGATTGTGTCATGGTTGTTCGGCAAACCGATTCCGATGAAACCTTTGATGGTTTCGAAACTCAATACGGTGGCGCAGGTGGCCTTCGCGGCGTTGGTCCTCGCCGCACTCGGTTTCGGCTTCAAGCCGACGCCCTATGATCTGATCCTGATGGGTTTTGTAACGGTCTTTACTTTGGCTTCCGTATCCCTCTATCTCGTCGAGTGGGTACGGCACATGAGCACGATCGAAGCGAGCTAGAGCTTTTGTTTTGATGCGTTTTCTTCACGCGAACCGGTCCACTTCGCCTGAAAACGCCATAGATGCACCGGTCGATCCCGGCAGGAGACTTGTGTGGCAGGCCGCGTTCAACCTCGTCAGCTGGCATTTGTGCTGCCACACGCAGAGAGCCTCACGCGCGACAATTTTCTCGAAGGCCCGGCCAACGCCGCCGGATTGGCGCTGGTCGATGGTTGGCCCGACTGGCCGAACCGGATCATGCTGCTGGTGGGACCGGAAGGTTCCGGCAAGAGCCATCTCGCCGCGATCTGGGCCGAGCAAGCCGGGGCGCGTTCGATCCCGGCACATGCCCTTACCGCGGCGGCCGTCCCTGGCGCGCTGGCGACGGGCGCGCTGGTGGTCGAAGATCTGAAGTCGCCCGATCTCGACGAACGCGCACTGTTTCATTTGATGAACCTGGCGCGGGAAGAAGCCGCGTTCGTTCTGATCACCGCCCGCACACCGCCCACGGCCCTTCAGATCGAGCTACGCGATCTGCGCTCGCGCCTGCGCGCGGTACCGCTCGTGCTGCTGTTGACCCCTGACGATCAGTTGTTTCGCGCGCTGATCGTCAAATTCTGCGCGGACCGTCAACTGATCGTCGACGAAACCGTTGTAAGTTATCTTGCTTCCCGGATCGAGCGCTCTTATGCGGCCGCGCGGCAGGCTGTGGAACTGCTGGACACCGAAGCCCTGCGGCTCGGCCGGCCGGTGACCCGGGCCCTGGCGGCTGATCTGCTGCGCGATGCCTGACGTGGCTCTGGCATCTTGACGCCGTGCGCGTCAGGATCGTCAATGTCATCGAAACGTCATCGCGATAACACATTGTTTGCGCCGGCTTGTTCCGGACGCACCGCCTCTTTGGGATGGATTAGAGATCGATGGAATCCGCGCAAGTCGTTGTAATTAAAGAAAAAGACGCGGATTTCGAGACGACCGCGACGATGGCCAGCAGCCCCGAGCGCTTCATCAATCGGGAGCTCTCCTGGCTGCATTTCAATCGCCGGGTGCTGGAGGAGTTGGTCAATCCCGGCCATCCCGCGCTCGAACGGGTAAGATTTCTGTCGATTTCCGCCAACAACCTTGATGAGTTCTTCATGGTGCGGGTCGCCGGCATCAAGGCCCAGGTCCGGGAGGGCATTGCCGAGCGTAGTCCGGACGGCCTGACCCCCGCCGAACAGCTTGTCCTCATCAACGAGACGGTTTCAAAACTGGCCATCGACCAGCAAGCGATCTGGCGAGACCTGCGTGGCATCCTGGCCGAGGTCGGCATCGTTCTGGTCGACGGCCGCGATGTCACCAAGACCGAGCGGACCTGGATCGAGGATCATTTCCTCCACAACATCTTCCCGCTGCTGACGCCGCTTGCGATCGATCCGGCGCATCCGTTTCCGTTCATTCCCAGCCTCGGATTTACCGTCGCGCTGCATCTGGCGCGCCTCTCCGACGGCAAGCCGATGAACGCGCTCATTCGCATGCCCGGCAAGATCGATCGCTTCATCCGCATGCCCACGGGCAAGGATGGCGCGGTGCGCCTGATTACGCTCGAGCAAGCCACCGGCCTGTTCATCGGCCGGCTATTCCCGGGCTATACGGTCAAGGGTCAGGGTGCTTTCCGCATCATCAGGGATTCCGAACTCGAAATCGAGGAAGAGGCGGAAGATCTGGTCCGCCTGTTCGAAACCGCGCTGAAGCGGCGGCGGCGGGGATCGGTGATCCGGCTCGAGATCGAAGCCAAGATGCCCGAAGAACTCCGCGCCTTCGTGCAGCGCGCGCTCTCCACCGCCGACGACGAGGTTCTGCTGGTCGATGGCGTGCTGGCGATGAACGAATTGTCGCAACTGACCCGGCTCGACCGGCCCGATCTGGAATTCACGCCCTATGTCCCGCGCCATCCCGAACGCGTTCGCGATCATGGCGGTGACATCTTCGCTGCCATCCGGCAAAAAGACCTGATCGTTCATCATCCCTACGAGTCGTTCGACGTCGTCGTCCAGTTCCTGCAACAGGCTGCCCGCGATCCCGACGTCGTCGCCATCAAGCAGACGCTGTATCGCACCTCAAACAACTCCCCGATCGTGCGAGCGCTCGCGGAAGCCGCAGAGGCCGGAAAGTCGGTAACGGCGCTGGTCGAACTCAAGGCGCGGTTCGATGAGGAAGCCAACATCCGCTGGGCGCGCGATCTTGAACGCGCCGGCGTGCAGGTCGTGTACGGATTTATCGAACTGAAAACCCACGCCAAGCTGTCGCTGATCGTGCGCCGTGAGGCCGGCAGTCTGACGACCTATGTCCATACCGGTACCGGAAACTACCATCCGGTCACCGCGCGCATTTACACCGATCTGTCATATTTCACGTCCGATCCGATTATCGGCCGCGATGCCGCGCGCGTGTTCAACTACATCACCGGCTACGCGGAACCGAGCGACATCGAAAAGATGGCGGTATCGCCCCTCACCTTGCGCAAGCGAATGCTCGAGCACATTCATGGCGAGACCAATTTCGCCCGTCACGGCAAACCGGCCGCGATCTGGTTCAAGATGAATTCGCTGGTTGATCCCGATATCATCGACGCTCTGTATGAGGCATCGCAGGCCGGCGTTTCGATCGAACTTGTCGTGCGCGGAATTTGCTGCCTGCGGCCCGGCATTCCCGGCCTGTCGGAGAACATTCGCGTCAAATCGATCATCGGCCGCTTCCTCGAACACGGCCGAATCTACTGCTTCGGGATGGGACAGGGCCTGCCAAGCACAAAAGCGGCTGTGTATATCTCGTCCGCCGACATGATGCCGCGCAACCTCGACCGGCGTGTCGAAGTCCTCTGCCCGCTCCAAAATCCGACGGTGCATCAGCAGGTTCTTGAGCAGATCATGGTCGCAAATCTCAAGGATACCGAGCAGAGCTGGCAGTTGTTGCCGGATGGATCGTCAACGCGTATGAAAGCCGCGAAGGGCGAAGAGCCCTTCAATCTGCACAATTATTTCATGACGAATCCGAGTTTGTCAGGCCGTGGAAAGTCGCTTAAGGAATCTTCGCCGCGCCGCCTCACTCGCCGTACCGAGCGTCAGCAATCGTCGTCATAAGGGGAATAATCTGTGAAGCGGCCGCGCAAACGCGCCTCCAGCGTCGCGGTCATCGACATCGGCTCCAATTCGGTGCGCCTTGTCGTCTATGAATCGATGGCGCGCAGCCTGGTTTCTCTCTTCAACGAGAAAACCCTTTGCGGGCTAGGGCGAGAAGTTCAGAGCACGGGTCTGTTGGCGCCCGATGCCGTCGCCAAAGCCTTGACGTCGCTGCGGCAATTCCGCGCCTTGTGCAAAATCATGAAGGTCGGCCGTGTCTATGCGATCGCCACCGCCGCGTGCCGCGACGCCACCAACGGCCCCGATTTCATCGCCAAGGCGGAACGCATCTGCGGCATCAACATTGAAATTCTCTCCGGTCCGCGCGAGGCGAAATTATCGGCGCTAGGTGTGCTTTCCGGAATCCACAATCCCGATGGCATTGTCGGCGATCTCGGCGGCGGTTCACTGGAATTGATTGACGTGCGCGGCAACCGCGTTCGCCAGGGCGTGACGCTGCCGCTCGGAAGCTTGGCGCTACAGGATGCCTCGGATAAATCGCTCAAGCGCGCCGAACGTATCGTCAAGACCGATCTTTCCGGGGTAGCCCAGCTCAAGGCCGGCCGTGGCCGAACGTTTTACGCGGTTGGAGGAACATGGCGGGCACTGGCGCGCATTCACATCATTCAGAGCGGCTATCCCCTGCGGGTGATGCACGGTTACTCGATCCCGGCGCCGGATGCGCTCGATTTCGCCCAGCGCCTGCGCCGTCTCGCTTCGACCAACATGTTGGCCAACATCGAAGCCGTCGCCGATGCCCGGCGGCCGCTATTGACCTACGCTGCACTCGTTCTCGAATATGTCATTCGCGTTGCACAACCGAAGACCATCGTGTTTTCGACGTTCGGCGTGCGCGAAGGCCTGTTCTACGAGATGCTGCCGCAAATCGAGCGATCCCAGGATGGATTGATTTGCGCCGCCCAGACCCTTAACGAACTGATGTCGCGCTCCGCGCGTCATGCCCAGGAACTGATCGGATGGACCGATCGTCTGGTCAGGGTCGTGAAGTTACGGGAAACCGACGAAGATCGCCGCCTGCGCCATACCGCGTGCCTGCTGTCTGACATCGGATGGCGCGTACATCCCGACCACCGCGGCGAAGAGACTCTCAATCTCATCAGCAACGGAAATTTCGGCTCAGTCAGTCATCAGGGCCGGGCATTTGTCGCGCTATCGGTATTTTACCGTTATGCCGGCCTCAGCGAAGAAAACGAACCACCCGTGGCTATTCGCGAGCTAGTGCCGCCGGCCATGGTGGAGCGAGCGCGCGTTCTCGGCGCGGCCTTTCGTGTCGCCCATCTGATATCGGCGGCACGTCCCGGTGTCTTGCCGGCGACCCACTTTCGCAGCGGGAGCCGCAAACTGATGCTGGTGTTCGAGCACAGGATGGTCGACCTCGTCGCCGATCGCGTTGGCAGCCGTTTTAAGCAACTGGCCCGGCTGCTCGGCCGTTCGGGCACGATCGTGCGGCGCTAGAGCGACGCAGCATGCGCGCTGTCGCGCAATTTGCGCCGGCGCCAGATCGATCCGATGACCAATACAGCGAGCGCGCCGAGCATCGAGGCGATATATCCGACGAGATCGTGCGGCGACACGCCGAAAATCGCCGATGCCGCGTCGAGCTTGAGTGCAATCTGGCCATCGAGAAGCCGCTGTAGAAAGGGATGAACGGCTGGATCGGTCTCGATTACATCGCCTGCGATCCACCCGAGCAGGAGTGCCCCCAGCCAAACCAGGATCGGAAACCGGTCAAGCACCATCATGATCAGCGCCGCGCCCGCGATAATCATGGGAATGCTGATGGCAAGACCGAGGATCAGCAGCGAAAGCTGTCCATTCGCGGCCGCGGCGACCGCGATGACATTATCCAGGCTCATGACGATGTCGGCGATCACGACAATCCGGACGGCGTGCCAAAGACTGGTGCCCGCCGTGACGTCGTCGCCTTCATCCTCCGGCACCAGAAGCCTGGCGGCGATCACCGACAACGCAATGCCGCCGACCAGCTTCAGATAAGGCAACGCCATCAAGGTCACGACGATGCCGGTGAACACGATCAGCAGGATCACCGCGATCCCGGCGCCGATCACCATGCCCCACAGACGTTGCCGCCGATGAAGCCCGCGGCAAGCCATCGCGATGACCAGCGCATTGTCGCCGGACAACAGCACGTTGATCCAGATGATCTTGCCAACCGCCAGCCAGAACGCTGGTTTTTGCAGGTCGTTTTGAAATTGCGTAAAAAACGCCCCGATATTCGCGGGATCAAAGACCTGCAACAGCCAATTCACAGCCTGTCCCCTTGGCGCAAACGGCTACCCTTGGCAGCTATTATCGCCTCAAGCCTGATCAAAACCGATCAGGCTCTCATTTTTTGTTTTGACGCGTTTCCCTGACGCGAACCGGTACCCGCTTCGCTCGAAAACGCCCTGACTTGTGCGCCGACGTCGATTACCCGACGATCTCGTTGCCCGAGAAGAACTGGGCGATTTCGATCGCCGCGGTCTCGGCGGCATCGGAACCGTGCACCGAGTTCTCGCCAATCGATTTCGCATGCAATTTGCGGATCGTTCCCTCAGCCGCCTTGGAAGGATCGGTCGCGCCCATGACATCGCGATGCTTGAGTACGGCGTTTTCGCCTTCGAGAACCTGAACGACAACCGGGCCTGAGATCATGAAATCCACCAACTCGCCAAAAAACGGCCGCGCCTTGTGCACGGCATAGAAGGTCTCGGCCTGCTCGCGGGTCATGCGAATGCGCTTTTGCGCAACGATGCGAAGCCCGGCCTTTTCGATCAGCGCATTGATGGCGCCGGTCAGGTTACGCGCGGTCGCGTCCGGCTTGATGATGGAAAAGGTCCGTTCGATCGCCATGGTTTTGTCCTTGAAAACGCTGATGGAAGTTGCGGGGCTTATATCGGCGCCTTGGGTGAACGGCAAGCGATCCGGAGAAATGCCGCGGATCTTGCGGCGGATACCGGGGCACAGAATTACAACAATTTCACGAACATGAACCCTCTCTGAAACGACCGTCCCGGTCTCGTTCAGCTCCCAAGACATAGGCTTCGATCGACCGAACGCCTCGCAGGTCAGAGGCGCGACGGGACAGCACGTTTCACCTGATGGCGCTCACAGCGCCGAACCTGAGGAGAACGACATGTTACGCAAATTCTCGCTTGTTGCAGTTGCCGCGGCTTCGCTGGGTGTGGCCGCCTTGGCACCGACCTCCGCCTCGGCCTGGGTCGGCCACGGCGGTGGATGGCATGGTGGATGGCACCGCGGCGGCTGGGGTTGGGGCGGTCCACGCTTTTTCGCCGGTGGACCGGCCTATTACGGCGGGTATGGATATGGCGGCTGCTATGTGCGGCGGTTGGTCCCAACCCCGTGGGGCCCTCGCTGGCGCCTGGTCAATCGCTGCTATTGATCCGAAATCGTCCGATCCGGACGTCAAAAAAGCCCCGGCCCTGTCCGGCCGGGGCTTTGTCTGCTTCGGGCCATGGAACCATCCATAGCTTTTTAATAGGAATTTCACCAAAACAGCAGCCAATTCACTGCCGACTGGAAACATTTCCCGCCGCCGTGACTTGATCCCGCTACACGGGCAATGACCAGGATGCGGAACTCGCGATGAATAGTCGAATGAACGACGACAGCCGAAACGATCGATCGCAAGACCAGCCGATCGATCTGCGATGCTGTGGGCGAACGCCTGCGGCGGGACCTTCGCCCGGAGACTTCGCGTCTGTCGTCCCACCTCGAGCACCTGATGGCCGAGTTGCGCAAACGTGACGAAGATGCTGTCCGCATGATGTCGAGTTAACCGCATATTGCGGCGTAAGAGCCCGTTGCGACGCCATTTCGCTTAACAAACCGGTTGCGTTTTTTGATGGCTCCGGTGAAAAGCCCGGATGCTTTCCATTACCGATATTTCGATCCGGATTGCCGGACGGCTTCTGATCGACAGTAGCTCGGCGCAGATCGTGCCTGGGGCGCGCGTCGGTTTTGTCGGCCGCAACGGCGTCGGCAAATCAACGCTGTTTCACGCGATCCGTGGCGAGCTGCCAACCGAAGCCGGCACCATCACCATCCCTCCGCGCTGGCGCATAGGCAGCCTTGCGCAGGAAGCCCCCGACGGTCCGGAAAGCCTCATCAACGTGGTGCTCAAGGCCGATCTGGAGCGTGAAGCGTTGATGCGCGAGGCGGAAACCGCGCACGATCCTCATCGTATCGCCGATATTCAAACCCGCCTGGTGGATATTGACGCGCATTCCGCCCCTGCCCGCGCCGCCGCGATCCTCAGCGGACTCGGATTTTCCACCGCGGATCAGGCCAGATCCTGTTCGGAGTTTTCGGGCGGCTGGCGAATGCGCGTAGCACTCGCGGCCACCTTGTTTTCGGCGCCCGATCTGCTGTTGCTGGATGAGCCGACCAACTATCTCGATCTTGAAGGCACGCTGTGGCTCGAGGATCATCTGGCGAATTATCCACGCACCGTGATCGTGATCAGCCATGACCGCGATCTGCTCGACACCTCGGTGGACCAGATCCTGCACCTCGATCGCGGCAAGCTGACGCTCTACAAGGGAACCTACTCGTCGTTCGAAGAACAGCGCGCCACGCGCGAAATGCTGGACGCCAAGCACGCGAAGCGACAAGCCGACGAACGCAAGCGACTGCAAGCTTTTGTCGATCGCTTCAAGGCCAAAGCCTCGAAAGCCCGTCAGGCACAGTCCCGTGTCAAGATGCTGGAGAGGATGAAGCCGGCGACTGCGCTGGTGACGCAGGATGTGCGCGAGATCTCGTTTCCAGTGCCAGAGAAAATGCTGTCGCCGCCCATCATCGCGGTCGACGACGTCTCGATCGGTTACGATCCGAAAAAGCCTGTCCTCAATCGTGTCACGCTGCGCATCGACACCGACGACCGCATCGCCTTGCTCGGTTCCAACGGCAACGGCAAATCAACGCTGGTCAAGCTGCTCGCCAACAAGCTGCCGCCGTTTTCGGGCCATGTCACCCGGGCGGAAAAACTCTCGGTCGGTTATTTCGCGCAGCATCAGGTCGATGAACTCAACCTCGACGGCTCGCCCTACGATCACGTACGCAGACTGATGCCGGACGCTCCGGAGACCAAAGTGCGCGGGCGCACCGGCGCGATCGGCTTTTCAGGCAAGGCCGGCGACACCCTCGTCAAAAGCCTGTCGGGCGGCGAAAAAGCGCGGCTGTTGCTGGGGCTCGCGACTTTCTTCGGTCCAAACATGATCATTCTGGACGAGCCGACCAACCATCTGGACATCGATAGCCGCGCGGCGCTGGCCGAGGCAATCAATGAATTTCCCGGCGCGGTCATCATGGTCTCCCATGATCGCTATCTGATCGAAGCCTGTGCGGATCAATTGTGGATTGTCGCAGATCATAAGGTGACTGCCTACGACGGCGACCTGGACGATTATCGTCGTATGGTGCTGTCGGCTCGCGGCATGCGCACCAATTCGCGCGACCGCAGCAGCCATGAACGGGACGCTGCGCGCGACAAACCGCCCCGCAACAAGTCTGAAAAGCGGGTCCCGCTGAAGCAAAAGATTTCAGAGGCCGAGACCGAGATCGCGCGGATCAACGGCATCATCTCCAAGATCGACACCGCGCTTGCGCTGCCCGATCTGTTCAAGCGTGACCCGAAGCAGGCCGCCCAACTCAGCAAGGCGCGTGCGGGTGCGGAGAGCGCATTGCAGCGGGCGGAGGAAGCATGGCTGACGGCAAGCTCGCAATATGACGAAGCCGGCTAAGCCCGTTCAAGGCCAACTGAAGAGGCTCCAAAGCTCCGATCAGGTCGCGGCGGGCTTCTTCTTTTTGGGCTTTGCGGCCTTCGGCTCCACCACCGGATCGGCTCCGCGCTCGACCGATGTCAGGCGCCCGGCTGTGAAGGTATAGATACCGGCGCGCTGACCCCGCGAATAGTTGACGACCGCCACCCGATCGCCGCGCTCATTGTGCGAGAGACTGACATTGTCGGGTGGGCCAATTCCGCGCACGACATCGCATTCGGTATGGCCGAGCGCGACCGTACCCGTGGTCGAGGGGACGGGCGCGGCGGCTGCACCGTCAGCCGAAGCGTTTGCGTTAGCCGGCGCGCTGGCGGATGCCATTCCCGGGCAATAGCCTTCGCCGCTGACCAGATCGTCAGGAGTGACCGGTTTGTCAGGGGTCAAAGGCGGCGTTTCAATCGAGACGTTTTTGATGAAAAGCCTGCCGCTGCGGGAAAACCAATCCGCGTCCCTCGAGAAAAGATCGGACGAAAACATATCGGAGGCGCCTGCACAGCCCGCCAGCATTGGGGCTAATACAAGCAAGGCCAGCGATCGTTTTCCGCGACGGTATTTGTCTTGCACGATGAACTAAATCCAATCCCCGCCCTAAGCAGTTGTCCCACCATCACTTTGCGGCACGACCGTGGCTGGATGCAAGCGCACCCGCCGAAACTGCATATTATCATTAATGGCCGGACATAGCTATTGCCGCCGCTGCCACCGGCCCCGCTCGTCAGCCTGCCAGTAGGTGACCTCGAAACCCCGCGTCTTGCAATCGGTCCAAGCGCTGCGCGCCGCGGCTAGCGCCTCGCCGTCGTCGCCGTTGAACACCAGAACGAGACGATCATAGGCGTCGGAATCCGCCGGCAAGGGCGCACTGTCGACCAGGAACCTGACATTGGCCCGATTCGGGTTGCCCTCCTCGACCGCCAGCACGATCGGCTGATCCTGTGCGTCGCCGGCGCGCCAGCTAGCGTGCGGCAAAAACGAATCGTCGCGATAGGTCCACAGATGCGCATCGAGCGCATCGGCGCGCTCTTGCGACGTCGACTGCACGACGACCCGCCAGCCCCGCTCCAGCGACTTCTCGAGCAGAGGTGGCAAAACGCTTTCGAGCGTCATGTCCTGCAGATGGTAGAACAGAACTTCCGTCATCCGGTTTTCGGCTGTTTCGTTTGACGCTACTTCCTGGCTTCGTAATACTCCGCGACCAGCCGCTCCAGCAGCCGAACACCATAGCCCGAACCCCAGCTTTGATTGATCTCGGTTTTCGGCGCCCCCATCGCCGTTCCCGCGATATCGAGATGGGCCCATGGCGTGCCGTCGACGAAGCGCTGCAGAAATTGCGCGGCGGTAATCGAACCACCGTTGCGGGTGCCGGTGTTTTTCATGTCGGCGAACTGCGAATCGATCTGCTTGTCGTATTCCGGGCCAAGCGGCATACGCCAGACGCGTTCCCCCGTTTCAAGCCCGACCTTGCTCAAGCGTTCGGCCAGTTCGTCGTTGTTGGAGAACATGCCGGCGTATTCGGTACCCAGCGCCACCATGATCGCGCCAGTGAGTGTGGCGAGATCCACCATGAATTTCGGCTTGAACTTCTTCGCCACGTGCCAGAGTACATCGGCCAGCACCAGCCGGCCTTCAGCGTCGGTGTTGATGATTTCAATGGTCTGGCCGGACATCGACGTTACGATATCGCCGGGACGCTGTGCATTGCCATCGGGCATGTTCTCGACGACGCCGATGGCACCGACCACATTGACCTTCGCCTTCCGTGCGGCCAGCGCCTGCATTAATCCGACCACACAGGCCGCGCCGCCCATATCGCCTTTCATGTCTTCCATTCCCGAGGCACCCTTGATGGAAATGCCGCCGGTATCGAAACAAACGCCCTTCCCGATGAAGGCAACCGGCGCATCGCCGCGCTTGCCGCCGTTCCAGCGCATGATCACGGTCCGGCCCGGCTGCGTGGAGCCCTGGGCGACGCCGAGCAGCGCGCCCATTCCGAGTTTCGTCATGGCCTTGACATCGAGGATCTCGACATCAACCCCGAGTTTGCGCAACCGGGCGGCGCGGCGCGCAAATTCCACCGGGAATAACACGTTGGGCGGCTCATTGACGAGGTCGCGCGCGGTGATGACGCCATCGACGATGTGTGAATCCGGCGCGAACGCCTTTCGCGCTGCGGCGACATCGCCGACCGCCAACGAAATGTCGGCACGCAACGCGGCGTCCTCGCCGTCCTTTTTCTTGGTCTTGTAGCGATCGAATTTATAGGCGCGCAGCCGGGCGCCCGATGCGACCGCAGCCGCCTGACCGGGTTTCATGGCGCCATCCGGCAATTCCGCGATCAGCGTCGCGGCATCGTCGCCGACATGCAGCTTACCGGCTGCTACACCGCCGAATTTCCAAAAATCTTTTTCCTTGAGATCGGAGAGCTTGCCGGCGCCAACCACGATCAGGCGCGAGACCTTCAGTCCCGCCGGCGCCAGAATATCGAGCGTCGACCCGCTCTTGCCCTTGAAATGGCTGGTCGCGGCAGCGCGTTTGACGAGATCGGCCGCCGCCCCCAGCACCTTGCGGGTCGTCTCACCGAGTTTCAACGTATCGTCGCAGAAAACCACCAGAATGCCGCGTGGGGCGGTGGAAAACGGGACGAAGCCGACCTTGACGGCGTCGGTCATAGGTAAATCCTCCAAAATCAGGGGCTATCGCAGGGGTCAGCGCCCCGCCGGGCGGTACTTCGAGTGGTCTCTTCGCGGCTGCGATCTACATCCGTCAAGAGCGTGGGTCGACACACTATGGCCTGTCCGCCGCCGCACTGCCAAGCACCCCGTGACCAGACGGCCACAGAGCCGAATTATTAACCATATTCCAAGGGTGCCATGGCTCAGCCATTTTGTTGACGGATCAAAGGGATGCTAGTGAGAGTGTAAGCCAACTGGACAATTGGCGGCGCGACCAAAAGGGGATCCCGATTTTCGGGTTGGTCGTGGCTGCGGTTCCAGTTCGTGAGGTGGGATCGTGCGGTAACGATGGGGTCGATCGACAAGTATATCTTTCGCACGACGCTTGCGTCGTTTGCGCTGGTTCTGGTCAGCCTGACGGGGGTGATCTGGATCACGCAGGCGTTGCGCGGCATCGACCTGATGACGAGCCAGGGCCAGACCATCCTGACCTTCCTCGGCGTCACC
Source organism: uncultured Alphaproteobacteria bacterium (assembly GCA_963811915.1). GTDB lineage: Bacteria > Pseudomonadota > Alphaproteobacteria > Rhizobiales > Xanthobacteraceae > Bradyrhizobium. Next base: position 155,205 of record CAWETC010000013.1, read on the forward strand.
AGCCTGGTGATTCCGGCGCTGGTCCTGATCATCTCGCCAATCGCCTTGATGATCGCGATCTCGCATACGCTGAACAAGCTCGCGACCAACTCGGAAATCATCGTGATGAACGCGGCCGGTCTGTCGCCGTTCCGGCTGTTCCGCCCGTTTATCTATGCCACGGCCGTCGTGGCGGTGATGGTGGCCTTTATCGCCTCCTATCTCGCCCCGGACGGCATGCGCCGCCTCAAGCAATGGGATGCCGAAATCACCGCGGACGTGCTGGCCAACATTCTGCAGCCCGGCCGCTTCGCCCAGCTCGATCAGAACCTGACCATCCGCATCCGGGAGCGCCAGCCGGGCGGGCTGCTTGTCGGCATCTTTATCGATGACCGCCGTGATCCCAACGAACGCGTCAGCATCATCGCCGACCACGGGACCGTCGTGAAAAACGAAGGCGGCTCCTTTCTGATTCTCGAGGATGGAAATCTCGAGCGTTTCGAGGTCGGCAAGCGCGATCCGGCGCTGGTCGCATTCGGCCGTTATGGATTCGACATGTCGAAATTCTCAAATCAAGGCCACGACGTGGCGTTGGGCATTCGCGAACGCTACCTTTGGGAACTGCTCGCGCCAGCGGACAACGATCCAGTCTACCAGCAAATACCGGGACAATTTCGCGCAGAACTGCATGACCGGTTCATGTCGCCCATCTATCCGTTTGCATTTGCGGCACTCACCTTTGCCTTTCTCGGTGCGCCGCGCACAACGCGTCAGAGCCGCAACTTTTCAATCGGCAGTTCAATCCTCGCGGTGTTCGGGCTGCGCATGGCGGGATTCGCCTGTTCGGTGATGGCGGTGAAATCACCGCTCGCTCCTGCCGTTCAATATCTGATGCTGGCCGCTGCCATCGGCATAAGCTTTTGGATCATCATCGGAGGCGTCGTTGTGGAGCCGCCGGCCGCGTTAATAGAGGCGATCAACAAATCGAACGCGCGCGTGCTGCGGCTTTTTGGGCGGCCCGCTACAGCATGAGCATGATGACCAACACGCTTGGGCGTTATTTCGCCGGCCGCTTTGTGGTTTCGGCGCTCGGCGTGTTCGTCAGCATCTTCGTGCTTCTGGTGCTGGTCGACTACATCGAAATGGTCCGGAAAACATCGGGGCTGGTTGACGTCTCCGCGATCGCAGTCGCGGAAACGTCGCTGTTCCGGGTTCCACAACTCCTCGAAAAGATGATGCCGTTTTGCATCCTGATCGGAGCGATGACCTGCTATCTGGCGCTTTCGCGGCGACTGGAGCTGGTGGTCGCACGGGCCGCGGGGGTTTCCGCGTGGCAATTCATCGCCCCGGCATTGGCGAGCGCGATCGCGCTCGGGATTTTGGCAACGACGGCCTACAATCCGATGTCCGCCAATCTGCGCGAAATCTCCAAACGGATGGAGGCGGAACTGTTCGGCTCCGCACCCGGCGGCGGCATCCAGGATGCGGCCGGCTTCTGGATCAATCAGATCAACAGCGACGGTCAGACCATCATCAATGCGGCCCGCAGCGAGCAGCAGGGCGTGCGGTTGACCGGACTGACGGTGTTCCGATTCGACAACGACTACCGGTTCAAGGAACGAATCGAAGCGCAGCAGGCGACGCTTGAAGAAGGGCACTGGCAATTCAAAAACGTGCGGCGTTATTCCCTCGAGGGACCGCCGGTCGAACAGGATAGTTTCTCGCTCGCCACCAGCCTGACGCCGGCCCAGGTTCGCAACAGTTTCTCCACCCCGGAAACTGTGTCTTTTTGGCAACTACCGAGCTACATCCGCTCGTCTGAAAGTTCGGGATTCGCCACCGCCGGGTACAGGCTGCAGTATCACAAGCTTCTGGCACAGCCATTTCTGCTTGCTGCAATGGTCATGCTGGCCGCGGCTGTCAGCCTGCGGTTCTTCCGTTTCGGCGGCGTGCAAAAGATGGTTTTGAGTGGCGTGGGCGCTGGCTTTCTGCTCTACGTCCTCTCGAAAGTAACTGAGGATTTGAGCAAGGCTGAATTGATGCATCCGATCGCTTCGGCGTGGCTGCCCGTGTGCGTGGGCGGCCTCACCGGCTTTTTGGCCTTGTTGTACCAGGAGGACGGGTAGTGGCCGTTGTCGCCGCCCGCCAGATAAGGTCGCCTGCGTTCCGGCGGCGCGCTAACGCGTGCCGCCATGGTGGGCGCTTGGCTGCCATTACCACGCCCGTTCTGGCACTGGTTTTGGGATTTATTGTTGCCGGCATGCTTGGGATTGCGGCGACGACCCCGGCCTCGGCGCAGGGCTTCACCTACAATCCGATCCCTCCCCGGCCGAAACCGCCCAAGACTGCCAATGACGGACAGATGCTGGTCCAGGCGGTCGAGGTCGATTACGACTACAACAATTCGCGGGTGTCGGCGGTCGGCAACGTGCAGATGTTCTACAACGGCACCAGCGTCGAGGCCGACAAGGTCATCTACGATCAGAAGACCAAACGGCTGCATGCCGAAGGCAACATCCGCATGACCGATGCGGACGGCAAGATCACCTACGCCAATATTATGGATTTGAGCGACGACTACCGCGACGGGTTCGTCGATTCGCTGCGGGTCGACACCGCCGATCAGACCCGGATGGCCGCAACGCGGGCCGACCGCACCAGCGGCAACTACACGGTGTTCGAGAACGGCGTCTACACGGCCTGCGCTCCCTGCCGGGACGACCCGAAGAAGCCGCCGCTGTGGCAGGTCAAGGGTATGCGCATCATCCACGACCAGATCGACAAGATGATGTACTTCGAGAACGCCCAGATCGAGTTCTTCGGCGTTCCGATGGCGTATCTGCCATATTTTTCAACGCCCGATCCGACCGTGAAACGCAAGACGGGTTTCTTGATGCCGGCCTTTAACGAGGCGGCGGGCTACGGTTACGGCGTTGACATCCCTTTCTACTGGGCGATCGCCCCTGACTATGATGCAACTTTCACCCCGCGCATCACCAGCAAGCAGGGCGTGTTCATGCAGGCCGAATTCCGGGAGCGCCTGCTGGACGGATCCTATCAAATCCGCGCCTACGGCATTGACCAACTGGATCCCGGTGCTTTCGCCGGTCAACCGGGAGACCGCACCTTGCGCGGCGGTGTCGAGACAAAGGGCGAATTTGCTCTGAACCAACAATGGGCTTGGGGTTGGGAAGGCGTCGCGGTCACCGACTATACGTTGTTCCAGGACTACCGGCTGGCCCAGTACAAGGATCCGCTGCAATCGTTTCTGACGTTGCCGACGGAAGCCCCCTCCCAGCTTTACCTGACCGGGGTCGGTAATCGCAGCTACTTCGACGCGCGCGCGATCTACTATCTCAGTCTTTCCGGTAATCAGTCCCAGGTGCCGGTCGTGGCACCCGTGATCGACTATTCCAACGTGATCAACCACTCGGTGCTGGGCGGCGAGTTGAGCTACAAGACAAACTTCACCAACCTGAACCGCGAAACCGCGGTTTTCGATCCGATCACCGCGGCGGCGGCCGCCACCGGGACCTGCACGACTACAAATTCGGCCGATACGGCCAGGAGTATCGTGCCTGCGAACTGCCTGCTCCGGGGCATACCCGGCGACTATGCGCGCTTCACGGGTGAAGTGGACTGGCGCCGGTCGTTCACCGATTCGGCGGGCGAAATCTGGACGCCGTTTGCAAGCCTCCGCGCCGACGCGATCAATGCCGATATCTCGAACCAGCCGGGTGTCGCGAACTATCTCCCGGTCGGCGACACCCAAGCGCTGCGCGTGATGCCCACGGTCGGCCTCGAATATCGCTACCCCTTCATCAACGTTCAGCCGTGGGGCACCACCACGATCGAACCGATCGCACAGGTCATCATTCGTCCCAATGAACCCTATGCGGGCAAATTGCCCAACGAGGACGCGCAGAGCATGGTTTTCGACACCAGCAACCTGTTCAGTGTCGACAAGTTCTCAGGCTATGACCGTGTCGAAGGCGGCGGGCGGGCCAATGCCGGCGTGCAGGCCACGACACAATTCGACCGTGGCGGCTCCGTCACCGCGATGTTCGGGCAATCCTATCAGCTGTTCGGCTTAAATTCCTTCGCGGTAGCGGACATGACCAATACCGGTGTCGATTCCGGTCTGCAGACCCCGAAATCGGATTACGTCGCCAGCATCGCCTATTCGCCCAACAGAACCTACACCTTCAGCACGCGCGCGCGATTTGACCAGGCCACCGGGGAGGTGCAGCGCTTCGAGGCTGAGGGCCGCGCCACCTTCGACCGCTGGTCGGTCAGCGTCATGTACGGTGACTATGCCGCTCAGCCGGACATAGGGTATCTGGTGCGCCGCGAAGGCATTCTGGTCAGCAGTTCGGTCAAGATTGCCAGCAACTGGGTAGCAACGGGCTCCGCCCGATGGGATCTCGTCGCCAACCAGATCAATCAATACGTCGTCGGCGCCGGCTATGTGGACGACTGCTTCGTGCTGGCGGCCAATTACGTCACGTCCTACTCCTACGCCACCGCCACCTCGCCGCCCATACTTGGTCACGCTTTTATGCTGCAGCTCGGCTTGCGGACTCTCGCCAATACGTCTTCGCAGTAGAATCGGCGCCGGGCTCACTCCCCGGGAGACGGGTTCCCGGGCCCGGCTGCAATTGGGATCGGTTAGCATCGGTTGATATGATCATGACGACTACGCTCTTTAATCGCCTTTCGGCTGTCATTCTGGGTTGCGCCACGACCCTGATCTTGATGGGGTGTGAGGCGCCATTGCACGCGCAAACCGTCGCCGTCATGGTCAATGGCGAACCCATCACCAACTTCGACATCGAGCAGCGCAGCAAGCTGATCACGCTGAGTACCCACAAGCCCACGGACCGCAAGCAGGTGATCGACGAACTGATCGATGAACACGTAAAGATCAGGGAAGGTAAGAAATTCGGCATCGAGCCTTCGGCTTCCGATATCGATCAGACTTACGCTGCGATGAGCTCGCGGATGCGAATCTCAGTGGATCAATTGACAAAATCCCTCGAAAGCCAGGGTATTAGGCCAGACACCCTGAAGTCCCGGATGAAGGCCGACATGGTTTGGACCAATCTGGTCCGCGGCCGCTTCAAGGAGAGCCTTCAGATCAGCGAAAAGGACGTCGCCGCCGCCACCGCGGCCGCCGAGGGCAAGGGCGACGAGAAACCGGACGCCCAGAGTTTCGAATACAAGATGCAGCCGATCGTCTTGATCGTCCCGCGCGGCTCTGATGCCGGTGCTGTGGAGACAAGACGCAAGGAGGCCGAAGCCCTGCGCGGCAGGATACAAACCTGCGACGAGGCAAACTCGTTCTTCAAGTCGATGCAAAACGCCGCGATCCAGGGGTCCGTGACCAAAACTTCGGCCGATATACCGCCTTCGCTTCGTGAATTACTCGACAGCACACCGATCGGTCATTTGACCCCGCCCGAGGTTACGAAACAGGGCGTGGAGATGGTTGCGCTGTGCGCCAGGAATCCGACCACGGTCGATACGCCGAAGAAGAAGGAAATCCGCGACAAGATGTTTGCCGAGAAATACGAGGCAAAGTCGAAAGCGTACCTGCGGGAGGTCCGTGGATCTGCGATGATCGAATACCGGGAGAATGAAAACGAACAGCCTAACAATAAACGCCATTGACGCATGGCAAAGCCCCTCGCGCTGACGATAGGCGAACCTGCGGGTATCGGACCCGACATCACCATCCAGGCATGGCTGCGCCGGAATGAGCTGAAGCTCCCGGCTTTCTATCTGCTCGGCGATCGCGACTTCGTAAGTCACCGGGCAAAGACTCTGGGACTCAAGCTCACAATCGCCGACATCAGCGCCGAAGAGGCACCCGAAGCGTTCGCGGACGCTCTCCCGGTTGTAGCGACCGGCCAGATGACCACCGCCCAACCGGGCCAGCCGGACGGCACCAGCGCAGGCGCAGTCATGGCCTCAATTCGCCAGGCGGTTGGCGACGTCATCGCCGGGCGGGCAAGCGCGATCGTCACCAATCCGATTGCCAAGAGCGTTCTCTATCGCGCCGGCTTCCGGCACCCCGGTCATACCGAATATCTTGCCGAGCTGGCGGCAACCAACGGCCATACACCGCAACCTGTCATGATGCTGTGGTCCCCTGCCCTCGTGGTGGTTCCCGTAACCATCCATCTTTCGTTGCGCGATGCGATCGCGCAGTTGTCGAGCGATTTGATCGTCACGACAGCCCGCATCGTGAACGCGGCATTGAAGACCCGCTTCGGCCTCGTCAATCCGCGTCTCGCAATATCCGGCCTCAACCCTCACGCCGGCGAAGACGGATCGCTCGGCATGGAGGACAAGAGCATCGTGACACCCGCCATCGAAATCCTGCGGAGCGAAGGCATCGAGGTCAGGGGGCCGCTGCCGGCGGATACCATGTTCCACGAGGCAGCGCGCAAGACCTATGACTGCGCGATCTGCATGTATCACGATCAGGCGCTGATTCCGGTCAAGACGCTGGCGTTTGAAGAAGCTGTCAATGCGACGCTGGGATTGCCGTTCATTCGCACCTCGCCCGATCACGGCACGGCCTTTGACATCGCCGGAACCGGAAAGGCAAATCCATCGAGCCTGATCGCAGCGTTGCGGCTGGCCGCACGCATGGCGGCGACGCAGCCCGCATGAGCGCGATCGATGACCTTCCGCCGCTACGCGAGGTCATTCGCCAGCACGCCCTGTCGGCCCGTAAATCACTCGGCCAGAATTTTTTGCTGGACCTCAACCTTACGTCGCGGATCGCACGCGCCGCGGGACCTCTTGAAGATGCCACCGTGATCGAGGTTGGCCCCGGTCCTGGCGGCCTGACGCGTGCGCTGCTCGCACTGGGCGCGCGGCGCGTCATTGCGGTCGAACGCGACGAGCGTGCGCTGGGCGCGCTGGACGAGATTTCAAGGCGATATCCGGGGCGGCTGGAGGTCATCTGCGCCGACGCGCAGCATTTCGATCCACGCCCGCTGCTCGGCGGCACACGGGCGAAAATCGTCGCCAACCTGCCCTACAACATCGCGACCGCGCTATTGATCGACTGGCTGTCGATCGAACCGTGGCCGCCCTGGTATGACATGATGGTGCTGATGTTTCAGCGCGAAGTGGCCGAGCGCATCGTCGCGCGCGAGAACGACGAAGCCTATGGGCGCCTGGCTGTGCTGGCGAACTGGCGCGCGGAGACAAAAATCCTGTTCGATATTTCTCCGGCGGCCTTCGTGCCGCAGCCCAAGGTTACCTCGTCCGTGGTGCGATTGGTGCCTCGCCTCGCGCCGCTGGCGTGCGAGCGCCGGGCCCTGGAACAGGTTGCGGCCGCAGCATTCGGCCAGCGACGAAAAATGCTGCGGCAAAGTCTCAAATCGCTGACGGTGGATCCGGCCCGGCTCGCTGCTGCAGCCCATGTCGATGTAACGCGGCGCGCCGAGACCGTTCCGGTTGAGGGCTTTGTTGCCATGGCCCGGGAATTGACCGATATACGCAGCGTAAAATCGAACACGCCCTGAGGAGAAATGCCATGGCGCTCATGCATCGTCAGTCGCTTGTAAAATTCGACGCGCCGTTGTGCGAAACTATCGTCGAGACCCCAAAGCCGGTGGCCAAGGAAGTCCTGGTCCGGATCGAGCGCTGCGGACTGTGCCATTCCGATTTGCACATCCAGGACGGCTACGCCGATCTCGGCGGCGGCAAGAAGCTCGATACCACGCGCGGCATGACGCTGCCGTTCACGCTGGGGCACGAGATCGCCGGCATCGTCGAGGAAGTGGGGCCCGATGTTTCGAAGGATCTGATCGGCACGAAGAAAGCCGTATTCCCCTGGATCGGCTGCGGCCAATGCCGCGATTGTCTCAACGGTGATGAAAATCTCTGCGCCAAGCAGCGCTTTCTCGGCGTCGCAATCGACGGCGGGTTCGCCAGTCATGTGCTGGTGCCCGACGCAAAGTACCTGCTGGACTACGGTTCGCTGCCGGTCAATCAGGCCGCAACCTTGATGTGCTCAGGTGTCACCGCCTACGGCGCGCTGAAGCGGCTGGTCGACCGGCCACGGCAGCGCAACCTGCTGCTGATCGGCCTCGGTGGCGTCGGCATGATGGGACTGGCTTTCGCCCACGCCATGTTCAAACAAAAGATCTCGGTAGCGGATTTGAGTCCCGCCGCACGCGAGACCGCGCTGCAGAATGGCGCCGCGGTCGCCTATGATCCCTCCGAACCGGACGTGATCAAACGCATCATCAAGGAGACCGAGGGCGGCTTTGACGAGATCGTCGACTTTGCCGGCAACGAGAAATCGATGGCGTTTGCGGTTGCGGTCGTTGCGCGCGGCGGCAAGATCGTAGTCTCCGGCTTGATGGGCGGCAATTTCAGCCTGCCGATGGTGCAGTGGGTCTACAAGCGCATGACCATCGAAGGGTTCATGGTGGGAACGTTGGCAGAGGCGCACGAATTGATGGCGTTGGCGCGCGCCGGAAAGATCAAACCGACGCCGATGAAAGAGGAGCCGATGGGCGAGGTCCAGAAATGGATCGACGAGTTGCGAGCCGGAAAAGTGGTCGGGCGCATCGTGCTGAAAAACTGACACGGAGGTTTCCGTCGCTTTCAAGCCGCAGCCGCGCCTCGAAACAGCGGAGGTAGGCCCGAATTAAGCCCCATGCTGTCCGGAATTGCGGCTTATTGCGACCCAAGTTTTTGCGGAGATTCGGTATGCGAAGTGTCCCGTACCGGAGTACGCATGCCAAACCGAACCGCGAAATTCGTATCCGCCATCCTTGCGAGCTTCCTGGCGGGCGCTCCTCTCGCAACGGTGTCGTACGGCGCAGCGGACCCGACCGATGAGTGCCTCTCCGGTCCAAAGGGACAGACGCCCCAAGGCAGCCATTGGTACTACCGCGTCGAGCGCACCAGCAAACGTCATTGCTGGTATCTCGCGGATCAGCGCGAACCGCTCTCGCAAACCGCCGCGCCGAATCCCTCTGCCTCGCCCAAGCCGCTTCAGCAGGACGCAAAAGCCTCGATGCAAACTTCGGTCACTGACGCCCACGCCGAATTGCCCGCACGGAGTCCCGCCGAACTGGCGAACCGCAATGCTGAAATCGCCCCGCCATCGTCGGCCGACGCCGTTCGCAGCGAAGATCATCACAGCGAAGCAACGCCGGGGATGTCGTCACAACGATCACTGGTTGCTTCGCGCTGGCCCGATTCGTACAGCACCGCCCCCTCGGTCAATCCTTTGCCAAGCAGGCCCGACCCCGGCTCCAATGAGAATCCGGTCTCACGAAACCAGCCGACACCGGTCCTTACCGCCGGCCAGCTCGCAGTGGCAGACATGTCCTCTGAAAGCCCACCCTATTCCGCGCAGATGCCATTGGCTGCGCTGATGGGGGTGCTGGCACTTGCGGGCATCATGGGAACCGTCATTTTCAAATTCGGCAGTTCGCTAAAGCTTCAACCGAGCCAGATTGGCAAGCGGCGCGCGCCGATTTGGGAATCGACGGATGACGATCGCATCATGTTGTCGCGTCACCCGGCTGCGGCTGATTTCGCTCATGGCATTGAGCGGCCGGCTAATCGGAGCGAAAGGATTGCAGAATTTTTCACGCACATATCCGGACGCACGCCAGCGTGACGTCGGGTTATTTTTCCAGTTGCCGCTGCAACTCGCGCACGAACGTCGTCAGACCGGTACGGCGTTCGCGCTTGAGCCGCTCGGCCTTCAGGATCGACTGCACTTCGGCGAACGCATCGTCGATATCGTGATTGATGACGATGTAATCGTATTCCGCCCAGTGGCTCAACTCGTGGGTCGCACGGCTCATGCGCCCGCGGATGACCGCATCGCTGTCCTGCGCGCGGGTATGAAGCCGCTTCTCGAGATCGGCTGCCGACGGCGGCAGGATAAACACGCTGACAACATCCGCCCGGGCTTTTTCGCGTAATTGCTGGGTGCCTTGCCAATCGATATCGAACAGCACGTCCTGCCCCGCCGCCAGCGCGGCTTCGACTGGCGCGCGCGGGGTGCCATAGCGGTTATCGAATACGGTGGCCCATTCGAGCAGCTCGTCCCGCTTTACCATCTGTTCGAATTTGGCTTTGTCGACAAACAGGTAGTCGCGGCCCTCGACTTCGCCGGGCCGCATCGGCCGTGTGGTCGCCGACACCGACATCTTCAGGCCGTTCATCCGCTCGATCAACAAGCGCGACAGCGTGGTCTTTCCCGCGCCCGACGGCGATGACAGCACAAACATCAGTCCGCGCCGCTCGACCCCGTCGAAACCGTGACCGACAGCCGTCATGCGTCACTCCAGATTCTGAACCTGTTCGCGGAATTGCTCCACCACGTTCTTCATTTCAAGCCCGGTGTTGGTCAATTCGATATCGTTCGACTTGGAGCAGCAGGTATTCACCTCGCGGTTGAATTCCTGCGCCAGGAAATCAAGCCGCCGTCCCACCGGTCCGCCCTTCCCGATCATCTCGCGCGCCTGCGCAATATGCGAAGCAATGCGGTCGAGTTCTTCGCGAATATCAGCCTTGGTCGCGATCATGATCGCTTCCTGATTGAGCCGATCGGGGTCGAACCGGTCGGACGATTCAAGCAGTGCAGCGATCTGCTCGGCAAGCCGAGCCTTGATCGCGTCGGGTTTACGTCCGGGCGCGGCCTCGGCCTTCTTCGCCAGCTTCTCGATTTCATCCATTCGCTGCGAGAGGATCTGCCCGAGCGCGGCGCCCTCGCGCCGGCGCATCTCGACGAGATCGGCGAGCGCCTGCTCGAACGCGGCCGCCGCAGCGGCCTTCGCCGCCTTGTCTTCCGCCTCGTCGCTTTCCGGCTCGACCACTTCGATGACGCCCTTGATCGCCAACAGACCATCGATGCTCGGCGCCACCGCATCAATCCTGCCGGCGAGCACGCCGGCAACCTTCACGATCGACGCCAGGACATCCTCGTTGATACGAATCGTGGACGCCGCGTTGGCACGCTTGACGTTCAAATTGGCGTATACCGTGCCTCGCGACAGCACTTCGCCCGCGCGCTTTTTGGCGAATGCCTCGAGATCGTCCCATCCAGGCGGCAGCCGCATGCGCAGATCAAAGCCCTTGGCGTTGACCGACTTCAGTTCCCACTCGAACGCGTACGGTCCGCTGCCACCGTGGCTTCGGGCAAAGCCGGTCATGCTCGACAGCGCCATCGCGTGAAATTCTCCGGAAGGGAACGGGCTTGAGATTCGCAGAGCTTATAACGGCGCGAGCTTAGCGCGTATTGCGTAAAAGTGGATACCGGTTTTGCTACTGCTGGACCACCGGAGGCGTCGTCGTCGATTGCGCCGCGCCATGCCGACCCGGCGAAGACCGCTTTTTCGCCGGGGCCGGCTTTGTCGTCGTGGCCGTCGGGGTGGTATCGGCCGGCGCACCCGCCGCGGCTGGCGGCGGATCATCCGCCGGTTCCACCGTGTCGTTCTGTATCTGCTTTTCCATCGTCCGTAATTTGGCGACGTTCTTCTGATGCTGGTCGTAGCTATCGCTAAAGGCGTGGCCGCCGGTGCCGTCTGCGACAAAGAACAGATCGCGGGTGCGAGCGGGATTGGCGGCGGCTTCCAGCGAGGCGCGCCCCGGATTGGCAATTGGCCCGGGCGGAAGACCTTCAACCACATAGGTGTTGTAAGGCGACGGCTGCTGAATTTCGCTGCGCTTGATCGGTCGCCCCAGCGTTCCCTTGCCGCCGACCAGCCCGTATATGATCGTCGGATCGGACTGCAGCTTTATTTTTTGCCGTAGCCGATTGACGAATACCGCGGCAACACGGCTGCGTTCGTCAGCCTTGCCGGTTTCCTTCTCGACGATTGAGGCCAGCGTCACCAGTTGCTCCGGCGTCTTGATCGGAATGTCAGGATTGCGGCGTTCCCAGATTTCCGCCAGCACGCGCTTCTGCGCCTGCTGCATGCGCGCAATCACCTGGTCGCGCGTGGTGCCGCGCGGGAACTTATAGGTTTCCGGCAGCAACGTGCCTTCGCGCGGTATCTCGCGAATGGAACCGGCAAAAATATCGTTGTCGGACAGCCGGGTCACGATCTGTTCGGAAGTCAGGCCTTCGGGAATCGTGATGGCGTGCTGAACCACCTTGCCTTCGACCATTGTGCCGATCACATCGCGCAGACTGGCGTTCTTCGCAAACGAGTATTCGCCGGGCTTGAGGTCAGAGCGCGCCTTCAGCGCAAACACGCTGCCGATGAAAGCCCAGCGATTATTGTCGATCACCCCTTCTCGTTGCAGGATATCGGCAATGTCGGTCATTCCCGCGCGGGCCGGAATGTTAACGACCTTATCCTCCGGCAACGGACCTGGCGCCTCGATCTTCTGCTTGCCGTAGATGTAGGCGCCGCCGCCGCCGATCATCAACACCAGCACGACGGTGATGATGGCATTGCCCACGATGACGAAAGGATTGCGGGCACGCTCGGACCGCTTTGGCGGCGGCGGGACCTGCTCGGGCTCCAGCGCGGCGCGCGGGCTCCGTGGCGAAATGGGTGGCCTCTCACTCATCGATGCAACCTAAATCCTGTCGGTTCAATCGTGGCCTTGCAAAATCCCCGCATCGGCCGGTCGTCGCCACCCAAAGCCAGGATTTATCACCGAATGCGGCGAAACGGTGGATTCTTCTTGATAGGACGCGTCAGTTGGCTACGCGCTGGACGATCACGGATGCGTTGGTGCCTCCGAAACCAAATGAATTCGATAGCGCGACGTTGATTTCGCGTTTACGCGGCGTTTGCGGCACGAGATCGATCGCGGTTTGCACCGACGGATTCTCAAGATTGATAGTCGGCGGTGCGATGTTATCGCAAATCGCCAGGATGCTGAAAATCGTCTCGATCGCCCCGGCGGCGCCGAGCAAATGCCCCGTCGACGACTTGGTCGACGACATGGATACCCTCGAAGCCGCGTTGCCGAGCAGCCGCTCAACAGCACCGAGTTCGATTTCGTCACCGACCTGCGTCGATGTGCCGTGCGCATTGATGTAGTCGATATCGGACGAGGTAATTCCCGCGCGCTTCAAGGCGGCGCTCATGCTGCGGAAAGCGCCATCGCCATCAGGTGACGGCGACGTGATGTGGTAGGCGTCGCCGGATAACCCGTAGCCGATCACTTCCGCATAGATTCTCGCGCCACGACTTCTCGCGTGCCCGTATTCCTCGAGCACCACGATGCCGGCGCCTTCTCCCATCACGAAACCATCGCGATCCCTGTCGTAGGGACGCGAGGCTTTTGCCGGCGTATCATTGAAGCTTGTCGACAACGCGCGCGACGCGCAAAAACCCGCCATCGAAAGCCGGCAGATTGGCGATTCGGTTCCGCCCGCCACCATGACATCGGCATCGCCAAGTGCAATCAGTCGGCTTGCATCGCCGATCGCGTGGGCGCCAGTAGAACAGGCGGTCACGACCGCGTGGTTGGGACCCTTGAGGCCGTGCTCGATCGACACGTAGCCTGAGGCGAGATTGATCAGTCGCCCGGGAATGAAGAACGGCGATACCTTGCGGGGTCCGCGCTCGTGCAGAAGCAGCGCGGTATCGGCAATGCCCGACAAGCCGCCGATACCCGAGCCGATCATGGTGCCGGTGGCGCAGCGATCTTCTTCGGTGGCCGGATGCCAGTTGGCATCGTCGAGGGCCTGGCGCGCCGCACACATCGCAAAAATGATGAAATCGTCGACCTTGCGCTGGTCCTTCGGCTCCATCCATTGGTTAGGATCAAATGTGCCGCTCGTGCCGTCGCCACGAGGAATCACGCAGGCGATCTGGCTGGTCAGATCGGAGACATCAAACGTGTCGATCTTTTTGGCGCCGCTCTCGCTGTTGAGGATACGCTTCCACGTCGCTTCGACGCCACAGCCAAGTGGCGACACCATGCCAAGGCCCGTGACGACAACCCGTCTCATATCCACCACTCCAGCCCACGAATTCGCGGCCCACAACAATAAACCGGCGGACCGCGTTACCACGGTCCGCCCGGCTTCGTCAGTACCGCGCGGGGGCGTCAGCTTTTCGCGTTCTTTTCGAGAAATTTTGTCGCGTCGCCAACGGTCAGAATCGTCTCCGCAGCGTCGTCGGGAATTTCACAACCGAATTCTTCTTCAAACGCCATTACGAGCTCGACAGTATCGAGGCTGTCGGCGCCGAGGTCGTCAATGAAGCTCGCGTTGTCGACCACTTTTTCGGGTTCAACACCAAGGTGTTCGACCACAATCTTCTTAACCCGCTCGCCAATCTCACTCATCGTTCAACCTCGTGCTTGTTCCATTGGACCCGACCCCAAGACATACGAGCCATCGTGGTCGTTAAACTTCCTTCGCAATCGCGCATAGTCTTGATTTGGCCCCATCACCGTCCGACGTGGACCCGGCGAGCGACGGCAGGCTCCGCATCGCCAATATACAGGGTTTCAATATCCTGCAATGGTGTTCTTTGCCCATCCGCCGGTGGTTCGGTTATCATACTTCCCAATCCTTGACTATAAGCCCCGGTGGGCTGCCGCAAGCGCGCCTTTTGCCTCTTCCCTCCAGGACCAGCAACCGTTTCAAACCATAGCCATTCCGCCATTGACGTGAATGGTTTGCCCGGTGACGTAAGCCGCTTCATTAGAACTGAGATAAACCGCCGCCGCCGCGATTTCATCGGCCGTACCCAGGCGCGCCGCAGGAACCTTGGAAAGGATCGTTTCGCGCTGCTTGTCGTTCAACGCATCGGTCATCGGCGTTGCAATGAACCCCGGTGCGATGCAGTTGGCGGTCACGTTGCGCCTCGCGTATTCCGCGCCCAGTGTCTTGATCATGCCAATCAGTCCTGCCTTCGACGCCGTGTAGTTGCCTTGGCCGGGATTGCCGGTGACGCCTACGACCGACGTGATCGCGATAATGCGGCCGAAACGCTTGCGCATCATCAGCTTGGTTGCAGCACGTGCGAGACGAAAGGTTGCAGTCAGGTTGACCTTGATAACCTCGTCCCAGTCTTCATCACGCAACTGCACAAATAAATTATCTTTGGTGATGCCGGCATTGGCCACGAGAATATCGAGATGGCCCATCGCCCGTTCTGCCGACGGCACCAGCGCCTCGACCTCGGCAGCGTCAGAGAGGTTGCAGGGCAGCACATGAACCCTGTCGCCGAGCTTCCCGGCAAGCGCGTCCAGCGCCTCGCGCCGCGTTCCGGAGATCGCCACCGTAGCGCCCTGTGCATGCAGCGCTCGCGCGATCGCGCCACCGATGCCTCCGGTCGCACCCGTGACAAGCGCTGTCCGGCCAGTCAAATCGAACATTCTATTCTCTCCCCGGTTCAGGCCGTCTGCGCAGCCGCGAGCGCGTCTTTCGCCGTGGCAATATCATTCGGCCCGCCGACCGGAATGCCCACGGCCCCCTCTGCGATGCGTTTCACCAGCCCGCTCAGCACTTTGCCGGCGCCGATTTCGAAAAACCGTGTGACTCCCTGGCCCGACATATAGGCCACCGATTCGCGCCAGCGCACCGTTCCCGTGACCTGCTCGATCAGGCGGCGGCAAATCTCTTCCGGTTCGCTGATCGGCGTGGCCAGCACGTTCGACACCAAAGGCGACACCGGCCGCAGGATGGTGACTCCATCAAGCGCTTTCGCCATCGCATCGGCGGCGGGCTGCATCAGCCGGCAATGGAACGGCGCCGACACCGGCAGCAGCATGGCACGCTTGGCGCCCCTGGTTTTGGCGATCTCGAGAGCGCGCTCGACCGCAGCCTTGTCGCCGGAAACCACGACCTGGCCGCCGCCATTGTCGTTGGCGGCCTGGCAGACCTGCCCCTGCGCGGCCTCAATGGCTACCGCCACCGCGGCCTCGTAATCGAGACCAAGCAAGGCGGCCATCGCTCCCACGCCCACCGGTATTGCCTTTTGCATGGCAAGGCCGCGGGTACGCAACAGCCGGGCGGTATCGCTGATATTAAGGCTGCCGGCCGCGGCAAGCGCGGAATATTCGCCGAGCGAGTGCCCGGCAACAAAGGCGGCGTGCTGCGCAACCGAAAAGCCGGCTTCGGTCTCCAGCACGCGCAGCGTCGCCAGCGAGACCGCCATCAATGCCGGCTGGGCATTTTCGGTGAGCTGCAGGGTCTCGGCGGGGCCGTCCCAGATGATGGTAGTCAGTCTGTCGCCGAGCGCCGCATCGACCTCGTCGAACACCGCGCGAGCGGCCGGAAAGGCTTCTGCCAGCGCCTTGCCCATGCCAACCGCCTGGGAACCCTGTCCTGGAAATGTGAATGCTGCCGTCATGGATGGTCCTGAACGTCCCGAAACCCCTAAAGTTGCGCCGAAAGACACTGTGGGAGCCTATTATGTCAAGCCACCGCCGGTTCCCCGCCGGCCGTGGGTCGATTTCGGTCGCTTTCCCTTGCCACCGCGCTCAAAATCCGTATAAACCGCGCCATCCGTGGATCCCGGCCGGGAGCTGAACGGACGGTCTCAGCAATTTCACCTTATCGGCGATGTTGATGTGGCAGGGCCAGTCGGCCCGTCGTCCCGTGCTTCCGCCTTCTGAGCATATCGAGTCCTTTCCGAAGGGTTCGAAGGGCTTGCCGCCGGGAACCGCGCCAACATTGGAAAGGACACCCATGCCTCTTTATGAGCATGTTTTTCTCGCGCGTCAGGATGCGAGCACCCAGCAGGTCGAAGAACTGACCGCCCAGATGACCGGCATCGTCGAACAACTCGGCGGCAAGGTCGTGAAGATGGAAAACTGGGGCGTACGCTCCCTGACCTATCGGATGAACAAGAATCGCAAGGCGCATTTCGTGCTGCTGAACATCGACGGCCCTTCGGCCGCGGTCAGCGAGATCGAACGGCAGGAGCGGATCAGCGAAGACGTGATCCGTTATCTCACCGTTCGCGTCGAAGAACACGAGGAAGGTCCCTCGGCGATGATGCGCAAGGCTGATCGCGATCGTGACCGCGACGACCGCGGTGGTGGCGGTTTCCGCGGCGACCGCGATGGCGGATTCCGTGGCGATCGTGACGGCGGCGGCTATCGCGGCGACCGTGGTCCACGCCGTCCACGTGATGACGCTGACGCAGCAGCGGTTGAGGAGTAAGAATCATGGCCGAAGCTGGTGCACGCCGTCCGTTTTTCCGCCGCCGCAAGACCTGCCCGTTCACGGGTCCGAACGCGCCGAAGATCGACTACAAGGATTCCAAGCTGTTGATGCGTTATGTTTCCGAGCGCGGCAAGATCGTGCCGAGCCGCATCACCGCCGTCTCCGCCAAGAAGCAGCGTGAGCTCGCGCGCGCGATCAAGCGCTCGCGATTCCTTGGTCTGCTGCCTTACGTCATTCGCTAACGCGAAAAACCGACCGGCGGCGATAACGCCGCCGGTTGGAAATATTCAAAGGCTTCCGGGTCGTCCGGTTGCCGATGGTTGGGGCTCTCACGAGCCTCTAACCGCTCGAAAGGGGCGGGACAGCTGATGCTCGCGATCATTCCGATTGCCTTGGCGGCCGGCTGCGCGTCGGCCCTGATGTTCGCCTCGATGATTTCGGGCGCGCTGATCTCGCTATTGCTGGTTAACCTGGCACCGCTACCGTTAATGGTGGCGGCGATCGGATGGGGGCCGCTTTGCGCCACCATCGGCGGTATTGGCGCAGCGACGGTCCTCGGCTCGATCTTCGGCCTTCCCTATTGCATCACCTTTGCGATCGCCGTCGCGCTACCCGCCTGGTGGCTCGGACACCTGGCGCTGTTGGGCCGCCCAACCGCCAACGGCGTTCCTTCAAGCGACGGTGCAGGACCCGTGGCGCCGGTTCTGGAATGGTACCCCGTCGGTCGTATTCTGCTCTGGATATCGGTCTCCGCCGCATTGACCACGACAGTGGCCCTGCTCGCGCTTGGTACCGACGCTGTCAGCATCACCAGCGGATTGCGACGCGGCCTGCTCATGATGATCGGACCGTCCGATGCGACGGCGACCGGCGAGATCGAACAACTGGTCAGCACATTGGTGAAGATCATGCCGGCTGGGGCCGCCATCGGCGCCATGATGATGCTCACGCTCAATCTCTGGCTGGCTGCGAAAACGACGGCGATGTCAGGACGGTTGCACCGGCCCTGGCCTGACCTGAAAATGACCGCACTCCCCCCGCTGACGCTCGCGGCGCTGTGTGCTGCCATCGCATTCTGCTTCGCTGGCGGCCTGCCGGCGATCCTGGCGCAGATCATGACCACGGTCCTGATGTTGGCTTATGCGCTCACCGGGCTCGCGGTGCTCCACACATTGACGCTGGCGTTGAAAGGTCGCGCGCTCTGGCTTGGCTGCACCTATGCCATCGTCGTGCTGTTCGTCTGGCCTTTTGCGGTGATGGCGGTTCTTGGCCTCGCCGATGCCATTTTCGGGCTTCGTCAGCGCTATTTGCAGGGGAGACCACCGCCCCTTCCCGCGTCCTGAACTGCCTCTTTCACCAGCCAATCCACATCACATCAAAGGAGAACGAATATGGAAGTCATTTTGCTGGAACGCGTCGCCAAGCTCGGCCAGATGGGCGAAGTCGTCCGCGTCAAGGACGGATTTGCCCGTAATTTTCTGCTGAAGCGCGGCAAGGCTTTGCGCGCCACCTCCGACAACCGCGCCAAGTTCGAGGGCATGAAGGCCGAACTCGAAGCCCGCAACCTGCAGGCCAAGGGCGAGGCAACCAAGGTCGCCGAGAAAATCGATGGCCGCAACGTCGTGGTGCTGCGTCAGGCGTCCGAAACCGGCCAGTTGTTCGGATCGGTCACCGTTCGCGATATCATTGCATCGTTTGAAAGCGACGGCGTCACCATCAGCCGCAGCCAGGTCATGCTGGACGCGCCGATCAAGACCATCGGCAAGCACACTATCGCCGTCGCCGTGCATCCGGAAGTCGAAGTCGGCGTCAGCGTTACCGTCGCGCGAAGCGCAGATGAGGCAGAACGCATCAACCGTGGCGAGGACATCTCTACCCGCCAGGAAGATCAGGATGCAGCCGCTGAAGCGCTCGCAGCCGCCGGCGAATTCTTCGATCCGGAAGCTCAGCAGGACGTCGAACCGCGGGAAGAGGCCGCTTCCGAAAAATAACGCCACTTACGGCGAATTGCGCCTATCCAAGCCCGGCCCGATCAGGCCGGGCTTGTTGTTTCATCGCATCGCAATCGACGGTGGGGTTCTCGATCCCGTGGATCACGCAAAGGATATCCGCCGCAACACCGCTACTTGCCGTCCAGGCTTGATCGCGCGGCAGCGCAGCCGAGCGCGGGACGTAAAATCCACCGTTGTGAAGAGCTATTGGGAGATCGGAGGCACCGGGGGTCCCGAGGCGACAGCGGGTGCCAGCGGCGGAGCCGAAGCGGTCACCGCAGATCGCGGCGGCTCGGACGTTGCAGGGGTCGTTGGCCGTGGTGCAGCCGCCTGCTCAGGCGCTCCGCTGGAAACGGCGACGGATGACGCCGCTGGAGCCTGCGGCGCAGGTGTGACTGGCGGTACCGGATCGGCGCGCAGTACCGGGGGCGTACCGCTCCCGTTGTCCTTGGATCCCTCGATCTTCACAGCCTCGCCCTCACCGGCTGGCTTGGTTCCCTCGGGCTTGCCGCTCTCTTCATTGGCAGGTTCACTCTTTGATTCGGCCTTTGGCGAATCGTCTTTGCCGGCGCCACCCTTTGCCGTGTCAGGCTTGGCCGTATCAGGCTTGGCCGTGTCGGATTTTGCCGCGTCGGACTTGGCAGTATCCGCTTTGGGCGTTTCTTCGCCACCCGGCCTGCCACGCTTGCTCAGCCTTTGTTTGGCCGTCAACTTGCCGGCGTCACCTGCCTGTACCGGAGCTTGTCCATCCGCGGCGGGTTTCGTCTCGTCGGGACCTTCTGCCGGCCGCGCCAACCGCTTGCGGCCCTGACGGCCGGGCTCACCCTGCTGGGAGATCCCGTCCGCATCAGGCTTGACCGCCTCCTGAGAGCCGGCACGCGCCCTGCGGCCCTGCCGATCTGCCTGCTCGGGCCCCCCGCCGGACTTGGCATCGGTAGCAGGATTGGACTGGCTCCTGCCGTAGCGGGTATCGGTGGCACCATTGGAGATCAGGAAGGCGCTGAGCAACGAGGCCATGTCGCTGCTGGTGGTGTAGTGTTCACGCAGAAAGCCCGGCAGGGATCCGGGCGATACGGTTTTCAGCAGACCCCGCGGGCTCTTGTGGCAGGCGTTGCAGGTGCCGGCGAAGATCTGGGAAGGGCTCTTGCCGGCCTCGAGGTTTTGCGTTTGCGCCCGCACCGGGGCAGCTGCGAACCAGCCCATCAGCAGCGCCACCATCGCCAAATTGAGCGCTCGGCCCAACATTCCCTATTCTCCAAGTGTGGAAATCGAAGTGTGGAAATCGCTTCCAGCGTCTTTGATCCGGCCCCGACGGCAGCAGTCACCTTTTAGCGAAATATCCCGCGAAGGGAAGCGGACAGGCAAAAGAACTGCTTAAACGCCGCATTTCGGAATATCCGCTTTGTCTACAATGCAGTAGCGCCCAGGAACCATCCCTATTATGATTTCGTGATCGCGCCATGGAACCAATTCGGTCCCGTGGGCGTCAAGTGTGACGGCCGGTATTTTTGCTTTTGCGGGATCGCTTTTTTGGTGGTTTCGATGGACCGTTTGTTACGTTATTTTCTGAGCCGGTTCATTCGCCGCGGCGTAATGACGTTCACAACCGCGAGCGGAGCGAAATTCAGCTGTGGAGACGGAACCGGCGAACCGGTTTCCGTGCGGTTCCTGACCACCAACGCCGAGCGCCGTGTCCTCCTCGACCCTGAACTGGGGCTTGGGGAGGTCTACATGGATGGCACCTTTGTCGTCGAGAAAGGTTCGATTGCGGACACGCTCGCGATCCTGCTCGATCAGCCGGAGATGGTACCGCGCTGGGCCAAGCTGCAATGGTGGCTGCGTTATCTGGTCCGGCATGCCCAGCAGTTCAATCCGCGCGGTCGCTCGAAACATAATGTCGCGCACCACTATGATCTCGACGGCCGGCTCTATTCGCTCTTCCTCGATGCCGACAAGCAATACAGCTGTGGGTATTTTGAAACGCCGGAAGCGACTCTCGACGACGCCCAACTCGCCAAGAAGCGTCACCTTGCCGCCAAGTTGTCAGTCCGGCGCGGTGACCGCGTGCTCGACATTGGTTCCGGTTGGGGCGGCCTTGGTCTGTATCTAGCTGAAATGACCGGCGCCAACGTTACGGGGATCACGCTGTCGACCGAGCAATTGCGGACCTCGAATGCTCGCGCCGCCGAGAAGAATCTGACGCAATCGGCGAAGTTTTTTCTCGAGGACTATCGCGACATTCCCGGTCCGTTCGATCGCATCGTGTCGGTTGGCATGTTCGAGCATGTCGGCGTCGACTTCTACGACACATATTTCAAGCGCTGCGCCGAACTTCTCACCGATGATGGCGTCATGATGTTGCATTCGATCGGGCGCTCGCACGGTCCCGATGTCACCAATCCCTGGATCGCGAAATACATCTTCCCTGGCGGCTATATCCCGGCGCTCTCCGAAGTCATCCCCGCGATTGAACGCGCGGGACTTCTGGTGTGCGACATCGAGATTCTGCGGCTGCACTACGCGGAAACGCTGAAAGCCTGGCGCGAGCGCTTTATGGCGCGGCGGGAAGAAGCCGTGCGGCTCTACGACGAGCGCTTTGCGCGGATGTGGGAGTTTTACCTCGCCTCGTCTGAAATGTCATTTCGCAAGCAGAACCTGATGAATTTCCAAATCCAGCTCGCCAAACGCCAGGGCGTGGTGCCGATGACCCGCGATTACATCGCGCACGAAGAAGCGCGGCTGCGCGGGATCGAGCGCGGCGCACGGCCGCGGCTCCAGGTCGCAGGCGAATAGGCCAAGGCGAACAGACCAGCGAAAAACTGAGCTGACTGTTGGATCCCGGGACCTAGTTCGGCAGATTGAAATGGACGCGTGGCCGGCCGGCTGAGGCGGGGCGCGCCAGTCGCGCACGCACAGAGGCCAGCAGCAACCGATCACAGGGCGCCGCGCGCCACTCCGGACGAGAAAACTTTTCCATGGCGTCGACCAGCCGCGACAGCCACAAATTCTGGCCGCTTCCCGATCGCCAAAGCTTCCTCGATCGCCAAAATTTCCTCGATCGCCAAAGCTTCCTCGATTGCAAAGAAGCCCTTGACCGCAAAGACTTTCCTGTTCGCCGAGACCGACGTTGCTGGCCCATCGCCTGTGTCCTTGCCGAGTCAACCGCTACCAACGCCGAAATCGCCAACCCGTTCCTCACGACCATGCCGCAAAGAAAATCTTCCAGATGTGACCTATTTCACAAAGGATGGGGCCGGCTTGTCCTAAATCCAAACAATGACCCAGAAGACCTTTCGACCATTGCTCGATCCGAAAGCCGATGTCCGCACCGACTACGCCTTGATCGTCACTGGCGTCGGCGCAGCCCTGGTCGCGCTGATCTATCTGATCCTGATCTGACCGGCACCGAACTTGCGGCCCCGGACGCTCGCCTTCCCTGGGATGAGTGCTCGCGCAGGCCGACAAGGTTCAGCCCGTGCCTGAATTTTTCCAAAGCTTTCCATCGACGCGAACTCGAGATCGGTAAAATCCGTCAAGTGGAATAACTCGGCGTCCGGTTTCATCCACTAAAAAATATTAAATCGTGCATAATGGATCATGCTGCTTCCACTGCGAGCGTGAGTGGCGCTTTATTCGCGCCCCGCATCGTCCAAAATCTGAGAATAATCGCGAACCATGGCCCTAGCTAATTCGAACGTACTCAAGCTTGCTCCCGACACGGGAACCCCGACCTATCGGAGCGCACCGCACAATATCGAAGCAGAACAGAGCCTGTTAGGCGCGATTTTGGTCAACAACGATGCCTTTTATCGCGTGTCGGATTTTCTGAAGCCCGAGCATTTCTTCGAGCCAATCCACCAGACTATCTATGAGACATCGGGCAGCCTGATCCGGATGGGCAAAGTCTCGACCCCCGTCACGCTGAAAACCTTCTTGCCGGCCGAAACCGACATCGGCGGAATGACCGTCAGCCAGTACCTCGCCCGCCTCGCCGCGGAAGCGACCACCATCATCAATGCCCAGGACTATGGACGTACCATCTACGAACTGGCGCTGCGCCGCGACCTGATCCGGATTGGTGAGGACATGGTCAATGTGGCCTTCGATGCGCCGGTGGATTTTGCGCCGCGCGCGCAGATCGAGGATGCCGAGCGCCGGCTGTACGAGTTGGCGGAATCCGGCCGCTACGATGGCGGCTTCCAGCGTTTCGGCCAGGCCCTCACCGTAGCCGTCGATATGGCAGCGGCAGCCTTCCAGCGCGATGGTAGATTGTCCGGCATCGCGACGGGCCTGCGCGATCTCGATATCAAGATGGGCGGCCTGCAGCATTCCGACTTGATCATCGTCGCTGGACGTCCCGGTATGGGCAAGACCGCGCTCGCCACCAACATCGCCTACAATGTGGCGAAGGCGCATCGCGCGGAAGTTCAGGTTGACGGCACGATGAAGTCCGTCAATGGCGGCATCGTCGGCTTCTTCTCCTGCGAAATGTCGGCCGAACAGCTAGCAACCCGTATTCTGGCCGAGCAGACCAGCATCGCCTCCAGCACGATCCGCCGCGGCGGCATCAGCGAGGCCGACTTCGAGAAAATCCGCGACTACTCGATCGAGTTGCAGTCGCTTCCGCTCTATGTGGACGAAACCGGCGGCCTTTCGATCTCGCAGCTCACGGCGCGCGCGCGCCGGCTGAAGCGGCAGAAAGGCCTCGATCTGATCGTGGTCGACTACATCCAGCTGCTGCAGGGGTCCGGCAAACGTTCCGACAACCGGGTGCAGGAAGTGACCGAGATCACGACCAGCCTGAAGGCACTCGCCAAGGAACTGAACGTTCCTATCATCGCGCTGTCGCAGTTATCGCGCCAGGTCGAAAGCCGCGACGACAAGCGCCCGCAATTGTCCGACTTGCGTGAGTCCGGGTCGATCGAGCAGGACGCCGACGTCGTGATCTTCGTGTACCGCGAGGAATACTATCTGGCCAACAAGGAGCCGCGGGTCGGTACGCCGGAATATGAAAAATGGCAGCTCGACATGTCACTGGTGCATGGCAAGGCCGAAGTCATCATCGGCAAGCAACGCCACGGGCCGACCGGCACCGTCGAACTGCAGTTCGAGGGCCAGTTCACGCGGTTCAGCGATCTTACAGCCGACAGCCATCTGCCCGAGCGAACGTACTGACGCGGCCCCGTGCGGTTGAACCGCCGCGGCGGGACGCGTAAACTACGGCATGAACATCGTCCCCGAAACAAAGTCGATACCGGCCAACTCCCCGCTCTCGACTGAGGCAAATCAAGCGGCTGCGCTGGCTGCTGCAACCGGCGTGCTCACGGTCGATCTCGATGCCATTGTCGCCAACTGGCGCAAGCTCGAGAAAACAGCGGTGCCGGCCGAGTGCGCCAGCGTGATCAAGGCGGACGCCTATGGCTGTGGCCTCGAGCCGGTCGCCCGCGCGCTGGCGGGGGCCGGCTGCAAGACGTTCTTCGTCGCCACATTGGATGAAGCGCGCGCCGCGCGCGCTGCCCTGCCGTCGGCTGCGATCTACGTACTCGACGGGCTCTTCCAGAATTGCGGCGAAGCCTACGCCAAAATCGACGCCAGACCCGTGATCGGCGATCTCAATGAGCTTGCCGAATGGGATGTGTTTTGCCGGCGCTCCGGCTGGACCGGCGGGACCGCCATCCATATCGATACCGGCATGAACCGGCTCGGCCTGACCATTGCGGAGGCGCAAGGCATCATTCCCCGGATCAACGCCGGCGATCACGGCGTCACGCTGGTGATGAGCCATCTTGCCTGTGCCGAAAGCCTCAATCATCCGCTCAACGCCAGGCAAGCCGCGAGCTTCCGCGAGATCGCCAGCCTGTTTTCCGGTGTGCCCGCATCGCTGTCGAATTCGTCCGGCGTTTTCCTCGGAGCCCAATTCCATTTCGATCTGGTGCGGCCGGGTGCAGCACTCTACGGCGTCAATCCGACACCCGAGGCCGACAATCCGATGCGACCGGTTGTCGACCTGAAAGCCCGCATTGTGCAGATCCGCAATGTCGATCGCGGCGAAAGCGTTGGTTATGGCGCAACCTGGACGACCCGGCGGCCGACCAGGCTCGCGATCGTCTCCGCCGGCTATGCCGACGGCTATTTTCGCGCTGGTGGCAGCAACGATGGCACCCGCGGCGCCGAGGTGGTGGTCGCCGGCAAGCGCTGCCCCGTAGTCGGCCGGATCTCAATGGACCTGATAGCGATCGACGTCACCGATCTCGACAAAAACGCCGCGCGACGCGGGCAACTGGTGACGTTGATCGGCGAAGGCATCACCGTCGACGAACTCGCGCATCATTTCGGCACCATTGGCTATGAGGTCCTCACCAATCTCGGCCGTCGCTTCGCCCGGGTGTACAAGGGTGGCCCTGGCGCCAGCGAGCTTGCCGCGGCCTCACCATAAGTTCGTCCCACCCTAAATTCTTGCCGACGTTCTTGCCATCGATCATCTCGACCGGGACGGCTCGAAATCGAAATCGCCCAGCGTCAGCGGCGATCAAGTCTCGACCGGCTGAATGGCGCTTACTTTTTCTTCTGCGCGTCCAGGACTTTCCTGCAAGTTTCGCTAAGCGCTTCATGCTGCTTATCCAGACAGGCAATGATACGGCCGCCGCCGGGCGTGGTGCCGCTGCAGTATTTGTCGTAATCGGGCTTACAGGCGGCGCGTTGTTCAGCCGTCAGAGTCTGCGCGGTGGCCGCGCCGGAAAACCCAATGACGATTACGACCATGGCAATGTGAAATTTGAGCATGAAACCTCCGGATACGTTGGATCAATCATAGCCGATCCACCATGAAAATCGCCACCTTCAACATCAACAATATCAACCGGCGGCTGCCGAACCTGCTGCGATGGCTGCAGCAGGCGAAGCCCGACATTGTCTGCCTGCAAGAGCTCAAGTCGGCCGACAAGGATTTTCCGGTTCGCGCCATCAACAAAGCCGGCTATGGCGCGGTCTGGCGCGGACAACAGACCTGGAACGGCGTGGCCATCCTGGCGCGCAAAACCGATCCGGTGCTGACCAGGACGACGCTGCCCGGCGATCCCAACGATAACGAAGCGCGGTACATCGAAGCCGCCGTCAAGGGCATCCTGGTGACCAGCCTCTATTTGCCGAACGGCAATCCGCAGCCCGGACCGAAATTCGATTACAAACTCGCATGGTTCGGGCGGCTCAAATCGCACGCCGCGAAATTGCTGAAGCAGGACATTCCGGTGGTGCTGGCCGGCGATTACAATGTCGCACCAACCGAACAGGATATTTATCCGACCCGGTCATGGGACAAGGATGCGTTGATCCAGCCGAAAAGCCGCGCGGCGTTCAAGTCGTTGCTGGCACAAGGCTGGTGTGACGCGATCCGCAGTGTTCATCCATCCAAGCCGATGTTCACGTTCTGGGATTACAAGCGCCAGCGTTGGTCACGCGACGCCGGCCTGCGGCTCGATCATCTCCTGCTCAGTCCTGGACTTGCGCCGCGGCTGACCAGAGCGGGCGTCGATCGCCTGATGCGGGGCGAAGAAGGCGCCAGCGATCACGCGCCAGCCTGGATTGTCATTAAATAGCGGGGGCTCAGCGAATGTCAGACCGTCGCGTAATCATTTCGGGGGTTGAAGCTCTTTGCTGCGCAACCATCCCTCAATGTTCTTTGACGCGCTCGTTCCATTTCCGCTTTGCGCGTTATCCTGTGAGCTGGCATCGGGTTGGTCGCGTGAAGCGCCAGACCTCCGTTGCGTATTGGGTTTATCGACCATGATGGTATCCCTTTGTTAGCGACAAAATGCGCCTGGGGGACCTCGTCGTAAAATCATAACTTGTTGATAATACTATAATATTTGTCTAATTCTGTGGTTTTGGCATAACCCGCGGAACAAGCACTGGCTGAGTGAATTGAGTGATTTACTCACTTTGCACTGTTCGTTTTAGCGGGACAAAGGCTGCCATGAACGACCTCAGAGGCGAGCGATTGCAGATCATGCTTTCGCCTGAAGAGTTGTCAGTCGTCGATGACTTTCGATTCCAGCACAGGATGCCGACGCGGGCTGCCGCGGTTCGTGAACTGCTGAGATTGGGCCTGAGCTCGGTGGGTGAGACTGCCGGCCCTCGCGTTAAATCCAGCAATTACGGCGTTTTCGGCCGGGGCCCTGCCAGCCATCGGGAAGCTGATGGAACTGAAGGATGAGTGAGTTCCCGAGGCAAAGTGTCTAATGTGGGGAACCGAACTTAGCTGATACGCTTCACGATCATCGTCTTCCGCTCGCGGCATCAATCGGTGACAGGGAGTGGCTTGTGCTCTCGCCTAATCCAAACGCGGTGAGCCCATGTGCGCAGAATGCGAGCAACTTGATAAGCAGATAGCCCGGTACCGCAGGTTCACCGACCAAGCTCTTGATCCGTTAACCCAGGAGCGGATCAAGGCGCTGATCGAGGAACTGGGGCAGCGAAAGAGCGCAATGCATCCGGGATGTCCCGGTTGATGGACCCCTCCCATATCTGGCGCTCGCATATTTACAACGCCCGCATATGCCGAATTGGTATCGCGGCATAGGCGCTCGTAAAAAGCGCTGCCAACACTACAACATCAAAGACAGTGTCTGGCATCCATTGCGATGAGCATCCAGCGTGCCATCGTTCCGTGCACGTGGTCGCCAAACTGGAAACCCAGCGTTTGAAGCAAACTCGCGTCAGTCTGTTAACTGTAACGCTCTCGGAGAGGCCGACAGGGATTACAAGAGAACGAAAATTATCAAGAGAACGCATTGCTCCAATGCCGCACCTGATTGAAAACATACCCTCTGAGCAGCGAAAGCTGCTCTCGTTTGAAATTCAATTTACGCATCGCAAGACGTCGCGCCCCGGTTGAATGCCCGAAGCTCTTCCCGAATAAACATTTCTTTAGTTGGGTCTGTGCAGGGTCGGCGTAGAGTTTGGTGTGGGGCTCGTAGTTGGCTTTTCGTTTTACGAAAAGGAGAATCCCATGGCCAAATTTATATTTCTAGGCGTTGCCGCCGTTCTTTCTTCCGCGCTGGCAGGGCCTGCAATGGCGCAACGCATCATCGCCCATCCCGCCTACGACGTCCAGAGCGGCACTTGCCTGAACAGGGAAGCGGGAAATCCCTATAACAAGGATGAGGATTACATGGCCTGGAGTGCCTGGCGGGACCGAGGCGGATGGGATGGCCACAACGATTGGCGTTGTATGCAAAACGCTCGGTTGCAGCACCACGAAGTGGGCTTCTAGCTCGACGCGGCCGGCGAGGATTGCGGCGCACAACTCAGCATAACGGCGTAATCGAAAAGGCGGCCATCAAAGGCCGCCTTTTTCTAAGCCCGTTTCCGATTGCCCCTCAGCGGCGCTTCACTCAACGCACCGACAAAATTGCGATAGCCAATGCGACAAGCCATCCCACAACGGCCAGCGAGGCCACGGCGGTTATTTTAAGTTTTTCCTTCGTGGTGTAGTCGTGCATTCGACAGTTCGGCTGACGGTCTCACACAGCTCACAGTCTAGCGCAAATCTGATCCTGGCGCCGTACAGCGCGCGAGCACAGGCATTGCACGTCCGGCGGGAGGCAAAAATGGTCCGAACAGCTAGAGGCCGGCAGCGTGAAGCGCCCTTGACACCCTGAAAGTGGACGTTCAATTGTCGGGCCGGTTAACTCGACAGACAATAAGTTCGCAACCGGTGAGCTCGGCGCCTGCGCCCCTCTGCAACGACGCAGACGAGGTCCGGTTACGAAGAGCGCTGCGGGCTGCGACGTAGCCCTTGAGGGATAAATGAATCTGAAACAGATCGCGGCCGTGTGGCTTGGGGTGAGTTCTCTGCTGCACGCGGGCGCCGCTTGGGCGGCAAACGTCGATATCTCAGCGCATGACATTGGCGGCCAGGTGATTGGCGACAAGGGTCCCGAAGCTGGTGTTTGGGTGATCGCGGAGACAAAAGATCTTCCAACCAAATATGCCAAGATTGTCGTGACCGACGATCAAGGCCGCTTTGTCGTCCCCGATCTGCCGGATGCGAGCTACAAGGTCTGGGTTCGCGGCTACGGCTTGCAGGATACCCAGCAGCAGGAGGCTCGCCCCGGCAAGCTACTCGACTTCAAGGCCGGACCTTCGCCCTCTGCAGCTGCGGCGGCCGAGCTTTATCCCGCCATGTACTGGTATTCCCTGCTCGAGATTCCCGGGGTCGGAGAGTTTCCCGGGACCGGCGACAAGGGCAACAAGATGCCCGAGACCATGAAGTCCCAGGCCCAGTGGATCGATACGGTCAAGAACATGTGCCAGTCGTGCCATTCGATCGGCTCGCGCGGCATCCGCGAAATACCCAAACAGTTCATGGCAGGCAGCGACTCGCATACGGCGTGGGCGCTTCGCACCCAGGCGGGTCAGGCCCAGGAATACATGGCGATCGTGCTCGGCAGCATGGGGCCGGAAAAGGTCTATGATCTTTTCTCCAAATGGACCGACAAGATCGCGGCCGGCGCATTGCCGTTCGACAAGCCCGAGCGGCCGAAAGGCATCGAGCGCAACGTCGTCTTCACGATGTGGGACTGGGCATCGCCCAAGCATTACCAGCACGACGCGATCTCGACCGACAAACGCAATCCGACGGTCAACGCCAACGGCCTGATCTACGGCTCGCCGGAGGAAAGCACCGATCTCATTCCGACCCTTGACCCGGTCAAGAACATCGCCTCGACCATCAAGGAGCCGTATCTGGATCCGAAACTCCCCTCGTCGGAGGAAGCCTCGCGCGGGCCGTCGGCTTATTGGGGGGACGATGCCATTTGGGACGGTCACACCAGCATTCATAACGTGATGATGGACGAGGCCGGCAAGGTCTGGTTCACCGCGCGGCTGCGGTCGCCGGAAAATCCCGATTATTGCAAGCAAGGGTCAAATCTTGCGTCGGCGAAAGTCGACCCGCAGGCGACGTCGCTGCGCCAACTGTCGCGCTTTGATCCCGCGACCGGCAAATGGGATATGATCAATACCTGCTTCACGACCCATCATCTTTATTTCGCTCACGATGCCAACGATACGCTGTGGATGAGCGCAGGCGGCCCCGGAGCCGGTGGCGGCACGGTCGGATGGCTCAACACCAAACAATTCCGCGAGACGGGAGATGGCGTCGCTTCGCAGGGCTGGACTCCGCTCGTCATCGATACCAACGGCAACGGCAAGCGCGATGCCTTTGTCGGCGTCAAGGACCCGGTCGATCCGACCAAGGACAAGCGGATCCTGGCCTCGTTCTACGGCATCATGCCGAGCCCGGTCGACAACTCCATCTGGGGACAGGCGATGGACCGCGGCTTCTCGCGGATCGATCAGCCCGGCTACCTCGTCCGGCTGATGCCGGGTTCTGATCCCACCAATACCGCCCTGGCCGAAATCTACCAGCCGCCGGAAGGTGCATTCGGCCCGCGCGGCATCGACATCGGACTTGACGGCGTGGTCTGGACGGTTCTTTCGAGCGGCCATCTCGCCAGCTTCGATCGCAAGCTGTGCAAGGGCCCGCTCAATGGCCCGACGACCGCGGAAGGCAAGCAGTGTCCGGAAGGATGGAAGCTTTATCGGTTGCCCGGTCCGCAGTTCAAGGGCGTGGATCCGAAGGGCAGCGCCAACCATGCCTATTACGTCTGGGTCGACCGCTATAACATTCTTGGCCTCGGCGCCAATGTGCCGATCGCCGAAACCAATGGAAGCGAGTCGTTGACCGCGCTGGTGAAAGGCGAATTCGTTACTCTGCGGATGCCCTATCCGCAGGGCTTCTTCACCAAGAACGTCGACGGCCGTATCGACGATCCGAAGGCGGGCTGGAAAGGCCGCGGTATCTGGACCACTTCCGGCACCCGCGCGAACTTCCATAGTGAAGGCGGCATCGAGGCTTATCCGAAGGTCTTCAAAGTCCAGATGCGGCCCGATCCGCTGGCGCACTGACGTTTTCGTCGTCCAATCTCTCCCGCTCCGCACGTTCAAATCGTGCGGAGCGCAGCGTGCGATAGCTTTCAGCTCAACCGGTATGCGCCCGTTGTTCTGTTAACTGCATTTCGGGCCATACTCACGGGGTGATATTCCCCGCCCCGGCTTCGCTGGAGACATGATCTTTTGAACTTTCTCTTCGTGTTCGCGGTCGGGCTCCTCGCCGGCACCATCTCGGGCATTGTCGGCACCGGCTCCTCGATCATGCTGATGCCGGTCCTGGTCTATCAATACGGGCCGAAACAGGCCGTACCGATCATGGCGATCGCCGCCGTGATGGCCAATTTGTCGCGCATTCTGGCCTGGTGGCGCGAGGTCGACTGGCGCGCCTGCGCCGCCTATTCGATCCCCGGCATTCCCGCCGCAGCATTGGGCGCCCGCACATTGCTGGCGCTGCCCTCGCACGCCGTCGACATTTCGATCGGCCTGTTTCTGATCGCGATGGTGCCGGCGCGGCACTGGCTCGCCCGCCATGATCTGAAGTTTTCGCTGTGGCATCTTGCGGTCGGCGGCGCCGTGATCGGCTACATCACCGGCATCGTGGTTTCGACCGGGCCACTCAGCGTGCCGCTGTTTCTGTTCTACGGCCTCTCCAGGGGCGCGTTTCTCGCCACCGAAGCGGCCAGCTCGCTCGGGCTTTATGTGAGCAAATCGGTGATCTTTCAGCGCTTCGGCGCGCTGACGCCGGATGTCGCCTTGCAGGGTCTGATCGCCGGCTCATCGCTGATGTTCGGCGCCTTCATCGCCAAACGCTTCGTGCTGCGGCTGGCGCCGGACGTGTTCCGGCTTGCGATGGACGGGATCATGCTCGCGGCGGGGGGCGCGATGGTGTGGAATGCTTTCGCCGGCGCGTCGTAACGCGCACGGAATCTTCACGCCGGCCACCAACCGAGGCGGCCTTACTATGTCAGCCGAAACTGCGGACAGCCGTTATGACGGCCTCAAAGAACAAAATAGGAACTTTTTAAGATTTCGTGCTATGGAGCTGTGTCCCATCACAAGCGATTTACCCCCTCCATGGCCAAATCTACCCTCTCCTTTGTCTGCCAGAACTGCGGCGCGGCCTATAACCGCTGGCAGGGCAAGTGCGAGTCCTGCGGCGAGTGGAATACGCTGTCGGAGGAGGACACGACCGGCGCGACCTCGATGCCGGTGTCGATCCGCAGCAAGCGTCGAGGCCGGCTGTTCGCGCTGGAAAGCCTGACCGGCAAAAGCAATGACGCCCCGCGCCTGCCGTCCGGGATGGCCGAGCTCGACCGCGTCACCGGCGGCGGTTTTGTGCGCGGCTCGGTATTGCTGGTTGGCGGCGATCCCGGCATCGGCAAGTCGACGCTGTTGACCCAGGCAACCAGCCTGATGGCGCGGGCCGGCCATCGCGCGGTCTACATCTCCGGCGAGGAAGCCGTGGCGCAGGTGCGGCTGCGCGCCGAGCGGCTCGGCCTCGCCGACGCGCCGGTGCAACTCGCCGCCGAAACCTCGGTCGAGGATATCGTCTCCACGCTCTCCGAAGGGACGGTGCCGCGCCTGATCGTGATCGATTCGATCCAGACCATGTGGACCGACACGGTGGAATCCGCGCCGGGCACGGTCACCCAGGTGCGCGCCTCGGCACAGGCGCTGATACGGTTCGCCAAGAAATCCGGGGCCGCGATCATCCTGGTCGGCCATGTCACCAAAGATGGCCAGATCGCCGGCCCCCGCGTGGTCGAGCACATGGTCGATGCGGTGCTGTCGTTCGAGGGCGAAGGCTCGCAGCAGTTCCGCATCCTGCGCGCGGTCAAGAACCGCTTCGGCCCCACCGACGAGATCGGCGTGTTCGAGATGACTGGCTTGGGGTTGCGCGAGGTCTCCAATCCCTCCGAACTATTTCTGTCCGAACGCGATCTCGGCAGTCCGGGGACGGCGGTATTCGCGGGCATCGAAGGTACCCGCCCGGTACTGGTGGAATTGCAAGCATTGGTGGCGCCGACCACGCTCGGCACGCCGCGCCGCGCGGTGGTGGGCTGGGACCCGAGCCGGCTGTCGATGGTGCTGGCGGTGCTGGAGGCCCATTGCGGCGTCAAACTGTCCGGCTATGACGTTTATTTGAACGTCGCGGGCGGCCTGCGGATCCAGGAACCCGCCGCCGACCTTGCCGCCGCCGCCGCGCTGGTCTCGTCGCTGGTCAATGCGCCGCTGCCGACAGACGCGGTCTATTTCGGCGAGATTTCGCTGTCCGGCGCGGTGCGGCCGGTGGCGCAGACCTCGGCCCGGCTCAAGGAAGCGGCCAAGCTAGGCTTCGGCCGCGCCGTACTGCCCGAATCGGCCCGTGGCGAGGTCGGTGGCGATGCCGGTCTGACACTTAATACCGTCGGCGGCTTGACCAGCCTGGTCGCGGATATCGCCGCGCGCGGGACGCCAAGAGGGAACAGGGAGCCCAGCAGAGAGAGCGCAGCGGTGGAGAAAAATGCCACACCTGCGAGATTCCGGCGTCAGGAAGGCTAGCCGGGCGTGACGTTACCCGCCCTCGCCGCTATACAACGCGCGCGTGGGACCGGATGACGCGATTTCCGGCCTTGCGGGACATGCCATATCCCCGTCACCTTAGAGCGGCACCGACACGCCGATTCGCGGTTTTGACTTACGAGCGGACCTGACCAGCCGATGCCGATAACGATCCTCGATCTCGTTCTGCTCGCCGTCATGCTGATCTCCGGCCTGCTCGCGATGGTGCGCGGCTTCATGCGTGAGATTTTGTCGATCGCGGCGTGGGGCACGGCCGCACTGGTCACGCTATATGCTTTCTCGAAGCTGCTGCCGACCGCCAAGACTTATTTCAATAACGACACAGTCGCGAGCGTGGTGGTGGTCGCCGGGGTATTCATCGGCACCCTCATCGTGGTCTCGATCATTACCGTGCGTATCTCGGACATGATCCTGGATTCCCGGATCGGAGCGCTCGATCGCACCCTCGGTTTCCTGTTCGGACTGGCGCGCGGCCTCCTGATCGTGGTCGTCGCCTTCCTGTT
The DNA here is from genome assembly GCA_963811915.1 of uncultured Alphaproteobacteria bacterium. Classification (GTDB taxonomy): domain Bacteria; phylum Pseudomonadota; class Alphaproteobacteria; order Rhizobiales; family Xanthobacteraceae; genus Bradyrhizobium. The sequence continues at coordinate 189,329 of CAWETC010000013.1, forward strand.
CTTCAGCTGGCTGGTTCCGGACAAGCAGCGGCCCGACTGGGTCACCGGGGCGAAGTCCCGGGTGGTGTTGCAGGGAACGGGGGATTGGCTGATGTCGCTCTTGCCGGATGACCCCGAGAACACCATCTTGAAGAGATTCAAGAAGAATAAACCAGACGATGAACAAACTGACACCGATCCGGCGGCGCCGGCTTCAGGTGATGGCTACAGCAAACCCGCCCGCGACAGCCTCAAAAAGCTGATCGAGAAACCGACGGGACGTTGATGTCAGGCCAAAAGAGAGGCGCGATGGACTGCAAACAAAGCCCTTCCGATGACGCCGCCGCGCAATACGACCTGAACCGGGATAATCCGAATCCGGGCATCGACCGCCCAGAACTTTATCTCACCGATCTCGACCTGGAAGGCGACACGCTGCGCGAGGAGTGCGGCGTGTTCGGCATTTTCGACCACCCCGAAGCTGCCGCCATCACCGCGCTCGGATTGCACGCTCTGCAGCATCGCGGCCAGGAAGCCGCCGGCATCGTCTCCTTCGACGGAACCCGGTTTCATTCCGAACGGCGCCTCGGCCTCGTCGGCGACACTTTTTCCCGCCGCGAAGTGATCGAACGGCTACCCGGCGCCTCCGCCGTCGGCCATGTCCGTTACTCCACGACCGGCGAGACCATCCTGCGCAACGTGCAGCCGCTGTTTGCCGAACTCAATGCCGGCGGATTCGCGGTCGGCCACAACGGCAATCTCACCAACGGGCTGACCCTGCGCCGTGAACTGGTGCGCGGCGGCGCCATGATGCAATCCACCACCGACACCGAAGTCATCCTGCATCTGGTCGCGCAATCCAAGCGCAGCCACTTCATCGACCGCTTCATCGAGGCGCTGCGCGCGATCGAGGGCGCCTATTCGCTGGTGTCGCTGACCAACAAGAAACTGATCGGCGCGCGCGACCCGCTCGGCATCCGCCCGCTGGTGCTGGGCGAACTCGATGGCTGTCCGATCCTGGCGTCGGAAACCTGCGCGCTCGATATCATCGGCGCCAAGTATGTCCGCGACGTCGAACCCGGCGAGATCATCGTATTCGACGAGCGCGGCGCCCGGAGCTTCAAGCCGTTTCCGCCGAAGCCGCCGCGGCCCTGCATTTTCGAATACATCTATTTCTCGCGGCCGGATTTCGATCGTCGGCGGACGATCGGTGTACGAGGTCCGCAAGGCCTTTGGCGCCCAGCTCGCGCGCGAAAGCCATGTCGAGGTCGACGTGGTGGTGCCGGTGCCGGATTCCGGCGTGCCGGCCGCGCTCGGTTACTCCAGGGAATCCGGTGTTCCGTTTGAACTCGGCATCATCCGCAATCACTATGTCGGCCGCACCTTCATTCAGCCGACCCAGAGCGTGCGCGAACTCGGCGTGCGCATGAAGCATTCGGCCAATCGCGCGGCGATCGAAGGCAAGCGCATCATCCTGATCGACGATTCACTGGTGCGCGGCACCACGTCGAAAAAGATCGTCCGCATGATGCGCGATGCCGGCGCCGCCGAGGTTCATTTCCGCCTCGCCTCGCCGCCGATCATTCACCCCGATTATTACGGCATCGACCTGCCGGACCGCGGCGGCTTGCTGGCGGCGACACACAATCTCGAAGAGATGCGGGAACTGATCGGCGCGGACACGCTGGCATTCCTGTCGGTCGACGGCATGTACCGCGCCATGGGCGAGCCCGGCCGCGATCCCGCCAATCCGAAATTCTCCGACCATTGCTTCACGGGAGCCTATCCGACTCACCTGACTGATCAAACCATGGTCGAACCGCAGCCGCGGCAATTGTCGCTACTGGCGGAAGCGAGTTGATAACACCCACGGTGTCGGTCATCCCCGCGAGCGCGGGGACCCATAACTCGCGGCCATTATTTTTCTGAATTCAGTTAGACACAAACAACTTCGCCCGTCATAACCCTCACGGCGTATGGGTCCCCGCGTTCGCGGGGACGACTGTGGATAGAGTTATCGCGATGACAAAACCCCTCGCCTCCCGCATCGCTCTCGTATCCGGCGCTTCGCGCGGCATCGGCTATGCTGCTGCGCGTGCGCTGGCCAAGGCCGGCGCGCATGTGATCGCGGTGGCGCGGACCCAGGGCGGCCTCGAAGAACTTGATGACGAGATCCGCAAGGACGGCGGCAGCGCCACTTTGGTGCCGCTCAATCTCACCGATTTCGACGGCATCGCCCGGCTCGGCGCGGCATTGCACGAACGTCATGGCAAGCTCGATATTCTCGTTGGCAATGCCGGTATCGCCGGTCCGTCCTCGCCGCTCGGCCATATCGATCTTAAGCCGTGGAACGACGTGATGGCGATCAACGTCACGGCCAATTTTCAATTGATCCGCTGCATGGAGCCGCTCCTGAAAAAATCGGACGCCGGCCGCGCGGTGTTCGTCACCTCGGCGGCTTCCAACAAGGCGCTGGCCTATCTCGGTCCCTATGCGGCCTCCAAGGCCGCGCTGGAGACTTTGGTGCGGGTGTGGGCCAACGAGACGGCGTCGACGCCAATCCGCGCCAACCTGTTCAGCCCCGGCCCGATCCGCACCCGCATGCGCGCCACGGTATTTCCCGGCGAGGACCCGATGACGCTGGATACGCCGGAGCAGGCCGCGGAATTCATCGTCCCGATGTGCCTGCCGTCATGGACTGAGACCGGCAAGTTTTACGACTACAAGACCCGCACGCTGCTGAGCTTTCGCGCGCCGGCGTGAGGAAATGACGCGCACGGCGCGGATGCACCGCCCCTCGTCATCCCCGCGAAAGCGGGGCTCCAGTATTCCAGAGACAGTTGCGCTTGAACCGAGAAGCCGCGGCGTACTGGATCGCCCGCTTTCGCGGGCGATGACGACCATTTGTGGCGCAACAGCGTTCTCCTTCCCCCTCAATTGACTCCCGAACCCCGGCGCTATTCACTCCCCGTCAATCGGAAAAATCCGAAGCAAGAAAATACGGGAGAATGCCATGACGCCGATGCAACCGCGCGCGCGCTCGATGCCTGCGCGCGCAAGTCTCTCCAGAGCCGTCTCCACGTACATCGCCGCGGCCCTGTTGATTGGCTCGCCCGGGCTTTTACGCACCGCACATGCCGGTGAAATCCCGACCTTCGCGGTGGACCCGTCGTGGCCAAAGACGCTGCCGAACAACTGGATCCTCGGCCAGGTCGGCGGCATCACGGTCGATGCGCAGGGCCACATCTGGGTCATCCATCGCCCACGCTCGTTGACCGACGACGAGAAAGGGGCTGCGTTGACGCCGCCGCGCTCGAAATGCTGCGTCCCGGCGCCACCGGTGCTGGAGTTCGACAGCGATGGCAATCTGCTGCGTGGCTGGGGCGGCCCCGGCGAAGGTTACGAATGGGTCGGCCGCGAACACGGTATCGAGGTCGACGACAGGGGCTTCGTCTGGATCGGCGGCAACGCCGACAACGACAATGCCATCCTGAAATTCACCCTCGACGGCAAATTCGTGATGCAGATCGGCAAGATCGCGCCGAGCAAGGGCAGCAACGACACCACGCAACTCGGCAAGCCTGCCGAGACCGCCATCGACAAGGAGGCCGACGAAATCTATGTCGCCGACGGCTATGGCAATCGCCGCGTCATCGTGTTCGATGCCACGTCGGGCGCCTACAAGCGGCATTGGGGCGCCTATGGCAACCCGCCAAACGACGACAAGCAGGCGGCGTATGATCCGAAGGCACCGGTATTGCAGCAATTCGGCAATCCCGTGCATTGCGTCAAGATCGCCAATGACGGGTTGATCTATGTCTGCGACCGCATCAATGACCGCATCCAGGTTTTCAGGAAGGACGGCAGCTTCGTGAAGGAGTGGTTCTACGAGAAGAACACGCTCGGCAACGGCTCGGTGTGGGATATCGCGATCTGGCCCGATCCGAAACAGACCTATCTGTTGAGCGCCGATGGCGAGAACAATGAAATCAGGATCCTGAACCGCCAGGACGGGACCGTCGTCGGCAGCTTCGGACACAACGGCCGCAACGCCGGGCAATTTCACTGGATTTACGCCATGGCGGTCGATGCCAAAGGGAATGTCTATACCGCCGAGGTCGATACCGGAAAGCGCATCCAGAAATTCAAGCTGACCTCGGACGCGCTCCGATAGGTACTGCCGGACACCCGCGCGCTGCTGAAATTGCGGGCGGCTGCCATTCGGGCAGCCGCCCGCAACTTGTCTCCTATCCGCAACAGAACCACGCAATCGTCTGATAGTGACGCCCAGTCCAAGCCGAGTAGCGCCCAGTCCAAGCCGATTTCCCTGCGCTCACTAAAAGGGACGCACAGAGTTGACAAAGGACCGTGCGATGAAATTTCTTGCTGCGATTTTGGTTGCATCGTTTGGCGCCACGTCGGCCCTGGCCGCCGATCTCCCGGTGCGGACCTATACCAAGGCGCCGGCCTACGTCGAACCCGGGTACAACTGGAGCGGGTTCTACATCGGCGGCAACGCCGGCTATGGCTGGGGCCGCGCGGCTACCGACGGCACCCAGACTGGGACGCAGAGCGTCAGCGAATTCGTCGCGTTTTCAGGTGTCCTCAGAGCGGGTTTCCCCGTTGTCACGCCCTTGGCGCCGACACCTGTGACAGGCCGCGCAAACGTCAACGGATTCATCGGCGGCGGACAGGCCGGTTACAACTGGCAGCGCGGAACCTGGCTGTTCGGTTTGGAAACTGACATTCAGGGCAGCGGTGAGCGCGGCAGTTCGGACGTCTGTCTCGTCGCCGGATGTGCTATCGGCACGGGCCTCTTCACGGCGAACTACAAGCTCGACTGGTTTGGCACCGCGCGCGGTCGTGTCGGTTTCCTTCCGACAGACCGCGTCCTCCTCTACGCGACGGGCGGTCTGGCCTATGGCGGTGTATCCGCGACCGCGCCGCTGATCCCGCTGAGCTGGGGATCGACCCGCGCCGGCTGGACCGTCGGCGCCGGCGCCGAAGTTGCGATCGACCGACACTGGTCGGTCAAGCTCGAATATCTCTACATGGATCTCGGAGACGTCGGCAGCGGCTCCACAACGACTACGAACGTCGTGACCCAGTTGGGCGTGCCGGTACGCTTCAACACGGTCACGACCACGACCCTCACCTCGGCCTTCAATACCCGCTTCACCGACAACATTCTGCGCGTCGGCGTCAACTATCGGTTCGACGCTCCGCTCGTCGCGAAGTACTAAGGGCTAATCGCCAATTCCTGGTCCGGCGCAATCTCTGTGGCCGGCCCGCTGTGGCGTCGAATTGCGTCAAAACACCAATCAGGATTAACCCTCTTTTGAGGGAATACGCAGTCGCGCGCGGTCTCCTCGATCCCCGAAACAGAAATTCCACGCCAACAACCTAACGTTTATTCTGAACCGGGTCTTGCAACGGCGCGACTAACTGGTGCTGATAGCATCATGGGTCGAAGCATGCCGGACGATGAAATGAAGAAACTTCGGATATCAACCGAAGCCTTTCACGAAGACGGCGGCGTTGAGGCCTTTCGAGAAACTTTCGGCCGCGAGATTCTTGGCATCGAAATCGATCCACTCGATGGCCATCCACTCGATATCAACTTGACGCTGCGGGCGCTGCCGGGCTTCGCCATGGCATCGGGAACGCTGTCGCCGATGCGCAACCGGCACACCATCTCACTTCTCGACAATGACGATGTGGTCCTCGTCGTGATGCAGAGCGGGATGGGTGAAGTGAACCAGTACGGCCGTGTTGCGACAGTCAATGAAGGCGAGGCCGTTCTCACGGCCAACGGCGCCGAAGCCACATTCACCGGACTAACGCCGACGCGCGTCATCAATTTTCGGCTCAGCCGAAATCTGCTGACGCCACATGTTGGCGACCTCGACGCCCTGGTTGCGCGGCCAATTCCGAAGGACAATCGCGTCCTGAAACTCTTGGTCGGCTACGCGACGCTGCTCGATAATCAGGCGGAGCTTGCGACGGCGGAACTTCGCCATATGGTCGCCACGCATATGCATGGCCTGGCGACGCTGCTGCTCGGTGGCGGCGGCGACCTCGGGCTGCCCGAACAAGGTTTGCGCGCGGCGCGGCTAAGGGCGATCAAGGATCATATTCTTGAGAGGATCGAACACCCCGGTCTGACGCTCGCCGATGTAGCGCGAAGCCAGCAAATCTCGGAAAGTTATATCCGTCAGTTGCTGGCGGAAAACGGAACGACGTTCACGGACTTTGTTCTCGACGGGCGTTTGACGCGCGCGCATCGCATGCTCATTGACCCGCTCTACGCCGACCGCAGCATCAGCGCGGCCGCGTATGAAGCCGGCTTCGGCGACCTTTCCTATTTCAATCGCACGTTCCGCCGCCGTTACGGCGCGACCCCGTCGGACATCCGCAGGGCCATGCAGCGCTCAAAGGACGGATAAGTCACCGCCTCGACAGAACGCCTAGGCTCCGCTGTGCGTCATGCCAGCGATCTCGCAGATGTCAGCGTGCGCGCGGCGATCACAAGCGCAAGCACCAACAGCACCGACGCCAGCAGGAATGGCGCGCCCGGCAATTTCAACGGCGCCTGCGCACCGATGAAATAGGCGAAGATCAGCGTGAACAGAAACGGCCCCAGGAGTTGGGCTACGCTTTGCACGCTGGTAGTCGCGCCCTGCAACTGGCCCTGTTGATCCGGTGCGACCAGTTGCGTCATCAGGGCCTGGGTCGCCGCTCCTGCGACCCCCCACAAGGCCATCACGGGAATACCAAGCCAGAACAGCGGCCCCGTCGGCGCCGCGCCGAAAATCAGAAAGCCGATGGCGCCGCAGCCAAGCCCGAGCAGCAACGCGCGGCGCTCACCGATACGCCGGACGATCGGGCCGATGCCGGCCCCCTGCACCGCCATCGCGCAGATACCGACCATCGCCAGCGTCAGACCGACGGTCCCGGTATTCCAGCCATATCGGTAGGTGGCGTAAAGCACGAAGGTCGAGGGCAGCACCACATGCGCTAACTGGGCGAAGAAATTCGCGATCGATAGTCCCGTGAGCACCCGGTCGGTGCGCAACAGATGCAGCGCGCCCAAAGGATTGGCGCTTCTCCAGCGGAATGGAGAGCGACGATCGCGCGGCAGCAATTCGGGCAGGATCAACAATCCATAAAGCGTGTTGGCAAAACTCAGGCCGGCGGCGACCCAGAATGGCAGCCGCGGATCGACGCCGCCGAGCAGCCCGCCGACCGCAGGACCCAGGACGAAACCGGCGCCAAAGGCCGCGCCAACCTTGCCGAACACCGCGGCGCGCCGCTCGGCAGGCGTTATGTCCGAGATATAGGCGAATGCGGTCGAAACGCTTGCCGAGGTAATTCCAGAAATCACCCGGCCAACGAAAAGCCAGATCAAGGAGGGCGCCAGCGCCATCAGGACATTGTCGAGCGCGAGCCCGAAATTCGACAACAGCACCACCGGTCGGCGGCCGAAGCGGTCCGACAGGCCTCCCAGGATCGGCGAAAAGAAAAACTGCATCGCCGCCCATACGGTGCCGAACAGGCCGAAGATCCGCGCGGCATTCGCGGTGTCGTTATTGACAAAACTTTCCACGAGTTTCGGCAGGATCGGTATGACCAGGCCGAGTGCGAACATGTCGAGCAGGATGGTGACGAAGATGAAAGCCACCGCTCCGCCGCGCACCGGAGACGTTTCTCCAGGAATTTCGGCTGTGCTGGCGGACGCCGGTTCGCTCACGAAGGCCTTTTGCGTTTGTGCGCGAACGGGTTGGCCTTCTCGCGCAGCGCAATCCGCACCGGCGTGCCCGGCAGTTCGAAGAACTCTCGCAGGGAATTGACGAGATAGCGCAGATAGGATTGCGGCACGGCATCCGCGCGCGAGCAGAACAGTATGAAACTCGGCGGCCGCGCCTTGGCTTGCGTGATGTAATTCAGTTTCAATCGCCGGCCTGAGACCGCGGGCGGCGGATTGGCATCCACGGCCTGCTCGAACCAGCGATTGAGCGAGGCCGTCGGCACCCGCCGGTTCCACACCGCGTAAGCCCCTTCGATCGCGCTCATCAGCCGATCGATGCCCTCGCCCATCAGGCCGGACACCGCGACGATCGGCATCCCCCTGACTTGCGGCAGCAGATGGTCGGCGTCGATACGCAGCGCTGAAATCAGGCTCGACTGACGCCCCATCAGATCCCACTTGTTGACCGCGATCACCAGCGCACGGCCCTCGCGCTCGATCAGGTCGGCAATGCGCAGGTCCTGCTCCTCGAACTTGTTCTGCGCATCCATCATCAGCACCACGACCTCGGCGAAGCGCACCGCGCGCAACGCGTCCGCGACCGAGAGCTTCTCCAGCTTTTCCTCAATCCGCGAACGCCGCCGCAAGCCCGCGGTATCGAACACGCGAAAGTCCCGGCCCTGCCAGTTGATTTCGACCGAGATGGAATCGCGGGTCGTGCCGGCCTCGGCACTGGTCAATAACCGCTCTTCGCCGAGCAGATGGTTGATGAGCGTGGATTTGCCCGCATTGGGGCGGCCGACGATGGCCACGCGGATCGGCCGCTTCGCCAAATCTTCGTCGGTTTCGATGATGTCGTCATCGTCGAACTCTTCGCCCTCGTCGGCGGGCTCGGGCATTAAGGCGCGGAGCGCGTCGTAGAGATCGCTGAGGCCCTCGCCATGCTCGGCTGATATCTGGATCGGCTCGCCGAGACCGAGCGCATAGGATTCCATTGCGCCGGCGTCACCCTGCTTGCCCTCGCTCTTGTTGGCAACCAGGACCACCGGCTTGTTGGCGCGGCGCGCGAAATCGGCAAAGGCGCGGTCGTTCGGCGTCAGGCCCGCGCGTGCGTCGATCACAAACATCAGGGCGTCCGCGAGGCCGATCGCGGTCTCGGTCTGCTCCTGCATCCGCGCGGTCAGCGAGCCCTTGGCGCCCTCGTCGAGGCCGGCGGTATCGATGACCGTGAATTCGAGATCGCCAAGCCGCGCGGCTCCTTCCCGGCGGTCGCGCGTGACGCCGGGTTCGTCGTCAACCAGCGCCAGTTTCTGCCCAACCAGCCGATTGAACAGCGTCGATTTTCCGACATTGGGCCGGCCGATAATGGCAATCGTGAAGGGCATAAGCGATCCATGCGCGCAGATTGATTGAATTAGAGCATTTCCTGGCGCGACCCGAAATCGACCCGGTAGAAGGCGACCAGGTTAGAAAGCGATTGGCCGGAAAACGCTCTGTACAACGCGCGGGTCAATGAGACGAGAGGCTGAAATCAGCGCGTGAAGGTGCCGGCGGGTAGCGGCGCCGGAAATGGCGCTGCGGATTGCTGCGTCGGCTGGGCGGTCTGCCCCGGCTGTGCGGCGGGAGCCGATTGCTCGGTCGACTGATCGGGCGGCGGCGCGGTGGTGCGCTGGCGGACGACCTTCTTGGGCTTGGACTTGGGCGCCGGCGGCGCTGCCGCTGTCGCATCTTCATCCGTTGAGGGGGCTGGATCGGTGCTGGCCGCCTCCGGTTGCTTGCTCCTGGACTTGGCGACGTGTTTCGGCTTGGCCTCCGGCGGAGGCGGCGCGGCGACGGCGGCCGCCTGGGCGGCGTTCTGCTGATCAGTCTGCTCCTGCGACGCGCCCTTGTAGAGTTCCTTCGGAACGCCTTGTTCGAGGCCCGGCACGCCGTCAGGGAAAACCGGCTTGCGCTCGCCCGGCAGCTTTTTCTTGGTATCGAGCCAATCCAGCATATCCGTTGGATCCCAGCTGCTTATGGCGCCCGAGCAGCCGGCCAGCGCGCCGGAAATGGCGATGAGGACAGCAGCAGCAATCAGACGTTGCGAGCGGCGCATGGTCGATTTCTCACTCAAGTCGTTTTCGGCCGTCAGCTCTTGGCGACCGGCGGAAGCAATGCCTGAAGCGCTTCGGCACGCGAACGCAGGCCTGACGGTGTCTCGCCGTCATTGGCGATCATATCCAACCACTGCCGAGTGGCCGCCGTATCGTTAGCGCGCCAGGCCGACAGCGCGAGCAATTCGCGCGCGCTGTGGCGAAAGGTCGCCTCCGGCCTCGCCGCCGTCTCAAGGCGCTGAACCATATTGGGATAGCTCGCCGTTTCCAGCAGCAGTCCGGCTGCGCGGATCTTGGCCAAATCCTGTTCCGCCGCGCCAACGCTGCGATCGGCAGAAATATCGTCGTAGATCTTTACCGCGGCCTGCGGATCACGGCTGGCGACTTCCGCCGCGGCGCGCAGCCGAGCCAGCATGCGATAGCCCGAGGGCGCGGTCGCGGCCAGCTTGGTAAAGGCCGCTTCGGCCTCGGCATGCTTGTTTTGCTCGGAGAGCTCGACGGCCGCGTCAAAGGCCGCACCGGCCTCCGCCGCCTTCTTCGCCTCCAGATACTCATACCCGCGCCAGCCGCCCACCGCGGCGACGATCAAGAGCGCGCCGGCAACAATATAGATTGAATACCGGTCCCACAGCTTTTTGAGCTGCTCGCGGCGTACGTCTTCGTCGACTTCATCAAATAATTCAGACACTTAAAGATTATCCCGTCCCCGATGCGCGGCGCCCAAAACAGGGCACTGCCATAAACCCGATCCCCGCGTGGCGGCGGCGATACCCTAGCGATATGGCGGCGGCAAGGCAAAGCCAGCCCTATCAAAGCGTTAACGATGCTGTGGGTGCCGATTACCCCACGGCGGGGTTCCGCTCCCATCCGGCTCCAATCGCGCCGCAGTCCCCCGCAACCCTTCTTAGCTCTTGGCTTTCATGCCGTAGACATGTTCCGGCCCCGGGAACGCACGCGAGCGCACGTCGCTGGCATAGCCCTGAATCGCGGCCTCGATCATCGGGCCGAGATTGCCGTAGCGGCGGACGAATTTCGGGGCGCGTGGTGACAGTCCCAGCATATCCTCCAGCACCAGGACCTGACCATCGCAGGCCGCGCTGGCGCCAATGCCGATGGTGGGAATATCGATGGTTTCGGTGATCTTTCTGGCCAGCGGTTCGGCGACCGCCTCGACCACGACCGAGAAGGCGCCGGCTTGCGCGATCGCGCGGGCGTCATTCTCGATCGGCTCCCAGCTGCCCTCCTCGCGGCCCTGGGCGCGAAACGAGCCGAGCGTATTGATCGACTGCGGCGTCAGCCCGATATGGCCCATCACAGGAATACCGCGCTCGCTGAGAAATGCGATGGTCTCCGCCATCCGCACGCCGCCTTCGAGCTTCACCGCGCCGCAGTGGGTTTCTTTGAGGATTCGCGCCGCGGAATGAAACGCCTGCTCCTTCGAGGCTTCATAAGAACCGAAGGGCATATCGACCACGACCAGCGCATGCTGCGAGCCGCGCATCACCGCGTGGCCCTGCAGGATCATCATATCGAGCGTCACCGGCACGGTGGTCTCGAACCCGTGCATCACATTGCCCAGGGAATCGCCGACCAGGATGACATCGCAATAGCGATCGACCAGGGCCGCGGTATGGGCGTGATACGAGGTCAGCATCACGATCGGTTCGGCATTCTTGCGGGCACGGATATCCGGAGCGGTCTTGCGCTTGATCGCGGACTGGACTGACATTTTAGACTCCTACGACGGGAACGCCGATCACGACGGGATGAAACGCGAAGGCCAGCGCCAGATAGGCGACGATCCCGACCGCTACCGCGATCAAGTCATTGCCCGGGCCTCCGACCGGAATCGGAGGCGCGCCGGCGTCGGTGCGGCGCTTGAGCGAGATGCGATCGAATACTGCCCAGCCCAGGAACGAGCCGAACAGGATGATCGAACCGAGATCGCCATTGGCGAGCAGATGCGCCGCCGCCCACAGCTTGATGCCGGCGAGCATCGGATGCTTGAGCGTAGTGTAGATGCGGCCGCGGATATAGGCCGCCACCACAAGAATGACAGCCGGCAACATCAGCGCCACAGTAATGTGTTTAAGCGCCTTCGGCGGCGTCCAGACGTCGATCCAGCCGGTCGCGCGATAATGGGCAAAACCCCAGACGATCAGGGCGAGGCCCGCCAGCGACACCAGGGCATAACTGATCTTGTAACCGCCCTCGCCCAATGATCCGATCATGCGCGCACGCAGTTCGCGCTGCGCGGGCAGCGTATGGACGCCAAGGAACAGGACCAGTCCCAGGATCATCACCAGCAGTCCCAAAATGTCCTCCGTTGCAGGGCCGGCTTTGGGGGCATCGGGTTACACGCTGGGGACGCGGACTGCAATGCGCTAAAAGCAAGGATAGCAGTCCCGGCCGCCTAGTTGGAAAACGCCTTCTCGGCGACCGAGAGAACGCTGTCACCAGGCTGCTTGGCGCAGTCGTCCGCCAAAGCCTTGGTCTTCTCGGTAAAGTTCGCGGGGTCCAGCACAGGAGAGCTTTTCTTGTGTCCGAAATAACCGCTTAGCCAGAACAGGAACGGACCGCGATCCGAAGCCGGGGTTCGCTGCCAGAACTGTTCACAGGTCATCGCCGAAAAGTCTACGGGCGGCAGTGCCGCGGCTGCCGACGCCTCCTGACAGCCGACAAACAAGGCGATGCAGCCTATTGCGATGACCAGTTTCATGCCATTTTCCTCCCGGGATTTGTGTGTTTCCTGCGGCCTGCGTGCGTGCGGCATCATAAGCCTCCCATACTAACGCCTGCTTTTACAAGCTCTTTGGCTCTGCGGATTTTGTGCCCCTGGTTGTCGCTACGACAAGGCGGCACAGATCTCGGCTCACGGCGTCTCGGACTTCTTGTCCAGTTCGCGATTATCGACGTAGCGGATCGCGATCGGCCGTCCGGCGAGCGCGCCGCCGAGGCTGTCGGTGAATTTCAGCGGCACGCAAGCGTCCAGCGATGAGTTGATCGCCTTGAGATAGGTGTCGCGGACATCCGCCGGCACGCCCGCCGTAGCGAAGGTCAAACGCGGGGGCCCGATCATGTCGCCGGAGCGCTTGAAACTGAAGCGCACCGTCATCTGCATGCCCTCTTTGGCCGAGTCCGGCTGCGGTGGTGTCCAGCACGAGCGCAACTGCGCGAACAGGTCCCCGATGCTGTCGAGGTCGTGGTCGGGCTTTTGATATTTGGCAGCGTCGTCCTTCGCGGGCACGGTCTGGATCGTGAGCTGCAGATTCTCGCCGTAGGGATAATCGATCTCGGGAATGCACGGGCCGTGATTGAACACGCTGCAAAAATATGGCGTACACGGCCGTTGATCCAGCACACTACAGGGCGCGTGCGAAAACGGGATCGGATTGATCTGATGCCGATGCCGGGCACTGGCTGTTCCAGCAGCAGCCAATCCGATGAGGGCGACGATGAGAGTGAACCCGATGCGACGCAGCATGACACGAGTCCTCGGCGGCAACACAACCTGGTTGATAAAGTGAGGCGGTCAGCCGCCCGTATCAAGCCCGGTTGCGTTCACAACCACGCGTTCCATGGTGGTTCCGCGATTCGCCTTACGCTTTTTTCTTCACGTCCTTGACGCTGGAAAAAACGATGCCCTCAGCGCGTTCGCGGGTATAGCCGAGATAGAATTCATTCTTGGCCAGAAACACCGGATCGCCGTCGACGTCGTCGGCAACGCCGGAGCCGTTGGCGGCCACGAAGGCGTCGAGCTTCTTGCGATCTTCCGATGAAATCCAGCGCGCCAGTTGAAATTCCGAAACTTCAAACTCGACCGGCAGCGCATATTCGGCATCCAGCCTCGCCTTGAGCACGTCGAGCTGCAGCGGACCGACCACGCCGACCAGCGCCGGCGCGCCATCGCGCGGGCGAAACACCTGGACCACGCCCTCCTCCGACATCTGCTGCAAGGCTTCCTTGAGCTTCTTGGCCTTCATCGCATCGGTGAGCCGCACCCGGCGGACGATTTCCGGCGCGAAGCTGGGCACGCCGACGAAGGTGAGGTCCTCACCTTCTGTCAGGGTGTCGCCGATCCGCAGCGTGCCGTGATTGGGAATGCCGACGACGTCGCCGGCAAACGCCTCGTCGGCCAGCGCACGATCCTGCGCGAAAAAGAACTGCGGGCTGGAGAGCGACATGTTCTTGCCGGTGCGCACCAGTTTCGCCTTCATGCCGCGGGTGAGCTTGCCCGAGCACAACCGGGCAAAAGCGATGCGGTCGCGGTGGTTCGGGTCCATGTTGGCCTGGATCTTGAAGACGAAGGCGCTCATGCGCGGCTCCGCCGCCTCGACCTTGCGCAGATTGCTGTCCTGCGCACGCGGCGGCGGCGCGTAACGGCCGAGTCCCCTCAAGCAGGTCGCCAACGCCGAAATTTCGCAACGCGCTGCCGAAATAGACCGGCGTCAGATGGCCTTCGCGAAAGGCCTCGAGTTCGAATGGCTTGCAGGCCTCCGATACCAGCGCCAGTTCCTCCTTGATCGCATCGACATCGAGATTGGCGTTGCGACCGGCGAGATCGGCGATATCGATCTGCTCCGCCGCGCCGGTCTTGGCGCCGCCGCCCTCGAGCAGGCGCACACCGCCGGTTGCGATATCATAGGTGCCGAGGAAGTCGCGGCCGCGGCCGACCGGCCAGGTCATCGGAGTGGTGTCCAGCGCCAGCGTCTTTTCGATTTCATCGAGCAGATCGAAGGTGTCGCGGCTCTCGCGGTCCATCTTGTTGATGAAGGTGATGATGGGAATGTCGCGCAAACGACAAACCTCGAACAGCTTTCGCGTCCGCGCCTCGATGCCTTTGGCGGCGTCGATCACCATGACAGCGGAATTGACCGCGGTCAGCGTGCGATAGGTGTCCTCGGAAAAATCCTCGTGGCCCGGCGTGTCCAGTAGGTTGAAAACCTGGCCTTCAAATTCGAACGTCATCACCGAGGTCACCACGGAGATGCCGCGCTCGCGCTCGATCTTCATCCAGTCGGAGCGGGTGTTGCGGCGTTCGCCCTTGGCCTTGACCTGTCCGGCCAGATTGATGGCGCCCCCGAACAGCAGCAGCTTTTCGGTCAGCGTGGTCTTGCCGGCGTCCGGATGCGAGATGATCGCAAAAGTTCGCCGCCGCGCCACCTCGGTGGCAAGCGGCGATCGGGACGGTGATTCGGTTGAAAGCGCGAGGTCGGACATCAGCGAGCCTGTGGCAGGGAAACCGGGCCGGATCAAGGAAGATCAGCGCCGTCTCATACGAGAATTTGCCCGTATAAGAATATCCGCTTCATATAAGAATTGCGCGGCCGAACGCCAATCGAGGGAATCTCCGGCTAGCGCAGCAGCGATACCGACCAGTACGCCAGCGCCGCGACGCCGGCCGAGGCCGGGATGGTGATGACCCAGGCATAGACGATCGAACTCGCCACGTTCCAGCGCACCGCCGAGACCCGTCGCGCCGCGCCGACGCCGACGATGGCGCCAGTGATGGTGTGCGTCGTCGACACGGGAACCCCGAGCCAGGTTGCGATAAATAGCGTCGCGGCACCGCCGGTTTCCGCGCAAAATCCCTGCATCGGCGTCAGCTTCGTGATGCGCAGGCCCATGGTGCGCACGATACGCCAGCCGCCCATCAGGGTGCCCAGCGCCATCGCCGCCTGGCACGCCAGTACCACCCAGAACGGCACATAGAAATGCTCACCGAGTTGTCCCTGCGAGTACAGCAGCACCGCAATGATGCCCATGGTCTTTTGCGCATCATTGCCGCCATGCCCCAGCGAATACAGCGAAGCGGAGGCGAATTGCAGGATGCGAAAGGCACGATCCACCGCGAATGGCGTCGAGCGCGCCGACGCCCAGGACACGATCGCGACCAGCACCAATGCCAGAAAAAAGCCGACCAGCGGCGACAGCACGATCGCAAGCAGCGTCTTCGACAGCCCGCTCCAGACCGCGGCCGAAAGTCCGGCTTTGGCCATGCCGCCTCCTACCAATCCGCCGATCAAGGCGTGCGAACTGGAGGATGGAATGCCCAAAGCCCATGTGATCAGGTTCCAGATGATGGCGCCGATCAGGGCCGCGAATATCACCTGCACATCGATGACACTGGGTTCGATGATGCCGGTACCGATGGTATGCGCGACGTTGAGTCCGAACACCAGGAACGCGACGAAATTGAAGAACGCCGCCCACAGCACGGCATATTGCGGCCGCAGCACGCGAGTCGAGACGATGGTCGCGATCGAATTGGCGGCGTCGTGCAATCCATTGAGGAAGTCGAACAACAGCGCGACAGCAATCAATCCGACCAGAACCGGAAGACCAAGCGTGGCATCCACTGCGCGGCCCTGCCCTATACCTGTTCGATGACGATGCTGTTGATTTCGTTCGCGACGTCGTCGAACCGGTCGGCGACCTTCTCCAGATGATCGTAGATTTCCGCGCCGACGATGAAATCCATCGCATTGGCATCGCGATGCTTGAGGAAAAGCTCTTTCAGGCCGATGTCGTGGAGATCGTCGACCCGGCCCTCGAGCTTGGTCAGTTCTTCGGTGATCGCTGTCAGCATCGCGACATTGTTGCCGATCGATTGCATCAGCGGCAGCGCGCGGCCAACGAGATTGGCGCATTCGACCAGCAGCGTTGCGATCTCGCGCATCGGCGGTTCGAAACTTCTTACCTCGAACAGAATGACCGCCTTCGCGGTCTGCTGCATCTGGTCGATGGCGTCATCCATGGACGTGATCAGGTTCTTGATGTCGACGCGGTCGAACGGCGTGATGAAGGTTCGGCGCACCGCGGTCAGCACTTCGCGGGTAATATTGTCGGCGTCATTCTCGAACTGGCTGACGCGCTGACAGAATACCGGCGTTTCCTCACCACCGCGCAGCATGCCCTGCAATGCCAGCGCCCCCTGCGCTACCGTCTGGGCGTGCCGGGCGAACAGCTCGAAAAACCGCTCTTCCTTGGGCAAAAAATAGCGAAACCAGCGCAGCATCCGATTGTCCATATCGCGGGAAAAGGCGGCTCAAGCCGCCCGTCATATAACTGTCATAAACTATTTCTCGGCAAAGCGCGTGGCCGATGTCAGCGGATCCGGATCATCCACTGCTTTGTAAGGTCTGGGATGATTCCGGATTCGCCCCGATCGGAGCGTTTCGCACCAAAGGCGGGCGCCTAGGCCGGCGCTAAAGTGAGCGCCGGAAATAATGCGCGATTTCCCCGACCACGCCGCGGCGGAAGGTCAGCACGCAAGCGACGAAGATCACGCCCTGGATCACCTGCACCCACTGCCCGAATCCGGCCAGATATTGCTGCATGGCGATGATCACAAAGGCGCCGACCACCGGGCCGAACACGGTCCCGAGCCCACCGACCAGCGTCATCAAAACGATCTCACCCGACATTTGCCATTGCACGTCCGTGAGCGAGGCATTTTGCGCGACAAATACCTTCAAGGAGCCGGCAAACCCCGCCAGCGTTCCTGACAGGATGTAGGCAAGCAGCTTATACTGATCGGTCTTGTAACCGAGCGAGATGGCCCGCTGCTCGTTTTCCCGGATCGATTTCAGCACCTCGCCGAACGGTGAATTGATGGTGCGAAAGATGATCAGGAACCCAAACAGGAAACCGGCGACGATGACGTAATAAAGCACCATGGGCTTGGCGAGATTGAAGATCCCGAACAAATGTCCCTGCGGAATGCCCTGGATGCCATCTTCACCGTGGGTGAACGGCGTCTGCAGATAGATGAAATACAGCAGTTGCGATAAGGCCAGCGTGATCATCGCGAAATAGATGCCCTGGCGGCGAATAGCCACGAGTCCGGTGATGACGCCAAGCCCGGCTGCGGCTGCGGTGCCGACCACAATACCGAGTTCGGGCGCCAGCCCCCAGACCTTGAGCGCATGCGCAGTACAGTAGCCCGCCGTGCCCAGGAACATCGCGTGACCGAACGACAGCAATCCCCCGTAGCCGATCAGGAGGTTGAAGGCGCACGCCAGCAGCGCAAAGCACAGCGCCTGCATCACGAAGAACGGATAGAGACCGGTGAAGGGCACGACCAGCAACAATGCGGTCATGATACCGAACGCGATCATCTCGTCGCGGATGGTACGCCTGGTTATCGGCAGGGTATCGTCGGTCATCGCCGTCATGTCAGGTCGCCCGCCCCGTCAGTCCCGAAGGTTTCACCAGCAACACCAGCACCATCAGGACAAATACCACGGTGTTGGAGGCCTCAGGATAAAAGTATTTGGTCAGCCCCTCGATCACGCCAAGCGCAAAGCCGGTAATGATCGAACCCATGATCGAGCCCATGCCACCGATCACCACCACCGCGAACACCACGATGATCAGATCCGCGCCCATCAGCGGGCGGACCTGATTGATCGGCGCCGACAATACGCCTGCCAGCGCAGCCAGCCCGACGCCAAGCCCGTAGGTCAGCGTGATCATGCGCGGCACGTTGATGCCGAAGGCACGCACCAGCGTCGGGTTTTCGGTGGCGGCCCGCAAATTGGCACCGAGCCTCGTTCGCTCGATCAGGTACCAGGTGAGCAGACACACCACGAGTGAGAACACGACCACCCAGCCGCGATAGATCGGCAGGAACATGAAGCCGAGATTCATGCCTCCCTTGAGCTCGTCCGGGATCGCATATGGCAGGCCGGAGGAGCCGAAATAGTTCTGAAACACGCCCTGAATGATCAGCGCGAGCCCGAATGTCAGCAACAGCCCGTAGAGATGATCGAGGCCGGAAAGCCATTTCAGCATGGTCCGCTCCAGGATCATGCCGAAAATACCAACCACAATAGGCGCGATAAACAGCGCCGGCCAGTATCCGATCCCGGCCACGTTCAGCAGGAAATAGGCGCAGAACGCGCCCATCATATAGAGCGCGCCGTGCGCGAAATTGATGATGTTGAGCATCCCGAAGATCACGGCGAGCCCAAGACTGAGCAACGCGTAGAACGAGCCGTTGATCAATCCCACCAGGAGCTGTGCATAGAGAGCTTGCATATCGACCGGTCTTTCGCGCTCAATCCCTTTGTCACACGGAACAGTGTCCGCCGGCGCAAGGCCGGCGGATCGTGGTTACTTCTTCAGCAATGCGCACTTGCTTTCCGACAGCGGCGTGAATGCCTGGTCGGCCGGCACCGTGGCGACCAGCTTGTAGAAATCCCAAGGGCCCTTGGATTCCGACGGCTTCTTCACCTCGAACAGATAGGCCGGATGGATCGTGCGGCCATTGGGCTCGATCTCGCCCTTGCCGAACAGCGGATCGTCGGTCGGGATTGACTTCATCTTTTCCACGACCTTGATGCCGTCGTGCGGATTGCCGCCGAGCGCTTCAAGCGCCTTGAGATAGTGGATCACGCCGGCATAGACCCCGGCGTGGACCATTGTCGGCTCTGCGCCGTTCTTCATCCGCGCTGAGAACCGCTTGGCGAAAGCCCGGCTCTCGTCATTCCTGTCCCAATAGAAGGTTTCGGTGAAGTTCAGGCCTTGTGCGGTTTCGAGACCGATCGCCTTGACGTCGGTGATAAACAGCAGAAGCGCTGCGAGTTTTTGTCCACCTTTCACGATGCCGAATTCGGCCGCCTGCTTGATGCTGTTCGTCGTGTCGCCACCGGCATTCGCCAACCCGATGACTTTGGCCTTCGACGCCTGGGCCTGCAGCAGGAACGACGAAAAATCCGCAGTATTCAAAGGATGCTTGACGCCGCCGAGGACCTTGCCGCCATTGGCCGTGATCACGGCCGTGGTATCGCGCTCAAGTGCGGCGCCGAAAGCGTAGTCCGCGGTGAGGAAGAACCAGCTATCGCCACCGGACTTCACCAGCGCCTGCCCGGTGCTGTGGGCGAGCATATAGGTGTCGTAGGTCCAGTGCACGGTGTTGGGCGAGCACTGCGCGTTGGTTAGATCCGAGGTTGCCGCACCCGAATTGATATAGACCCCGTTCTTTTCCCTGACGACATTGTTGACGGCGAGCGCGACACCGGAATTCGGCACATCGACAATGACATCGACCTTGTCGACATCGAACCATTGCCGCGCGATATTCACACCGACGTCGGGTTTGTTCTGGTGGTCGCCGGAGATAACGTCGATTTTCCAGCCCTTGGCGGTCAGACCGGAATCCTCAACCGCCATCTGGGCCGCCAATGTCGAACCTGGCCCTCCGAGATCGGCGTACAGGCCGGACTGATCGGACAGCGAGCCGATCTTGACGGTCTTGTCCTGGGCGAGTGCGAAGCTTGTAACCGCGAGGCTCAGCGCGGTGCCCAGCAACAATGATGCGGCAATCCTGGTTTTCATAGCAGTTCCCTTTGTGAATCCTTCCGGCTATTCAGACGCCGAGATAGGTATGAAGTTTGTTCATATTGGCTTGCAGTTCCGCGTTCGCGAAGCCGTCGATAATCTTGCCGTGCTCAACGATGTAGTAGCGGTCCGCGACGGTCGCCGCGAACCGGAAATTCTGCTCGACCAGAAGGATGGTGAAACCCTCCTTCTTGAGGCGCGCGATGGTGTGGCCGATCTGCTGGATGATGACCGGTGCGAGACCTTCGGTCGGCTCGTCCAGCATCAGAAACCGCGCGCCGGTGCGCAGGATTCGTCCGATCGCCAGCATCTGCTGCTCGCCGCCCGATAATTTGGTACCCTGGCTGTTCAGTCGCTCCTTGAGGTTGGGAAACAATTCGAAGATCTGGTCCAGCGACAAGCCACCACTGCGCACCACCGGCGGCAACAGCAGGTTTTCGCGAACGTCGAGACTGGCGAAAATCCCCCGCTCCTCCGGACAGAAAGCGATGCCCATGCGTGCAATCCGGTCGGACGACGCGCGGATGATATCCTGGCCATCGAAACGGATTACGCCGCTGCGCTTGCCGATGATCCCCATCACCGATTTCAGCGTGGTGGTCTTGCCGGCGCCGTTGCGTCCAAGCAACGTGACGACTTCACCGGCGTTCACATTGAAGTTGATGCCGTGCAGGATGTGGAACTCGCCGTACCAGGCTTCGAGATTCTGCACCGACAATACCGGCGTGCCGGATGCCGATGTGGAACTTGTCGTGGTGGCATCGGCCGTTTTCAAATCAACCATGGCCCGCCCCCAGATAGGCTTCCTTGACGCGCTCATCCTTCGTTAGGTCGGCATAATGGCCTTCCGCCAGCACGTGACCGCGCGTCAGCACGGTGATGATGTCGGAAAGGTTGGCAACCACGCTCAGATTATGTTCGACCATCAGGATGGTGTATTTTGCGGAGATGCGCTTGATCAAGGCCGCGATCCTGTCGATGTCTTCATGTCCCATGCCGGCCATCGGCTCATCAAGCAGCATCATTTCCGGATCGAGCGCCAGCGTGGTCGCAATTTCGAGCGCGCGTTTGCGCCCATAAGGCATTTCGACCGCGGGCGTCTTGGCAAATTCGCTTAACCCGACATCGTCAAGCAATTCATGCGCGCGGTTGTTAAAGCGATCGAGCACGGTTTTGGAGCGCCAGAAGTCGAAGGAATGCCCGTGCTGACGTTGTAACGCGACCCGCACATTCTCGAGCGCGGTCAGATGCGGGAACACCGCCGAAATCTGAAACGAGCGCACCAGGCCAAGACGCGCCACATCGGCCGGCGCGAGCGCCGTGATGTCTTGCCCTTTGTACAGAATTCGGCCCGCTGACGGCTTCAGGAACTTGGTCAAAAGATTGAAGCACGTCGTCTTGCCGGCTCCATTCGGGCCGATCAACGCATGTATGCTGCCACGGCGAACTCGAAGGTCAACATCGCGGACGGCGAAGAACCCCGCAAATTCCTTAGTCAATCCGTGGGTTTCGAGAATAAACTCATCGGCCAATCAAATTTCCCCCATCAGCCATCGTCGCGACGCCCCATCGCGGGTGGCTAATTTTTTCTAACCGGCAGGTTCTCCATGACGCCTTGGAATTCGTCTTGGACCTGCCGCCTCCGGGGCGGAATATGCCGTCAACGGCCCTCCTTACGCAAGGTGGAAAGCTGGGCATATCCGGACGCGAGCATCGGCCCGTTTCCGCCATTAGTCGAATGGCGCATGCGGTCGGGAAGGCACGATCGGCCGGTATCGCCGGACGCTTTGGTAACGTCGTTTGGGCCATGCGGAAAGCAGCCGTTAACGCTGTTCCGACGCTATCCCGGGGGTTAATCAAAATTTTCCGCCTTTGACCGATGATTGGCTGTTTTTGCATCAAACCGTATTTCAGCCTTGGAATTTGCGGCCTTGGAATTCGAAAGCGCCAACCCGACGATCATCAAATCGATCAAGCAGCGTGATCTCCTGAACACGTGGCTGCGACTTTATGCCCGCAAGCAATTGCTGCCGCGGGTCGGAGAATACCAGCCCTCGCGGATCGAGGAAGAACTGCCCGATCTCGTGTTTTTCGTCGTCGAGAGCACGCAGCCGCTGCGGTTGATTATCGAGAGCGACGGCACGCGGATGTCGATCGCCTACGGCCATAGGGGCAAGGGCCGATGCCTCGAAGAATATCTCGGGACCAAACTCGTGCCATTGGTGATGCCGGTCTACCATGAGTGCCTGAAACGTGCGCTTCCCGTCTATACCATCTCCAACGTCGACGACAGCTACGGGCGGATCGTCGCCTATGAACGCCTGCTGATGCCATTTTCGAACGGCGGCGGCGTCACGCACATCATCGCCTCGCTGAAAACCATCTGCGAGGACGGTAGTTTTGAAATCAGAAATCTGATGCGGGGGAATGACGCGTTGCCGACGGCAACGCTTCGCACCGTGATCGATCGCGACCTTTTCCACCGTGCACCCGGCCGTATTCCTGCCGGCGACGTGATCGAATTTAGCGACCAGCCTCACGACAGCATCGTCGAACTGATCTAGGCTTTGGCCCGCTGCGATCTGCCTGAAGGCGCTACTTACCTTGTCAGTTCCTTGGCATAGATCTCCGGCTTGAACCCAACCAGCAACTTGCCGCCCAGATCGAGCACCGGCCGCTTGATCATCGAGGGCTGCGCGAGCATCAGCGCAAGGGCCTTGCGCTCATTCAGGCCTTCTCTGTCGGCGTCAGGCAATTTGCGAAACGTGGTGCCCGCGCGATTGAGCAAGGTTTCCCAGCCGAGTTCACCGCTCCACTGTTTAAGTTTGTCCTCGGCGATGCCTTCGGTCTTGTAATCATGGAAAGCGTAAGCCACGCGGTGGCTGTCGAGCCAGGCGCGGGCCTTCTTCATGGTGTCGCAGTTCTTGATGCCATAGATGGTGACGGGCAATTTAGTTTCCCTTCCGCAATTGAGTCGCGCCTCACGGCCGCTTTGGAATCTCGAGTCCGCGCTGCACCGCGGGCCGTGCGAGGCCGCGCTTCAGCCAGGCCGAGACTTGCTCGAATGTATCGAAGCTGACGAGTTCGCCGGCGCCATAGAGGCCGACCAGATTG
Source organism: uncultured Alphaproteobacteria bacterium (assembly GCA_963811915.1). Lineage (GTDB taxonomy): Bacteria > Pseudomonadota > Alphaproteobacteria > Rhizobiales > Xanthobacteraceae > Bradyrhizobium. The sequence continues at coordinate 212,606 of CAWETC010000013.1, forward strand.
CGCACCCAGCCCAGTGAAGCGATGTCGGCGATGGTGTAGTCGTCGCCCATGATCCACGGTCGCCCGGCAAGGCGCTGCTCCAACACGCCAAGCAGGCGTTTCAATTCGTTGACATAACGTTCCAGCGGACGCTTGTCGGCGATCTCCTTGCCGGCGAATTTATGGAAAAATCCGATCTGACCGAACATCGGCCCGATCGATGACATCTGGAAGTACACCCATTGGATGGTCTGATAGCGTGCCGCGGGGTCGGCCGGGAGAAGCTTTCCGGTTTTCTCGGCGAGGTATTGCAGGATCGCACCTGACTCGAACAAGCCGAGCGGCGCACCATCAGGCCCGTCCGGATCGATGATTGCCGGGATCTTGCCGTTGGGATTCAACGACAAGTACTCCGGTGTAAAGGTTTCATTCTTGCCGATGTTGATCGTGTGCGGCTCGTACGGCAGCCCGATCTCCTCCAGCATAATCGAAACCTTCACGCCGTTCGGTGTCGGCAGCGAATACAACTGCAAACGATCGGGATATTGCGCCGGCCAGCGCGCGGTGATCGGAAAGGCGGACAGATCTGACATTCACATGCTCTGCAATGATCTTTTGTAGGTTGAACGGCCGGGTCTTTTACCCCACCGAGGCCATTCCTGAAGGATGGGATCAGCGGGCTGGAAGGGTCCGCGTTCAAGTTAATTTGAACAGGTAAACTTATCAGTTTAACTTGCAAGTTTTCCTGTTGATATTTACTTTCGGAGTTATGAACGATGTACCCCATGCTTCGATATCGCCTGAACCCGCCGTAGCCGAGCTTTGGCTGGCCATTGGGCAACTGGTTCGCCGGCTGCGCATGGAAGTGAACCCGGGTGAGCTGGGCTGGTCGCAGATCGCGACGTTGGCGCGGCTCGACAAGGTGGGCGCGATGACCACGGCCGACCTCGCCCGCGCGGAATTCGTGAAACCTCAATCGATGGGCACCACCCTCGCCGATCTTGAGCAGGCCGGACTGGTGCAGCGCCGGCCGCATCCGACCGATGGCCGGCAAGTCCTGTTCGCGCTGACCGCCGAGGGCACGGAGGCGAGACGACAGCGAAATATCGCCAAGCGCGAATGGCTGCTGGCTGCGATGGCCAAGCTCGACCCGGCTGAACAGCAAACGCTGATGGCCGCCGCCGCGCTGATCAAGCGCCTGGCGGAATCCTGAAAGTGGCACGCGCCCCATCGATATCGCGCGGCCACAGCACACCACAGCCCCGATCATACGAATTCCAACCCTGCGAAAGTGAGTGCCGTGACCGTCACCGTTCTTGATCCAAAGACAGCTCTCATTGTGATCGATCTGCAGCAAGGCATCGTCTCGCTGCCGACAGTGCATCCGATTGGCGACGTCGTGAAAAACGCCCGCGCCCTCACCGATGAATTCCGCCGCCGCGGCCTGCCGGTCGTGCTCGTCAATGTCGACGGCGGCGCGCCTGGCCGGACCGAACAGCCACCCAGGACCATGGCGTTTCCTGCCGGATGGACCGAACTCATCCCTGAACTCAACCGGCAACCGAGCGACATCGTCATGACGAAGCGCACCTGGGGCGCGTTCGCGAGCACAGACCTCGAACGCCAACTGAGAGCCCTCGATGTCACCCAGGTTGTGGTCGTTGGCATCGCTACCGGGACCGGCGTCGAATCGACCGCGCGCCAGGCCTATGAGCAAGGGTTCAACGTCACCCTCGCGACCGACGCCATGACCGATCTGCGATCTGTGGCCCATGACTACAGCCTCGCCCATGTTTTCCCGAGACTGGGCGAAACCGGCACGACGCGAGAGATCATCGACCTCCTGGCAAGGAGCGCTTGAGCATGAATTGGCTTCACGACGTATCCTATTTTTTCGGCGGCGCCTTTCTCATCAACGCCGTTCCGCATCTTGTCAGCGGCGTGATGGGACGACCCTTTCAAAGCCCGTTCGCGAAACCGCCCGGCGAGGGTCTGTCTTCCTCGACCATCAATGTGCTGTGGGGCTTCTTCAATCTGGTCATTGGCTATGTCCTGATCGGCCGCGTCGGCGATTTCGACGCGCGGTCAATCGAAGATGTCCTGGCGCTGGGACTGGGCGGTCTTCTCATGGCCGTGTTGACGGCGCGCATGTTCGGGCGCTTCCACGGCGGTAATTCACCCGAAGACTCGCAGGCGGTCCGGTGAAACACACCTTCCGTTCGCTGCGCGGCTTCAACTATCGGGTATGGGCCTGCGGCGCGCTGGTTTCCAACGTGGGAACCTGGATGCAGCGCATCGCCCAGGGTTGGCTGGTGCTCACCCAGTTGACCCACAACAACGCGACCGCGATGGGCGTGGTGATGGCGCTGCAATTCGGGCCGCATCTGCTGTTGCTGCCTCTCACCGGTTTTGCGGCCGATCATCTTGATCGCCGAAAGCTCCTGATCGGCACCCAGGCCGCGATGGGCGCGCTGGCTTTCGGACTTGGCGTTCTCACCGTCACCGGCCTCGTGGCGCTGTGGCATGTCTACGTCTTCGCGTTCGCACTCGGCTGCGTCACTGCATTCGACGCGCCGGCGCGCCACACCTTTGTCGCCGAACTGGTCGGAGAAGCTGACCTTGCAAATGCCGTGGCGCTGAATTCCACCTCGTTCAATGCCGCACGGATGATCGGTCCAGCCATCGCCGGCACTCTCATCGCGTCTGTCGGTTCGGGCTGGGTCTTCCTGATCAACGCAGCCTCCTTTGTCGCGGTGCTCTGTTCGCTCGCGCTGCTTCGTGTCGACGAACTCCATGTGCAGAGCCGGACCTCGCGTACGCGCGGCAGTCTCGCTCGAAGGTTTCCGCTATGTCTGGAGAAGGCCCGATCTCAAAGCCATTATTGTCATGCTGTTCCTGATCGGAACCTTTGGGCTTAACTTCCAGATTTTCATCTCGACCATGTCGGTGAAGGTCTTTCTTGCCGGCGCCAGCCAGTACGGATTGTTGACGTCGGTGATGGCGGTCGGGACGATCGCCGGCGCGCTGCTCGCCGCCGGACGGGAAAAACCCCATTTCGTGCTCCTGCTGATCGGTACCGCCTTCTTCGGTCTCGGTTGCGCGCTGGCCGCGTTGGCACCCAACGCCTGGTTGTTCGGCATGGCTCTCGTTGTCATCGGCGTGTCGGCCTTGACCTTCACGAATTCGACCAACAGCCTCATGCAATTGTCCACCGAAGCCGCCATGCGCGGGCGGGTGATGGCGATCCGCCTTGCGATCGCGCTGGGCTGCACGCCGATCGGCGCGCCGATCGTCGGCTGGGTCGCGGACGATTTCGGCCCACGCTGGGCGCTCGGCGTCGGCGCCGCGGCGGGTTTTGCCGCCGCGATCGTCGGCATTCATTATCTGCGAAAGCACCGAAACCTCAGCGTGGGTTTCGATGCCGGGCGCCTTCATTTCAGCATCGACGCTGGCGAGCCGGTGACCGCTGCACCTTCATCGGGCCAGCACGCCCGGGCATAGGTTCATCCCAACACGCTGCCCTCACTTACCCCTTGCGTGCTGATCGAAGGCGCTGAGGACCGCGAGCGTCATCGCCTCGACGCCGGTCTCGATCGTCGGCTTCGGCACCGGCGCGAATAGCGGCGAATGATTGGACGGCAATTCGGGTCCGGTCCCATTCCTTGCCGAAGCGACGCGTTCCGGCTCGTAGACGCCGATGTTGAAAAACATCGAGGGCACGCCCGCATTGACAAATTCGGAAAAATCTTCGCTGGGCGTGAGCGGCGGCGATGATCTGAACTTGTCTCCGAATGCGGCCTTCAACGCCTTCGCGGCGGTCGCGACCACCTCGGGATCGTTGATCACGGCCTTGGCGCCTTCGGTGATCCTGATGTCGGGCGCGGGTGCATCCGACATCGCGGCCACGGCCTTGGCGGTGCGCTCGATCCCCGCCAGCATTTTGGCGCGCACCTCCGGCTTGAAGGTGCGGATGGTTCCGCGCAGCAGCACGTCGTCGGGAATGATGTTCTCGGCGGTGCCGCCATGGATCGCGCCGATGCTGACCACGCCGAACTCGGTTGGATCCTTCTCGCGGCTGATCACGCTTTGCAGGTCGACGATGAATCGCGCCGCCATCATCACGGGATCAATGGTTCGTTCTGGTCGCGCGCCATGGCCGCCATGGCCGTGAAACGTGATCTCGAGGCTGTCGGAATTGGATGAGCCGATGCCGACGCGGTAGCTGATATGGCCATAGGCGAAGGCGCCGTCATGCAAGGCGAAGCCGAAATCGGGCTTTTTGAACCGCGTGAACAAGCCGTCGGCCAGCATCGCCTTGGCGCCCGACACGGTTTCTTCGGCCGGCTGCGCGATGAACATCAGGGTACCCTGCCATTGGTCCTTCAAGCCGAGCAGCGTCTTCGCGCTACCGACCCAGCTCGCCATGTGAATGTCGTGGCCGCAGCTATGGGCGACAAAAGTGTCCTGCCCATTCCACACGGTCTTGTCGTGGCTGGCATAGGCAAGACCGGTTTTCTCCTCCATCGGCAGCGCGTCGAGCTCGGTGCGCACCATGATGGTGGGACCGTCGCCGTTCTTGTAGATCGCGACCAGCCCGGTCTTGCCGACCTTCTCGGTGACCTCGAAGCCGAGCGCCCGCATTTCAGCCGCGAGTTTTGCCGCGGTCTTCACCTCCTGGAACGCAACTTCCGGATGGGCGTGAATATCCTTGTAGAGCGCGTCGAGCTTTGGATAGTCGGCCTCGACCGATTTCTCGATCATCGGCTTGAGCCGGGGCACATCAATCTCCGCTCGCGCGGATGAAAGGGTCACAGCCCCCAGCGCGACGGACATCAGCAACGGTTTGGTGAATCGGTTCATGGCAACAACGCCCCCTGCTCGCTCGAATACGGATCTAGCCCGACGCGCCATCATCGAGACTAACGATGACCGCGGCATTGGAAATGATGATCGCATCGCCGCCACTCTCGGCGGGAACTTCCAGGCCGCCCTTGACCGCGGTCACCGTCACTGTTCCGTAAGGCAACTCCTTTGCGACTGCTGATGTGTCGACGGCGCCCGGGTCCGGTACGCCGACGGTGACATCGACGAACATGTCGTTGGCCGTCTTGCCCACCATCCGAAAGAAGCCGACGCTGGAGTGCCGGATCGCATCCGAGACCGCACGCCTCGCCGCCTTGGTGGCATCGCGTCCGTGAACATCGACGCCCATGCCCATTTCAGTGAAACAACGTACGCGCGCCATCGAATTTCCTGTCATTGTTGGGGCCGGAATAAGCGGCAATTTCGGGAAGGGATCAAGTCAGATAACGCCTTGACGCTCGACATGTCTCTTCAATTTTCATACAGCGGAAACGAATAGGCGCAAAGGCACCCGCCATTAAGCTCGCCTGATGCCTGCCAGGGAGTTCCTTCATGACCACCGCCATCACGCTGTACTGGTCGTTCCGCAGCCCCTACAGCTACGTCGCGCTGCCGAGGGTAGCGCGACTTGCCGATGAGTTCGGTGTCGAACTCGAGATGCGGATCGTGCATCCGGCGGCGATACGAAACCCGGATTACTTTCGAAACATGAACAAGCTGGCACGGCCCTATTTCTTGTTGGACAGCGCACGTGCGGCCGCTTTCCACGGGCTTCCTTTTCGTCGGCCGGTGCCGGATCCGATCACCCAGAACCAGACCACACTCGCTTTGGCGGACGCGCACCCGCTGGCGCACAGGATCGGCCGTCTGGGCATCGCTGCGGTTTCGCGCGGACGCGGGGTGCCATTCTGCCTGGAGGTGTCTACATTGATGTGGAACGGCCGCGTGGACAATTGGCATGAGGGTGAGCATCTCGCACGGGCTTGCGCGCAAGCCGGCCTTGACTTCGACGAACTCGAAGCTGCGATTGCGGCCGATCCCGAGGCCCATGAGGCGGCATTGGCCGAGAACGACGCGGCGCTCCGCAAGGCTGGGCATTGGGGCGTCCCCACCATGGTGTTTCAAGGCGAGCCTTTCTTTGGGCAGGACCGGGTCGAAACCCTGCGCTGGCGATTGGCAGAGCGGCTGAAATGAAAGCGGTGGCTTTCCCGCATCTCCCGCTGCCAACGCCAGACCAGTCCGTCTTCGGGGTGAATCACTACATCCGCGCGCTCACAGCCCCGCAGAGCAACACATTGCACGACGCTTTCCCGGTGTTTCCCAGCGATTTCTAAACAGCCAAAAACGCGCGCGCATTCGATCCCGCGGCGCGATGCGCCCGAATTGTGCTTGTGACATCGCCGCATCCACCGCATCCCGCCCGGCGTCCGTGACGATCGCGAGCGGCCCCTCAGGTGGGACGAGACGGGGGTATTTTTTTGAGTTGATTTTAGCAATGACAAAAGCGGAATATTTTTCGGCGCAGGACTGGACATTGATTTGTGAGACGCGCGGTTGATTTGCCCGGACGGGCAGTTTGCGATCTCTCAGCGCCGCAGCGCGGTCCAAAGCACGATGGCGGCCATGAGATAGATGGCAACTGAGCCGATGGTCCACAGCAAGGCACGCAATTCGTGCGACCGTGCCGTTAGCACGACATAGAAATGGGCAAAGCGCGAGAGCACATAGACGGCAAAGACAATCAGCGCCACGATGCCGCGTGGCGCTGTACAAACATAAAGCAGCCCCGCGACGAGAAACAGCGGAATATTTTCGACGTCGTTTCCGTGCATGCGCCGGGAACGCTCGACATATTCGTTGGGCAGCAATTGCTCGGGGCTCGGGTGAGGGTTGGCGGGAGAGCGTCGCGCATCTTCCTGGTAACGGTAGCCCCCGTTGACCTTGATCATCCGGAATACCGTGATCCATCCCTGCGACATCATCTTCATGATCATCAATGCCGCCGCGACAGCGTAATAACCGAACACGGGGTTATCGAACGTAAGCAGGCTCACGGGAAATCTCCTCAACCGAACCATTTGCGTCGTGCCGCGGCGCACAGGACGATTGCTATATGCCGCTTATTGCAATTTACTATTGAAAGGTTGCCACTTGGGTCTGGCTTCAAACTGCGATGGCGGGCGCAACCGAGTATGGCGGGATATAATAAGGTCGTCGAGTGGCTGATTGACGGAGCGCAACCGGCCTCCGAAACCCGCGAAGTGGTGTCGGGACTTTGCGAGCGCCTTGTCGATGGCGGCATTCCGATATGGCGATTCGGATTGTTCGTGCTCACGCTGCACCCGCAAATCATGGGCCAGGCGTTCCTGTGGAAGCCTGGGGCGGATGTCGACGTGATAAGCGCGTCATTTGAAACCTTCAAAACCGAAGCCTTTCGTCAAAGTCCGGTCAGACGCGTGATCGATACCCGCGCTCCCCTCCGCCGCAGGCTTGAACAAACAAGCTGTCCGATGGATTTTGAAGTGACGCGCGATTTGAGAGCGGAAGGCGCGACGGATTATCTCGCCGTGCCGCTGCTGTTTGCCCGAGGCGCCGTACACGGTGCTACTTTCGCGACACGACAGCCGGGCGGCTTTGCAGACGAGCAGATCGCCATCATTGAATCCATCGTCGCTCCATTGGCGCGCGTTGTCGAGAATCGCTTGCTGGAGCGGACTGCGAGCATCCTTCTTGATACCTACGTCGGCAACAATGCGGGATCGCGCATTCTCGCAGGACAAATACGGCGGGGCGATACCGAGGCCATCCGCGCGGCGATCTGGTTGTCGGATATGCGCGGTTTTACAAGCCTCGCCGATCGTCTGCCGCCGCAGACACTGGTCGATATGCTCAACCAATATTTTGACCGTCAGGTGCCTGCGATCGTGAAGCACGGCGGAGAAGTCCTTAAATTCATCGGCGACGGATTGCTCGCCATTTTCCCCGTCGGCGACGGAGACGCGCGAAAGGTTTGCGACAACGCGCTTGCGGCCGCACAGGAGGCGCGCACCGCGATAGCGTCGGACTAGATGAGGGAGGCGTCCGGTTCGGGCTCGCACTTCATGTCGGCGAAGTCTTGTACGGAAATATCGGGAGCGGAAATCGGCTGGATTTTACCTGCATTGGACCGGCAGTAAATTTAGCTGCCCGGATCGAAAAGCTGACCGGCGAAATGAAACGCACCATCCTGGCCTCCGACGAATTTGCACGATATTGCTCGTCGCAATTTCTGCCTGTGGGCGAATTTGAACTGCGAGGGTTCGGCGTTGCTCGGGCGATCTTTGGGCTGGCAGATGAGCAGGCAGGACTGGCGTAGGGTCCGCCTGTGCGGCGCGATGCGCCTGCCGCCTCGTGTGCAGTGTGGAGAGCACACAAATTAGTCACCACAGGTTCACCGGAACACCCGGCATTTCCTGCAGAATGCTTTTAACGGGCCATTGACGGCGCACCGGGCCCGGGGTTTGTTGCGGCAGCGGACGGTATTCCAGAATCATGATTGTTACCGTTTGCTGTTCCGTGAATTGGTAGCAACGTGGATCGATTGCAAGACACAAGATCGTTGGGTAGCCGCACGTTTTCTTTCTTGCACGGCTTCCGCAAGCGAAGTCGCCAAGGGCGCTGGAGCATGCTGCAATGGCAGCGATGAACACGCCCGCCTCCCTGATCGGCCAATCGGTCGAACGCCTGGAAGATGATGCACTCCTGCGTGGTAAGGGGCGCTATGTCGCCGACATCGCGCTCCCCGGCCTGCTGCATGCAGCGTTCCTGCGCAGCGCGGTCGCGCATGGACGGCTATTGGGAATTGATGTCTCCGCCGCCGAGTCATTGCCTGGCGTGCATCGTGTAGTCACCTATCACGATCTTCGCCCGCTGCTGACCTGCGACCGAATCCCGCTCGCCATGCCATCGGGTGCCATACGCTTCGATGTGGACCCTTTCGTGCTGGCGCGGGATGAGGTGTGCCATGCCGGAGAGCCGATCGCGCTGGTGATCGCCGACAGCCGGGCCATCGCCGAGGACGCGCTGGCGCTGATAGACGTCGAGATCGAAACTTTGCCGGCGATGGTCGATCCGCGTCTCGGCCTCGCGGAAGGCGCCGCTAGGGCGCGGCTGGACTGCAAGGACAATCTTGTCGCACGGATGACGGCACAATATGGCGATGTCGATCGGGCCTTCGCCCGAGCCGCCCATGTGGTTGACGCCCAGTTCCATCTGCACAAGGGCGGCGGTCATTCCATCGAAACGCGTGGCGTGGTGGCGCGCTTCGATGCGGCGGATCGCATGCTGACCGTTTGGGACAGCACGCAGATGCCGCACCAAGCCAAGCGCCTTCTGGTGAAGACACTCGGCCTCGATGAAACCCAGGTGCGTGTCATCGCCCCTGACGTCGGCGGTGGGTTCGGGCCAAAATTCGTCTTCTATCCAGAGGAACTGGCGATCGCAGCGGCGGCGATATTGATCGCTGCGCCGGTGCGCTGGATCGAGGATCGGCTGGAGAATTTCACGGCCACCACGCAGGAGCGCGACCAGTATTGGGACATTTCCGCTGCCGCCGATGCAGATGGGCGGCTCTTAGGTATTCGCGGCACGCTAATCCACGATCATGGCGCTTACACGCCGTATGGTATCGCCCTGCCTTACAATTCGGCGACTAACCTGCTCGGCCCCTATGTGCTGCCGAACTATCGGCTCGATATCTCGCTGTGTCTGACCAATCTCGTTCCTGCCACGCCGACGCGCGGCGCCGGGCGGCCGCAGGGAACATTCGTGATGGAGCGGCTGCTCGATCGGATGGCGGCCAAGCTCGGTCTCGACCGCGCCGAAATCCGCCGCCGCAATTTGATACAGCCCGAACAGATGCCCTATCGCAGTCAGCTCACCACCCGCGACGGCGGGGCGATGATCTATGACACCGGAGACTATGTCGAAAGCCAACGCCGTGCGCTTGCCGTCGCCGGGTGGGACGATTTCGAGGCGAGGCGGAACGCCGCGCGCAAGGAAGGCCGCTTCCTCGGAATTGGTTTGGCCAATTACGTCGAGGGCTCCGGGCGTGGACCGTTCGAGAGCGCATCCGTTCGCATCGGCCCCTCCGGCAAGATCGTCGTCACCACCGGAGCGGCGGCGCAGGGACAGGGAACAGTGACGATGCTGGCCCAGTTGGTCGCCGATGTTCTGGGCGTGCAGCCGAACGCCATCCGCGTGATCGCGGGCGACACCGCCGCCAGCCCGCTCGGCCTTGGCGCTTTCGCCAGCCGTCAGGCGGTCACCGCCGGCAACGCTGCGCATCGGGCCGCGTCGATGGTGCGGGAGAAAATCCTGCAGGTCGCCTCCGCCTGGCTCGAGGTTTCGCCCGAGGATCTGGAGCTTGAAGGCGGACGGGTGCGGCTCAAGGGCGTCCCGCAAATGGGCCGCAGCTTCAGCGAAATCGCGGCAGCGCTGACCGGCATTCCCGGCTTCGCCCTGCCCGCCGGCATATCGCCCCGGTCTCGTCGCCGCCGACGACTACCAGCCCAGCGCCATGACCTACTGCAACGGCACCCATGTCGCCGAGGCGGAGGTCGATCCCGCGACGGGTGTGATACGCCTGACACGTTATGTGGTGGTTCACGATTGCGGGCGGCTGATCAATCCGATGATGGTGGACGGCCAGGTGATCGGCGGCGTCGTGCACGGCATCGGCTCCGCACTGTTCGAGATGACGATCTATGGTGAGGATGGCCAGCCGCAGACCGGCACTTACGCGGATTATCTTCTGCCGACCGCCGACGTGGTGCCGCGTATCGAGGTGCATCACATGGAATCGCCGACGCCGCTTAACCCGCTCGGCATCAAGGGCGCGGGCGAGAGCGGCACGATTGCCGCGTCGGCAGCGGTGACCTCGGCGGTGGAGGATGCGTTGCGCGATTTCGGCGTCGCTATTACCGAATTGCCCATTACGCCTGCGCGGATATTCGCCGCGCTGAAGGCGGCCGGATGAAGCCTGCTCCGTTTCGCTATCATGCCCCGCGCTCGCGCGCGGAGCTTTTGGCCTTGCTGTCGGAACTGGACGACGCCCGCGTGCTGGCTGGCGGGCAGTCGCTGGTGCCGCTGCTCAATTTTCGTCTCGCGAGCCCCGCCAACCTGATCGATCTCAATGCGGTGCCGGGCCTGGACGCGATCGAGATGGACGGCGACACATTGCGTATCGGCGCGATGGTGAGACAGCATGCGGCGGAGCACGCAGCGGTCATCAAGGAAAAGCTCCCATTGCTTGCCGAGGCGCTTGGGCATGTCGGCCATCGGCAAACACGCAATCGAGGGACCATCGGCGGCAGCCTCGCCCATTTGGACCCGACAGCGGAATTGCCGGCGGTGGCCATGGCCATGGACGCAACGCTATGGCTGGAAAGCGCTCAGGGCATTCGCAGCCTTCCCTTCGCCGATTGGCCGGCTGGTTATCTCGCCACCAACATCGGGCCAGGCGAGGTGCTCGTCCGCATCGATGTCGCAAGCTGGCCGCAGGGCCATGGCTGGGGATTTGCCGAGGTCACCCGACGTGGCGAAAGCTTCGCGATGGTACTGGTTGCGGCGTTGGTATTGTGCGACGCCGCAGGCACAATCAGCCGTGCCGCGATCGCCATCGGTGGCATCGATGCCGCGCCGGTGCGTGCGACCGCCGCCGAGACACTGCTGACCGGCCGAATTTCGGACGACGCGCTGATCGCTCGCGCCGCAGCCGCGGCCGCGTCACTGCCGGCGGAAGGCGATCTCTATGCCCCGTCGGACTACAAGCAACATCTGGCGGGTGTTCTGACCGAACGCACGCTGCGGCAGGCTATTCAACGGGCCGGGAAGCCGGGACATGTCTGAGTGCATCGCCATCAGCGTCAACGTCAACGGCGTCGCTTATCAGGCGCATGTCGACCCACGGCTCAATCTGGCCGATTTCCTGCGCGAACATCTGAGACTCACCGGTACCCATATTGGTTGCGAACACGGAGTCTGCGGGGCCTGCACCGTTCTCTTCGACGGCTCGACCGTCCGTTCCTGCCTGATGTTTGCCGTCCAGGCCGACGGTCATAGTATCACCACGATAGAGGGCGTCGCCGCGCCGGACGGCACGCTTCACCCGTTTCAGGCCTCGCTTTCAGCGCGTCATGGGCTGCAATGCGGCTATTGCACGCCGGGCATCGTGATGACGCTGCTCGAACTACAGCGCACCCTCGGCGGCGCGACTGTCAGCGAGGAGGCCATACGCCACGCGCTCGCTGCGCATCTGTGCCGCTGCACAGGGTATCAGGGCATCGTTGATGCCGCGCTGGATGTGCTCAACGCAGATCGACGCCAACCGTGAGCGCACTGTCGCGCTAATTGAGCCGTTGCCTGCATTCATACGGATATTCTTCCACCCTTGATAAGCGGAGGGCCACTCCGTATATAATCGGAGCTGTCCTCCGTTTATAGCCGGGCGATGGCGCCACCGCAATCGCGGCGGGCAAGCAGGATATGAAAGGAGACCCGCATGGCCGAATTTTATGGTGCTACGTCCACGACTGACGAGGTTCTCAATGGTGTTGACCTCACCGGCAAACGCATCCTGATCACCGGCGTTTCAGCGGGTCTCGGGGTCGAAACCGCCCGCGCCATGGCCGCCCACGGCGCCCAGGTCGTCGGAGCCGTGCGCGATATCGACAAGGCGCACGCGGCAACCGAACAGGTCCGCGCCCAGGCCGGTCCCGGAGGCGGCCTGGAGCTGCTGGAGCTCGACTTGTCATCGCTCGCGAGTGTGCGGGCCTGCGCCAACGCCCTGCTCACTATCGGCAAACCCTTCGATCTGGTCATCGCCAACGCCGGGGTCATGGCCTGCCCGAAGGGCGTCACCACGGACGGCTTCGAGACCCAGTTCGGAACGAACCATCTTGGCCACTTCGTGCTGGTCAACCGGATCGCTTCATTGTTCAAGCCGGGGTCACGCCTGGTGAATTTGTCCTCCGCCGGGCACCGGTACTCCGACGTCGATCTTGAGGATCCAAATTTCGAACACAGCCCCTACCAGGAATTCGTTGCCTACGGCCGTTCGAAGACGGCCAACATCCTGTTCACGGTCGAATTCGACCGTCGTCACCGGGATCAGGGTGTGCGTGCGACAGCCGTGCATCCCGGCGGCATCCGGACCGAACTGGGCCGCCACATGAAGCCCCAAGCGTTGCAGCAGATGGTCGACGCGATCAACGCCGCCGATCGAAGGCTGGCCGAGCCCGCCTTCGAATGGAAGACAAATCCACAGGGTGCCGCAACCTCCGTTTGGGCAGGTGTCGTTGCCCCGGCCGTAGACGTAGGCGGCCGCTACTGCGAGGATTGTCACGTCGCCGATGTCGTTGAAGATGGCGGCGCGCTCAATATCCGCAGCGGCGTCCGCCGCTACGCGCTCGATCCCGAGCGCGCCAGGGCGCTCTGGGCCAAGAGCGAAGAGATGGTCAACGAGCGGTTTTGACCGAAGCCTGGCGAACGCCGGATCAGGACCGGCGCTCGCCGCTCTCTCGCCTGGAGATCAGCTTCAGCCAGGGCGCCGAATGGAACGCACTCATCAGCAGATACATCGGGACCATTCCGCTCAGCGGCGAAGCGTGTTGCGCGGCTGAACAAAGCATGTCCGCAGGTCCGCCACCAAGACACCCGTCAGCAGCGCCATGATGGCGAAGGTCGGCGCGGCCGCGAGGCACAGCCAGTCGGCTGCATTGCGGACGGCCACGCTGCCGTTTCGGAAGCGACCGTCACGGCTTCGCTCAACGCTTGTCGTATTCGTCGTGGCGGCGCCACCAGATGCCGGTCTCGTTGCGTCCCTTGGGCGCGCGGTCGAGCCACTGGTACATGCCCCAGAGACCGTCCAGTCCGCGCGCATAGGTGGAATAGGTGTGGTAGACGACGCCGTCCTCGCGCACGAACGCGCTCATGCCCGGCCGGTCGCGCGCGTAGGTGGGCAAGTCGGTTCCGCATGCGTCGCCGCGCATTGGCCGCCGGCGCTTCGCTGCGGAACTCCGGTCCCGCGCGTCCATCGCATGGCCGGCCGCGCCGGTAGTTGTATTCGATGCCGCCCTCGCGCTGCTGCTCCTCGGTGAACGAGACGTTGAAGTCGGAGTTGAAGTCGCTGCCGAACGAGGACGCCCAGGGAAACGTCCATCCCATCCGCCGCTTGTAGGCCTGCAGCTTCGCGAGCGGCGCCCGCGACACCGCCGAAAGCGTGACGTCGTGGTTCGCCAGGTGAACGGCGAAGCCGTTGAATCCGTCCGCGATCGACGAGCAGGACGGACATCCCGCCTTGTAGTCGGGCCCGAACATGAAGTGATAGACGAGCAGCTGCGAGCGCCCTCTGAAGAGATCGGCCAGCGCGGCGCTGCCCTCGTCGGTCTCGAACCGGTACTCCTTGTCGATCCGTACCCACGGCAGCTCCTGCCGCTGCTGCGCCAACTCGTCGCTGCGCCGCGTGAGATCCTTCTCTGCCTCGAGCAGTTCGAGCCGCGCGGCCAGCCACTCTTCGCGTGTCCCGGTCATGTGTCGCGTCATTGTTCTGCTCCTTGGTCCTTCGTGGCCCGTGCCGACGGAACACAGTCCCATGCTGCCCGTCGATGACGGCTGTGAGACGTTGGAGGATCGTCAGAGATACGTGACCTCTAGAGCTGCCGCTGGCTAGTCGAACGAGTGGGAGTGACAAGTGTGACGGGATTCCGATGGACTCGCTGATCACGGCCGCGGCGCGCGCGCTCGCGGCGGGTGATCCGCTCGGCGCACTGAAACGGGTCGCCCTGCGCGACGACGCGCCGGCGCTCGCGCTGCGAGGCATCGCGATGGCGCAGCTCGGCGACCTCGTCCGAGCCAAGGCGCTGCTGCGGCGCGCCGCGCGCGCCTTCGGTCCGAAAGAGGCCGTGGCCCGCGCGAGGTGCGTCGTCGCCGAGGCCGAGATCGCACTCGTCTCCCGCGATCTCGGCTGGCCTGCAAAGGCACTCGACGCCGCGCGGGTGACGCTCGAGGCGCATGGCGACCGCGTCAATGCCGCGCATGCGCGCAATCTCGCGGATCCGACGCCTGCTCCTGATCGGCCGCCTCGACGAGGCCGAGCAGGCCGTTGCCGAACTCGACCCCGCGCCCTTCCCGCCCGCGTCGAGGACCGCCCACGAACTGGTGGTCGCGGGCATCGCGATGCGGCGCCTGCAGACGAAGACGGCGCGCGCGGCACTCGCCCGGGCCGAGCGCGCGGCGCGCGACGCCAATATTCCCGCGCTGACGGCGGAAGTCGAAAGCGCGTCCCTGGTGCTGAACACGCCCGCGGCGCGCCTGATCGCGCGTGGCGAGGAGCGGCTCCTGCTGCTCGAGGACGTCGAAGCGCTGCTGGCGTCGAAGGCGCTCGTCGTGGACGCCTGCCGTTATGTCGTGCGTGACGCAGGCACGGTGGTCTCGCTGGCGACGCGCCCGGTGTTGTTCGCGCTGGCCCGCGCGCTCGGCGAAGCGTGGCCCGGCGACGTGCCGAGGGACACGCTGCGTCGCGCGCGCCTTCCGGGCGAAGCACGCCGATGAATCGCATCGCGCGCGGTTGCGGGTCGAGATCGGGCGGCTTCGCGCCGAGCTGCGGCCGCTGGCGGACGTGAGCGCGACGAAGCGAGGCTTTGTGCTGGCGCCGCGCCGCGCGCGCGAGATCGTCGTGCTGGCGCCGCCGGTCGAGGAGCCGCATGCGGCGGTGCTCGCCTTTCTCGCCGACGGCGAGTCGTGGTCGAGTTCGGCGCTGGCGATTGCGCTTGGAACGAGCCCGCGCACGGTGCAGCGGGCGCTCGACCAGCTTGGCGGCCGCAGGCAAAGTGCAGTCGTTCGGCCGCGGCCGGGCGCGGCGCTGGATGACGCCGCCGGTGCCGGGATTCCCGACAACCTTGTTACTCCCCGGTCCGCTGCCGAGCGACTAGAACGGTTTCCGCACCGATTGGAAACGCATGGAGAATACGCATGAAACAGCCGCCGCCGAAATCCTCAGGGAATACGGGCCCTTTCCGGGCGTCGACCGCGTCGATGGCGTCACCTATGACGGCCAGCAGGTCTGGATCGCTGCCGGAGACAAGCTGAACGCCTTCGATCCCGCGAACGGGAACACGCTGCGCTCGATCGATGTCGCCGCGCATGCAGGAACGGCCTTCGACGGCGAGCATCTGTTTCAGATCGCCGAAGACCGCATCCAGAAGATCGATCCGAAGACCGGCCGTGTGCTCGCGACCATCCCGGCGCCGGGCGGTGGCGGCGACTCCGGCCTCGCCTGGGCCGAAGGGAACGCTCTGGGTCGGGCAGTATCGCGACCGCAAAATCCATCAGGTCGATCCGGAAACGGGCGCGATACTTCGCACCATCGAATCCAACCGCTTCGTCACCGGGGTCACCTGGATCGACGGCGAACTCTGGCACGCCACATGGGAAAGTGAAGAGAGCGACGTGAGGCGGATCGATCCCCAAACGGGAGAAGTGCTGGAGAAGCTCGACATGCCGCGCCGGCACGGCGGTGTCGGGGCTCGAATCCGATGGCGGCGATCGGTTCTTCTGCGGCGGCGGCAGCAGCGGCAAGGTGCGGGCGATCCGCCGGCCGAAGCGAGGTTCTGCAGCGCGCGGCGGCTGATCGCAACGGCGTGATATGTCCTGCTCGGCCGTGCTCCCATGCATGATCGTCCGTTGATTTATATCGCAGTGCGATATAAATCACGCTTCGCAAGCCGCACTGTCGAGTTGGCCGAACGCCCGGCCACCCCAAATCAGGAACCATTATGCAACCCACCCCGCCCGCCCATGCCAAGACGGGGCACCTGCTGCCTCGCCTTGGTGACTTCACCACCGATCGCCGTGTTCTCATGCTCATCGCGATGGCGATCGTTGTCGGCACCGGCGGCGCGGCGGCGGCGTGGGTGCTGTTGCGGGCGATTGCCCTCGTCACCAACCTGGTCTGGTTGCAGACGCTCAGTTCGCAAACCATATCGCTCGCCCATCTTAAACCCAGCCTGTGGATGATCGTGGCGCCGGCGATCGGCGGCCTCGCCATCGGGCTGATGGCGCGCTTTGGCTCCGAGAAGATCCGGGGCCACGGCATTCCCGAAGCCATCGAGGCAATCCTGATCGGCGGCAGCCGCATGCAGCCCAAAGTGGCCGTGCTCAAGCCGCTGTCGTCCGCGATCTCGATCGGGACCGGAGGGCCGTTCGGTGCGGAAGGCCCGATCATCATGACCGGCGGCGCCCTCGGTTCGCTGTTCGCGCAATGCTTCAGCCTCAGCGCCGCCGAGCGCAAGACCCTGCTGGTGGCGGGCGCCGCCGCCGGCATGACGGCGATCTTCGGCACACCGATTGCGGCGGTGCTGCTGGCGGTCGAGCTTCTGTTGTTCGAATGGAAGCCGCGCAGCCTGCTTCCGGTCATCGCGGCCTGCACGGTATCCGTCACCTGGCGTCCGCTGCTGCTCGGCCACGGCGCGCTGTTTCCGTTCGCCGGCCATCTCGATCTGCCATGGTGGGGGCTGTTCCCCTGTATCGGCGTCGGCATCGTGGCCGGCCTGCAATCGGGCCTCGTCACCGGCCTGCTCTACAAGGCGGAAGATTTGTTCGCCAAGTTGCCAATCCACTGGATGTGGTGGCCCGCGATCGGTGGCCTGGCCGTCGGGCTCGGTGGCTATATCGAGCCGCGCGCACTCGGCGTCGGCTATGACGTGATCGCCGATCTGCTCGGCAGCCATGTCGGTGTGCGCGAAGTAACGCTGATCCTCGTCGTGAAGTCGATCATCTGGATCGTCGCGCTGGCCTCGGGCACATCCGGCGGCGTGCTCGCGCCGCTCCTGATCTTCGGGGGATGCGCCGGCTGGCTCGAGGGTCAATATCTGCCGGGCGATTCCGGCGCATGGGCGCTGGTCGGCATGGCGGCGATGATGGGCGGCACCATGCGTTCGCCTCTCACCGGCATCCTGTTTGCCGTCGAGCTGACCGGCGATTTCGCGCTGCTGGAGCCGTTGCTGCTGGCCACCGGGGCGGCCTATGCCGTCACCGTGCTGTTGCTCAAGCGTTCGATCCTGACCGAGAAGATCGCCAGGCGCGGCCAGCATGTGGTCCGCGAATACAGCGTCGATCCGTTCGAGCTCCTGCGCGTCGCCGAGGTCATGGTGTCCAAGGTCGACACCCTGCCGGCGGCGATGAAGATCGACGAGGCCCTCGCCTTTTTCGCCGATGCGGGCCATCACCATAAATCCTATCCGATCGTCGGCGCCGACGATGTCGTGGTCGGCATGGTGAGCCGGGCCAACGTGCTGCGCTGGCGGGCGGAAAGCCCGCACGGCGACGAAACCCTGTTCGATCGCGCGTCGGATTCCTCGCTGGTTGTCGGCTATGCGGATGAACCGGTATCTCACCTTGCCGACCGCATGGTGGCCGCCGATGTCGGCCGGGTCCCGATCGTCAACCGCGACACGCCAAGCCTGGTCGGTCTGGTCTCGCGCAAGGACCTGCTTCGCATCCGCGCCACCGCCAAATCGGCGGAAGCCAGCCGCGAGTCTTTCTTTGTGCGCCGTCAGGCGGAGCCTGCGGCCGGCTGAGCAGGCCTGTCGCCATCATCATAAGAATTTCAAACAGCACGTGCGCGGGTTCGATCCCGCGGCGTGGTGCGCCCGGGTTGTGCAAGAATTTCCTCCCTCTAAAAACAGAGGGCGCAGGGAAAGCCGGGTGTCCGATGCACCCGTAGCCGCGCGTGGTGGGTAGTAAACACGCGCGTTAGTCACCACAGGTTCACCGGATCCATCCGGCTTTCCCCGCGCAATGGTTTTAACGGTTTCCTCCGCGCTCTCCTCGGTGACCGGGCTCTTTTGCCACCGTCGCCGGTAGATTGCTCCACCGACTTGACGCCAGCGTCGGGGCGTCAGGACCACACGGCTTCGCCGTCCGCAAGCCCGTGCCCTCGTCAGAAGCACCGCCTGCGTCCACCGCATCCCGCCCCGCGTTCGTGACGATCGCGAGCCGCCCCTCTGTGAGGCGGGACGGCGGATTTTTAAAGTTGATTTCAGCAAAGCCAAAAGCGGAATATTTTTCGCTTCAGGACTGGACATTCATTTTGCCGAACGCGTCTGATTTGCCCGGCGGGCACGATCCGCTCGCCGTGCGCACTTCTCGATTTAGCTAGCCCCATCGGCGCAGGCTGGGCCTCACGCTGATTCTCCTACCTTTGGGAAACGGCCTGAACGTCAACGCAATCAGGAAGGCGCCACATCCAACCGCCCAGGAGCCGATATAGAGCCACGCGTAACTGGCAAAGGTGTCGTAGATCAACCCACCGGCGACCGGCCCGGTCGCCATGCCGAGGCTGCCGGCCATCGCTGAGCCGCCGATCACCGTGCCCATCATCCGCAGCGGAAAATTCTCGCGCGCGAGCACCGAATAGAGCGGCATGGTGCCGGCATAGATGAAGCCGAACAGCGCCGCCACGGCGTAGAACGCGGCCAGTTCGCGCACGAAAACGTAACCCAACGCGCCGAACGCCTGCGCGAGCAGGCCCGACACCAGCACGCGCTTGGCGCCAAAACGGTCGCCGAGCAGGCCGAACGCGATACGGCCGCCCATCCCCGCCAGCCCCTCGACGCTGTAGATCGTGACCGCGGCCATCATCGGGATCCCGCAGGTGACCGCATAGCTCACGGTGTGAATGATCGGTCCCGAATGCGTGGCGCAACACAGGAAATTGGTCGCGAGCAGGATGATGAATTGCGGCGAGCGCAACGCTTGCGAGAGCGACATCTCAGGCGCGCCCTCGCCGCCCGCGGCCAAGTCCCCGCGCTCGATCGCCGGCGGGCGGCGCACCAGCAGCGAGACCGGAATCATGATGGCGGCGACGACGACGGCCATGACCTGCATCGAGGTCCGCCAGTCATGGTGCGAGACCAGCCAGGCGGCGAGCGGCGACATCACCACTGGCGCCATCCCCATGCCGGCCGAAACCAGCGAGACCGCGAGGCTGCGATGGGTGTCGAACCAGCCGGTGACGCACGCCATCATCGGCGCAAAGATCGCGGCGGCCGAGCCGCCGATCAACACCCCGAACAGGATTTGAAACGAGAACAGCGACGACGCCCGGCTGGCCAGCGCGAGGCTTGCCGCCAGCACGATCGACCCGGTCAGCACCACCGGCAGCGGCCCGAGCCGGTCGGATAAGGTGCCCCAGATCATGCTGGTGAACGCCATCGCGAGGAAGCCGATCGTCATGGCGCTGGACACGCCGGTGACGGACCAGCCGGTATCGCGCGCGATCGGCTGAAGGAAAACCGGCAGCGAAAACATGCCGCCGGCCGCGACACACCCCAACACGCCGCCCGCCGCGACGATGACCCAGCGATAGGTAGAATTGGTCATTTCTGGTCTCCCATGAAGCTCTCTCCGGATGGAAGACGAATGGGATGGGGTGGAACCGACAGGTTGATTGGGCGAAGCGTCACTTTTTCCGCGTATCAACGATTAGCTCGTCTTAGCAGCCTTATCGCGCCAACTCAGCCTGTAGGATCGATGCTACCTGCCTGGGCTCCGCCTGGAATTCCCTCGACGGTCGCTACGGCCAAGACCACAGCATTAACCCGCGCTGACATCTCCGGAAACAACCGGAATCCCTCTAAAATGGAACGTTGCGGGTTTGTGGAACGAATTTCCGGTTGAGCTTCTACCGACCCCAATGTAGGTCAACCTGACCATGCAATTTGTCGCCAACGGCCCGGATATTCCCGATCCCCTCTTGCAAGCGCACGAAGAAGGCCGGGTGGTTTTTTTCTGCGGCGCAGGTATTTCCTATCCAGCAGGGTTACCGGGCTTTAAGGGGCTGGTGGATGAGATTTATCAGCGCGTCGGTACAACGCGTTCGGACATTGAGCAGGATGCCTACGCGCGAGATCAATTCGATGCCACGCTGGATCTGCTCGAGAGCGCCTGCCCGGGCAACAAGTCGCCGTTCGTCAAAGACTAGCGGATGCTTTGCGACCTAAGTGGCGTCGCAAGGGTGCGACTGATACGCATGTGGCCTTACTAGAGCTTGCTCGCTGTCGTGAGGGGTCTATCCGCCTCGTCACCACCAACTTCGACCGCGTTTTCGAGCGAGTGGGAAAGCGTCCCGGAAAGGCCTTCCAGGCTTATGCAGCGCCAATGCTGCCCATACCTAAAAACAGCCGCTGGAATGGGCTGGTCTACCTGCACGGCGTGCTACCCAACAAGGCGGACGACAGTGCGTTGCACCGGCTGGTGCTCACCAGCGGCGACTTCGGCCTCGCCTACCTGACCGAGCGCTGGGCGGCTCGCTTTGTCAGCGAGCTGTTCCGAAATTACGTGGTTTGCTTTGTCGGTTACAGCATCAACGATCCGGTGCTGCGCTACATGATGGATGCGTTGGCCGCCGACCGGATGCTGGGCGAACTCACCCCGCAGGCCTACGCATTGGGCGACTACTTGCCCGGACAGGAGCACTCCAAGACGATTGAATGGGAGGCCAAGGGCGTCACTCCAATCCTCTATGAGGTCCCCGTTGGCGGCCACGATCATTCGGCGTTGCACAAAACCTTAAAGGCATGGGCCGAAACTTATCGGGATGGCGTCCTCGGCAAAGAGCGCATCATCGTTGACTATGCCCTAGCACGCCCTTCCGGCAGCACTCAGCAGGACGACTTCGTGGGGCGAATGCTTTGGGCGCTGTCCCATAAATCGGGGTTGCCCGCCAAACGCTTCGCGGACTTCAATCCTGTACCGGCGCTCGATTGGCTGGAGGCGTTCTCGGAGGAACGCTATCTGCACGGCGACTTAAATCGCTTCGGCGTTCCGCCGCGCGCCGACGTGGACGACAAGCTGCGGTTCAGCCTGATCCGGCGCCCTGCGCCGTATCGGCATGCGCCGTGGATGGCATTGGTGTCACCTGGCGTTGCTGGCAACCCATGGGACGACGTGATGTTCCATTTGGCTCGCTGGCTAGTTCGGCATCTGAATGACCCGGCGCTAATCATCTGGCTAGCGCAGCGAGGAGGTCAGATGCACGGTCGCTGGGCGTGGCTGATTGAGCAACAGTTGAACGACTTCGCACGCTTGGAACGCGAGGGAAAGACGGCCGAGCTCGACGATATCCGCTCCCAAGCGCCCAACGCCATTCCTGGGCGTCTGATGCAAACGCTATGGCGCTTGCTGCTCACCGGGCGGGTGAAATCATCATGGCGTGAGCCGGACCTTTACCTCTGGAAGGATCGGCTGAAACGCGATGGGCTCACGGCTACGCTGCGATTGGAACTGCGCGAGTTACTGTCGCCCAAAGTGGCGTTGAAAAAGCCGTTTCGCTGGGGCGCGGCGGAAGAAAGTACAGAAGAGCCCACGCGCGTCAAGCAATTGGTGGGTTGGGAACTGGTGCTGTTCGCCGACCATGTACATTCCTCTCTTCGCGATCTGGCGGACGAGCGCTGGCGAGCAATGTTGCCGGCGCTACTCGATGACTTTCAGCAATTGCTGCGCGACGCACTAGATTTGCTGGGCGAGTTGGGTGAGGCAAATGATCGAGAGGATCGTTCGCATTGGGATTTGCCATCGATCAGCCTGCATTGGCAAAACCGGGGATACCGCGACTGGGTGGCGTTGATCGAACTACTGCGCGACGCGTGGCTGGCGACGAGAGACAGCGACCCGGAGCGCGCTCGCCGGATAGCGTTGGGATGGTTCGATGTGCCGTATCCGACGTTCAAGCGACTCGCCTTGTTTGCCGCCAGCCGAGCCGATTGCATTGATCCCGCGCAGTGGGTCGAGTGGCTGGTATCCCATGACGCGTGGTGGCTGTGGTCTGTGGGCACGCGACGAGAAACGTTGCGTTTGCTGGTGCAGCAAGGGGCAAAGCTCTCGCCAGAAGCCCGGACTACATTGGAAACGGCAATTCTTTCCGGTCCACCCCGGCACATGTATCGGGATGACCTCGAACCTGAGCACTGGCGTTCGCTGGTTGATCAGTCGGTCTGGCTGCATCTTGCCAAACTGCGAGAAAGCGGCGGTCAGCTCGGCGAGGCCGCTTCAGGCCGCATCGGCGATCTTTCAGCGGCAAATCCCAAATGGCGATTGGCCGACGATGAACGGGACGAATTCTCTCATTGGATGAGCGGTACTGGCGACCCAGACTATGAAGCTAGTCGCGATGTGGATATCGCGCCCCGGAACCGAGCGGACTTGGTCCTATGGCTCAAACAGCCACCGCGTGAGCGGCAACCTCACTATGAAGACACTTGGCGGGAGACCTGTCGCGCTCGCTTTTTTCATAGTTTCTTTGCCCTGTGTGACTTGTCCAAAGAACACCTCTGGCCAGCAGAGCGATGGAGAGATGCCCTGCAAGCTTGGAGCGAGGAACGCCTAGTCCTGCGCTCGTGGCGCTATGCGGCACCTTTGGTGAAGGACATGCCCGACGCGATTATGCGAGAAAATGCGCAAAGCATCACTTGGTGGATGGAGGCTGCCTCCAAGGTAATTGACCGCCACGAAATGATCCTGCTGGACCTTTGCAGGCGCGTGCTAGCGTTTCTCCTAGAACCAAAAACCGGTATTCGTCAAAACGACAAACCGATCAACGAACCGGTTACCGAGGCTATCAACCATCCGATTGGCCACATCGCGCAGGCGCTGCTGAATTTTTGGCTTAATCGCAAACCTAACGACAACGATCTGCTGCCGAAGGGTATTGAGCCCTTTTTCACGCAAATGTGCGATGTCGAAATCGAGAGATTTCGACACGGACGTGTGTTGCTGGCATCGCGACTGATTGCGTTGTTCCGGGTAGATCGCGCCTGGACGGAAAAACACATGCTGCCCTTGCTCGACTGGACACGCAGTTCGGTTGAAGCCAGGGCTACTTGGGAAGGTTTCCTTTGGTCGCCGAGGCTGTATCAGCCGCTCATGATCGCTTTCAAATCGCAATTCCTTTCCACAGCACATCATTACGAGGACCTTGGTGAGCACGGCCGCCAGTTCGCAGCATTCCTCACCTATGCCGCATTGGCCCCCATCGAAGGATATACGTGGGCGGACTTCCAGGCAGCCATCGCTGTGTTACCGCAAGAAGGATTGCAGGAAGTGGCGCGCGCACTGTCGCAGGCTCTCGAAAGCGCTGGCGGACAATGCGAAGACTACTGGAGAAATAGAGTCCAACCATTCTGGCAACAGGTGTGGCCCAAGTCACGCGCCCTTGCGTCAAACAGTATTGCCGAAACGCTGGCTCTAATGTGTATCGCGGCAGGCGGCGAGTTTCCTTCGGCCATGGCTACGGTTGTGGATTGGTTGCGGCCGATCAGAGCAGCCCCACTACGTTGTGCATCGGCTGCATGCGTCCGGATTGAATGCCCGATTCCCGGAGGCTGCATTGCGTTTGCTCGATGCGATCCTGGCTGATCAGCCTTGGGCACCCGGCGAACTGGGCCAATCTTTGGAAGCCATAGCACAAGTGATGCCGAGCTTACGAAAGGACCGCAGGCACCAGCGGCTAGTCGAGTACGCACGGCGGCGCGGAAACTAACGTTGAGCCCTGAGGCGCGTGCTGGCCCGCTTACAAAGCTTTTGCCATTGGTTGCAACCACCGTAACAACGGAGAGAAACAAAGAGTCGGAAGGGACATCCATCTATTCGACAGAGCCCGTAGGGCGGGTTAGCGAAAGCGTAACCCGCCATCACGAGAACGACTCAACGAAAGAACGTGGTGGATTACGCCGGAGCTTGTCATCGGGCCGCGCTTTGCGCGGACCCGTTGGGCTAATCCACCCTGCGAGCTAAAACAATTCGGCGGCTGGGGCAGGTTTTCGATCACGAAAACAGAAAGACCCCGATCAGCAAACCTGCTGCAAACGACCAGAGGCCCAATGTGCAGGCTGAGATAATGCGAACGAGGTTACGCAGGTCCTGGTCCTGCGGCATCTCGTGGGATCGATCCGTCATTGCAGCCCGTCCCCTGCGGTGGCCGCTGGCCCGTTACGGGAGAATTGGCAATCCTTTGTTACACGGTGAGCTTCCTCCTCACAGGTGCCCAAAAGAAGGCAAGATCACTCCCCTCACGCCCTTTTGTAGGGGCTCGCTTTTCGAGCGCCACAAGATATTGATGACACTCCGGATGGCCAGAGGACGACTACCCTTGCAACCCGTGCGAGAAGGCATCTCGCTCGATCTCGCGCCTGAAGGAGCAGGACCAACAACACCGCTTCACGCTCCGACGCATCGACCGGCCATTTCGGCAATGGCCGCAGGCCGCAGGGCGGGTCAGCGCAAGCGTGGCCCGCCATCGCGCGTACGACGTGACGAAAGGACCTGGTGGATCACGCCGCAGCCTGTCATCGGGCCGCGCTTTGTGCGGACCCCGTTGGGCTGATCCACCCTGCGACCTGCGCCGCCCTGGGACGCAGCAGCAAATAGAACGCGGCCACATGCGTGATCATCAGCAAGGGCACGTAGATGATCGGGATTATGTAGGTAGCGCCGAACTGCCCCGCGACAGCAGGAAGGCCGATCTGGACGGCGTGATAATAATTGAGGATGAGGTCGGCCGCCCCAACCAGATTGAAAGCGACGATAAATGCCCAGAACAGCGGACGTATTCTCACCGTGAGCAGCGCCATGATGGCCAGCAGCCCGGTCGCAAAATCCACGTAAGCGGCGAACGTGGCGAAGCTGGCCGGCAAATCGGGGCCGACGACACCCGGGATCATGAAAGCGAGGCCGAAGAAGCGAAAACTGTGCAGGGTCGCGATGGCGCGTTGCGCCTCGACCGGGTCCGCCGACCTGAGCCTCGGCCAGATGTACGCGCGAAAGCAGAGCAGCCACGCGACATAACCGAGCACGAGATGAATCTGGAATATGCGTTCCCGGCGACATTTGTCTTTTCCTCGAATGTTGATTGCCGCGGCTTCAAACACCGCCTTCGGCCCAACTCCTGATTTGCGGGTGAAACGTACGGCCGCTTTCCCCGATCGACTATCCGCGATAATGTTGGCGGGTTATGAAGCAGAACTTCACAATCAGGCAAAGCGCGCTGGACGGCGTCGAGGCGTTCCTCAGCGTTGCCCGGCACCGCAGTTTTCGCAAAGCAGCGGCGGAACTCGGGGTGACGCCGTCGGCGATCAGCCAGGCCGTGCGCGCACTCGAGGCCCGTGTCGGCGCGGCACTTTTCGTGCGCACAACGCGCAGTGTCGGCCTGACCGAAGCCGGCGAGCGGTTCCTTTCGCGCGCAAAGCCGGCCTTCGAGGAGCTGGTCGCCGCGAGCGAAGCCGCGCGTGACCTTGGGCAGCGACCGGCCGGACTGCTGCGCCTCACGGTGCCGCGGTCTGTGGTGCCGACCTTGCTGGAGCCGCTGATCGCATCCTTCTGCCAGGCCTTTCCCGACGTCGAGGTGGAGATCGCCGCGACCGAGGAACTGGTCGATATCGCGGCCGGAGGATTTGACGCCGGCATCAGGCTCGGCCAGTTCATCGCAGCAGACATGGTCGCGGTCCGGCTGACGCCGCCCTTCCCGTTCGTGGTGGTCGGCAGCCCGGAATATCTGCGCCGGCGAGGACGGCCCGAACGGATCGACGATCTGCGTCAGCATGCTTGCCTGCGCATTCGCCGCGCGAACGGATCGATCGGGCCCTGGTCGTTTGTCAACGGCAACACGCCGATCGAGGCGATCGTTTCGGGACCGCTGATCACCCGCGATTTTCCGACCATGCTTGGCGCGGCCATGGAAGACATGGGGCTTGCTCAGGTGCCGGGGCCGATCGCTGCCGGTCCAATGCAAGCGGGAAAACTCGTACGCGTGCTGGAGCCGTTCGCGCCAATGGCGCCGGGCGTGTTTCTCTACTATCCCAGCCGCCATCAAATGATGCCGAAACTGCGAGCCTTCATCGATCACGTGAAGAAACGCCCGGACGCTACCGACAGAAACCGAAGCACTGATGGCAAGCGAACGCGCGGGACGAAAGTACGCTGACGCGTTGCGCCCTTGACCTCGTCGATGGGCGGATCGCGGTGCAGGCGTGGAAGCTCCCGGCACCAAGGCACCGGGAGCGATTTCGTCACTTCGCGAGCGCGGCCTTTTCAATGACCGCAGCGACCTCGTCCGCGTGGACGACGAGGGAGGCATGGCTGCCGGCAACCTCCGTCGTCTGCGCCTTGATCCTGGCGGCGAACATCTTCTGGACCTCGGGTGCGAGCACCTTGTCCCTGGTGCTGATCACATAGAACGTCGGTTTGTCGTGCCACGCTGCGGTATCGACCGGCGCCTCGAACGCCGTGTGATTCAACGGAAGCTGGGAGTTGGCCAGGGCTTCGGCAGTCTTCAGAGGCAGGTCAGCCGCCACCGCCGAAGGAAACACCTTGGGATCGATGTAGAGGTAGCCCTTGTCGTCGGGACGAATTGCCTTGGTGCCTTCGGTTGGCGGACCGCCCGCGGACAGCGTCGCCAGCGATTCTCCGACGTCGGGCGCAAATGCGGAAACGTAGACCAGCGCCGAGACCTTGGGATCGTTGCCGGCCTGCGTGATGACCACGCCGCCCCAGGAGTGGCCAACCAGAACGGTCTTGCCGTCCTGCTTCGCCAGCGCCTGTCTGGTGGCGTCGACATCGGCGGCCAGCGACGTGAGCGGATTTTCGACGAGCGTGACGCGGTAGCCTTTCCTGGTGAGGATATCGGCAACAGGCTTCCAGCTCGACTGGTCGACGAAGGCGCCATGCACGAGCACGATGTTGTGAGCCGCTCCCTTGGGAAGCTGAGCCGATCGGGCCGGGACGGCAAAGGCCGCTCCGGCCAGCAGGACGGTCGCGGTTGAGAGGAGAAGATTTCGCATCGATTGTTCCTTAAGGTAACGGACGCGGGTCCGGAGAATGGGCAGGCGTTTCCGCAAAGTCGCGTTTCTTCCATCCGCCGTTTTGTGAAATGGTTTTGGGCGTCGTAGCCCCCGGTCCAATTCAGCTGTCACATGGCTCTGCGGTCGAATTCGCTTGAGCCCGTAACTAGAGGATCCCTGCTTGAAACCCCATGACGCCAACGACGGAGTTCTTGCCCCAGCGTCCGATTTGCAGCCACATACCGATCTGCTTTCCGACATTCTGAGGTTCGTTCAGCTCAGCGGCGAGCGGGTGTTGGCAACCGAATTCCGCTCCGGGTTCAACGTCGAATTCCAGCGCGGGGCGGCCTGGTTCCATGTGGTTCAGGAAGGCGAGTTGCGTATCTCCGTCGAGGGCCGAGCGCCTTTGAAGCTTTCCGCCGGCGACATCGTGGTGTTGCCGCATCCCGCGACCTACAGGCTCAGCGACGGCGGTCGACCGGACGCGGCGATGGAAGCTCCGCTTCAGGTCGAGGCTTCAGGCGCAGACATTTCGTTACTCGAACATGGGCGGGGCGCGATCGCGGCAAGAACCATCAGCGCGACCTTTCAGTTCGAAAACAAGAGCGGGGTTTCGCCGTTACTGGGGCTGCTGCCACATGTCATTCACATCGCCAAGGATACCGATCAGTCCGCACTCCTGATCCGTGATGTCGCGCAATTCCTGCTCGTCGAGCATGCGGCCAGGGAGCCAGGGGCCGCGCTGATGATCTCGCGCCTGATCGATGTCCTGATTATCCGCAGCATCCGGACCTGGGCGAAGTCGCTTGGGCCCCGTCAGGGCTGGATCGGGGCGCTTGCCGACGCGCGGATCAGCCGGGCCGTCGCCGCGATCCATCGCGATCCCGCCAGGAACTGGTCTGTCGAAGGCCTGGCGTCGATCGCCGGAATGTCGCGGTCGCGCTTCGCCGAGTTATTCCAGGCGACAGCCGGAG
Organism: uncultured Alphaproteobacteria bacterium; assembly: GCA_963811915.1. GTDB lineage: Bacteria > Pseudomonadota > Alphaproteobacteria > Rhizobiales > Xanthobacteraceae > Bradyrhizobium. The sequence goes on from CAWETC010000013.1 coordinate 241,293, forward strand.
AAGCACCTTTGCGCTATGTTCATCGCTGGCGCCTGGCGATGGCGTTCGATTTGCTGCGAGGATCAAACCTTCCGGTGAGCGAGGTCGCACACGCCATCGGATATGAATCCGAGGCGGCATTCAGCCGTGCTTACAAGACCATGTTCGGCACGACGCCGCGTGATGGGCGACTAACGGTTTCCCGGCAAGGCTGATCCAACCCTGCACGCTAGCCGTTGCGTTCCCGAAAGGCCGCCTCTCCGGCGTCCGACACCGCGACCCATTTCGGGTCGGGCGCAGCGTCGGGGACGTAACTCTCGTGCCAGTTCCACCATTTGTATGGCCGGCTCTGCGGATAGCCCTGCGGCGAGTCCTCCCACGTCTCCTGACGCCCGAGCGCCGTCATGTCGAGATAGCTCCAGATGGTGCCCATCGCCTCGTCGCCGCGGCTGTTGATGAAATAGGTGCGGAATATGCGCTCGCCATCGCGGATGAACGCGTTGTGGCCGTGCCATTCATCCACGCCGAAGTCGGCGTCGAAGCTGTCGGTGATGGTGACCCAGGGGATTTCCCAGCCCATCCGCGCCTTCAGGCGCGCGATGTCGGCCTGCGGCGCACGCGAGGCATATACGAGGGTGGTGTCGCGCGCGTTCAGGTGCGCGAGGTGGGCGACCTGGTCGGCCCCCAGCGAACAGCCGATGCAGGCATGCTCCGGCCAGCCATGCACCCCGGGCTCGAAGAAGGCGCGGTAGACGATCAGCTGGCGGCGGCCCTCGAACAGGTCGAGCAGGCTCGCTTTGCCCTTCGGCCCGTCGAACGCATAGGCCTTTTCCACCGCAACCCACGGCATCCGTCGCCGCTCGGCGGCCAGCGCGTCACGGGCGCGGGTCAGGGCCTTCTCCTTGACGAGAAGCTGCTCGCGCGCAGCCTCCCACTCTTGTGGCGACACAATCGGTGGTGTGTTCATGGCGAGCTCTCCGCCGTTGCGGTCTTTCTCCGACGATGTGATCATGGTCGTTCAATCTCCCAATTTGAAGCGGGTTCCCGTGGCTTCGGGCTAAAGCGCTATTCTATTTGCTGCCCATCGCTCGTTATGGCGATGCGATAGTTAGCGCCGGATATCGAACGGTGGGAGTTACAAGTGTGACGCGATTCCGATGGATCACTGCACCGGATCGCACGTCACCCGTGTATCGTTTCGCCGCTCTCAAGCATCGCCACGAATTGCGCAATCTTGCGCGTCCTCGTCTCCGCCTTTTTGACGGCGCCGATGCGGTACAGGATCGCGAAGCGGTTTTTACTGCTCAGCGTCGCAAAGAATGCGGCAGCCTTCGGGTTTTTGTTCAATGCCTTCTGGAGGTCATCAGGAATCTCGGCACTGCTGGCCGGCGCATAGGCGCTATCCCACCGGCCATCCGCCTTCGCCGCTTCAATTTGCGCAAGACCGGCGGGACGCATTCGGCCTTCCCTGACAAGTTCCAGCGCTCGCTTGCGATTCGTCGCCGACCACTTGCTGCGTGGCTTCCGCGGCGTGAAGCGGACGAGCCAATGCATGGCGTCGTATTTGTCGATCTTGCCGTCGATCCATCCGTGGCACAGTGCGACATCTATGGCCTCAGCCTTCGTCAATGTGGCGCTCGTCGCTGTCTTCTTGGCGAACTTGATCCAAAGGCCCGCAGCGTCGCGTGGTTGATTTGCAAGCCAGGTTTTGAATTCCCCCGGGTTCGCAAAGCGAAGCACCGACAGACCCGATCGCGTCTCTGCCATAACACACCCTCCGAAGCGCGCCGTCGCTGTCTGCTAGCCGGGCATATCACCGGCCATGTGCACGCCCAGCGCGGCACCGAGTGCAATAATCACAAGTACAAGCGCAGCGATAACACCGAAGCGATAGTCGCGTTCGCGAACAAAGACGATCAGCATGATGATCACTCGCAACACCGGCAGGGCTATGAAAATTGTGATCCCGCCGATGACGATCCGCATTCCCGGCCAGCCGACAAGTTCCAACGCCAGCCCCAGGGTAATGATCCCCGACGCGATCCAGGTACCTCGATCGAGCACCTTTGCGATAACACGCTCAAGTTCGGGGTGACGTGCACGATCGGCCATCATGCTGCGTGCCCTCCCCAGTGAACGCCGAATGCGGAAAGCAGCATCTGTCCAGCCAGGGCGACCAACACCACGACGAAGCCAAGCCTGAGCTTTTCGCTGGATACAGCCATGAGAAAGCGCGCTCCAAGCAGCGCGCCGATCACAGAGCCGAGGGCGACCGGGCCGGCTACAGACGGATTGATTTCACCAAGCGCGAAATAGGCAACGCCACTGGCCGCGGCCGTCACACCGATCATGAAGTTGGTGGTGGCGGAGGACACCTTGATAGGCAGCCGCAAGGCGGTGTCCATGGCAGGGATTTTAAGTACACCGCTTCCGATACCGAGAAGCGCGGAGATCAGGCCAGCGCCGTACATCAAGACCAGACCCAACGGGATGCGGTGCACGCGGTATGAGATATCGCGCCCGAATATTCCATCGGGGTAGCTTGAATGCAGACGCAAAGCTGTGGCCCAATCCGTCGCGCCGGCATTCTGCAACGCCTTCGTCGGCTCACGCCGCCGGGCCATCATCTGCCAGGCCGACAGCAAAAGAACGACGGCAAAAAGGAAGAAAAGAAAAGGCACCGGCAGCACGCCCGCAAGGAATACACCGGTCAGCGCACCGAGCGTGGTGGCCACCTCCAGGACGATCGCGACACGTATGTTAGTCAGGCTGGCCCTGAGAAACGGCGCGGCGCTGCCACAGGAGCACGCGATCACTGAGACGATGCCCGCGGCAACGGCCCCATGAATATCAACACCCCCGAAAGTTATCAAAACGGGTACGATAAAGATGCCGCTGGCCATCCCAAGGGTGCCACCCAGAGCACTCGCACCTAGAGACACGCCAAACAGCCAGGCGCTGAATTCGATGTTCATTCCCGGCTCCTGCTCAAGCGCCAGTTGGTCTGCGTCGGGCAAGGCGGGTGGTGAATTGGATCAGATCACTCCTGTAGTGGAGCTTTTCATAGTCAACCGGCGTATCGCCTGCACTGTAAGACGTGCGTTCGATCAGGAAGATCGGGCTGCCCACTTCGACGCCAAGCGCCGCAGCGACATCGCTGTCGGCAGAGGTTGCCTCCAGCCGATATTCCGCCTCGACCAGCGCGATACCGTACCGTTGTTCGAGAAGCGCAAAGATGGGCTCAGCTTCGAGATCGTGTGTGACGATCTTCTTGCCGATTTCGAGCGGCAAATAGGTTTCATCGAGCGACATCGCGACGCCGTTGGCAAGACGAACCCGGCGAATTCTCATCACGCGGGTACCCGCCACCAGTGCCAGGTGGCGGGCTACATCGTCACTGGCTGTAACAACCGTTCGGTCGATCAATCTGGCGGTCGGGTTATGTCCGAGGGCTCGCATGTCTTCGACGAACCCGGTCAAGTCAGTCAGTTCCTGCGTGATCCTCGGCATGGTGACGAAGGTGCCGGTGCCGCGCCGGATTTCCACCAACCCACGGCCGGCGAGGTTCTGAATGGCCTTGCGCACCGTCGTGCGGCTGACGCTGAAGCGCTCGATGAGTTCATCCTCGGTCGGGAGTTGGCTCCCCACCGGAAAGTCGCCGCGTGCGATGTCCGTCGCGATTTGCGCTTCGAGCTGGGCGTAAAGCGGAGTGGGATCGAGGGCTGCTTCGTTCATTTAGACATAATGATGTCATGACGTCATGATGTCAATTCGCCATGTCGAAACATCCAAGATCCATATAACTCATTGTTATTAGAATATTTCTTCCGTTCGAACGATCACCGATCTTCATCAACCGCAGGCAGTTCGAGCGCAGAGCGCAGCATTCCTTTGCCCCGCTCATAGAGCATTGCGTGGGCGGCCGGAGCCAGAAGGTCGGCGCGTGGGCTGAACTCCGCAAAGCGCCGGTTGAAAGGAATTGCACCGCAGCCAGGAACCAGACAAGCGGGCTTCCCATTGGGGCAATGGCTGAATGAGCACAGCCGTCCGAGATAGCGATCGCTTTGCGGCTCGAACAGAAACGACCATCTCATCCGGCGTCACAAAATACTCGATCGCGGACGCGCGGAGATAATCGATTTCGTGCCGTGTCGCGCTAAAATGCCGGGTAATCCCCACCGTTAGCTCGTATGAAGCAATCTCGTATGATGCAATACAGATCATGCCCATCCATCCAATTATCCGTTATCCCGACCCTCGCCTTTCTCTCCCGGCACAGCCCGTGACCGCGTTTGACGGCGCACTGCGCGACCTGGCCAACGATTTGCTTGAGACGATGCACGCCGCGCCGGGTATCGGGATCACCGCGCCACATGTCGGCATCCCCTTGCGGGTCGTGGTGCTCGACCTCGATCCCATCGATGGCGCGCGAACCTATGTCAATCCGGAGATCATTTGGGCATCGCCCGAGATGATCCTGCATCAGGAAGGCAGCGTCTCGATGCCCGGTGTCAACGAAGACATAATGCGTCATGCGCGCGTCCGGATCAGCTATCAAGACGTCCGCGGCAACATGCGGACCGAGGAATCGGAGGGTCTGCGCGCTGTCTGCCACCAGCATGAGATCGATCAGCTGAACGGCCTGTTCTGGATCAAGCGGTTGTCCCGGCTCAAGCGCGAGCGACTGATCAAGCGCTGGAAGCCGCAAGGTGCATAACCACCGCGCAAAGCAATATAATTGCAATTGCTTCGAGGAGTGGTCTGCATCGACTAAGTCGAATCCACCTCCGCGCCAGCCGGGACTGCTCTGCCGTGAGGTTGCCCATTTTCTCAAACCGCAAAGCTCTCGGAATGAAATACAGGAGCGACCACGCGCGCGATCCGAAATGCGCGACGAGACCGCCAATGATCCAGTAGCGGGCGCAAGCGTCGCTCCAGACCATCCACGCGCTGACAAGGAGCGCGACCTCATACAATGCGTGAAACGGCGCCCAGAACAGTCCGCGATTGAGTCCTCCGCGGCTCGGCTGAATGATCATGGGATTGCTGGGCCAGACTCGATCGACCAGAAGCGTTTCATAGATGCCCCCGCCGAGGCCCACTGCTCCGAGAACAATGGCGGAGAGGACCGATGCGGTCGGCGGCACGAACGCGAAAATGGACATACTTGTGCCAATCTCTCAACGGAGCTATCTTGACGATCATATATCTTAGTTATCAAGATATATGATTGTCAAGGGATCTCCGTTCCGATTGGGCGGACGCTTTTTCCGCGTGAAAGTGCGGCAGCGTGCTGCCCCACGGAGCGACCTAACCAAGTCTCGACAGGAAATACCAAAGATGAGCGATCGGCAGGTCTTACTCGAAGAAGTTGGGATGAGGATGAGAGAGGTGGCAGGCCTCAGCATTCACTACAGTGAGACCATGGCGGCCCAACTTGGTATCAACAGCACTGACCTGGAATGCCTGGACCTCGTAGCGATCGGATCCCACGTGACTGCGGGCGCACTCGCGGAGAAGACAGGCCTGACGACCGGGGCGATTACCACAGCCATTGATCGACTTGAACGGGCAGGCTTTGTGAAACGCCAGGGAGATGCGTCCGATCGGCGCAAGGTCATTGTTGTTGCATCATCCGCCATGCGACGTCGCGCTGAGCCCATCGGTGCACCAATGCGCAAAATCATCAACGGTGTGCTGGCCCGTTATGAAAGCGAGCAACTAATGTTTCTGAACCGAGCGCTCGGTGAGTTGTGTGAGGCGGCAAAGCAAGTCATAGCTTCGCTCCTTTCCGATCGGCCCGCGAAACGCCAGGTTGCAAAAAAATCCCGACGCCAACCGAGATCGTCTCGCACAAGAACTTGAGGTCGAATGCGGCCCCTGGCGTCCAGACGCCATCGTCAGCGATATCGCCCATACATTACATAACCCACAGCACATAACCCACAGCCTGCCGGGCAAATTGCGAACGATCGCCGGATACCGAAGCCTCAGCTCTAGCCGAAAACCCGCCTCGGTTCAGCTATTCCAGTTTGAAGCAAGGATGATGCTGCACATATCGATCCGCCGAAAGTGAGGATCTTTGAACGCCAAGACGTCATCGTTGAAGGTTCCGAAAGTGGTGTCGGGGCGGTGCTTCATGCCCTGATAGAAGGCGTCAATGATCCCATGCTTGAAGTCGGTTTCTCGGGGAAAGGCGGCGACGACGGCCTCACGCTGCTCGTCGGTAAATTGGTCATAGCCGCGGCCGGCCACATCCATGCCGGCCCCCGCCTGCACCAGCGCGATCTCGGGGCGCATATATCGAGGTATGCCAGGCGTTGTGTGGAGGGCGATGGCGTTCCAAACTGTCTCGATATCGCTTTCAGAGATGTTGTGCCCCCGAAGAAAATCACGTGCGGCATTAGCTCCATCCACCTCAAAGCGTAATTGGCTATTTTCATAGCGTGCGGTGAGGCCGATGTCGTGGAACATGGCGGCCGTGTAGAGCAGTTCCGGGTCAAAGCTCAGCCCCATCCGGCTCCCCGTCAAGGCTCCCCAGAAATAGACCCGGACTGAGTGATGGAAGAGCAAATTGCTCTCGGTGTCATGGATAAGTTGGGTCACTTCGCGCGCGATTTTGCTGTCGGGGATGCGCACTCCCGATATTTGCTCAAACGTCATGGCTTTTCCTCATCGTTACCTGATCGCTGCGGGATACCCCCGGCATTCCATGCGCATCTATTTTGGGCGTGGCATTCAAGATCGGGCAGTGCTGGCTTAATTTTTGAGGGCGGCCTGCGGCGTGTCCCGGAAGCTGATGGCCATGCGATTATAACTGTTCATCAGGCTTATCGCGATCGTGAGGAGCTTGCTGGCGCAACATTTTGCCGAACGGCCGTGAATAACGGGTAACTTGGCCCCCTTGGGCCGACGATAGTTGGATTGTGTGAGAGAATTCCCCGGCTGAGAGAGACCCGCCGATTTTGCCGCGCGATCCCCGTACCGAAATAGCAAATTGATTACAACGCGAATTGTCTCGCCACATAAGCTTCGAGCGCGTCTTCAGACAATGAGCCATCGACTTCAATCAGGGGAACGCCAGCTTCGGTCGCATCCCGTCGAAGTCTTTCGGTAAACATTTGATCACGCCGAATTCGGGTTGTCCAGGGCCCGTCGCGGATCGCTGGTTTTCTCAGCTATGCTCCACCAAAGACCCTCGGCTTTCAAACGCCGACAATCGGAATTCCGGCGTCGGAATCAGCCAAATGCCTTGGCTCAGCTGGCGCAACAGCGGCTTTACAAGCTTTGGCAGCAATCTAAAGCCCTCAACATTATCCGCTCTCCAGCGGTGAGCTTCTGCAAATCCTCCAATATCAGACCGAAGCCCTCGCCTCGGAACCAGTGAAATGTCTCAAGCATGGTTTCGGGACAGCGGTTCACCCACCGCTCATCCATGTCCATCTGTTTGAATGCGGTAAGGAATGGATTGTCTTCTGGACTGCACCGCCGGGCGTGATCCGGCATCACATCGTCCGTCGAATAAACTTGCATGCAATAGCGAGCCGCGAGCCGACGCGCGATCGTGGACTTTCCAGCGCCGCTTCCGCCGCCGATCCAATATACGTGCTGCAAGCGACTGTTGAGCAGTTCAGCGTCGATCATCATCACTATCTTAAACCGCGGTCGCGCCGAAGCCAGTCGCAAAACGCGTCCCCAGCGCCAGCACCAGCGATGGAAGACAGCGGGCGGATTACACTCCCCGACGAACTAATTATATCCAAACCGAACAGGCTTTGTTGATCACGTCCGCAACCTGCGCAACCAAGCCCGCGCATTCTCGCACGAACCTGATCATCGACCTCGATTAAGGTCGCGACTTCCGAGACATCGCCTTCAGAAAAGAAGTCCTCATCCGGACGTTTAATCCGAAACGGCGGAACAACGCAAAGTTGGTTGAGCGATTCACAAGGTCTGCAAAGAATGCATTTTGCCGCCTGTCTGTCGCTTTGATGCGTGAGGTTGCGATACGGCGCACCATTCGCGGATTGAACGACGCCGCTTCAAGCGATCGCAGCTCGGCTTCCGACCGGATTACGGCAAGCGTTGCCGGCGACCTGCCGCGCGTCAGTCGCGCGAGATGGACAGCCCCGCGAGAAGCGGAGCGTACGCGGCGAGCCTGCGGGATACGAACTCCGTGAAGAGCCGCACGCGCTTCGTCTTGCGTGTCTCCCCCTGTGTGAGAAGCCAAAGCGTTCCGTACATGTGCAGGTCGGTACCCGGCACCCTCACCAGTAGGGGGTCGGCATCGCCGACGAAGCACGGCAGTGTCGTGATCCCGAGCCCTTGCCGTACAGCAACGATCTGCGCCTCGGCGTCCGTGGTCCTGAATGGAACCCCCGTGGTGCGAACCTCACCCTCGCTGGCCCAATCCGGAATTCCATGAATGCTTATGACGATCCACCGGATGGGATCAGGCGCGCCCGCACGCCACGCGGCTAGTCGATCGCAGGACATGTAGACGCCGCCGAACAGCTCCGGTCCCTTCAGGCCGTGAAGATTGAGCGGCAGGGTTTTGCGGTCGTAGACGACGCGGATCGCGACGTCGGCCTCTCGGTTGGTCAGATTTGCCAGCTCGCCGGACGACAAGATTTCCATCTCGATGTCCGGATGCAGACGCGCGAAATCGGCGAAGTCCGGCATGAGCAGGTGTGTCGCGAGGGGCGGCGCCAGCGTCACCCGCAGAAGCCCGCGCACGCTCTGGTCGCGCCCGAAGACGCGCGTCTCCAGCAGGTGCGACGACGCTTCCATCTGGTCCGCGAACTCGAGGACCTCCTCGCCCGCAGCCGTCAGGCGGTAGCCCGAAGGCAGCTTTTCGAACATGTGGACCCCGAGGCGTTCCTCGAGCTGGGCGATGCGTCGCAGCACGGTCGCGTGGTTCACACCGAGGCGCTCGGCGGCAGCCCGCACCGAGCCTCCGCGCGCGACGGCAAGAAAGTAGCGAACGTCATCCCAGTCGATCATGGTGCAATCCCGCACCGCGCGGTGCGCCTTCCAAAGCCATCTAACACATCGAACAGCAGTACGGGCGGTCATCATAGCCTATGCCGACAAGCACGGCCCAATTCCGAACGGCGGACACCGATCATCGCGGCTGGCGTCAGTCATCCAGCCGGATCGATTTCGCACCACCGATGTGCGCGCTTCTGCACTCAACGCCTGACGCCGGCAGACCCATGTCGAGGTTCTCGGGGGCAGATGCTGTCCCGACACCACGAAAGGAGAAGTTATGGGAAAGCTTGAGGGTAAGGTTGCAGTCATCACGGGTGGATCGAGCGGTATGGCACTGGCGAGCGCCAAGCGGTTCGTTGAAGAAGGCGCCTATGTTTTCATCACGGGCCGGAGGCAGGAGGCGCTCGACGAGGCCGTCAAGCTGATTGGCCGGAACGTGATCGGCGTGCGCGGCGACGCGGCCAATCTCGACGACCTCGACCGTCTGTTCGACACGGTCAAGCGGGAAAAGGGCAGGATCGACGTCCTGTACGCGAGCGCCGGCATGGGCGAAGCCGTCCCACTGGGCGAGATTACCGAGCAGCATTTCGATGCGACCTTCGGCCTGAATACGCGCGGCACGCTGTTTACGGTTCAGAGGGCGTTGCCGCTGTTCAACGATGGCGGATCGATCTTCATGACCGGGTCAGTTGCTTCGGTGAAAGGTTTTCCTGGTTACGGCGTGTATTCGGCGAGCAAAGCGGCGTTGCGCTCATTCGCACGCACTTGGCTCAACGAACTGAAGGGCAGGAATATCCGGGTGAACGTGCTGAGCCCGGGGCCGATCGCCACACCGATGCAGGACCAGGTTCTCACCGAGGAGGCGAAGCGGATGTTCGAATCCCTGATCCCGCGGGGAAAGATGGGTCGTCCTGAGGAAATTGCGGCGGTCGCGCTGTTTCTTGCTTCAGACGATTCCAGCTTCGTGAATGGGGTGGAGTTGTCTGTCGACGGCGGCTTCTCGGCCATCTGAAGGGCCGGGGAATCAATATCAACACGGATCGGAGAAGTATTATGAGCTATGCGATTGTAGGATTTGGTGCGGTAGGCCAGGCCCTAGCCCACGCCTTCGCCCGTAAAAACATCGACGTGGCCGTCGCGAGCCGCCGGCCGCCCGAGGCGTTGGCGCCGCAGGCTCGGGCAATTGGACCCACGGTCGTCGCCAAGTCGCTGCGGGATGCACTCGAGGCCGACACAATCATCCTGGCGGTCCCGTTCGGGGAGCATCGCGAGGTTGCGAAGGCCCTGCCGAGCTGGAAAGGCAAGACGGTCATCGATGCGATGAACGCGTTAGTTCCCCTTAATGAACTGGACGGTCTCCCGTCCTCCGCCTTCGTCGCGAAGGCGTTCACCGGCGCCAAGCTCGTGAAAGGTTTCAATCATCTGATTGCGGCCAAACTGGCTGCCGATCCGATCGTCGAGGGCGGCCACCGCGTGGTCTTTCTGTCTGGTGACGACGAGGACGCGATCGCTCCCGTGGCGGCCTTGGCCAAACAACTCGGGTTCGCACCCGTCAAGCTGGGAAAGCTCAACGAGGGTGGCGCGCTGGTGCACGCACGCGACCGCATTTGGGGCCAGCTCATCTTCCAGGATTTGTTCAAGAAGGAGCAGTAATCGATCTACGACCGTGTGATCGACGCCGAGAACTGGTCGCGCGCGCTAACTTCTTCGAGCCGCGCGCGACCGAATATTTGAAGGCCACAAAGTCGCGAAGGTTGGGGTGGGCTTGACGGCGGGGTATGGGCGCCGTTCGAAGAGCGGGGAGACGCCGACAGAGCGGCAGATCTGCGGGTCGCCTGGAATCTATCGACTGCTATCGATGGCCTGGGATTTGCTCGAGTGTCCTCTGCTATCCGATACTACTCCACGGTACTCCCCCTCACTCCCACTCGATCGTTCCCGGCGGCTTCGACGTGATGTCGTAGACCACGCGGTTGACGCCCTTGACCTCGTTGATGATGCGGGTCGCGGTTTCGCCGAGGAATTTCATGTCGAAGGAATAGAAGTCGGCCGTCATGCCGTCGGTCGAGGTCACCGCGCGCAGGCCGACGACGTATTCATAAGTACGCCCGTCGCCCATCACGCCGACGGTTTTGACAGGCAGCAGCACCGCGAACGCCTGCCATATCTTGTCGTAGAGTCCAGCCTTGCGGATCTGATCGATATAGACCGCGTCGGCGTTGCGCAGGATCTCGAGTTTTTCCGGCGTTATCTCGCCGGGACAGCGGATCGCCAACCCCGGCCCCGGGAACGGATGCCGGCCGACAAAAATGTCCGGCAGGCCGAGTTCGCGGCCGAGCACACGCACCTCGTCCTTGAACAGTTCACGCAGCGGCTCGACAAGTTTCATGTTCATGCGCGCGGGCAGACCGCCAACATTGTGATGCGACTTGATCGTCACGGAGGGTCCGCCGGTGAACGACACGCTCTCGATCACGTCGGGATAGAGCGTGCCCTGCGCCAGGAATTCCGCCGGTCCTTCGTCTTTTTTTGCGATCTTCTTCGCTTCCGCGTCGAACACATCGATGAACAGGCGCCCGATGGTCTTGCGCTTCGCTTCGGGGTCGGTGACCCCGGCGAGTTCACCCAGAAACAGGTTCGATGCGTCCACATGCACCAGCGGGATGTTGTAGTGGTGGCGGAACAGATCGACCACGGTCTTGCCTTCGTCCTTGCGAAGCAGGCCGTGATCGACAAACACGCAGGTGAGCTGATCGCCGATCGCTTCGTGGATCAGCACCGCGGCGACGGCGGAATCGACGCCGCCGGACAAGCCGCAGATCACCCTGCCCTTGCCGACCTGGGCACGGATCTTCTCGATCGCCTCCTCGCGGAACGCGCGCATGGTCCAGTCGCCGGTCAACCCTGCAACCTTGCGCACGAAATTGCGGATCAGCTTGGCGCCGTCGGGCGTGTGCACCACTTCGGGGTGGAACATCAGCCCGTAATAGCCGCGCGTCTCGTCCTGGATGACGGCGAACGGCGCATTCGTCGAGGTGCCGGCAACCACAAAGCCCGGCGGCATTTGCGTGATGCGGTCACCATGGCTCATCCAGACCGGATGCCGCTCGCCCATGCCCCAGGTGGAATCGAACAATTGGCTTTTGGCCTTGACCTCGACATCGGCGCGACCGAATTCGCGGTGATGCCCGCCTTCGACCTGGCCGCCGAGCTGGGCGGCCATGGTCATCTGGCCGTAGCAGATGCCGAGCACCGGCACACCTGAATCGAAGATCGCCTGCGGCGCACGCGGCGAGCCTTCTTCATGCACCGATTCCGGGCCACCGGACAGGATCACCGCCTTCGGCTTCATCTGCGCGAAGGCCGCTTCGGCCTTCTGGAACGGCACGATTTCGGAATAGACGCCCTCCTCGCGCACCCGGCGCGCGATCAGTTGCGTCACCTGACTGCCGAAATCGACGATCAGAAATCTTGTCATGCGCCGAGGCCACGGAGGGCGTCAACTCGCTGGCTGGCTGGGCTGCTGTCATGGAAAGCAATTACGCGACCGGGGATGGGGTCGCAACCCCTTAGGAACTGTCATCGCCGGCCTTGTCCCGGCCATCCACGTCTTTTGGCGGCCAGGCTGGAACGCAAGGCGCGGTTGCCCGGAACAAGGCCGGGCATGACGAGGTTTCAGGCTGTTCGCCGCAGCACCGACACGAAAAACCCGTCGGTTCCGGTCCGGCGCGGGGTCATCAGCAGACCCTCGGGGAACTGGTACGTCGCGGCGGCGAAGTCGTCGGCCTTGTCCCAGAGCACGCTCATAGTCTGCGACGGCGGAACTACCGCGAATTCCGGATGGCGCGCCACAAAACTGCGGATCTGGTCGTTGTTTTCCGGCGGCAATACCGAGCAGGTGATGTAGGCGATCCGGCCGCCCGGCTTGACCAGGGCCGCAGCCCGATCAAGCACCGTGACCTGATCCTTGAGCCGCACTTCGAGCGCGCCCGGCCGCATCCGCCATTTGGCGTCGGGATTGCGCCGCCACGTCCCGGTTCCCGTGCAGGGCGCGTCGATCAGGACCAGATCGGCGGAGGCATGGATATCGCTCAACGTGTCGTCAGGCCCCTTCGGGGTCCGCACGTCGCAATTATGCACGCCGGCGCGGGACAGCCGCTCGTAGATCGGCGCGAGCTGGCGCTTGTCGTGGTCGGTCGCGATCAGCCGGCCCTTGCCCTGCATCATTGCGGCCAGCGCCAGGGTCTTGCCGCCGGCGCCGGCACAAAGATCGATCACCTGCTCGCCGGGTTTTGCCCCCGATAACAAGGCCGCCAGTTGCGAACCCTCATCCTGCACTTCAACAGCGCCCTTGATGAAGTCCTCCTCGGCATGAATACCGGGATTGCGGGCGTCGGCACCGAGATCGATGCGCAGACCAATCGGCGACCACGGCGTCGGCGTGGTGCCGAGATGCGCGGTCGACGCCAGAACCTTTTCGCGCTTGGCTTTCAGGGTGTTGACGCGCAGGTCGAGCGGCGCCCGGCTCGCCATCGCGGTCGCCTCGGCGACCCGGTCATCGCCGAACACCTGCTCCAGCATTGCATCGAGCCATTCCGGGTAGTCGCCAGCAACATGGGCCGGCGCCGCATCGAGGGAGCGCGAGGTGAGAGCGGCGCGCTCGCTGCCGCTGAGCGGCGCCGGGGCGAAACGGCTGCCGTCGCACAAGGCCGCGATGGTATCGGCATCGAGGCCGCGCTCGAGCTTCAACATGCCGAGCACGCGCGCACGCGGCGTGTCGTCGTCCATGATCCAGGCGCTCGATGCGCGCCGTCGCAGCACGTCCCAGATCAGGCCGGAGATCGCGGCGCGATCGCCCGAGCCGGCATAGCGATGCGCGGTGCCCCACTCCTTCAGCGCCTTGGCCGCCGGGACGCGTTGCGCGTCGATGGTTTCGATCAGTTCGATAGCCGCGGAAAGGCGCGCTGCGGGAGTCATTTCGGACTTTCAGTTCGAGAAGATATCGAAGGGCTCAGATCAACAGCAGAATCCGGAGCGCGAAATAGAGCCACATCGCCAATAGCACCAGCACGCCGGCGAACCACGCCAAGGAGCGCCGATTGAGATCGTTGGAGGTCACAAAGATTCCGGCATGCACGAAGCGCGTGATCACAAACACCCATGATAGCATGACAATAATAAGGTCCGCATGCCGCAGCGGCAGCGCGATCGCGACCAGAATGTAAAATAAAACAGGCAATTCGAACTGGTTCTTGAAGCAATTCCCGATCTGGGTCGCGCGGATCGGCCAGTTCGGCTGTCCCAGCGCGATGTCCCTGATCTTGGTCTGCCCGCCGACCAGCGCGCCCCTGCGGGCCCCCGCCATCCCCAGCAACAGTGCGAAGGTGAGCCCGATCAGAACGAAGACCGGCAGTAAAACCATCGGAACCGACATCGGAATCCTCCCCCGGATTGAGCGCGAACCCCCGCTATAGCGGCCGCGCTTCCGCCTGACAATAAATCCGCCGGCATCGGGCTTTTCCCGGACGACAGCCCGGACGGCCCGCTCGGCCTGCTGATGTCGGGGCTAGCTGGCGCCGCGGCCGCGCTGGCGGTCGCCTTCCCCCTGACCGTCTATTTCCGGACCGGACATCGCAGCCTGAGGGACATCCTCAGGCACGGTCTGGCCGCCGCGCTGGTGCTCGGGCTTCTCGCCTTCGCGGCCTTCGATATGCGGCATGCCGCGCCGGCCTATCTCGGCGTCGATCCGGCCAAACCCGCGGACGAGTTTGAATTCCTCCTGCCGAAGGCGGCGGCGACGACCCGGGCCGACGGCCGCCGGCACACCGGCAGGAACCCGGTGCCGGCCCCAGTCGTTGATACACCGGCGTCCAAATCCCATGGCGTCCAGAGCGCCACCTTCGCGATCGGTTCCCGCGTGCTCTGAGCATCCCTGAACAGATGCTGTCCCAATCCCGCAACCGGGTCTCGCTCTTGGCGAGCCCCGATGAGAGGCTGCAGTGAGGAGTCCAGCACGCTGCAGCCTCTCGATTTCAACACCAGGGCGATCACATCCAACATCGTATGAGACGTGAGATCTGCCACTGCCGGGACTGGGCGGGCAGCAAACAGCCCCTAACGATTTCCCGGATTAATTAACCCGCATATGCCCGATCCAGATCGGCGATGACGATCTTTTGCATCTTCATCATCGCCTCCATGACGCGACCGGCCTTTTTGCGATCGGGATCGCCCAGGTAACGGCCGAGCGCCGTGGGCACCACCTGCCAGGACAGACCGAATTTGTCCTTGAGCCATCCGCATTTCGATTCCTCGCCGCCGTCGGCGATCAGCTTGTTCCAGAAGTAATCCACCTCGTGCTGGCTCTCAACGCTGATGAAGAAGGAGACCGCTTCATTGAATTTATATCGTGGGCCACCATTGAGGGCATTGAACTTCTGCCCCTCGAGTTCGAAGGACGCCATGAAGTCATTGACGGTCTCGACCTTGGCATTGGGAAACACCGATTTGTAGAAGGCGACGGCCTCCGGAACGTTGTTATCGAACCAGAGGAACGGCGTGATGGAAGTCATGACGGATGTCCTTGTAGGTGAGGGTTCAGATGAGCCGGTAGATTTGGGTAGTCTCGCCCAGAGGACGAACGGGAGAACACGAGTCCGACACGGTCCGGTTTTGTGCGTCGATTTCCCAACGCCGCCGGCCAGACGAGCAGGCGGACGCGTAAATCATGCGGTATCGGGGTGCCCAATCAGGTCGTTCCGCTCCTTGGTTCATGATTTCGACTTCCGATGAATGTATCAATGCGCCGGAGGAACCTGCGCATGCCCGAATTTCGTCTGATCCAGATTTCCGACACCCACCTGGCCCGCCGCCTGCCGACATTGACCGACAATTTCGATCGGGTTCGCGAAACCATCGATGCGAAGCGCCCCGATCTCGTCATCAATTCCGGCGATCTTGCGTTCGACGGTCCGACCCATCGCGACGACCTCGAATTCGCCAAAGCGCTGCACGACGCGGTTCCGGTTCCCTGCCGTTATCTGCCCGGCAATCACGACATCGGTGACAATCCGACGCAGGTGGGCCCCGCGCCTTCGCAACCCGTCACTGAACGGACCCTGGAGGCGTACCGTTCCATTTTCGGCGAAGACCGCTGGTGCTTCGATGCCGCCGGCTGGCGTTTCATCGGCCTCAATTCGCTTGTCATGAATACCGGCCTCACCCGTGAGGCCGAGCAATTCGAGTGGCTCGCCTCGCAGCTATCCCATGCCAACGGCAGGCCCGTGGCGCTGTTCCTGCACAAGCCACTCTATTTGAATGCGCCCGACGATCCGGAACTGGTGGCGACATCGATACGCTACGTTCCGATGCCGGCGCGCAGCCGCCTGGTGCAGATGCTTGGCGCCGTCGATCTGCGGCTGGTCGCCAGCGGCCACGTTCATCAGCGCCGGGATTTTACTTATGGTCACATCCGCCACATCTGGGCGCCTTCAGCGGGCTTCATCGTTCCCGACAGAATACAGGACATGATCGGTATCAAGGAGGTCGGACTGGTGGAATATCGTTTCCAGCCCGACGGATTGGAAGTCCGTCACCTCAGAGCACCGGGCCAGACCGATGTCGATCTGGATTCCCTGCTGGGGCACGGCGCGTAGCGCCGCGTCTTCAATTCCCCGCGTGCCGGCTGCAAGAACTTGGCGTCCGTCCCGCGGTTGACCTATGGTCGTCGGGGGCGGCGATCGCCACCGCGTCCATGACAAGAGGTACAAAGCCAGTACCCATTACGGGAGTGAACCGAACATGCGCCTGAAAGATCGCGTCGCCATCGTCGTCGGTGCCGGCCAGAGTCCCGGCGAAGGCATCGGCAACGGCCGCGCCACCGCCCTCACCTTCGCGCGTGAAGGCGCCAAGGTATTATGCGTGGATCACAACCTCGCCTCGGCGCAGGAAACCGTCGACATGATCGGCGCCAAGGGTAACCCGGCGGTGGCATTCAAGGCCGACGTCACGAAGGAGGCCGAACTCAGGGCGATGGTCACCGATGCGCAGGCGCGCTGGGGCCGGGTCGATATCCTGCACAACAACGTCGGCGTCAGCCTCGCGGGCGGCGACGCCGAATTGCTCGACATTACCGAGGAAGCACTCGACCGCTGCGTCGCGATCAATCTCAAGAGCTGCATTTTCGCGGCGAGGCACGTGATCCCGATCATGCGCCAGCAAAAAAGCGGAGCCATCATCAACATCTCCTCGATGGCCGCCATCACGACCTATCCCTACGTTGCCTACAAGGCGACCAAGGCGGCAATGATCGCGTTCACCGAGCAGCTCGCCTACCAGAACGCGGCACACGGCATCCGCGCCAACGTCATCCTGCCCGGCCTGATGAACACGCCGATGGCGGTCGATACCCGCGCCCGTGCCTTCAAGAAAAGCCGCGCCGAGGTCGAGGCCGAGCGCGACGCTCAGGTACCGCTGCGCCATAAAATGGGCACCGGCTGGGACGTCGCCAACGCCGCGCTGTTTCTGGCCTCGGACGAGGCCGGTTTTATCACTGGCGTAACACTGCCGGTCGATGGCGGTGCGAGCATAAGGCGGGGATAAAGCGTGTGAGTTTGGCTCAAGCGCAGCCCCTTTACCTCTGACCGGCGGCATGCGGGGCAACTTTCCCAATCCAGACAGCGAGGTGAACTATGGTGAAACCGTTCCCGTCGAAGACACACATCGGCAACCATATGCTGCATCCCGAAACGCTGATGCTGAACTACGGCTACGATCCGCAATTATCGGAAGGAGCTGTCAAACCACCTGTCTTTCTGACCTCGACCTTCGTTTTCAGAACCGCCGAAGACGGACAGGACTTCTTCGATTACGTCTCGGGCCGGCGCGAGCCTCCCGAGGGGATAGGTGCTGGCCTGGTTTATTCGCGATTCAATCATCCTAACAGCGAGATCGTCGAGGACAGACTCTCTGTCTACGAGCGCACCGAGAAATGCGCGCTGTTCTCATCCGGCATGGCGGCGATTACGACCACGATCCTAGCGTTCGTCCGTCCTGGCGATGTCATTCTACACTCTCAACCGCTCTATGGCGGGACGGAAACACTGTTAGCAAGGACGCTTGCAGGCCTCTCTATCGGCGCGGTCGGCTTTGCCGACGGCGTCGATGAGGCCGAAGTCAGGTCGGCGGCGGAGGATGCAATGCGCAAAGGCCGGGTAGCGATGATTTTCATCGAGACCCCGGCAAATCCCACCAACGGCCTTGTCGATATCGCGATGATCCGCCGCGTCGCCGAGATGATCGGCCAAGCTCAGGGACACCCGCCGGTCGTCGCGTGCGACAATACGCTGCTCGGGCCGGTGTTTCAGCGGCCGATCGAACATGGCGCGGACCTTTCCCTGTACTCGCTGACCAAATATATCGGCGGCCATTCCGACCTGATCGCGGGCGCTGCGCTCGGCTCAAAAGCCCTGATGAAGGATATCAAAGCGTTGCGAGGCGCCATCGGCACCCAACTCGACCCCCATTCCTGCTGGATGATCAGCCGGTCGCTCGAAACATTGAGCATCCGCATGGAAAAAGCCGACAGAAACGCGCGGCTTGTCGCGGACTACCTGCGCGATCACGCCAAAGTGGCGAAAGTCCATTACCTTGCACACCTCGAGGAGACTTCCCCCGCCGGTCGCGTATTCGCGAGGCAATGCAGCGGTGCAGGCTCCACGTTCTCGTTCGACATTGCCGGCGGCCAAGCCGCTGCATTCAAATTCTTGAACGCGCTGCAAATCTTCAAGCTGGCTGTGAGCCTGGGCGGCACCGAGTTGCTTGCAAGCCTGCCCGCAAGCATGACCCACTCCGGCGTTCCGGCTGACATCCGTCAAAAAATCGGAGTTCTCGACTCCACGATCCGGCTGTCGATCGGCATCGAACACCCATCCGATCTAATCGCGGACATCGAGCAAGCTTTAAACCAAGCGTAGCTGCATTGCTTGCGCGCGTACGCGCCGCTGAAAAAAAGGACAAGCTGGCTTGCGATTAGCAGACGACGCAGCACTCAGGCGCCGCGTTGCGGCGGGACGGCCAACCGCAGGATACTCATGACGCTTCCAAGTGCAGCAAATCCCGCGCCGAGCGCCAGCGCGAGCGTGGCCCCTTCGCGGCCGGCGAGACCGAAGCACAACGCCGTCAGTGCCGCGCCAATGGTTTGTCCGGTCAGGCGCGCCGTCGCAACGATGCCGCTCGCGCTTCCGCTGCGATCTGGTGGCGCACTCGACATCAGCGTCCGAAGATTCGGCGTCTGATAGAAGCCGAAACCAAATCCGCAGAGCGCCATACGCCAGACGATATTGACGACACCTGGTGCCGCAGGGAGCAACGCCAACAGCGCCATCCCCGCGCACAACAACGCCAATCCGATACTACCAAGAATCCCGGCGGGATAGCGGTCGGACAGCCGGCCACCGATCGGCGCCATGACGGCGACCACGAGCGGCCACGGCGTCATGAAGAAGCCGGTTTCGACCGGTGTCCGCAGCAGGATGTCCTCGAAATAAAACGGCAGCGCGACGAATGCCAGTCCCTGAACCGCGAACGAGCAGACCGCGACGCCCGCCGAAAGCGCGAACAGCGGCCGGCGAAACAGATCGATCGGCAACATCGGCGCTGGATGATCCGCCTGCCGGCGCATTAACAGGCCGCCCAGCAGGATCGCGGCCGTGAGTTCGATCGCCACCAGACCGAGCCGTGCCTCATGAGCAGCACTGCCGATACCGATAATGAAGAGACCGAGGCTACCCGCCGCCAGAACGGCACCCAGAAAATCGAAGGCATGCACAGCGCGTGGCGGACGCGGTAAAGTCTTCAGGCCGATAAAGATGGCGATCAGGCCGAAGGGAATGTTTACCGCGAACAACCACGGCCATGACCCGATCGACAGAATACCCGAGGCAATCGTTGGCCCGAGCGTCATGGCCGTCGCAACGACCATCGCGTTTTGACCAAAGCCGCGGCCCAGGATGCGGATGGGGAAAATGAAACGGATCAGTGCCGAATTCACGCTCATGACCCCGCTGGCGCCCAGTCCCTGCAGCGCCCGGGCAACCAGCAGGCTGTCTAACGACCACGCACAGGCGCAGCCAATCGACGCCAAGGTGAACAGCAGCAGACCGCCGAGATAGATACGCTCATGGCCGACAATTTCGCCGAGCGCGCCCAGCGGCAACAGCGTTGCGACCAGCGCGATCTGATAGACATTGACGACCCAGACCACGTCGGCCGCACGGACATGCAGATCATTGGCAATGGCGGGCAAGGCAATGTTGGCGATGGCGGAGTCCAGCGAGGCCATCGCAATCGCCGCGAAGATTGCGGCCACGGCCCATTTCCGGCGCTCCGGGGGCAAACCGTCCATCACCGGCGGCGCTTGCTTCGCCGCCGTTACATCCGTCGCCATCCCGCAGAACTCTCCAAACCGGCGACGGGCCGTCCCATCGCCCGCGGGATGTACTATGGATAGGCAGCCGTCCACAGACACCATGTTGCATGATGCGTATGCGGAGGTTCGAGGCTCGCGTCTACAAATGCAGGCCGAGCAGGCTCAATGGAGATCGACCTACGCCTGGTCAGGCCCGACACGCACCAGCTGCTTGCCGAAATTGGCGCCCTTGAGCAACCCCATGAACGCGCCGGGTGCGCTGTCCAGCCCTTCGGTAACAAACTCGCGATACCTGACCTTGCCCTCGCGCACCCATTGCGACATGTCGCGCAGGAAATCGGCATGCCGCGCGGCGAAATCGCTGACGATGAAACCCCTGATCGTCAGACGCTTGGTCAGCACCGCGCGCATCATCGATGATGCCCATTTCGGTGCGGACGCTTCCGTATCGTTGTAGTGTGCGATCAGGCCGCATACCGGGACACGCGCAAACGCGCTGAGCAGCGGAAACACCGCCTCGAACACCGCGCCGCCGACATTCTCGAAATAGACGTCGATCCCCTTCGGGCAGGCCTCCTTCAGTTTCGCCGCCAGATTGGGATCGCGATGATCGAGGCAATCATCGAAGCCAAGCTCGTGGCGAACGAAATCGCATTTGTCTTTGCCGCCGGCGATGCCAACCGCGCGAGCGCCCTTGATCCGGGCGATCTGGCCGACCGCCGAGCCGACTGCGCCGGAGGCCGCCGCGACGACGACGGTTTCGCCCGGTTGCGGCTTGCCGATATCGAGCAGGCCGGTGTAGGCGGTCATGCCGGGCATGCCGAGCACGCCCACTGCGGTTGAGATCGGTCCGAGCTTGGGATCGACCTTGCGCAAATCCTTGCCGTCGGACAGCGCGTGCGATTGCCAGCCGGCGCGCGCCAGCACGATGTCGCCTTTCGCAAAACCCGGATTGTTCGAGGCGATCACCTCGCACACCGTGCCGCCCTCCATCACCCCGCCAATCGGTACCGGCGCCGCATAGGATGGTGCATCGCTCATTCGCCCGCGCATATAGGGATCGAGCGACAGCCAGATGGTGCGCAGCAGAACCTGACCCGCGCCGGGTGAAGGCAGCGCATATTCCTCGATGCGGAAGTCGGACGTCTTGGGCTCACCGACCGGGCGAGAAGCCAGAACAACGCGCTTTGCCTGTTGGGACATGGTTGTTTCCTCCGATTTTTCTTATCGTCATTGCGAATGACGAGCTTTAGCCTGTGATCTTCGCCAATGCCGCGTCGAACGCCGCTGCCGCGCTCGGCAAATCCTTGAATGCCAGGCCGCCGTCGGCGGACTGCTTCTGCGCCGCGGTGGCCGTGGGCCTGATTTCGGCGACCGGTTTTCCGCCATCGAGCAAGGCCAGCGGCGCGATCACTTGAAATTCATGGGCCTCGACCGGCTGATCCTTCAGCAGGAAGACGCTGAGCGAGACGATATCCTTGCCGCGCCGGTAGGAAATATATCGGTCGACCGCGACCGAGCCGTCGCGCTGCATACCGCCAAGCTTGGCATAGCCCTTCGCGTCCAGCAGCTTGTGCGCCTTGAAACCCTTGACGCCCGCCGAATTCGCCTTCGCGGTTTCTTCGGACAGGTCGTACTTCTGCGCCATCTCCTTGCCGACGGCGGCGAGCTGGGCCGACATGTCGTGTTCGAATTCCTTCAGTTCGGTGCGCGGCTTCGAGGCCTTGCGGGGCTTGGCGGCATCGCGCTTTTCCATCTCGGCCTTGCACTGTGCGACGACCTCGGGGACGGATTTCCGCTCCGCATTGGCCAGCAGATTTTTCAGATCCTGATCTGAAAGCGCAGCAATCCTGTCGTCCGACCAATCGACCATGATGACCAACTTCTTTTTCCAAATGGTGTTGAGATAAATCGTCTAAAAACCGCGGCACAGTCGCGCGTCAGTCCCGCTGCGAAGCGGAACCACTGATGCTGACAGTACCGCGTTTCCGGAGCTTTGTGGCGGTCAATTTGGGCCGGCCAGGATTACGCCCCGCCGGGATAATTCGGACTTTCGCGCGTGATGGTGACGTCGTGAACGTGGCTTTCGCGCAGGCCCGCGCCGGTGATGCGCACGAACTGCGCCTTCTCATGGAACTCGGCCAGGTTTCGCGCGCCGACATATCCCATCGCCGCGCGCAGGCCGCCCGCGAGCTGATGCATGACGTTGGCGACCGGGCCCTTGTAGGGCACCTGACCCTCGATCCCCTCCGGAACCAGCTTGAGCGTGTCCTTGATGTCCTGCTGGAAGTAACGGTCGGCGGAACCGCGCGCCATCGCGCCCACCGAACCCATGCCGCGATAGGCCTTGTAGGAACGGCCCTGCCACAGAAACACTTCGCCCGGCGTCTCGTCGGTACCGGCCAGCAAGGAGCCAACCATGGCAATATCGGCGCCGGCGGCGAGCGCCTTGGCAAGATCGCCGGAATATTTGATACCGCCATCGGCGATCACGGGCACATTGGCTTTCTTCGCCGCCTCGACCGCATCCATGATCGCGGTGAGTTGCGGCACGCCGACGCCGGCGACAATCCGCGTGGTGCAGATCGAACCCGGACCGATGCCGACCTTGATCGCATCCGCACCGGCATCGATCAGCGCCTGCGCGCCTTCCTGGGTCGCGATATTTCCGGCGATGACCTGGACCGCATTGGAGAGCCGCTTGATACGGTTGACGGCTTCGAGCACACGCGAGGAATGGCCGTGCGCGGTGTCCACCACAATCAGATCGACGCCAGCGTCGATCAGCCGCTCAGTACGCTCAAAGCCGCCCTCGCCGACGGTAGTCGCGGCGGCGACACGCAGCCGGCCCCGCGCATCCTTGCAGGCCAGGGGATGCGCGACCGCCTTTTCCATGTCTTTCACGGTGATCAATCCGACGCAGCGATATTGATCGTCGACCACCAGCAGCTTTTCGATGCGATGCTTGTGCAGCATCCGCTTGGCCTCGTCCTGGCTGACGCCTTCGCGGACCGTCACCAGATTCTCGTGCGTCATCAGTTCGGAAATTTTCTGGCGCGGATCGGTCGCAAACCGCACGTCGCGGTTGGTGAGAATGCCGACCAGCTTGCCCGGCACGCCATTGGTGGCGCCGGTGACGACCGGGATGCCGGAGAAGCCGTGATCGCGCATCAGCGCCATCGCATCCGACAGCATCGCGTCGGGACCGATGGTCAGGGGATTGACCACCATTCCGGATTCGAACTTCTTGACCTGCCGGACCTGCGCGGCCTGGCCATCGACATCGAAATTGCGGTGAATGACGCCGATGCCGCCCGACTGCGCCATCGCAATCGCCATGCGTGCTTCGGTGACGGTGTCCATCGCGGAGGCAACGATCGGAATGTTGAGCGGAATGGCGCGGGTCACGCGGGAACGGATATCGGCCTCCGAGGGCAGAATATCCGAAAGGCCGGGTTTCAGAAGCACGTCGTCGAACGTATAGGCTTCGCGTATCCCCTGAAGACCCTGCACAATAGCCATCACCAACTCCATTCAGCGGCACACTTGCCGCGGTACACCTCGGGATGAGCAGATACGTCGGCGACGCTATCAGCGTCTCCGTCGAATCAGAGCCCATCGGTAGGGTTGGCGGTGGTCGATAGCACGCCACCATGACGATTCAAAGGGGCCCGCCGTTCAAATCGCACATCGGCGCCGATAACGCGACGGCAGCTGAGGGCGGCTCACCACCCCAACAGCACCGGCGGGCGCGGGCTGCCGCGTTCCGCAGGCCTTCGCTTAGTACATTCCCTGAGCGGTCCGCACCGTTGCCGCGGGCGCTCCATTGAGACAATGCCGCGCAGCCTCAATTTCGGCCTCCGTGGCGCCCTTGCTCCGCGCCCACGCCTCTGCCGCCGGTGCGCTGTATTTTGCGACGTAGTATCGAACGACCGAGCAGGAAGCCCGATGGAAGATGCCGCCGGATTGCTCTCCGGCAAATGCCTCAGGAGACAGCCCAAAAACCATCGCGGCAACAAAAATCAAGCGTAACCCCATTCCGGGTCATTCCTTTCATAACATTGATAAGGGAGAGCCCAATGGCTCCCGACCCTGCTCTCACAGGGAAGTTGGTGAGGCAACCTCCTATCGAGCGGAGGAGCTATGCACGCAACGGTCCGTTAAGGTTGCCGCGTAGACAGAAGCGAACAGCGATGCAAGATTTCAGGCAAGCTTTCGACGCGAAGCCATTGAAATCGCATATCCTGGCGCTTTTTGAGCGATTTTGGCGGTTCGGCAATAGCCTGCGCGCTGGCAGGGTGATACAGCCCAAATCCGCCTTCCCAAGTATCCGCCTTCCCAAGTTCCGTCCTCTCGCTGTTCCCTCGAAGCTCCATGAACAAAGAACGCCTGATCCCGCTCATCGTGGCCACGGCCCTGTTCATGGAGAATATGGATTCGACCGTGATCGCGACCTCGTTGCCGGCGATCGCGGCGGATATCGGCACCAGCCCGCTGACGCTCAAGCTCGCCATCACCTCTTATCTACTGTCGCTGGCGGTGTTCATTCCGGCCAGCGGCTGGACCGCCGACCGCTTCGGCGCGCGCACGGTGTTCTCGCTCGCGATCGCCGTGTTCATGATCGGCTCGATCGGCTGTGCGTTGTCCACTTCGGTCACCGATTTTGTGATCGCGCGCATTTTGCAGGGCATCGGCGGCGCGATGATGACACCGGTCGGACGGCTGGTGCTGGTGCGCTCGATCGACAAGAGCGCACTGGTGAACGCGATGGCCTGGGTCACGGTGCCGGCGCTGGTCGGGCCGGTGATCGGGCCACCGCTCGGCGGCTTCATCACGACGTACTTCTCCTGGCACTGGATCTTCCTGATCAACATTCCGATCGGCCTGCTCGGCATCTTCATGGCGCTGCGGTTCATCGATCCGGTCCGTAGCGACAAGCCCGAGCGCTTCGACCTGTACGGGTTGGTGCTGGCCGGGATCGGCCTTGGCGGCATCGCGTTCGGCCTGTCGATCGCGGGCCTCAATCTGGTGCCGTGGCCCATCGTGATCGCGCTGATCGCGATCGGCACCATTTCCATGACGCTCTACGTGATGCATGCGCGGCGTACCGCCTCGCCGGTGCTGGATTTCGCCCTGCTGCGGTTGCCGACGATGCGCGCCAGTATCATCGGCGGTTTTCTGTTTCGTCTCGGCATCGGCTCGTTGCCGTTTCTGCTGCCGCTGCTGATGCAGGTCGGCTTTGGCCTGTCGCCGCTCCAGTCGGGCCTCGTGACCTTCGCATCCGCGGTCGGCGCCATGGGGATGAAGACGCTGGCGGCGCGCATCATCCGGACCTTCGGTTTTCGCAACATCATGGTGATCAACGCGGTGGTGAGTTCGGTCTTCCTCGCCGCCTGCGCGTTGTTCACGATCACGACCCCGCTGCTGCTGATCATGATCCTGCTGGTGGTCGGCGGCTTCTTCCGCTCCCTGCAATTCACCTCCATCAACACGCTGGCCTATGCGGACGTCGAGCCGGCGCAGATGAGCCGCGCCACTACGCTGGTCAGCGTCAACCAGCAACTGGCCGTGTCAGCCGGCGTCGCCGTCGGCGCGTTCTCGGTGGAATCGACCATGCTGCTGCATCATGTGGACAAGCTCAGCGCGCAGGATTTCGCGCCGGCCTTCATCGTGGTGTCGATCATCTCGACGATTTCAGCGTATTTCTTCTACCAGATGCCGGCCGACGCCGGTCATCAGGTGTCCGGACGCGGCGTTATCGTTGTCCCCAGTCCGGAGCGTGACGCCGAGCCGGAAGAGACCGCCGCCACCGAAACCGCCAATGCGCGGGATCAGCGGCTGGGGTAGAGTGCAGATGATGATCTACAAGTTCGTCGTGCCCGGCCTTGTGCCGGGCACGACGTCTTTCCTGCGCCAAAATGAGACTTGGATGGCCGGGACAAGCCCGGCCATGACGAGGTGTCAGAGCAATCACGCTTCGACTCGACTTTTCCCCTGCCCCCGAAATCCCATCGCCAGCACGTAGCGCTCGGAGGAATTTTTACGGCTCGAGGCCGGTTTGACGTGCTTGACGGTGGCGAAATCCTGCTTGAGCTGGGTCATCAGCGCCGCATCGGCGCCGCTTTGAAAGACCTTGGCCACGAAGGTGCCGCCGGGATTGAGCACGTCGGCGGCAAAGGCCGCCGCGCCCTCCACCAGCCCCAGGATCCGCAGCTGGTCGGTCTTGCGATGGCCCGTGGTGTTGGCGGCCATGTCGGACAAGACGACGTCGGCGCGGCCGCCCATCATGGCGATCAGTTTTTCCGGCGCGTCGTCTTTAAGAAAATCGAGCTGCGCAAACGTGACGCCGACGATCTCCGGCATTTCCAAGAGATCGATCGCGACAACCTTGCCCTTGCCGTCGGCCGCGCCGACCCGTTTGGCGGCGATCTGGCTCCAGCCGCCGGGCGCCGCACCGAGATCGACCACCGTGATGCCGGTTTTCAGGAAACGGTACTTGTCGTCGATTTCGATCAGCTTGTAGGCCGCGCGCGAGCGCAAGCCGTCACGCTTGGCCTGCGCCACATAGGGATCGTTGAGCTGCCGCTCCAGCCAGAGTTTTGACGACAGTTTTAACCTGCCGCCGCTCTTGACGGTGACGCGCAGTCGGCCGGTGGTGTCTTTCGCCATGTCGATCTTGATCGCGTATTTCAAAGGGCCTGATGGTTCGAGACGCGCGGCGTTGCCGCGCTCCTCACCATGAGGGTTGGGAGAACCTCATCCCCGGGATGAACGCAATTGCGTTCAACCGTGGGAGCATTGCGAAGCGATGCGTCTCGAAGGATGAAGCCACCGGACTGAAATGCTCTAACACACCCCGCACCATCGCGCCTATCGGCTTGCGCTGAGCGCGCCGTCCTCGCGCATCATCTCGACCAGCATGCCCTCGCGAAGGCCCCGGTCGGCGACGCGAAGCCGTGGCAGCGGAAACGCGTCGCGGATGGCATCGAGGATCGCGCAGCCAGCCAGCACCAGATCGGCGCGCTCGACGCTGATGCAGTGATTGGCGGCGCGTTCCTGATAGCTCATTCCGAGCAGGCGCGCGATGGTAGCGGTCAGATCCGCATTGTTCATCCAGACGCCATCAATCCGGCGGCGATCGTAGCGCGCCAGGTTGAGATGGACGCCGGCCAGCGTGGTCACGGTGCCGGAGGTTCCGAGCAGGTGCATATCCCTGAGATCGCCGCCGTGCTCGGCCGCAAACGGTCCGACATGCTTGGCGACTTCCTCCACCATCTGCGCATAGGATTGCGTGGTAACTTCCCGGCCGCCGAAACGCTCGGCCAGCGAGACGACGCCGAGCGGGATCGACATCCATGCCCTGATGCGCGGCACCGCGTTTTGCTCACCCGGATCGCGCTCGATTCGAACCAGTTCACTGGACCCGCCGCCGATATCGAACAAAATGGCGCCCCGCCCACACGGATCGAGCAGCGGCGAGCAGCCGATGACGGCAAGCGCGGCTTCGGTCTCGCGATTGATCACTTCGAGCTGGATGCCGGTCTCCGCGGCGACCCGATCCCGAAAACCGTCGGCGTTCGATGCCGCGCGGCAGGCTTCGGTTGCAATCAGCCGCAGCCGCTTGGCCTTCCTGGACTGGATCTTGTCGCGGCAGACGCTCAAGGCGGCGATGGCGCGTTCGATCGCCGCCTCGCTGATATAGCCGGTTGCCGAAACGCCCTCACCCAGCCGGATGATCCGCGAGAACGAGTCAACCACGCGAAATCCGTCGTCGGTCGGACAGGCGATCAGCAGACGGCAATTATTGGTCCCGAGGTCCAGTGCCGCGTAGACGTTGGAACCCGGAACCAGCCGGGCCTCCCCGTCGTCGCCCACCGCGACCGCTGCTGTCGGGCTTTCGCGCGACCCAAGGCCGTCACGAAGCCGCGTATCATCGTTCATCAAATGTCTTTCCCCGACCACCCGGGCCGACGAGGAATTTCGCTTCACCGAAACTCTAGCAGCGTCAAAGAGCAGCGCAACAACTCAACATGGGACCATGCCCAATCAGCCGTTGTCGTCATGGTAGGGGTGCACTATTTGGGTAACACGCCGCAAATTCGCGAAAAAACAGCCCTTTCAGGTTCTTTCAATGCAAGATCACACGTCTCCGTCTGCGCTCGAAAACGCTATTGCACTGCAAAAATATGGCGTCGGACAGCCCGTCCGCCGCATGGAAGACGACACGTTGGTGCGCGGCAAGGGCCAATACACCGACGATTTCAATCTGCCGGGGCAGGCCTATGCCTGGATCGTGCGCTCCAGCCACGCCCATGGCATCATCCGCGGCATCGACACGACGGATGCCAAGGCAATGCCCGGCGTGCTCGGGGTGTGGACCGGGACCGACCTCACCGATTACGGGCCCTTTACCTGCGGCCTGCCGCTCAAAAACCGCGACGGCTCGCCGCTGCTGCAAACCAACCGCATGCCGCTGGTGACCGACAAGGTGCGATATGTCGGCGATGCCGTGGCTTTCGTGGTCGCCGAGACACTGGCCCAGGCCCGCGATGCCGGTGAGGCTGTCGTGCTCGATATCGATCCGTTGCCAGCCGTCACCAGTGCCGAAGAAGCGGCACTACCCGGCGCTCCCCAACTCTACGACCACATCCCGAACAATGTGGCACTGGACTATCATTATGGCGACAGCGCCAAGGTCGACGCGGCCTTCGCCGCCGCCGCACACGTGACCAAGCTCGACATCGTCAACACGCGCGTCGCTGTTGTCGCGATGGAGCCCCGCGCGGCGCTCGCCTCCTATGACAAGACCAGCGAGCGCTTCACGATTCAGGTGCCGACCCAGGGCGTCGCCGGCAACCGGGTCAACCTTGCCAAGAACATGAAGCTGCCGAACGAGAAGGTTCGGATTCTGACCGCCAATGTCGGCGGCTCCTTCGGCATGAAGAATATCAACTACCCCGAATACATGTGCATCCTGTACGCCGCAAAGGCGCTCGGCAAACCGGTCAAGTGGACCGACGAGCGGTCCATCAGCTTTCTGTCCGACAGCCAGGGCCGCGCGCAGAACATTCACGGTGAACTGGCGCTCGACAGCGACGGCAGGTTCCTCGCGGTCAAACTCTCAGGCTACGGCAATCTCGGCGCCTACATCACCGGTGTCGCGCCGGGTCCGTTGTCGCTCAACACCGGCAAGAATCTCGCCAGCGTCTACCGGACGCCGCTGATGAGCGTCGACATCAAATGCGTGGTGACCAACACCACCCATATGGGCGCCTATCGCGGCGCCGGCCGTCCCGAGGCCAACTACTACATGGAGCGCCTGATCGATCGCGCCGCCGATGAGATGGGCATCAACAAATTGACGCTGCGCAAGCGCAACTTCATCAAACCGGCGCAAATGCCGTTCGCGGCGTCATCCGGCGTCACCTATGACAGCGGCGATTTCCAGGGGGTTTTTGACAAGGCCCTTGAGATTTCAGACCACGCCGGGTTCGCCAAACGAAAAAAGGAGAGCCGCAAGCACGGCAAGCTGCGCGGCATCGCGGTCGGCTCCTATCTCGAGGTCACCGCCCCGCCGAGCGGCGAACTCGGCAAGATCGTGTTCGAAGCCGACGGTTCGGTCAAATTGTTCACCGGCACACTCGATTACGGCCAGGGCCATGCGACGCCGTTCGCGCAGCTGCTCTGCGCGCAACTCGGGGTGCCCTTCGAGAAGGTCAAGCTCGAACAGGGCGACAGCGATCTGGTGCGTTTCGGCAACGGCACCGGCGGCTCCCGCTCCATCACCGCCACCGGCACGGCGATCGTCGAATCCTCGGCGATGGTGATCGCCAAGGGCAAGCAGGCCGCTGCGCACCTGATGGAAGCCTCCGAAGGCGATATCGAATTCGCCAACGGTCGCTTCACCATCGCCGGCACCGACCGCAGCATCGATATCATGGAGCTGTCGCAACGGTTGCGCGAAGGTAAGATGCCGGAGGGCGTGCCCTCCTCACTCGACGTCGATCACGCCACCAAGGACACGCCTTCGACCTTTCCCAACGGCTGTCACGTCTCGGAAGTCGAGATCGATCCCGAGACCGGCGTCGTGCAGATCGTCCGCTATACCGGCGTCAACGACTTCGGCACCATCGTCAATCCGATGATCGTGGCTGGTCAGTTGCATGGCGGCGTCGCCCAAGGCATCGGCCAGGCGCTGATGGAAGAGGTCAGCTACGATGAAAGCGGCCAGCCGATCACCGGCTCATTCAT
Source organism: uncultured Alphaproteobacteria bacterium (assembly GCA_963811915.1). Classification (GTDB taxonomy): domain Bacteria; phylum Pseudomonadota; class Alphaproteobacteria; order Rhizobiales; family Xanthobacteraceae; genus Bradyrhizobium. The sequence goes on from CAWETC010000013.1 coordinate 271,942, forward strand.
GGATTATGCCCTGCCCCGCGCCGGCGACATTCCGCTCATGACCGTCGGCGACCATCCCTCGCCCGCCAAATCCAACCCGCTCGGCACCAAGGGCTGCGGCGAAGCCGGTTGCGCCGGCAGCCTTGCCACGCTGGTCAATGCCGTGCTCGACGCGCTCTCCGAATACGGCATCACAGCGATCGACATGCCGCTGACCCCGGAGCGGGTCTGGCGCGCGATTCAGGATGCGAAGAAGGTGGCGTGAGGTACGCGCGGAGTCGCGACATAGCCACAACTCGTCATACGCGGGCTTGACCCGCGTATCCATCAAACCTCGCAGGGAATCTTCCGAAGAGGATGGATTGCCGGGTCAAGCCCGGCAATGACGAGGCATTGCACTTCGGCGCCTACGCCGCCGCCTGCTCGCGCGGCTGGTAGATCGCGGTGTGCTGGCAATGCGCGACCGGTGTGCGGCCGTTGGCGACGACCAGCGCGTCCAGTTCGACGAAGCGGTGGCCCTTCTTCTCGTAATTGCCGGTAACCTTCGCGCGCGCGGTCAACTCGTCGCCGCTGGCGCTCGCGGCCAGAAGCTGCATCCGGCTGCCGACATGGATCCATGGTCCGAGAATGGCATTCTCGACCAGCACCCTGTTCATCACGCGTTGCAGCAGGCCGGGATGGCCCAGTCCCTCCCGCGCATAGATCGCATCGGTCTCGCGGACCTCCGCCAAATATTCGCGGGCGTCATCGTCGGTCCACGCCCGCGGCAGCGTCCCCAGCCACTTGCCGAGTTCATAGGAGGAGTTGCTGACCGGCTTGCGTTCGGTCGCCACAGCGGTTTCGCTGTAATCCGCGATCGAAAATGACGGCGCCGAAGCCGGCAATGTCGCGCTTCCAGTGGCACAAAGTTCGCCCACGGCTTTCGACCTCGATCGACAATATCCCGTCGCTCTCCGTAGCCGTAACGTCCGCGACCGCGCCGTCATAGACCGGCTTGACGAAACGCGCCTCGATCAACCCGCGCTCGAGAAACGTGCGGCCCCATTTGGCCACCGGCAGGTGCATCATATAGGCCATGACATCGACGCCCGGCACCAATCCGCCGCTGAAGCCGAACCGTTTCGCGACGGTGTCGTCGTGCATCTTGTTTTCGGACAATTTGGCGGTGTTATAGGCCTGCACGCGGTAGGTTTCGAGCCGGCTTGTCATGCCCCGTCTTTCCCTTATTTATGCTATTTTTCTGGCGATAATGGTACGCGAAGAAAATGCCATGGCAAGCGTTGTTCCGGCGCTGTTTTCCTCGCAATTCGCCGTCCGATGGAGTACCACGCGCATCTCGGAAGCGCGATCAGCGCTTCCCGGCCAAATCCCCAACCGATGACGCCAATCTTGAACACCGCCCGCATCTATGTCGACGCCGACGCCTGCCCCGTCAAAGACGAAATCTACCGGGTTGCCGCCCGCCACGGCCTGCCCGTCAGCGTGGTCGCGGGCCAATTTCATTCGGGTGCCGCAGGATCCGCTGATCGAACGTATTGCCGCGGGCGCCGGGATGGATGCTGCCGATGACTGGATCGCGGAACGGGCTACCCGCGGCGATATCGTCATCACCTCCGACATCCCGCTGGCAAGCCGCTGCGTCAAGGCAGGTGCCGAGGTGATCGCGCCGAACGGCAAGCCGTTTACCGAGCAGTCGATCGGAATGACGCTGGCAGTTCGCAACCTGATGACCGATTTGCGTTCCTCGGGTGAAGTCACCGGCGGGCCCAGATCCTTTGCCCCGCGCGACCGTTCGGCGTTTCTGTCGGCGCTCGATCAGACCATCCGTCGCCTCCAGCGCCAGCGTATCGACGCATCGGCCCAGAAACAGAATTGAATCGAAATACCATGGCGCCTCCGCTGATCCAGTTGAAAGATATCGCGCTGACCTTCGGCGGCACACCGCTGTTGTCGGGCGTCGAACTGTCGGTGTCGACAGCCGAGCGCGTGTGCCTGATCGGCCGTAACGGCTCAGGCAAATCAACGCTCTTGAAGATTGCGGCCGGCCTGGTCGAGCCCGACAGCGGCAGCCGCTTCGTGCAGCCCGGCGCCACCGTCCGTTATCTGCCGCAGGAGCCGGACTTCACCGGCCATGCCACCACGTTGTCCTACGTCGAAGCTGGCCTCGGCCCCGGCGACGACCACTATCAAGCGCGCTACATTCTGGAGCAGCTTGGGCTTCACGGCGATGAAGATCCCGCGCATGTGTCCGGCGGCGAGGCCCGCCGGGCGGCGCTGGCGCGGGTGCTGGCGCCCTCGCCCGATATTCTGCTCTTGGACGAGCCTACCAACCATCTCGATCTCACCACCATCGAATGGCTGGAAGGCGAACTCGCCAGCCGCCGCAGTGCGCTTGTCATCATCAGCCATGACCGCCGTTTCCTCTCCAACCTGTCGCGCGCGACCGCGTGGCTCGATCGCGGCCAAATCAGGCAGATCGACCGCGGTTTCAGCGCCTTCGAGGCCTGGCGCGACGAGGTGCTGGCGGAAGAAGAGCGCGACCAGCACAAGCTCGACCGCAAGATCGTCAACGAGGAGCACTGGCTGCGCTACGGCGTTTCCGGCCGCCGCAAGCGCAACGTCAAGCGGCTCGGCAATCTCTATGCACTGCGCGAGCAGCGGCGGGATTATCGCGGCGCCACCGGCAATGCCAATCTCGCCGCCTCGGAGGCGGATAAATCCGGCAAGCTGATCATCGAGGCCAAGGGCATCGGCCGAACTTATGGCGATCGCAAGATCGTCGATGACTTCTCGATCCGGGTGCAGCGCGGCGACCGCATCGGCATCGTCGGACCCAACGGCGCCGGCAAGACCACGCTGATCGAGATGTTGACCGGCGGCAAGCCACCCGACAGCGGCACCATCCGCTTCGGCGCCAACATCGAAATGGCGACGCTCGACCAGCATCGCGAAAGCCTCGATCCGAAATCGACGCTGGCCGATGCCCTGACCGGCGGCGGCAGCGACAATGTGATGGTCGGCGGCAAGCCGAAACATGTGGTCAGCTACATGAAGGACTTTCTGTTTGCCCAGGAGCAGATGCGCACGCCGCTGGAAGTGCTCTCGGGCGGCGAACGCGGCCGCCTGATGCTGGCACGCGCGCTGGCAAAGCCCTCCAACCTGCTGGTGCTGGACGAGCCCACCAACGATCTCGATCTCGAAACCCTCGACGTGCTGGAGGAAATGCTTGGCGACTATGAAGGCACCGTGATCCTGATCAGCCATGACCGCGACTTCCTCGATCGCGTGGTGACATCGGTGATCGTGCCGGAGGGCAACGGCCGCTGGATCGAATATGCCGGCGGCTATACCGACATGCTCAAGCAGCGCGGCGCCGATCTCAAGCGCGACGCGGTGAAAGCCGCCGCCATCGAGACCGCCAAGGCAACCAAGGATAGTCCGGCATCAGGTGCCGCCAAGCGCCGGCTTAATTTCAATGAAAAGCACGCGCTGGAAACGCTGCCCAAAACCATCGCCAAGTTGCAGGCCGAGATTGCCAAGCAACAACGTCACCTTGACGATCCCAATCTCTACAAGAAGGATCGCAAGAAGTTCGATACAGCTTCCGCCGCGCTTTCGACCGCGCAGAAGGAGCTTGAGGCGGCTGAAGAAAAGTGGCTGGAGCTTGAGGTTCTGCGCGAAGAGATAGAACAGGCCTGATGAATAGGACTGACTTGGAGCGATATTAAATGACCACACCCCTCGCTGCAAAAATCGCCCGCGAATACGGCACGCCCGCCGCCGTGATCGACATGGACCGGGTCGAGCGCAACATCGCGCGCGTGCAGGCCGCCTGCGATGCGGCCGGGGTTGCCAACCGGCCGCATATCAAGACCCATAAGAGCCCGATGCTGGCGAAACTTCAGATCGCCGCCGGCGCCAAAGGCATCACCTGCCAGAAACTCGGCGAGGCCGAGGTGATGGCCGATGCCGGGATCGACGAACATCCTGATCAGCTACAATCTGATTGGCGACGAGAAGATGGCCCGGCTCGGTGCGCTGCAGACCAAGGCCAACATGACGGTTGCCGCCGACAATTCGGTCGTGATCGCGGGCCTGCCGCAGGCGGCGGCGATTTCCGGCCGCCCGTTGTCGGTGGTGGTCGAGTGCGACACCGGCCGCAAACGTGCGGGCGTCGAAACCCCGGCGGAAGCCATCGCGCTGGCGCGTGAGATCGCGGCCTCCAAAGGCCTCGTGTTCGCGGGCTTCCTGCTCTATCCGACCGAGACGGGCTGGGCCGAGGCACAGCGCTTTTACGACGAGGCACTCGCCGGCGTTCGCGCCCACGGACTTGATGCCGCGATGGTGTCTACCGGCGGCTCACCCAATCTGAAGAACCTCGGCAAGCTCAAGGGCGCCACCGAACATCGGCCCGGCACCTACATTTATAACGACCGGATGCAGGTCGGCGCCGGCGTCGCCACCTGGGACGATTGCGCGCTGAATATCTATTCCACGGTCGTGAGCCGCGCTGGCCCCGATCGCGGCATCCTCGATGCCGGCTCGAAAACCCTGACCTCCGATACCGGCAGCGGACTCGACGGCCACGGGCTGATCCTCGAACATCCGGAAGCCCGGATCGCGCGCTTTGCCGAGGAACACGGCTTTCTCGACCTCACCCGCAGCAACACCCGCCCCAATGTCGGCGATGTCGTGCGCATTGTGCCGAATCATGTCTGCGTCGTCGTCAACATGATGGACGAAGTGGTGATGGTGCGCGGCGACGAGATCATCGGTGTATTGCCAGTTGGGGCACGCGGGAAGTTGAGGTAGCGAATGGGGAGTAGCGAATAGCGAATAGCGAAACGTCTACTCGCTATTCGCCATTCGCCTCTCCAGCCACTTCAACGCTCCCTGCCCCGCCGCCGCTCCCGTCGCGAACGAGGCCTGCAACAGGTAGCCGCCGGTCGGCGCCTCCCAGTCGAGCATCTCACCGGCGGCGAATATTCCGGGCAAGCGGCGGATCATGAAATCGGGGTCGAGTTCGTCGAACGAGATTCCGCCCGCGGTCGAAATCGCGCGAGCGATCGGCGCGATGCCGTTGAGTTCGAGCGGTACGGCGTTGATCAATCCAGCAAGACTTGCGGTCGAGAGCGACGAGAGCGAAACACCTGACACCATCGCCGCTTCCCGCAACAGACCAATACCAACAGGCGAAAGATGCGCGGCCTTGCGCAGCCAGTTGGAGAAGGATTGCTTACCGCGCGATACCGATAATCGTGCGATGAGTTCGCTGATTTCCAGATCAGGTCGCAACGCGATGCGCAGGATTGCCTTTCCTGAACCGATGATGGCCTCGCGAAGCTCCGCCGAAAGGGCATAAATCGCGCCGCCCTCGATACCCGTGCGCGTGATCATGGCCTCGCCGCGCAGCGCGTGTGAACCAAACGACAGCGCGGCACCCTTGAGCGGCTGGCCTTCGAAGCGGTTGCGGAAGATATCGGACCAAGCGACGGTAAATCCACTATTGGCCGGTCTTAGGGGCGAGATCGATACTTCCTTGGCGGCGAGCGTATCGACCCATCTCCCGTCCGACCCAAGCCGAGGCCAGCTTGCACCGCCGAGCGCCAGCACATCGCCTGCGCTGTGACAATGCGCGGGCCACCGGGCGTGGAGAACATTAGCCGGCCGCCAATATCCCAACCGGTCCAGCGATGACGCGGCGCGAATTGCACGCCGATCGCGTCGAGCCGCCGCAGCCAAGCCCGCAGCAACGGCGAGGCCTTGAACGCCGCGGGGAAGACCCGACCGCTGGAGCCGACAAAGGTCGGCTGCCCCAACGCATCGCTCCAGTTGCGCAAATCATCGGGTGGAAACGCCGTGATGGCGGCGGCAAGTCGTGGCATCGCCGTGCCGTAACGGGCGAGAAAGGCCGGCAGTGGTTCGCTGTGCGTGAGATTAAGCCCGCCGCGGCCGGCCATCAGAAACTTGCGGCCCACGGATGGCATCGCGTCATAGACCGTGACGTGAGCGCCGCCCTGCGCCGCGACCTCAGCCGCCATTAGCCCGGCCGGACCCGCGCCGATGATGGCGATGTTAGCTCGCGAACTATTCACAGCAGGCAAGACGTGTGTTTCCTCGGCATCGTCGGCCTTATCCTGTGAGGAGCGGCGACTTCGCCGCGTCTCGAAGGATGGCGGTAACCCATGGTCGAGACGCGAAGACGCGCTCCCCACCATGAACTCGTCACCACGTCCTGCCTCGCTTCTACAACTTCACACCCGCTCTTGCCGCGGCCTGTGCGACGTATTTCTGGGTCTGCTGGAACGCGCCTTCCAGCGCTTTTGCGGTCGACATGTCGCTGATCTCGGCGAAATGCGCGGCAATCGAATCCGGCGTCCAGTCGGATTCGGCGAAGTTGATTCCCTCGGTTTCCAGTATCTTGATCACCGCGAACGAGCCCGCGCCGGCGCCCATGATGGTGCGCGTCGGCGCGTTCTCGCCCAGGAGATACAGCACCGCAGGCGTGATCGCTTCGGGTTTCATCAGTGCCAGCGCCTGCGGCGGCAACAGCTCTTCGGTCATTCGCGTCGCCGCGGTCGGCGAGATCGTGTTGACGCGGATATCGTTCTTGCGGCCCTCCTCGGCCAGTACATTCATCAAGCCGACCATGCCGGTTTTGGCGGCACCGTAATTGGCCTGGCCGAAATTGCCATAGAGGCCCGACGACGATGTGGTGATGACGATGCGGCCGTAATTACGCGCGCGCATACCGTCCCACACCGCCTTGCAGCAATAGAACGTGCCGGTGAGATGGACGTCCAACACTTTGGCGAAATCAGCGATCTCCATTTTCGCAAAGGACTTGTCGCGCAGGATGCCAGCATTGGCGCAGAGCAGATCGACGCTGCCCCACTCTTTGGTCGCACGATCCACCATCGCCTTGACCTGCACGAAATTCGAGACATCCGCGCCGTCGGCCATCGCCACGCCGCCGGCCTTTCGGATTTCCTCGACCACGCTTTCGGCGGGGGTCAGCGATCCACCGGTGCCGTCGCGGGCGCCGCCGAAATCATTGACCACGACCTTGGCGCCGCGGCTTGCCAGCCCCAGCGCATGCGCCCGTCCAAGACCATTGCCCGCGCCGGTGACGATAGCGACGCGTCCGTCAAACCTGATTGTCATGATTGCAATTCCCGGATTTTGTTTTTCATGCCCGGACTTGATTTCGGGCATCCATCAAAAGAGGTGACGCGCCATTTTTGACCAGCGATGGATTGCCGGGTCAAGCCCACGGCAATGACGGATAGGTTCAAGCAAAATAGATCAGGCCGATCCAGTCGGCCACCAGAGCGGGCTTGTCCTCGCCCTCGATCTCGACGGTGACATTGGTGCGCGATTGCAGTTCCTTTGGCTTGCGCAACCTGGCTTCCATCAAGGTGAACCGGCCGCGCACGCGCGAGCCCGAGCGTACCGGTGAGATGAACCGCAATTTGTCGAAGCCGTAATTGACCCCCATGGTGGTGCCTTCGATGACCGGCATCACTTCATACGACATGATGCTCATCAGCGACATCGTTAGAAACCCGTGCGCCACGGTCGCGCCAAACGAGGTTTCACGTTTGGCCCGCTCGGGGTCGACATGGATGAATTGGTGGTCCTCGATCACATCGGCATAGACGTTGATCCGCTCCTGATCGACCAGATGCCAGGAAGACACCCCGACTTCATGACCGACCATGTCCTGATAGGCTTTCAGCGAAATCGGCGGTTTCATCCAGACTTCATTCATTCCTTAACTCTCCGCCGATCCGGCTGACCGGACCTTCTGTAGCTCCGGGAAATCCTCTTCGCGATGCTCCTGCCCGCGCAACGCATCGTCGCGATTATTGTCGTGCTCGAGGCGTCGCAACTGCACGCGGCGGATTTTTCCGGAAATCGTCTTCGGCAATTCCGTCACAAGCTCAATCCGCCGAATACGTTTGAATGGCGCCAATCGGACGTGCAAGTGTTGAAAGATGGATAACGCGGTTTCCGGCGAACGCTCTGCGCCCGACACCAGCAGCACATAGGCCTTGGGGATCGCAAGCCTGATCGGATCGGGACAGGGAACCACGGCTGCTTCGGCCACCCATTCATGTTCGAGCAGGATGCTTTCAAGTTCGAATGGGCTGATCCGATAATCCGATGATTTGAAGACGTCGTCGGAGCGGCCGACGAAGGTCAGGTAACCTTCGTCATCGGCAAACACCACGTCGCCGCTGCGATAGAGATCGCCGTCCGCGCCGCTCAATGTACCATCCTCGCCCTGATAACCCTGCATCAGGCCCGCGGGCCTCAGATCGCCCAACACCAGACTGACCTCTCCCTCCTGGGTCGGGTGTCCATCGCCGTCAGTGATCCGCACGTGATATCCGGGCAGCGGGCGGCCCATCGAGCCGATTTTCACTTTCTGCCCCGGCGAATTCCCGGCCAATGCCGTGGTTTCGGTCTGGCCGTAGCCGTCGCGGATCGTCAGTCCCCACCCCGCGCGCACCTGATCGATCACCTCGGGATTGAGCGGCTCGCCGGCGCCGCAGACTTCGCGCAAGCTGACCTTGAAGGTCGCAAGCTTCTCCTGAATGAACAGCCGCCACACCGTCGGCGGCGCGCACAGCGTGGTGACGCCGCACCGGCCGATGGTCGCGAGCAATCCCTTGGCGTCGAAGCGTGGCTGATTGACCACGAACACGGTGGCGCCGGCGTTCCAGGGCGCGAAGAAACAGCTCCAGGCATGCTTGGCCCAGCCCGGCGAGGAGATGTTCAGGTGAATATCGCCCGGCTGCAGCCCGAGCCAGTACATGGTCGAAAGCCCACCGACGGGATAGCTGCGCTGGCTGTGCCGCACCAGTTTTGGTTTCGCCGTGGTGCCGGACGTAAAATATAGCAGCATCGGATCGTCTGGTCCGGTCGGCCCGTCGGGTGCGAAAGCTTCCGGGAAATCCGCAGCCTGCTCATACGCCAGCCAGCCCTCGTGCTTCGACGACGCGCCGACCACGATACGAATGAGAGCGTCCCCGCCGAGGCCGGCGAATTTCGCGACCTGGTCTTGCGACGCCACGACGACTCTGGCGCGACCGCGTTCAAGCCGGTCGCTTAACTCGTCCGGCGTCAGCAGCGTGGTCGCGGGGATCACCACCACGCCGAGCTTTATCGCCGCCAGCATGGTCTCCCACAAAGGAACGACATTTCCGAGCAACAACAGCAGATGATCGCCGCGTTTCAGGCCTTGTGCACGCAGGAAATTCGCGACCTGATTGGAGCGGCTCGACAGCGCCGCGAACGAAAGCCTTGTTTCCCGGTTGCTGCCGGCATCGACGATCCAGAGCGCTGGGCGATCCTTGCTGTCGGCGTTGCGCGCCAGTTCCGCATCGAACCAGTCCAGTGCCCAGTTGAACGGAACGGGGTCGGGCCAACGGAAGTCCGCGACGGCCTTGTCGTAATCCGTCCGGTGCTGGAGCAAGAATGCGCGAGCTTGCTGGAACGTGGTCATGGGTTTCAGCTATCTCCCGGCGAGGCCGCGAACGTGCTGGATGATCCCGGAAAAATCCACTCCGCCATGCCCGGCCGCGTCGAACGCCTTGTAGATCTCCTGCGCGTGCTTGCCGAGCGGCGTTGCCGCGCCGGCCGCCTTGGCCGCATCCTGCGCCAGCGTGAGATCCTTGACCATCAGGGCCGACGCGAAACCCGGTTTGTATTCATTGTTTGCGGGGGACGTCGGCACCGGGCCCGGCACCGGACAATACGTCGTCAGCGACCAGCATTGCCCCGACGAAGTCGAGGCGACGTCGAACAGTGCCTGATGCGACAACCCGAGTTTTTCGGCGAGCGTAAAGGCCTCGCTGACTGCGATCATGGAAATGCCCAGGATCATGTTGTTGCAGATCTTGGCCGCCTGCCCCGCGCCGGCGCCACCGCAATGCACGATCTTCTTGCCCATGCTTTCCAACACCGGCTTTGCCGCGGCGAAGGCTTTTGGTTCGCCGCCGGCCATGAAGGTCAGCGTGGCGCCCCTGGCGCCGCCGGTGCCGCCGGACACCGGCGCATCGACCGAAGCGATGCCGTGTTTGGCCGCGAGGCCATGGGCCCGCACCGCGCTTTCGACGTCGATGGTCGAACAATCGATGATCAGCGCGCCCTTGGCCATCGCGGGCAATATCTCGGTCCACACCGAGAGAACATGCTTGCCCGCCGGCAGCATCGTAATGACGACATCGGCCCCTTTCACCGAGGCAATCGAACTGTCGGCAACCGCGGCGCCATCGGCCCTGGCCTGCTCGCGCGCGTCGCCGACCAGATCGAACGCCACCACCTTGTGGCCAGCCTTGACCAGATTGGCCGCCATCGGGCCGCCCATATTGCCGAGACCGATGAATGCGATGTTGGCCATCTCTAATTCCCTCCGCTCAGACGTTTTTGTTTTGTTTAGTCGAACACCAGTTCGTCGGCACCTATCGTTGCCAAATAAGGCGCCAGCATTTCAGGGGTGACATCCTCAATCCGAGGGGGTGACCACCGGGGATTGCGGTCCTTGTCGATCACGGCTGCACGCACCCCTTCGCGAAAATCGTCGCTTCTGAACACCTCCAGCGCGGCACGATATTCCCGCACCAGGCATTGTTCCAGCGAAGATGACGCGCGCGCCAGCCGCAGCAGTTTCAAGGTGACGACCATGCCGCGCGGCGACTTCTCGTTCAACGTCTTCAACGTCGCCACCGCCAGTTCCGAGCCGTCGTGCGCAAGCGAAGCGAAGATATCTTCCATCCGGTTGCCCGCGAACCAGTTGTCGATCTTTGCCTGCATGGCGGCAACCGGACCGGAAGTCTCTCCAGTCGAAAAACGCTTGATGAGAGCCTTGACCTCGCCTGAGGTCCCGCCGGGAGGAATTTTGGTGAGAACCTCGCGCAAGGCCGGGAGTTGGTCCGAGCGCACAACGGTATCGGCAAACCTGGCGTGGATCGCGTCCGGACCATTCATGGTCTGGCCGGTCAATCCAAAATAAGTTCCGATCTCGCCGGGCGAGCGCGACAACAGCCAGGTGCCTCCGACATCCGGAAAGAAACCGAGACCGACCTCGGGCATTGCGAGCTTGGTCCGCTCGGTAACGACCCGATGGGCACTGTGCGCCGACAGACCGACGCCGCCGCCCATTACCAACCCGTCCATGAACGCGACATACGGTTTTGGAAACTTCGCGATGCGCGCGTTCATGATGTATTCCTGGCGCCAGAACACCTTGCCAAGATCGCCACCCGCGCGCGAACTCTCATAGAGCCCGCGAATATCGCCGCCCGCACAGAGGCCGCGCTCGCCTGCCCCTTCCAGCACCACCACCGCAATCGCCGGATCGGATTCGAACAGGTCGAGCGCCGCATCGATACCGATGGACATTTCCAGCGTCATGGCGTTGAGCGCTTTCGGCCGGTTCAGGCGGATGATGCCGGCCGAACCTTCGCGCCGGACGATCAGGTCGCCCTCGGACTCCACGAGCGCGGCGGACGCCGTCATCGCGCGCCCTCGATCAGCTTGCGCGCCACGATCAACCGCATGATTTCGTTGGTGCCCTCGAGTATCTGATGCACGCGCAGGTCGCGCACGATCTTTTCGATGCCGTATTCGCTGAGATAGCCGTAACCGCCGTGCAGCTGCAGCGCCTGGTTGGCGACGTCGAAACCGACATCGGTGCCGAACCGCTTGGCCATCGCGCACAGCATGGTCGCGTCACTGTCTTTACGATCAAGCGCGGCCGCCGCGCGCCAGACAAAGGTCCGCGCCGCCTCGAGTTCGGTCGCCATATCGGCCAGACGAAATTGCAGCGCCTGGAATTCGTCGAGGCGTTTTCCAAAGGCCTTGCGCTCTTTCATATAGGCCAGCGACTTGTCGAGCGCGCTTTGCGCGCCACCGAGCGAACAGGCCGCGATATTGATGCGGCCACCGTCGAGCCCGGCCATCGCGATCTTGAAGCCGATGCCCTCGTCGCCGAGGCGATTGGCGATCGGCACACGCGCGTTCTCGAAAATTACCGCGCGGGTCGGCTGCGCATTCCAGCCCATCTTGCGTTCATTGGCGCCGAGCGAAAGCCCTGGCGTATCGCCCTCGACCACGAGCGTCGAGATGCCGCCGGGCCCGTTATCGCCGGTCCGCACCATCACCACATAGACATCGCCGCTGCCCGCACCGGAAATGAACTGCTTCTGGCCGTTGAGCACATAGTGGTCGCCATCGCGCACCGCGCGGGTGCGCAGCGCCGCCGCGTCCGAGCCGGAGCCCGGCTCAGTCAGGCAGTAGCTCGCCAGCAATTCCATGGTGCAGAGCTTCGGCAGCCACTTCTTGCGCTGCGTCTCATTGCCAAAGGCATCGATCATCCACGAAGCCATGTTGTGGATCGAGATGAATGCTGACACCGTCGGACAGCCCTGCGCCAGCGCCTCGAAGATCAGCGCCGCATCGAACCGCGTCAGCGCCGATCCGCCGACATCGTCCCGGATGTAGACGCCGCCGATGCCGAGCCTGGCGGCCTCGCGCATCACGTCGACCGGAAAATGCTTCTCCTCATCCCACCGGATCGCGTGCGGCGCGATTTTTTCCGCGGCGAAATCCCGCGCCATCTCGCGAACCGCAATCTGATCCTCGTTGAGAGCGAACTGCATCCAGTGCCCGCGCCAATCTACGAGATGATGTCTACGAGATCATGCGCGGTCAATTCATCGTCGGAATCGAGAACTCCGCGCCTTCCTTGACGCCCGAGGGCCAACGCGAGGTCACCGTCTTGGTCTTGGTGTAGAAGCGGATGGAATCCGGCCCATATTGATTGAGGTCGCCGAAGCCAGAGCGCTTCCAGCCGCCGAAGGTATAATACGAGACCGGCACCGGGATCGGCACGTTGATACCGACCATGCCGACATTGACCTTGGCGGCGAAGTCGCGGGCGGCGTCGCCATCGCGGGTGAAGATTGCAACGCCATTGCCATAGTCGTGGTCGGACGGCAGTCTCAACGCCTCATCGTAGTCATGGGCGCGCACCACCGAAAGCACGGGGCCAAAGATCTCTTCCTTGTAGATCTGCATATTCTTGGTGACGTTGTCGAACAGACAGCCGCCCATGTAGAAGCCGTTCTCGTAACCCTGCATCTTGAAGCCGCGGCCGTCGACGGCGAGCGTGGCGCCTTCCTTGATGCCGATCTCGACATAATTCCTGACCCGCTCAAGCGCGGCCCGGGTCACCAGCGGACCGAAATCGGCGGTCGGATCGATCGAAGGACCGATCTTCAGGTTCTCAACGCGCGGAATGAGCTTTTCCATCATCCGGTCGGCCGTGGTCTTGCCGACGGGGACCACCACCGACACCGCCATGCAGCGTTCGCCCGCCGCACCGTATCCGGCTCCGACCAGCGCATCGACGGTCTGATCCATATCGGCATCGGGCATGACGATGGCGTGATTCTTGGCGCCGCCGAAACACTGGGCACGCTTTCCGGTCGCTGCCGCCCGCTCATAGATATACTGCGCGATCGCGGACGAGCCGACGAAACCGACCGCGGCAATGTCGTGATCGTCCAGAATCGCGTCGACAGCTTCCTTGTCGCCGTTCACGACGTTGAGAATGCCCGGCGGCAAGCCGGCTTCCAGCATCAATTGCGCGAGTTTCATCGGCACGCCGGGATCGCGCTCTGACGGCTTGAGGACGAACGCGTTGCCGCAGGCAATCGCGGGCGCGAATTTCCACATCGGGATCATCGCGGGAAAATTGAACGGTGTAATGCCGGCGACGACTCCGAGCGGCTGGCGCATCGAATAGCTGTCGATGCCCGGCCCCGCGCCTTCGGTATATTCGCCCTTCATCAACTGGGGAATGCCGAGCGCAAACTCCACCACCTCGACACCGCGCAGAATATCGCCCCTGGCGTCGGGAATGGTCTTGCCATGTTCGCGGGCGAGCAATTCAGCCAGGGCGTCGTTGTCGCGCGCCACCAGTTCCAGAAACTTCATGAGGACACGAACACGGCGCTGCGGATTGGTCGCGGCCCATTCCGGCTGCGCCGCCTTGGCGTTCTCGACTGCGGCCCGCAGCTCGGCCTTGGAGGCCAGCGCCACCTTGGCCTGGACGCTGCCCGTCATCGGCTCAAACACGTCCCCGAACCTGCCCGATGTGCCCTTGACCTCACGGCCACCGATAAAATGTCCGATTGTACGCATGCGTTCCTCCAAGAGCTGAGCAAGTACCGATTTTGATGGCATCTTGCAGTCTTTGCAGCGTTTGGAAAGGTTTTTCAGCGCGCAGCGGATTTGCGAAAATGCGGACTTTGCGGTGTTTCCGGCGACCTACGACCAACGTCGAATGCATTCGCCGCGAGCGCGTCTTATTGCAGCGCCGACGTGGCGGCCTTTCGGGAACCGGATTTCTTCGCCTTTGGCGCCGGCGGTGCCGCACGGCCCAGCACGGCCTCGCGCCCGGCGCCGAGAATCTCATCGGAAAAATCACCCGTGCCTGCGATGCGGGCCAGCACCAGCGTCCCCATCATGGTCGCAATGGTTGCCATCGCCTGCTTGCGCGCGGCCTTGCGCGGAACGTCCGGGACCTGCGCGGCGAGCATATCGATCATCTGTTCCAGCTTGGCCGCAAACGCTCTTCGGGTTTTCGGGCTTTCGCGGGCGATTTCGGCGCCCAGTGTCGGTACCGCGCAGCCGTGGCCGGGATCATCGCGATGAGTAGCCGTCAGATAGGAATTCACAATGCTGGCAAGGCGCTTCTCCGGTGGCGCCTGTTCCGCCAGTTTGCGCCAGTGCTCGGTTGAACGGTCCATGGCATGCGCGAACGCCTCAATGACAAGCGCTTCCCTGGAATTGAAATGGGCGTAGAATCCGCCATGGGTCAATCCGGCGTCCTTCATCAGGTCGGCGACGCCGATGCCGTGCGCACCCTTCTCGCGAAGCCGGACGGAGGCCTTCTTCACGATCCGCGCGTGGGTTTCGAGCTTGTGTTCCCTGGAGTATCGCATCGGCGGCCTATAAGATGTTTGAAGTCATATAATAGCATCCGCCGCCGCGGAAAGCTGCTTTTGTTTCGCTCTGCGTGTCCCGAAATCGCATTTTCCACGGAACTTGACAAGGCTGGGGTTTGACGAGGAAGTGGTACAACCCCGTCATAACTCAACCGATCCGATTGCGAGGCCCTCATGCAGATGCTCAATCCATTTTGCGGCGTTGACCGCGATCCGCGTGGTGTCGTCCGCCTGACGGTCTGCAATGCAGGCTCGCTCAATATCCTCGGATCGGCAGCGATCAACGGGGTGCGCGAAGGGCTGGAGACGCTCGCGGCGGACCGGCAGATCCGCGTGCTCGTGATCGCCGGCCACAGCGAAAAGAGCATGATCGGCGGCGCCGACATCATGGAAATGGCCAGGCTCGATCAGGTCTCCGCCGAGAGATTTATCACGGGCCTCCGTGATCTCTGCGAGGCGGTGCGCGTCTTTCCGGGGCCGGTGATCGCCCGGATGCCCGGCTGGTGCCTTGGTGGCGGACTCGAGTTCGCTGCCGCCTGCGACTTCCGGATCGCCGCGCACGACGCCAAATTCGGCATGCCCGAGGTCAAGGTCGGCATTCCCAGCGTCATCCATGCGGCTTTGTTGCCCCGCTTGATAGGCTGGGGCCGTGCCCGCTGGCTATTGATGACGGCGGAGAATATCGACGCGCCGACCGCGCTGGCCTGGGGATTGGTCGACGTGGTTGCGCCGGAAGGTGGTCTTGACGCCGCGGTGGAAAAAACCGTGGCGGCGCTGCTGGAATGCGCGCCGGAAGCCTTGCGTGCGCAGAAAGACCTGATCCGGCAATGGGAAGAACTGCCGCTGAAGGAATCCGTCGACCTCAGCATCGGCGTATTCGGACGATCGTTCCTGACTGGCGAGCCGCAGCGGCTGATGCAGGGCTTTATAGACCGCAAACGCTGACGCCACGTCCCGGACAATTTACTCGGCAGCGCTGTTGCAAATCCCGCAACGCATCATATGATGTATATCATTCAAAATACGCTTCGCCGAGCATAGCATCGAGGAACCCTGGTCATGGCCGCAGCTTCCGATCCGGTTGTCATCGTCTCCGCCGCCCGCACGCCACTGGGAAAATTCATGGGCGATCTTTCGCCCTTTAGCGCTCACAAGCTCGGTTCCCACGTGATCGGCGCGGCGCTCGAGCGGGCCAGGCTCGCGCCAGAGCGGATCGACGAAGTATTCATGGGCTGTGTGCTGCCGGCCGGACAGGGTCAGGCGCCGGCGCGGCAGGCCGCACGCGGCGCCGGTCTGCCGGATGCGACGGGTGCCACCACCATCAACAAGGTCTGCGGTTCCGGGATGAAGGCCACCATGCTGGCGCATGACATCATCAACGCCGGTTCCGCCGGGATCGTGGTGTCCGGTGGCATGGAGAGCATGACCAACGCACCTTATCTGCTGGCCAAGGCGCGTAGCGGCTATCGCGCCGGTCATGACCGGATCATCGACCATATGATGATGGACGGCCTCGAGGACGCGTATGAAGTGGGCCGTTCGATGGGTGACTTCGGCGAAGCCACGGCGGAAGCCTATCAGTTCACCCGGGCTGACCAGGACGCCTATGCGATGGAAACGCTGACGCGCGCGCGCAAGGCGGTTGAAGGCGGCGCGTTCAAGGCTGAAATCGTTCCGATCGCCATCAAGGAAAAGGCCGGCCCGCGCACGATCGGCAATGACGAAATTCCGCTGAAGGTCGATCCCGCCAAGATTCCCGGATTGAAGCCGGCGTTCCGCGCCAACGGCACCATCACGCCGGCCGCCTCTTCGGCGAATGCCGACGGTGCCGCCGCGCTGATACTCGCCAAGCGATCGCTCGCGGACCGCGATGGTCTGCCTGTTCTGGCCGAGATCAGGGGGCACGCCACCCACAGCCAGGAGCCGCAATGGTTCACCACTGCACCGATCCCGGCGATCCGCAAGCTGCTCGACAAGGTTGGCTGGAGCGTCGGCGATGTCGACCTGTTCGAGATCAACGAGGCGTTCGCGGTAGTGGCGATGGCGGCGCAACGCGATCTCGGGATTGCCCGCGAGAAGCTCAACATCAATGGCGGCGCCTGCGCGCTCGGCCATCCCATCGGCGCGACCGGCGCCCGCCTGATCGTCACGCTGCTTCATGCGCTCGAGGCCAACAACCTGAAACGTGGCGTTGCGGCGCTCTGCATCGGCGGCGGCGAAGCGACCGCCATCGCGGTGGAACGTATTCTCCACTAGCGTTTCGGGTTGTCCGAAAATGAGGGAAGCATGTCATTTATGTCTTCTCTCCGCTGCGTTAGGATGTGCATATCAAAAGGTACCTCTCTGCACGTCCCGCAAACCTTTCCAGGTCAGATTCCCAGAGGCTCAATGATCTCCAACTGGCTGTCGGCCGCCCTCGCCCGCCGCAATATCCATTACGGCTGGGTGATGGTCGGTGTGACGTTTCTCACCGCGCTGATCAGTGCCGGCGCGGTCGGCGCGCCGGGCGTCTTCATCGTGCCGCTGCAAAAGGAATTCGGCTGGACCACCGCGCAGATTTCCTCGGCGCTGTCGATACGCTTCGTCCTGTTCGGGTTGATGGCGCCGTTCGCCGCGGCGCTTTTGAACCGCTACGGCCTGCGCAATGTGACGCTGGCCGCATTGCTGACCGTGGTCTCGGCGCTGGTGATCTCGCTGGCGATGACCCAGGTCTGGCAATTAGTGTTGTTGTGGGGTGTCGTGGTTGGCATCGGCACCGGGATGACGGCGCTGGTACTGGGCGCGACGGTCGCGTCGCGCTGGTTTACCGCACGGCGTGGCCTCGTGATCGGAATCCTGACCGCCAGTGCAGCGACCGGGCAATTGGTTTTCCTGCCGCTGCTCGCGAGCCTGACCGAACGGATGGGCTGGCGGATCGCGCTTGCGCTGATGTGCGCGTTGCTCGGTATCGCCGCCTTCGCGGTGCTGATGGTGATGCGCGATCGTCCAAGCGACGTTGGGCTTCGGCCGTTCGGTGACGACGGCACACAACCGCTGCCCCCGCCTGCCAACACGGCGCCGATCATGGCCGCCGCGCTGGGTACGCTGCGCGATGTCGCCAAAACACGGGTGTTCTGGATCCTGTTCGCCACATTCTTCATCTGCGGCGCCAGCACCAACGGCCTGATCCAGGTGCACCTGATTCCGATGTGCCTCGATTTCGGCATTCCGCAGGTTCAGGCCGCAAGCCTGCTCGCCGCCATGGGCATCTTCGATTTCTTCGGCACCATCGGATCGGGCTGGCTGTCGGACCGTTACGATAATCGCTGGCTGCTATTCTGGTATTACGGGCTGCGCGGCCTGTCGTTGTTGTTCCTGCCGTTCAGCAATTTCTCGTTCTATGGCCTGTCGCTGTTTGCGATGTTCTACGGCCTCGACTGGATCGCGACGGTGCCGCCAACCGTGCGGCTCACCGCGCAGCGGTTCGGGCCGGAACGCGCCAACCTGGTGTTCGGCTGGATTTTCGCCGGCCATCAACTGGGCGCCGGCGTCGCGGCCTTCGGCGCCGGCCTGTCGCGGACGGTGCTGTTGAGCTACCTGCCCGCGTTCTTTGCGGCCGGCGCGCTGTGCATCGTCGCGGCGACGCTGACGCTGGCGATCTCGCGACCGAAGGCAGTAGTGGCGTCATGAGGAGTTCCTCATCCTGCGTGAGCGCGCTATCGCGCTCATCGCTGGAGGAGCGGCCACTTGGCCGCGTCTCGAAGGATGAGAGCTTTGCGGTCCATGGTGCGACACGCGCGAAGACGCACTCCTCCCCATGAGGGACGGATGATCACGGCCTGATCGTCATGTTGTTCGAAGGCCCCGGCGTGCGGATCGGCTCGGCGAGCCGCGCGAATTCACAGAGCAGCGAACGGGTCTTGCGCGGGTCGATGATCTCCTCGACCCAGAATTTTTCAGCCGAGCGGAACGGCGAGCGCAGCTTGTTGAGGCGGTCCTCGATCTCCTTCAGCTTGGCTTTCGGATCCTCCGCGGCATCGATATCGGCGCGATACGCCGCCTCGATGCCGCCTTCCAGCGGCAGCGAGCCCCAATAGGCCGATGGCCACGCGTAACGCATCGAAAACCGGTCCGCCGGCTGATGCACGACGCCCGCAACGCCGAAGGAATTGCGCACGATGATGGTGCACCAGGGAACCGTGGTCTGGTTGACCGCGGCCATCGCGCGCACGCCATGACGAATGGTGGCCGCCTTCTCGGCATCGAGCCCGATCATGAAGCCCGGACAATCCATCAGATAGACCACCGGAAGATGGAACGTCTCGGCGAAGTCGACCCAGCGCACCACCTTTTGGCATGCTTCCGCCGTCCACGATCCACCGTAGTGAAAGGAATCGCTGGCCAGCAGCAGCACCGAGCGGCCTTCCAGCCGCGCCAATCCCGCAATGATCGAGCGGCCGAAATTAGCGCCCATCTCGAAGAACGAACCGTTGTCGACGACCGCCTCGATGATCGGGCGCATCTTGTAGACCTGGCGGCGATTGCGCGGCACCGCCTTCATCAGCGATTCCTCCGCGCGCTCCGGATCGTCGTCGCAAGGGACGGTCGGCGGCAGCTCGTAGACCGACGAGGGCAAATAAGACAGGAAGCGCCGGGCGCAGTCGAACGCTTCCTCCTCGGTATCGACAGCATGATCGACGCCGCCGGCGCGGGTCTGGATATCGGCGCCGCCGAGTTCCTGCTTGGTGAGATCCTGGCCGAGACGTTTCACCACCGGCGGCCCCGCAACGAACATCGCCGAGCTTTTGGTCATCACGGAATAATGGCTGGCCGCCAACCGCGCCGCGCCGAGGCCCGCGACCGAGCCAAGGCCGAGGCCCACCACCGGCACGCGAGCCATGTTCGCAGTCGTGTAGGCGTACCAGCGGGTGCCACCGATGCCGCCCGGCAGATTGGCCGCGCCCTTGGTTTCGATGGTTTTCACCGAACCGCCGCCGCCCGAGCCTTCGATCACGCGAATGATCGGCAGGCGGAAGTCATGCGCCATTTCTTCGGCCATCAGCGGCTTGGCCGAGATCGAGGCGTCGGCGGATCCGCCGCGCACCGTGAAATCGTCGCCGACCACCACCACCGGCCGGCCGGCGATCTTGCCGCGGCCGAACACGCAATTGGCCGGAGTCAGATGTGTGAGTTCGTTATTTTCGTCATATTCGGCGATCCCGGAAATCGCCCCGACCTCGTGGAAGCTTTTTTGATCGACCAGTTTGTCGATGCGCTCGCGAACGGTGAGCCGGCCCTGGTCGCGTTGCCGCTTGACCTTGTCAACGCCTCCCATCTCGCGCGCGAACGCTTCGCGCCGGGCGAGGTCGTCGAGTTCCGGCTTCCAGTTCATTCGTATCCTCCGTCGTGATCGGCTTATTATTGTTACGCGGTGGTATCGGCAGCGCCTTCCTTTCCATCCGACCGTTGAAGATATCTCCGTCGGCGCCCTCGAGCAGGCTGCCGATCGTGATGCCCAACTCCACAAGCTTCGGCGCGACGTCGCGGTGCAGCCGCTTCTCGTCATACATCGCCGAGAGCAGACCGATCGTAACCACCACAAAGGTCTGGTATTGCGGCGACCACATCGGCACGGCGAGGCCGTTGATGTGCGGACTCCACAGGCCGCAGGCGACGACGTAACCGTGCTCGCGCAAAAAACGGCGGTTGTTCTCGATACGCGGCCGCAGCAATTTGGCGTCGTCAGGACTCTCGCGCTCCATTTCGGTCAGCAAGGCATTGCTGACACATTCATCGAGCGCGGCGGTATAGGCATGGCCTGCCGCGGTACTCGCCATTGCGATGCGGCTGCCGGTGCTTTCATGCAGGCCGAGCGCGTTGGCGGCGCGGGCAAACTCAAGATAGACCATATGAAAGCGGTCCGGGATGACGAATCCCACCGTCCCGGGCAATTGCTCAGCGACGTCTTGCAAGCGCAACCGGATCAGATTGCGCAATTGCAGCCCGCGCATCATCGAGGTGCTCATCGCCACCGCACTCGGCCCGATCCGGTATTTCTGGTCGCGCGGCAGATAGACGAGCTGCCCCATCCGGGTCAGCGTATGGGTCAGCCGCGAGACCGTCGATCGCGGCAGTCCGCAACGATTGGAAATCTCCAGATTGCCGAGCCGCGCCTCATGGCCCTCGAAGCAGCGCAAGACGTCGAAGGCGCGCGACACCACCTGAATGACATCGCCCTCACCAGCAAGATCGCTGGCGAGCATTCCCTGTTTACTGAGCCGCTCTGAACGTCGTCCCATGCAATTCCTGCTATTTTCCGCCAAATGGAATAAAATTCCACTTGCAGAACAAGCTACCTCAGGCAATCTGCGGCTACAACTGGAAGCCGGGGCGCCCGTCCCTGAATGTGCGCGCATGTCGATGGCGCGCAGTGGCTGTCCCGGAGAGGTAGATGCCGGACATCAAGATCGTGACCGAAGTCGCGGGACGCGTCTGCGCGCTTCCGGCCGAGGTCGGTGCAAGCATCGGCGAAGGCGACGACATCGCATTCGTCGAAGCCATGAAGATGGAAATTCCTGTCGCCGCCCCGGCCGCCGGGACACTCAAAACGATCCTGGTCAGCCTCGATGACGTGGTTGCCGAAGGACAGGTCCTCGCCATCCTCGAGACCTGAACGCGCTTTCTCACGCTATCTGCCGCATAATGCATCAACGGACAGGTTTCGGCGTGCGCCGGGGCGACGTAAAGTCAGCGCGAGATCACCCGCGTGACAGGAATGGACATGAACAGCTCGCGCTCGGCATCTTTTCCGAAGGCCGAAGACTGGGCCGCCGCCAAGCCGCCTTTGCTGCGGTTTCTCACCGCATGCCATGCGGATTTTGCTTTGGAAAATAGCGGCAGCATTGCCGACTATATTCCAGAACTCGGCAAGGCCGATCCCACTCATTTCGGCATCAGTCTTGCCACCATCGACGGCCATGTCTACGAGGTCGGCGACACCCGCATTCCCTTCACCATCCAGTCGATGTCGAAGCCGTTTGTGTTCGCGCTGGCGCTCGACACGCTTGGCGCAGCGCGGGTGGAAAGCGAAATCGGTGTTGAGCCGTCCGGCGATCCCTTCAATTCGATCCGCCTGAACGCCGACAATCATCCCTTCAATCCAATGGTGAACGCCGGCGCCATCGCCTGTTCCGGGCTTATTCGCCGGGCCAAGGGGGACGGCGCCATCGATTATATACGCCATGCGCTCGGCCGGTTCGCCGGGCGCGAGCTCGGGATCGACGAAGCGGTCTACGCTTCAGAAAGCGCAACCGGCGATCGCAACCGCGCGATCGGCTATCTCCTGCGCAACTCCACGGTCATCAAGGACGACGTCAGCGCGGTGCTGGAAGTCTATTTTCGGCAATGCTCGGTGCTGGTAACGGCGCGCGATATTGCGATCATGGCGGCAACGCTGGCCAATCGCGGCATCAATCCGGTGACCGGTGAACAGGTCCTGACACCCTACGCAATTTCGCGCGCGCTCTCGGTGATGACCAGCTCGGGCATGTATGATTACGCCGGCGAGTGGATCTATCGCGTCGGCATTCCCGCAAAAAGCGGCGTCGGCGGCGGCATCCTGGCCGCGCTGCCGGCGCGGCTCGGGCTCGGCAGCTACTCGCCCCGGCTCGACAGCCATGGCAACAGCGTACGCGGCATCAAGGTTTGCGAGGCGCTGTCGCTGCACTACGACCTGCATATGCTCAATCGCAGCGACGATGCCCGCAATAGCATCATCGCCGACTACAACATCGGAAAAAGCGCCTCACGGCGCAGCCGGCGGCCGCATGAACAGAAAATCATCGCCGCCCATCATCAGGACGTGCGCATTATCGAACTGGTGGGCACGCTGACGTTTGCCAATGCCGATTATGTTTCGCGACAGCTTGCGGGCAAGCCGCGTCCGCAATTCATCATTTTCGACCTGCGCCGGGTGGCGGCGATGACCCGCGCCGGCGCCCGCCTGCTGGCCGAAGGTTTTCGCGAACTCGCTGCATTCAACGTGACGGCGATCATTTCCGGCATCAAGCGTTCATCCGCGGAATGGGAGCCACTCGGCGAATGGGTCAAGGGCGTCTCCAATCTACGCAATTTCCATCTGCTCGACGACGCCATCGAATGGGCCGAGGACCAGATCGTGTACCGTCACGGCGGCACCATCAACTCCGTCGAGGTGACCGAGCTTTCCGAGCAGCCGCTGCTGGCCGGCTTGAGCGCGGACGAACTGGCGCGGATCGCCGCACTGGGCATGCTCAGGACTTATCAACCGGGACAGCGGATTATCGCGACGGCGGAACCTGCCGCCTCGCTGTTTTTTCTCAAGCGCGGCGTCGTCCACGTCAGACTGCCCGACGGCGTCCGGCTCGCGACCATCACTGCCGGCATGACGTTCGGAGAAATGGCGCTGTTTGAGAATAACCGCTCCGCCGATGTGCTGGCCGACAATTCCGTCACCGCCCTCGAAATCCCGCTACGCGATTTTCAGCGTTTTCGGGAAGAGCATCCACGGACCGGCGAACGCATCATGCGCAATTTGGCGCAATTGCTCGCCGAGCGGCTGATCGTGGCCAACACCAGGATAAATTTGCTGACGGCGAGCTGACGATCGGACGTTCAGATCACTTCCGACACCGGCTGCATGTCGATGCCGAAGGTCTCCAGGAATTTCGACGTCATGATGTAGAAACCGACGGCGAGCTGCAGTTCGATCAACGCCGCCGGCGTCAGCTTCGCTGCGATGGTATTGAAGGTCGCGTCGGTCGGGCGGCGCATCGCAACGACCTCGTCGGTAAAGGCCAGTGCCGCGCGCTGCACCTCGTTAAAGCAGGTCGCGGACTTCCAGTCCTCCAACGCCGCGTTTTGCTCGTCGGTAACCCCGACATTTTTGCCGATGCGCTTGTGCGCGACGATTTCATAAGGCGCCTCGCACAGAATTCCCGTTCGCGTGATCGCGAGCTCCCGCACCACCGGGTCCAGTTCACCGCGGTGGCGGATCGCGCCGCCGAGGCGGCAATATTGCTCAAAATAGCTTGGCGAATGCGCCATCATCCGAAAAATATTGGCGTTACAATTCTTGCCCAGGATCTCGCGGGTGCGTTCGTTCGATTTCGAAGTATCGCAATAATCGATACGGGCCATCATGCACCTTGGGTTTCCGGAGTGACTATTCTGCCTTGTCGAACAGCAGGTTGAAGAAACAGTAACCAGCCGACGACCAGGGATCAACAGCTGGCCCGGGTCGCGTTCAAGCGCCAGCGCCGGAAAATCGCTTTCAAAATTCCATCCCACGCGCATAAACCAGCTGCATGTGAGCCAAAATGCCGCCGCATTGCTGTTCGAGCTTGGCATAGTCGATATTCGCCGAGTGGGGACTCGTCAAAGCGAATACTCGTTGTGGGGTGTTCCGAGTAAAAACAGACCGGTTGTCGGGCCTTTTCAGGCCACGATGAATTGTGCCCAAGTCTAGGGAGAATGCATGAAGGAAGCCACCAAGAGGGCGGCCTCGGAGGTGCTTGCGCAAACGCTGGCGGTGACGGCTATGCTCGTCATCGCCAGTTTTATCTTCTATTGGCGGTGATACTACCCACCCGCAGCTTCTATCCCTGAAAGACCACGGCATCCACCACAACGCAGCCCTTGCCGGCGCTGTCGAGCAGTACCGGGTTGAGGTCGAGGCTCATCACCGCGGCCTTGGGATCGAGCATCAACTCGCCGATCTTGACCACGGCGTCGCAGAGCGCATCGACATCCATCGGCGGCTCGCCGCGCACGCCTGCAAATAGCGGCGCGATCCTTAATTTGCCAAGCGCCTCCCGGGCGTCTTCTTTCGAAAACGGCGGAAGCAAAAGCGCGGTATCGCGGAAAATCTCGACATATTTGCCGCCGTCGCCGACCGCCACCACAGGGCCGAACACGGGATCGCGATGCGCACCGATCATGATTTCGCGCCGGCCGCCGGCCATTGCCGCAATGATGACGCCGTCGAACCGCGCGCCGTGCCTGCGGATGATTCCTTCCATCTCGGCCCATATCTCGCCGGCTTCCTCGCGCGTCCTGACACCGAGCTTGACCAGACCGAGTTCTGACTTGTGCGCGATATCGGCCGAACATCCCTTGACCACGATCGGGCCACCGATGGTCTCGAAAGCCGCGATAGCCTCCGCGCGTGAGCGGCACAACCGGTGCGGCACCACCGGAATGCCCCGCGCGGCCAGCAATGCAAGGCTATCGGCTTCGTTGAGCATCGTGGTGGCCGAAGACGCCGGCACACTGGGTTGAGCCGTCCTGGCGAGGCTCGCCTTGCGCGCGCGCGTGCGCGCCATCAATTCGCGATGCGCCAGGAATTGGTGCAGCGCCGTGACCGCCTCGGTCTCAGTCGGAAACACCGTCGAGCCTTCCGCGGCGAATTGATCGGCGACACTGTGCTGCGTCGCCGCGATCACCAGCGGCTTGCCGGTCTGCCTGCCGAAGGCCGCCGCATCACGGGCAAACGCCTCGACGTCATAACCGGGTCCCGCAACGGGAACGCCGATCAGGAAGGCATCGGCCGCGGGATCTTCCGCAATCACCGGCAGGATATCGCCGAACAGCCGGCTGTTGGACAGCAGCGCCGCGGTCAGGTCGATCGGATTGGTCGTCGTCGCAAAACTCGGAAGAATGCCCTTGAGCTTCTTGTCGGTCTCATCCGCCAGCTTGGCCATCGGCATGCCGACGGCGGTCGCCGCGTCCGCCGTCATGACGCAGACCGCGCCGGAATTGCTGATGGCCACGAGCCGCCTGCCCTTCGGCTTCCAGCCCTTGAGGTATAGCTCGGTGGCTTCGACCAGCCCGCGCATATCCGGCGCGCGCCAGATACCGTGATGCTCGAAGAAGGCATCGACCACGCGATCTTCATTGGCCAGCGCGCCGGTGTGCGACTGCGCCGCCTGACGCCCGGCCTCCGAGCGGCCGGATTTCAATGCAACAATCGGCAGGTCGCGATCGAGCGCAACGGCGGCAAGCTCTTCCAGATATTTCTTCTCGGGAATACTCTCGAGATACAGCAGCAATAGCTTCACCTCGGGATCCTCGGCCACCGCGACCGCGAGTTCGCCGACCGTGATATCGGCGTCGTTGCCGGTGGCGTGGGTATGGCGAACGCCGATGCCGCGCTGGCGCAAAAATCCTACCGGCACTGTCGAGAGCGCGCCGCTCTGGCTGAGCATCGCGACGTGCCCTTCTGCCCGCTCCATGTCCATGAACATGGTGGAGAAGCTCGCGATCGCCCCGGTGCCGAAATTGGCCAACCCTTGCGAATTGGGACCGACGATGCGCATGCCGGTCTTGTGCGCGGCCTCCACCATCCGCCGCTCTTTCGCCTTGCCCGCAACCGCATCCACTTCGCCGAAGCCCGAAGCCATGACGACGGCGACCTTGACGCCATGCGCGGCGCAATCTTCCACCACACCGATGGCGTTGTCGCCGGCGACCGCGACGATTACCATTTCGGGCGCTTCCGGTAGATCGGCGAGGCTCTTGTAACATTTGTAGCCCTGCACTTCCGGGCGCGACGGATTGATCGGGAAAATCCTGCCCTTGAAGCCAAACTTGCCGAGATAATGCACCGGACGGCCGCCGACCTTGTTGGGATTTTCCGATGCGCCGATAATGGCGATGGAGCGCGGATCCAGCGCAGCCTTGAGACGGCTCATGATGTTGTCCTTGTAAAGCAGGGCACGAGGTGACCGGCGAACTGCACAAATCGCGCAGTCACCTTGTCGCCGATCGCGAGATCAATATCGCCGTGGGCCATCATGCGAAAGCCCTCGACGGTATCGACGAGCACGATGTTGTAGGGAACATGCGCGCGGGTCTGCGGCGTTGCTGCGCGGCACACCAGCGATGTGGCATATACAATACCGTTGCCGCTGGCGTATTTCTGTCCCGGGTCCGGCGCGCCGCAACTGGCGCAGAAGCTGCGACGGAAATATTGCAGCCTGCCGCAGGCCGAACAAGATTGATAGGTGATCGCCCCCGCGCCCGCGGTCCAGTCCGCCAAGGCTGGCTTGCTTGCGCTCATCGCGTCCGCTCCAGAAACATGCTGACATGCGACGACAATACGCCGCCGTCGCCATGCAGCAGCGCGATCGAGGCGTCGCGTACCTGGCGATTGCCGGCCCGCCCCGTCATCTGCAAATGGGCTTCGCCCAGATGTGCCATTGCTCCACCGACGCCGCAATGGCCGTAACTCAGAAGCCCGCCATGGGTGTTGAGCGGCAGCGCGCCGTCCTGGTTGAAATGTCCCGACCGTACTTGCGCGGCCGCCTCGCCGCGCCCGGCGAGACCAAGGTCTTCCAGCAGCATCGCCAGCGTGATGGTGAAGCTGTCATAGACCGCCGCATAGCGCACGTCGGAGATCGCGATTCCTGATACGGCTTTGGCTCGCGCCACCGCGATCCCGGCGCCGAGTTCGCTCAAGGCCGGCGCCGCCGTAACATGCTGATGGGTGTGCGCCTGCGCGCAGCCACGCACGCGCACGGCGATGTCACAGGTAGGTTCGCGGCTGACGACAAAGGCCGCGCCGCCGTCAGACACCGGGCAGCAATCCAGCAATTTGAGCGGCAGCGCGACCGGCTTCGAATCCATTACATCGGCAATCGTGATCACATCGTGAAATTGCGCGCCGGGATGCATCAGCGCGTGGCGCCGCATCAACACGGCAAATTCAGCAAGATCTTCCTGCGTCAAACCATATTCGTGCATGTAGCGCGAGGCGACGAGGCCATAATAGGCCGGTATAGTCGGACCCAGCGGCACTTCGTATTCGGGATGTCCGACCTGCGCCAGCGCCAGGATCGAGGCGTCGCGGCTCTGACCGGTCAGCCGGTTCTCGCCGGCCACCACCAATACATGCCGGACGACACTGGATTCGACGAGATGATGCGCCAGCATCGTCATCGCCAGTCCCGTGGCGCCGCCGACCTGCACCGCATGCGCATAGGCCGGCCGGATGCCGAAATGCTCGGCGAACACGGTCGCGAGCATGATGTGAGGAGCGACCGTGCTGTAGCCGCAGAGAATGCCGTCGATATCACTACGTTTCAGGCCGGCATCGGTTATCGCCAATTCGGCAGCCCGGCTCATGAGGTCGAGCGACGATACGCCCTCATGCCTGCCGAATGCCGTCAGTCCAACGCCGGTGATGAAGCTCATGGTATCCGCGGCAATCCTCAATACGATTTCGGCAGGCCCAGCACCTTCTCGGCAATAAAGCTGAGAATAAGCTGTGGGCTGATCGGTGCGATGCGCGGGATCAGGGATTCGCGCAGGTAACGCTCGACGTGAAATTCCTTGGCATAGCCGAAGCCGCCATGGGTCATGACAGCCTGCTCGCAGGCCTGAAATCCCGCTTCACCCGCCAGATATTTGGCGGCGTTGGCCGCCGGCCCGCAGGGCAGGCCCTGATCGTATTGCCAGCCCGCCGACAACGTCATCAGCCAGGCCGCCTCCAGCTCCATCCAGTTCTTCGCCAGGGGATGCTGGATCGCCTGGTTCTTGCCGATCGGACGGCTGAACACATTGCGGGTTTTCGCATAGGCCGCGGCGCGCGACAGCGCCAGCTTACCAAGACCAACAGCTTCCGCGGCGATCAGAATCCGTTCCGGATTCATGCCGTGCAAAATGTATTCGAAACCGCGGCCTTCCTCGCCGAGACGATCTTGAAGCGGAATTTCAAAGTTCTCGATGAACAGCTCGTTGGAGTTGACGGCCTTGCGGCCCATTTTTTCGATTTCATGAACGGTGATACGACTGCGATCGAAATCCGTATAGAACAGGCTGAGGCCGTGGGTCGGATTTTTCACCTCTTCCAGCGGCGTGGTCCGCGCCAGCAACAGGATCTTTTCCGCGACCTGCGCGGTGGAGATCCAGACCTTCTGGCCGTTGACGACGTATTTGTCGCCGTTGCGAACCGCGCGGGTCTTGAGTTGCGTGGTGTTGAGACCGGTATTCGGCTCGGTGACGGCGAAGCAAGCCTTCTCCTTGCCCGAGACGATCGGCGGAAGCATCCGCTTGCATTGCTCGTCATTGCCGAACACCACCACGGGATTGAGCCCAAACACATTCATATGCACCGCGGAGGCCCCGGACATGCCGGCGCCCGATTCCGAAATTGTCCGCATCATGATCGCGGCATCGACGATGCCGAGCCCGGAGCCCCCATAGGCCTCGGGAATGCAGATGCCGAGCCAACCGGCGTCCGCCAAAGCCTTGTGGAAGTCGGCGGGAAAGCCGCCCTCCTTGTCTTTCTTGAGCCAATAAGTGTCGTCGAAACGCGCGCAGATTTTTCCAACCGCGTCGCGGATCAATTCCTGGTGGGCTGTGAGCGCGAAATCCATCCGTCTCAATCCGTTGTATTGTCTGGCAACGCCGTGGTGACGCCGTCGCGCACCAAGGCGGCGATTTCCTCAGCGGAAAATCCCGCCTCGTGCAAAATCTCGGCCCCATGCTCATTGAGACGCGGCGCCAGCCGCATCGATTCCACCGGCGTGTCCGACCAGGTGGCGGATACTTTCATGCTGCGGATCGGGCCTTCGCTGGGGTGAACGACCACGGGAAAGAAGCCCGTCGCGACCAGATGCGGATCCTGCAGGATGCTCTCGAGGTCATGCATCGGCATCACAGGCACGTCAGCCTTGGTGAGCAGATCAGTCCACTCGGCAGTGGTGCGTGTTTCGAAGATGCGGGCCAGCTCGGCATAGACCGTGTCGATATTGACGGCACGCCCGGCAAAGGTCGCGAATTTCGGATCGCGGCGCAAATCGTCGCGGCCGGTGGCCTTGAAGAAATTCTCCCACTGCTTGTCGTTGTAGACGATCACGCAGATGTAGCCGTCTGACGTCTTGTAGGGCCGCCGGTCGCGCGACAGATGCCTGGCGTAGCCGCCCTTGTCCAGTGGCGGCTCGTAGGTCAGGCCGCCCATGTGATCGCCCATCACGAAGCTCGCCATGGTCTCGAACATTGGAATATCCACGCGCTGACCGCGCCCGCTACGGTCGCGATGCACCAGGCTGGCGCAAATTGCGCCGACGGCGGTGAGCCCGACGATGCGGTCGACCAGCGCATTCGGCACGTAGCGCGGAACGCCATCATTGGTCTGCGCCATCAACGCGGGCAACGCGGTGGCACCCTGGATCAGATCGTCATACGCGGGCTTGGCTGCATAAGGCCCGTCCTGGCCAAAGCCGAACACCCCGGCATAGATCAGGCGCGGGTTGACCTTCGAGACCACGTCGTAGCCGAGCTGCAACCGCGCCATTGCCTGCGGGCGGACATTGTAGACCAGCACGTCGGCTGATGCGATCAGCCGCAGCACCGCGTCGCGGCCCGCGGGCTTTTTCAGATCCAGGCAGATGCTGCGTTTGCTGCGGTTGGTATTGAGAAACACCGGCCCCATGCCGGCGTGGCGGGTCGGCCCGATCAGCCGCGTCACGTCGCCGTCAGGTGTCTCGACCTTGATGACATCAGCGCCGTAATCGCCGAGCATCTGGGTCGCGTAGGGACCCATCAGCACGGTTGTCATATCGATGACCTTGACGCCCTCCAGTGGTCCCATGGTTCGGTTTGCTCCGGCGATGGCACGATACATTCGTTTCCGCCATTTTCTGGAATTTAGTAACGGCAGGCCGTCGGCAAGATCAAGGGTGGCAGACGTATGGGCGTATGCGTGATCGCCCCTATTTTCCCATCATCACCCGCAGTTCCGTCTTCAGGACCTTGCCGTAATTGTTCTTGGGTAACGCGTCGAGATAGACGTAACGCTTGGGCCGCTTGAACCGCGCGATCGAGCCGAGGCAATGCGCGTCCAGGCTGGCGTCATCAGGCACCGCGCCCCGCTCCAGCACCACGCAGGCGACGACGATTTCGCCCCAGTCCGGATCGGGAACGCCGATGGCCGAAACTTCTTGCACGTCGGGATGGGTCAACAATGCCTCTTCTACCTCGCGCGGATAGATATTGGTGCCGCCCGAGATGATCACGTCCTTGGAACGATCCGACAGCGTCAGGAATCCATCCTCATCCAGCCGTCCGACGTCGCCGGTGCGCAGCCAGCCGTCTTTAAGAGTCTCGGCATTGGCTTTCGGGTTGTTCCAGTAACCGAGCATTACGGCAGAGCCCTTGGCCTCGACCTCGCCGGTTTCGCCCGGTGGAAGCGGCGTTCCATCCGCGCCGGTAATGCGAACCGACATCACGCTCTGCGCCGGCCCGACCGAGGCAAGGCGCTCGAGATAGCGCGGATGATCGGTCCGCGCGTGCCACTCGCGGCTCAGTGACGTGATCGTCATCGGCGATTTACCCTGGCCATAGATCTGCACAAAGCGCTGGCCCATGGTCGCGATCGCATCCCTGATATCGGCGAGATACATCGGGCCGCCGCCATAGATGATAGTGCGCAGGCCTTCGCCATTCTCGCCGCGGCGCTTCGCGACATCCACCAGCCGCCGCACCATGGTGGGCGCGGCGAACATTACGACATTGCCAAGCTGCCGGCCAAGATTGAGCACCTCATCCGGATCGAAGCCGCCGGATTTCGGGAATGACATGCCGCCCGCCCATGCGGACATGCGGGAAATGATACAGGCCCGCGCCGTGGGAAATCGGCGCCGCATAAAGCGATGCATCGTTCGGCGTGGCAAAATCGACATCGGCGAGATAGCACAGCGTCATCGCCACCAGATTGCCATGGCTCAGCATCACGCCCTTGGGACGCCCTGTGGTTCCTGAAGTGTAGAACAGCCACGCGAGATCGTTTTCCTCACGCGGCAGCGGCGCCGGCGGGCCCTCGCCTGCGCGCATCGCGCGATAGGCATCGCTGTCGACAGACAGCGTTTTCATCGTCGCGGGCAGATCGTCCCTGGCTTCCGCCAGCGCCTCACGCGTGTCATCGGAAATAAACGTCAGTTTGGCGCCGGCATCGCTGCATATCCAGGCGGCCTCGCGTCCATGAAGTTTAGCATTGATCGGAATGGCGACGGCGCCGATCCACCAGATCCCGTAAAGACATTCGAGATATTGCGTGCAATTGGTCGCGAACAGGCCGATGCGGTCGCCGGGCGCGATGTGATAGTCGCGCGACAATGCCGCACCGATGGCCGCCGCCCGCCGCGCAAAGGTGGCGTAGTCCGCATCGAGATCGAATCCGGTCAGCAGCGCCGGCGCATCGGGACGAAGCCGCGCCGTTGCCGCCAGCCATTCGGCGACGTTCATCGCTCAGGCCCTCGGCAATTCGAGCCGCTTACTTCGCGGGCTCCAGCAGCGAGACGTAGTTGGCGACCGCCGCGCCACCCATGTTGAAGATACCACCCAGTTTGGCGTCCTTGATCTGCATGCCCTCGGGCGCCTGACCCAGCAATTGCATCGCGGTGAGCACATGCATGGAGACTCCAGTGGCGCCGATCGGATGGCCCTTGGCTTTCAGCCCGCCGGACGGATTAATCGGCAGCTTGCCGTCCTTCTGGGTCCAGCCTTCCTTGATGGCGCGCGCACCCTGCCCCCGCGGCGTCAATCCCATCGCTTCATATTCGATCAGTTCGGCGACGGTGAAACAGTCGTGGGTTTCGACAAAGGACAGATCGGAAAGCTGCACGCCGGCAGATTGCAGCGCCCGCTGCCATGCCACGCTGCAACCTTCGAATTGCAGGATGTCGCGCTTCGACATCGGCAGAAAATCCTGGGCATGCGCGGTCGCCCGGATGTTAACAGCCTTGCCCATCGATTTCGCGGTTTCGGAATCCGTCAGCACCAGCGCCGCCGCGCCATCCGATACCAGCGAGCAGTCTGTGCGCTTCAGCGGGCCGGCCACGTATGGATTCTTTTCACTTTCCGAGCGGCAGAATTCGTAACCGAAATCCTTGCGCATCTGCGCATAGGGATTGGCGACGCCATTCTTGTGATTCTTGGCCGCGATCATCGCCAGCGCATCGGACTGGTCGCCATATTTCTGGAAATAGGCCTGCGCGATCTTGCCGAACACCCCGGCAAAGCCGCCGGGGGTATCGCCGTCTTCCGGCAGATACGACGCACGCAGCAGGTTCCTGCCGATCTCCGGCCCCGGCGTCCGCGTCATCTGCTCGACACCGACCACCAGCACGATCTTCGCCACGCCCGAAGCAATGGCCCGCACACCCTGATGCACGGCGGCCGAGCCGGTGGCACAGGCATTTTCCACACGCGTCGCCGGCTTGAACCGCAGTTGCGGATCGGCCTGCAGCACCAGCGCCGCCGTGAAATCCTGCGGCGAGAAGCCGGCGTTGAAATGCCCGAGCACAATTTCATCGACATCAGCGGCCGAGATACCGGCGTCGGCCAGCGCGTCGGTCGCGACACGCACCACGAGGCTCTCGACGGTTTCGGTATCGAACTTGCCAAACGGCGTGTGGGCCCATCCGACGATGCTGGCGGTCATGGTCGCTCTCCTCTAATCTTTTCTAATCTTTCGTTTTGACGCATTTTCTTCACGCGACCCGGTACCCACTTCGCTCGAAAACGCTCTGGAAGTCGGCAAACGGATCAGGCGGCGAACTTACCACCCAATTCGTCTTCGATGTGAATCCGGATGATGTCGTCGAAGGTCTTTTCGGCGGTGGTGAAGCCGAGCGTCACGGCCCGCTTGGCGTCGAAATTACGCGGCCAGCCATCAACGATGCCCATGATGAATGGATCCGGCTCACGCTTGATCCGCGCCGCCACCTTGTCGCCGGCCACCCGCTTCAGCGCGGCGATCTCCTCGCCGACCGTGGCCGACAGGCCGGGCATGGTGAGGTTGCGGCGCGCACCCGCCGCCGCACTGTCCATGGTCGCCGCATGGATCAGGAAGCCGACCGCGGAACGCGGCGAGGCATGCCAGTGTCGAACCTCCTCGGATACCGGCAAGATCGCTTCCTTGCCTGCGAGCGGTTCACGCAGAATGTTGGAAAAGAACCCGGACGCCGCCTTGTTGGGCAAACCAGGACGGATGCAGATGGTGGGCAGCCGGATGCCAATGCCGTCCAAGAAACCGCGGCGCGAATAATCGGCAAGCAAGAGTTCCCCGATCGCCTTCTGGGTGCCGTAACTCAGCAGCGGGGTTTGAAAGAACTCGTCGCCGATGGCTTCGGGATATGGCGCACCGAACACCGCAATCGATGAGGTGAATACGACCCGGGGCCTGTAGCCGCCGCCGATAACCCTGATCGCATCGAGCAGCATCCGCGTGCCGTCGAGGTTAATGCGATAACCCTTGTCGAAGTCGAGCTCGGCTTCGCCTGAGACGATCGCCGCCAGATGGAAAATCACATCGGGGCGATCGGCGACCAGTTTTTCGGCCGCGCCTGGCACGGCAAAATCGCACGTCACCGTATCGACCGGAAATCCTGTTTTGTCCGGTTTGGCGGGGACGACGACGTCCTGCAGCGTCATGCGGGTGATGTCGCGCTTACCGAGATGCCCGTCGCGCAGCAGCCGCTCGGTCAATTTGCGGCCGACCATGCCCGCCGCGCCCAAAACCAGAATATGCAAGACCCAACTCCTTCTTGTTCTTAATTGATCGCCGTGGGCCTGCGCGCCTACTCTTTCACGGCTCCGGTCATTGCCGACACATAGTGCTCGACAAAGAATGCGTAGAGGATAACCAGCGGCAGCGAACCGACCAGCGCGCCCGCCATCAGCGAGCCCCATTTGTAAATGTCGCCATCGACGAACTCGTTCACGATCGCAACCGGAACGGTTTTGTTC
Organism: uncultured Alphaproteobacteria bacterium; assembly: GCA_963811915.1. Classification (GTDB taxonomy): domain Bacteria; phylum Pseudomonadota; class Alphaproteobacteria; order Rhizobiales; family Xanthobacteraceae; genus Bradyrhizobium. The sequence continues at coordinate 306,708 of CAWETC010000013.1, forward strand.
GGCGTCGATTGCAGGAAGGTGAGCGCGTAGATGAATTCGTTCCAACACAGCGTGAACGAGAAAATGAAAGCCGAGATCATGCCGGGTATCGCCAGCGGCACGATGATCTTGGTCAGGATCTGCCAGCGCGACGCGCCGTCGATCAACGCGCATTCCTCCAGCTCATAGGGAATGGTCTTGAAATATCCCATCAGCAGCCAGGTCGAGAACGGAATCAGCAATGTCGGATAGACCAGGATCAGCGACAGCGGCGAATCGAACAGGCCATAGGCCTGGATCACCGAGGCGAGCGGAATGAACAGAATCGAGGGCGGCACCAGATAGGCAAAGAAGATCAACACGCCCACCGTGTCCGCGCCCTTGAATCGCAGGCGCACGATAGCATAGGCCGCGAGCACGCTGGCGATGATCGACAGCGTGGTGGCGCCGACCGCCACGTACATCGTGTTCCAGAGCCAGCGCGGATACTGGGTCTCGAACAACAGCTTGCTGATGTGCTTGAAGGTCGGATGGACCACCCAGAACGGGTTGTACTTGTTCATGTCGATCAGCTGTTCGTCCGGCTTGATCGACGTCAGCGCCATCCAGTAGAACGGAAACAACAGCACGATCAGGATCACGAACAGCGGCAGATAGAGCGTCACCACACGCCGCGGCAACAACTCCAGATAGCTCATGCCCTCGCTTTCGTCGCTCCGGGAGGCGGTTGGCGCCTTCGATGGCAGCGCGGAGTCAGTCATTGTTGGATCCTTGTTGCCATTTCCGGCGCTGCATGCCGAACCAGGAAATCGCGATGGCTGCGAGCAGGAATGGAATCATCGCGGTGGCAATCGCTGCACCCTCGCCGAGCCGCCCGCTGATGATGCCGCGCTGATAGCTCAGTGTGGCCATCAAATGCGTGGCATTGACCGGACCACCGCGCGTCAGGGCCCAGATCAACTGGAAGTCCGTGAAGGTAAACAGCACCGAAAAGGTCATGACTACGGCGATGATCGGGGTCAGCAACGGATAGGTGATGTAGCGGAAACGCTGCCAGTTGGTGGCGCCATCCAGCGTCGCCGCCTCATAGAGCGAAGGCGACACCGTTTGCAGGCCGGCCAACAATGTGATCGCGACAAAGGGAACGCCGCGCCAGATGTTGGCGAAAATCACGCTGCCGCGCGCCATGTTCGAATCGCCGAGGAAATCGATGTTGTGGTCGATCAGCCCGAGCTTGATCAGCGACCATGAAATGATCGAAAACTGGGAGTCGTAGATCCACCAGAACGCGATTGCCGAGAGCACAGTCGGCACGATGAAGGGGATCAGGACGATCGAGCGGATCAATGCCTTGAACGGCATATTCCGGTTCAAAAGCAGGGCGAGATAGAGCCCGATCGCGAATTTGATGGCGCTCGCGACGATCGTATAGAGCAGCGTGTTGAACACCGAGAGCCAGAAGATGGCGTCATCCCACAGCCATTGGTAGTTTTCCAGGCCGATGAACACGCCTGCGCGGCCGATACGCTCGTCGGTAAAGCTCATCCAGACGCCGAGGCCGAGCGGATAGGCCAGAAACAAAATGAGAAATGCCGCCGCCGGCAGCATGAACCACAACGCCACAAAGTTGCGATTGGTCCGCAGCCGCGACCATAGCGAACGTGTATCAACAGCGGTCGCCTGCACCGGCATCGATGTTTGAAGGGTACTCATCTCGCTCCAATTCCAAATCTGAAGACGACGCCCGGCCCTTCGCCTGTCCCAAGCCGAGCGTCGCCCAGATTTCCCATAGAAACAAGCCGGCGCGAAAAACCCGCGCCGGCGATCTCGTCTATCGGAAGATGCGCTTGGCGGAACGCTCCGCCGAAGCCATCGCCGTCTTCACATCTTCGCGTCCGGTGCAGTAGTTCGCGAACATGTCGACCACGACGAAGTCGGCAATCGCGGCTGCTGCATTCTCACCCATCTGGCCGATACCCGCCGGGGTTTGCGCGGTCACCGCCACGTCGCGGTACGGCGTGTTCTTGGGATCGGCGGTCCAGATCGGATTTTTGGTGTAGTCGAGCAGGAACGGAGAGAGATATCCCTGAGCGGCCTCAATCCAGGGATTGTACTGCTCCGGTTCAAGCATGAACGCAGTGAACGCCTTGCAGGCCTGCGGATATTTCGTGAAATTGAAGACCAGAATCGGGAAACCAAGATGCAGTTCCTTGGTCGTGCCATCGATGCCCGCCGGCAGATGGGCGTGATTCATGTCCTCGGCGATTTGCGGATTTTCCTTCTTGGCGGTCACATAGATCGAAATGCCGTTGACCGTCAGGTGAAGCTGGCCCGCCAGGAACGCCTTGTTGTTGGAACTGTCGTTCCAGGACGCCGTGCCCGGAATGAAATTATCATACAATCCCTTGACGTATTCGAGCGCCTTGGCGGTCTCCGGCGAATTGAGGACCACCTTGTTGTTCTTGTCGATCAGGTTGCCGCCGTGGGACCACAGGGCCCAGTGCAGCCAGCCATTGGCATCGCCCGAGGCGTGGCCAAGCGCCATCCCGGCCGGCGTGCCATTCTTGTTCAGGCCCTTGATCAGATCGGCAAAACCGCCGAGGTCTTTCGGAAATTCCTTGTGGCCGGCTTTTTCGGCAGCGGCGACGCGATAATTCACCAGACCGCCGGTGGCTGCGACGGGAACACCGATCCATTTGCCGTCGAGTTTACCGTAGGCCTGGCCCGAGGGCGCCCAGCCGCCACATTTCTTGCCGAGATACTCGGCGACATCGGTCATGTCAGCGCACTTGCTCGGGAACAGGAACGGCAGCGAGTAAAGTCCCCAGACCAGATCGAGGCCCTGTCCGGTGTTGGCCGCGACCGACGCCTTGGGCTGAAGATCGTCATAGGACTCGTTGGATACGTTGATGGTCACGCCCGTTGCCTTCTGGAACGCATCGACGATCTTCATGAACGCGGTGTCTTCGGCTTCAACGAAGCGCTTCCAGCGCAGCATGTTGATCTTGGCGCCCGCTTCCGGCTTCCATTGCGCGCTCTGCGCCCAGGCCTTGGCATAGCCCAGCAATTGTTCGCTCGACATGGTTGCCGCGGCCGCCAGCAAGGTGCCGCCGCCCTTCAGCAAAGACCGCCGATCCGGTGTGAAGTTACTCATCGTCCGTATGCTCCCCTGTTTATTGGTTCTTCATCGACCAATTGTTTTCGATAATTATAACCGCTTGCCGGTCGTGTCGTCGAACAAGTGCACGAGCGCCGGGTCCGGCTTCAGCCGGACCTTGTCGCCCGGCTTGAATTGATGACGTTCGCGGAACACGGCAACGACCTGCTGTCCGCCGAGCTTGGCAAACACCTGGGTTTCCGATCCCGTCGGTTCCACCACCACGATCTCCGCTTCTGCGCCGTCGTCCGCGATAGTGAAGTGCTCTGGCCGCACGCCATAGATCGCCGGCCGGCCGTCCGAATTGGCAGGCGCCGATGCCAGCGGCAGTTTCACGCCATTCGGGCCCTCGAAACCGGCGCTGCCGTTCACTTTGAGCTTGCCTTTGAGGAAATTCATCGCGGGCGAGCCGATGAAGCTCGCGACGAACTGGTTATCCGGCCGATCGTAGAGTTCCAGAGGCGAGCCGATCTGTTCGACGATGCCGTCATGCATCACCACGATTTTGTCAGCCATGGTCATGGCTTCGATCTGGTCGTGCGTCACATAGACCGTGGTGGTCTTGAGCCGCTGATGCAGTTCCTTGATTTCGGTGCGCATCGCCACCCGCAGCTTGGCGTCGAGATTCGACAGAGGTTCATCGAACAGGAACACCTGCGGATCGCGCACGATGGCGCGCCCCATCGCGACGCGCTGGCGCTGTCCACCGGACAATTGCCGGGGATAACGATCGAGCAGCGGTGTCAGTGCCAGAATTTCCGCGGCGCGCTTGACCCCCTTGTTGATCTCGTCGGCGCTTGCGCCGCGCAATTTGAGCGAAAACGCCATATTGTCGGCGACCGTCATATGCGGATAGAGGGCATAATTCTGGAAAACCATGGCAATGTCGCGCTCTTTGGGCTGGACATTGTTGACCACGCGGTCGCCGATCGAAATCGTCCCGGAAGTTATGTTTTCGAGCCCAGCGAGCATCCGCAACAAGGTCGATTTGCCGCAGCCGGAGGGGCCGACCAGCACCACAAAAGCGCCGTCCTCGATCGGAATCGACACCCCGTGCAGGACTTCAAAGCCGCCGAACGATTTTCGTACGTCGCGGATCTGAACTGACGACATAAATACCCTCCCAAATGAACCCGTAGCGCGCGGCGAATGCCGCTGTCTTCTTTTTATTTGCCTGGGTCTTATCAGACTTTTTTCGTGATGTCGTTGGATCAAAGTCGTAGGCGTTTGCTCTGCCAGTCCACCTTGGGAGTTCACTTTAGAGTTCAGTTAGAGTTCAGTTGGGCCGCGAGCGTTGCGAAGCGCCCGGTGACATGCAAACATTGGATGCCCTTACGAAAATGACGCACAAAAATAAGGCGTGTGCGCTGCGGGAGACCCTATGAACAAGCCGCTTGCCGGTGTCAGCCGGCGCAAACTCCGCTCCAGCGAGTGGTTTAACAACCCCCACAACCCCGGAATGACCGCGCTCTACCTTGAGCGCTACCTAAATTACGGTCTGACCCGGCACGAACTGCAATCCGGCAAGCCGATTATCGGCATCGCGCAGACCGGCAGCGATTTGTCGCCCTGCAATCGCCATCATCTCGAACTGGCGCACCGGGTTCGGGAAGGAATCCGCGCCGCCGGCGGCATCGCGATGGAATTTCCGATGCACCCGATCCAGGAGACCGGCAAGCGCCCGACCGCGGCGCTCGATCGCAACCTTGCCTATCTCGGATTGGTCGAAATCCTGTTCGGCTACCCCCTGGATGGCGTAGTCCTGACCACGGGCTGCGACAAGACCACTCCCGCCTGCCTGATGGCGGCCGCGACGGTCAACCTGCCGGCCATCGTGTTGTCGGGCGGACCGATGCTGAACGGCTGGTACAATGGCGAGCGTTCCGGTTCCGGCACCGTGGTCTGGAAGGCGCGCGAGCGGCTCGCCGGCGGGGAGATCGACTATAACGAGTTCATGGACATCGTGGCCTCCTCGGCACCGTCGGTCGGTCATTGCAACACGATGGGTACCGCCTCGACCATGAATTCGCTGGCGGAAGCACTGGGCATGTCGCTGCCGGGCTGCGCCGCTATACCGGCTCCCTATCGCGAACGCGGCCAGATTGCCTACGAGACCGGCACGCGCATCGTCGGAATGGTGTGGGAGGACTTAAAGCCCTCCGACATCCTGACGCGAAAGGCATTTGAAAATTGCATCGTGGTCAATTCGGCGATCGGCGGCTCGACCAACGCCCCGATCCATATCAATGCGCTGGCCCGCCATATCGGCGTGGACCTCACGATCGACGACTGGCAGAAATTCGGCCATGCCATTCCGCTCTTGGTCAATATGCAGCCGGCCGGGTTCTATCTCGGTGAGGAATATCATCGCGCCGGCGGCGTGCCTTCGGTGGTGCGCGAATTGATGCGAGCCAAGCGCATCCACGAAGACGCCATGACCGTCAACGGCCACACCATGGGCGACAACTGCCGCGACGCTGCAAAGCCTGACGGCGACGTGATCTGGAGTTATGACAAGCCGCTGGTGAAGGATGCGGGTTTCCTGGTCCTGCGCGGCAATTTGTTTGATTCCGCGATCATGAAAACCAGCGTGATCTCCAAGGAATTCCGCGACCGATACCTGACCAATCCCAAGGATCCGAATGCGTTCGAGGGGCGCGCCATCGTGTTCGAGGGGCCGGAGGATTACCACCACCGCATCGACGACAACTCGCTCAATATCGACGAGCATTGCATCCTGTTCGTGCGCGGCACCGGTCCGATCGGCTACCCCGGCGGCGCCGAAGTCGTGAACATGCAGCCGCCCGCCGCCCTGATCAAGCGCGGGATTCTGTCCCTGCCCTGCATCGGCGACGGCCGCCAGTCCGGCACCTCAGGCTCGCCGTCGATCCTGAATGCGACCCCTGAAGCCGCTGCCAATGGCGGACTTGCCGTCCTCAAGACCGGCGACATGGTTCGCATCGACCTCAACAAGGGGAGCGCCAACATCCTGATTTCAGGCGAGGAGCTGAAGCGCCGGCAGGCCGAGCTGAAAGCCGGGGGTGGCTTCCCCTACCCGTCCCACCAGACGCCGTGGCAGGAACTCTATCGCTCTACCGTCGGCCAGCATGCCACCGGCGCCTGCATGGAGTTCGCCACCCGCTATCACGACATCGCCGGCCGGGTCGGCGTGGCCAGGGATAATCATTAGGGACCGCGCGATGCCTCCAACAGCCAACTTCTTCGCTGTCGTCCCTGCGAACGCAAGGACCCATAATCACCGGCCTCGAAGAGGTAAAACGGTTTCTAATTCATTGCCCCAGCGAGACGCCGCAGCGTATGGGTCCCTGCGTTCGCAGGGACAACTCGCTTAAGCGAAATACAGAATCCTCAGAAGTTCAGGGAGAACAACATGTCAGACCGCCTGAAAGGCAAACGCGCCTTCGTCACCGCGGGCGCAGCAGGTATCGGCCGCGCCTCGGCCATCGCCTTTGCGCGCGAGGGAGCCACCGTATTTGCGACCGACATTGACGAAAAAGGCCTGGCGCACCTTGCAAAGGACGGCGTGTCGGAGGTGGCGCGGCTCGACGTGCGCGACAGCGCGGCCGTCGCCGCAATGGCCAAGCGCGTCGGCAAGGTCGATATCCTGCTCAATGCGGCTGGTTTCGTCCACAATGGCACCGTGCTCGGCTGTTCCGATGAAGACTGGGATTTCTCGTTTGACCTCAACGTCAAGTCCATGCACCGAACCATCCGGAGCTTTCTGCCGGGCATGCTCGAAGCAGGTGGCGGCTCGATCGTGAACATCTCGTCCGCGGCCGGCGTATTCAAGGCTGCGCCCAATCGCTACGTCTATGGCGCGACCAAGGCTGCGGTCGCGGCACTGACCCGCGCGGTCGCCGTCGACTTCATCACCAAGGGCGTCCGCTGCAACTGTATATGCCCTGGCACCATCGAGACGCCGTCCATGCTCGACCGCGCGGCAGCCGCGGGTCCCGGCGGGCGTGAAATGTTCGTCAGCCGGCAGCCGATGGGACGGCTCGGCACCGCCGAGGAAATCGCCTCGCTCGCAGTCTATCTCGCCAGCGACGAAAGTGCGTTCACAACGGGCGTCGCGCATATCATCGACGGCGGCTGGACGTTGTAGTCCGGTCGAAAAAAACCTCATCTCCGGATGAGCGCACTTGCGCTCACTCGGGAGGAGCTGCGTCTTCGCAGCGTTTCGAAGAATGAGGGATGTACTGCCGCCTTGCTTCGAGGCGCGGGCAAGAGCGCGCTCCTCACCATGAAGATTACTGGACGAAAGGATTTCCACCTTGAACAAGATCGATTTGAACGGCCGCAGTGCCGTGGTCACCGGCGGCGCGCAGGGCTTTGGGCGCGCCATCACCGAACGCTTCGTGGCGTCTGGCGCCAAGGTCGCGATCTGGGATCATGACCTGCCCCTCGCCGAGAAGACCGCCAGGGAGATCGGCGCAGGGGTCACCGCGTTCAAGGTCGACGTCTCCGATCTCGCCGCCGTTGAAAAGACACGGGACGCGACGCTTGCCGCATTCGGCAAGATCGACATCCTCGTCAACAACGCCGGCATCGCCGGAATCAACAAGACGGTTTGGGAAACCGACCTCGATGAATGGCGCAAGGTCCTGCGCATCAATCTCGACGGGCCCTTCATCTGCTGCAAGGCGATCGTGCCATCGATGGTCAAGCAGAACTACGGCCGCATCGTCAACATCGCCTCGATCGCCGGCAAGGAAGGTAACCCCAACGCCGCGCATTATTCGGCTTCGAAGGCCGGCCTGATCGCGCTGACAAAATCGCTCGGCAAGGAGCTGGCCGCCTACGATATCGCCGTCAACGCGGTCACTCCGGCCGCGGCGAGGACCGCCATCTTCGACCAGATGACGCAGCAGCACATCGATTTCATGTTGTCCAAAATTCCAAAGGGCCGTTTCGTGCTGGTGGAAGAACTCGCGGCGATGGCGGCGTGGCTGGCATCGGAAGATTGCGCGTTCTCGACTGGTGCGGTGTTCGATATTTCCGGCGGGCGAGCGACGTATTAGAAAGCAACTCACGGCGGAGACACCATGATCAGGGAAGGCGGATGCCTGTGCGGCGCAGTCCGGTTGAAGGCCAGGGGCGAGCCGATCAATGTCCGCGTCTGCCATTGCCGCAACTGTCAGAAGGCGATGGGATCGCCGTTCTTTGCCCGCGCGCTGTTCCCTCAGGAGGCTCTCACGATTGAAGGCGACAGCGCCCGTTACCCCTCTTCCAACGCGATCGAACGGGTTTTTTGCAAGACCTGCGGCACACGCCTGCTATCCTGGCGAACCAACGGCACGGCGGCAGGCGTCGCCCTTGCGACATTCGATGATCGTAACGCGTTCACGCCAACCGAACACATCTGGGTTAAGGAAAAGATGAATTGGGTGAAGCTTGACGACGGACTGCCACAATATGCGGAGCAAGCGCCCTAGCCTCTCGGCTTAAACAGTCAGGATGATCAGTGAATACTACCCTTTACGACGTTTCGGTCTGGGTGTTGCCGCTCGTCATCGCCATCACCTTTCATGAGGCCGCGCACGGTTTTGTCGCGCATCATTTCGGCGACAACACGGCCTGGGAGCGTGGCCGGGTCAGCTTCAATCCGCTCCGGCATATCGATCCGTTCGGTACCCTGATCATGCCGGCCATCCTGCTGTTGTCGCATTCGCCGTTTCTGTTCGGCTACGCCAAGCCGGTGCCGGTAAATTTCCGCGCGCTGCGCCATCCGCGGATCGACATGGTCTGGGTGGCGCTGGCCGGCCCCGCCACGAATATCGCCCTCGCCCTGTTCGCGGCGGCGGCGTTTCATGTCGTGAACTTCTTGCCCGAAAATGCGGCGCAGTGGCTGGCGGACAACCTCAAAAACGCGCTTGTCATCAATGTCATCCTGGCGATTTTCAACATGCTCCCGATTCCGCCACTGGACGGCGGGCGGGTCGCCGTCGGCCTGCTGCCCCGCATGTTAGCCGTCCCACTGGCCCGGCTGGAGCCCTATGGGATGCTGATCCTGATCGGAATTCTGATCTTGTTGCCGCTGGCCGGTTCGCAGTTCGGTCTAAATCTTGATGTTATTTCCGGGATACTGCGGACCATGACCGGCTATGTGATCCGGCTCGTTCTCGTGGTAACCGGTAACGTATAGTTTGGTTCCCTATTCCAGAAAAACCCGCCCGAAAGAGCAGAGGCCATTTTGATCAAAGCAGCGGACATGATGATCGCGCGCCGCGCCGACACCAGGGCCCGCGCGGATTTTGCGACCTGGAAAATGATGGCGAAGCTGAACGGAGCCTCGTCCCTGCCCACGGAGGCCCAGACCTTCCTGGCGGGCTATCAGAAACTGCTCAAGGAGATGACGGAGGCACAGGCAACGGACGCCACCATCAATCTCGTCTATCGGAGCTATTACGCCGAGATGGGTGGCGTCGGCGAAGCACCCGATGTCAAAGCCCATCCGGTCGGTCAGGTGACGGACAACGTCACCGCCTTCAAACGTCCCCCGCCGCAGCGGTCCAGGAATGCGGGTGGTCCGAACGCAAAGCCGCGGCTTCCCGTGGCCCTGATCTTTGCATGCCTCGTCGTCGTCTATACCGGCTTTCGATATTTCTGGCGCTAAGCGCAACAGGCAACGATAAGCGACGCGAACGCGGCTGCGCGGCGTTTAGCTTAGCTGCGCCCTTTGACCCTGAAGATAACGGGCAAGGTGAAATTCAATCCCTCGTCGGCAACCACTGGCGGGGGCTGTGGCACCGGATCGGATCGTCGCACCATCGCCAAGGCCGCCTCGTCGAAAGCCGGGTCGCCTGAACCTTTGACGATGCTGGTCGAGAGAATATGCCCCCTGCGGTCCAGCACGAAGGAGACGACAATCTGGGCCGTCTTCTGAGAGCGTTCCGCTGGATAGCGCTTGTGCTTGTCGAGATGGGCAATCAACTCCTTCTGCCAGGTCACCCGGACGCGTTGCGCGCTCGTCCCGGTTCCCTGCACGGGTGCCACCGACCGCGGCCCTTCCGGAACGGCCTCGGTACTGGGCGTCGCGGTGGCCTCGGCGGCGACCGATTCCATCGAGGCGGACGTCTGTACCTTGGCAACTTTCGTATCGTCTTCCTTCGGCTTGTTCGCATCGTTCTGCGTCACAATCCGATCGGGATTTTCGGTTTCAGTCGGAACTTCCTTCGGCAGGTCGGTCTCCTTGACCTCGGCCTTCTGCTCGGCGAGCGCGGGCGACGCGACCGACGCGTCAACGTCCGGGCCCGGCGGCAGGTCGGTAGCTTCGAGATGGGGCGATGTCATCTCGAGCCCGATCTCGATCGCCTGAGCTCCGACGGCATCATCGGGATCATCGTTCTGCAGATGCACGAGCGCCAGCGCGGCGCCGCCGACATGAAGCGCAACCGCCATCACGGCCGCGAATACCCACAGCCGCCGGGAGGTTTTCTGTTCGGTGTCGAAATCGGTCATCGCAAGATATGGGCCACTCAAGGCTTGAGGATCGACGGTTTGGCGCCTTCGAGCGCGGAAGGTGATCCGGCGCCATCCGGCACTCCCTCCAGCGCAACCAGCTTGATCTTTGCGTAGCCGCCGGCACGCAGGATTTCCAGCACGTCCATCAGTTCGCCATACGGCACGGCGCGATCGGCACGCAGGAAAATAAAGCGATCCTTGCTCGCATCCGCCATCGAGTCGAGCGTGCGGACCAGATCGACACGCTTGACCTGGTTTTCCCCGATCGCCACCGCGAGATCGGGCTTGATGCTGACATAGGTCGGCTTGTCCGGCTTCTTCTGCGGGGTCGCGGTCGACGACGGTAGATCGATCGGAAGATCGACCGTCGACAGCGGCGCCGCCACCATGAAGATGATCAGGAGAACGAGGATGACGTCGATGAACGGCGTGACGTTGATCTCGTGCGAATTCCGCGAAATCGCCGTCGTCATCGAGGTCGGTTTCTGCGATTGATGCGCCCATCGTCTACTCCGCCGCGCGCGAATGCGTGCCGCCAGATGAACTGACATGGGTACGGTCGAGATCGCGCGACAGCAATCGCCCGGCTGCGCCCGACGACCGGCCAACCAGTTCGAGATAGCCTTTCGTCACCCGCGAGAAATGATTGTAGATGATGACAGCCGGAATCGCCGCGACCAGGCCGAATGCGGTGGCCAGCAACGCTTCGGCGATACCCGGTGCAACGACCGCAAGGTTGGTCGTCTGCGATTTCGAAATACCGATAAAGCTGTTCATGATACCCCAGACGGTGCCGAACAGTCCGACGAACGGTGATGTCGCACCGATGGTTGCGAGCAATCCCATGCCGAGCCGGATTCGGCGCGCTTCCGCGCGCACAATCTCGGCAAAGCTCGATGCCGCCCGTTCCTTGATGCCGGCGTCGCTGGAAATACCCGCCGACAATCTCGCCTCACGCATCGCCGCCGTCAGTAACGACGACAACACACTGCCCTTGGCGCCGAGTGCGAATTGCGCTTCCGCCAGCGAGCTTGAATCGCTGATTTTGGCGAGTGACGCGCGGAGTTTGTGCTGGACGAGCGACAGCTCGATCATCTTTGCAATGAAGATAGTCCAGGTCACCAGCGAGGCAAAAGCGAGACCAATCATCACGGCCTTGACCAGGATGTCTGCCGAAAGGAACATCGACCACGGCGACAATTCGCGCGGCACGGCCGTCGTCGATTTAAGCGATCGGGCGCCATCAGCCGGCGTTGTGGCGGCTGGCGTTGCGGTGCCCTCGGCCTCCGCAGCCGGCGCGGGCTGAACCGCGGCCGCCGGGGCCTGCACCGACGGAACGGAAGGCTGAGCAACGGAGGGCTTAACAACGGAGGGCTGAGATGACGCGGGAGCCTGCTGCGGGGACGGCGTGACCTTCTGCTGCGCGAGTGAAGGCTGCTGCTGCGCGAGCGAAGGCTGTTGTTGCGCGAACGAAGGCTGTGCCAGCACCAGCGCCGCCAACGCGAACAGCACACGATAGATCGCTCGAAAAGATAACGTGTTCATACTTCAGCCCAGTACGGATAAGGATTGCGACAGATGCCGGTCAATCTGACGGTGTCAGCGTCATCTCGCCCAAGACGTCCCACCAGATTTACGGTATCGAGATCGAAGATCGGGCCGCGGACGCAAACATCCGGTATCACGCTATGCCGTCAGAAAAAAGGCGCAAGGGGCCATGCAGCAACGGTTCGAAACGATTCTAATCTTCTAATCTTCGGTTTGAAATCGTTCTAAACAGGACACATGAGCATTCGCAACAGATGCGGCCAATGCTCGTGTGATGGCGCTCAGCGCGCGCAGACTGTCTCGCAGAGCGAACCGGGAAAATCGCATAACTTTCGCGCTTGAGCGCAGGACCTCCGCGATTGACGCGAGCCGGATTACTTGACCGCGACGTCGCCCGGCTGCTCGGCAGAGCTCTTGATCCGATCCTTGATGTCTTTGAGCGTTTCGAGACTGGTTTCGATCGCCGCGACTGGAATGTCCTGCAACACATCGGTCGCGATGGAGTCGCGCAAACTGTCGAGATCGTTGGCAAGCTGCCGGCCGCTCGCCGTAAGAAATAAGCGGTTGGCCCGGCGATCCCTGGGGTCGTGCCGGCGCTCGACCAAGCCGTGCTCGACCAGACGGTCGAGCAAACGTACCAGCGAGATCGGTTGCAGTTCGAGCACCTCGGCCAAATCGACCTGTGACAAACCCTCCTGCTCGCGCAGCCGGAACAAGACGATCCACTGCGCGCGCGTAGAACCGCGGCCCTTGGCACGGTTATCGATATAGTTGCGCAGCAGCCGTGAACTTTCAACAAGTTGCATAATTAGCTGTTTTTTGAGATCGAGAGACATGGATCCGGGGGTCCCCAATCTTTCCAATTGTTTAGAATTCTAAAGCTATGGAGTGTTTGCACATTAATTGCATGCGTATTATATTTACGGTGACTATGAACCCTTTTGAAGACCCGCTACTCTAATATTTTTTTGAACCTACAGGCCAACATGAAAAAGTCGCGGACGATGCGTTGGGTTTTACTGGTCTTGGCCGTCGTCGGGCTGGGCTATTATGGCTGGCTGCGCGTTCGGAGCGCGGACCAGGCAACCGCGGCGAGCAATGCGCAAAAATCGGCACGCAATGCCGTGCGCGTCACCACCGCGCCAGTCGAGAAAGCCGATTTTCCGGTCTATCTGACCGGGCTTGGAACGGTTCAGGGTTTTAACACCGTCCTCGTGCGTAGCCGTGTCGATGGCCAGATCGACAAAATCGCCTTCAAGGAAGGTCAGGAGGTCAATCAGGGCGACCTGCTCGCTGAAATCGATCCCCGACCATATCAGGCTACGCTCGATCAGGCCAAGGCCAAGAAGGAACAGGACGAGGCCAATCTGGCCAATGCCAACCTGGATCTGCAGCGATACACCAAGCTCGGCGAGTTCGCGACCCGGCAGCAGTTGGATACCCAGCGTTCCACCGTTCAGCAAGTGACGGCGCAAATCGCGGCCGACGTTGCGGCCATTGCCAACGCCCAGACCCAACTCGACTACACCGCCATCAGGTCGCCGATCTCCGGCGTCGTCGGCCTGCGCCAGGTCGATATCGGCAACATCGTCAATGCCGCGACCCAGACCGGCATCGTGACGATCGCGCAGATCGAACCGATTGCGGTGATTTTCACCGCCCCGGAAGACCAATTACCTTATATAAATGAGGCGCAGGCGATTCAGCCGCTCAAGACCATCGCGATCACAACCGATGGCAAGAAGCCTCTCGCGGAAGGAAAGCTGGCGGTGGTCAACAATCAGGTCGACTCCACCAGCGGCACAATCCGTCTCAAGGCGGTATTCGACAATAAGAACCATGCGCTGTGGCCAGGCCAGTCGGTATCGACGCGGCTTCTGATCAATACGCTAAAGGATGCCACGGTGGTTCCGGATGAAGCGATCCAGCACGGCACCAATGGCCTCTACGCCTATGTCGTCAACCAGGACAACAAGGCCGAGTTGCGCAAAGTGAAGGTCAGCCAGTCGATCGACGGGCGCTCGGTGGTCACGGATGGCCTGTCGCCTGGACAAAGAGTCATCACAGCGGGTCATTACAAAGTTCAGCCTGGAACACTCGTCAGCACGGCGGTGGCGAGCTCAGATCCGGCGCAGCCCAAGGTGCAGCAGGAATGAGCCACGCTCCGACAGGAACGAGCGAAGGGATTTCGGCGCCCTTTATTCGCTATCCCATCGGCACTTCGCTGATGATGGCTGGCATTCTGTTTGTCGGCCTCGTCGCCTATCCGCTGCTGCCGGTCGCGCCGTTGCCGCAAGTGGACTTCCCGACAATCCAGATCACCGCCACGTTGCCGGGCGCGAGCCCGGAAACAATGGCGTCGTCGGTGGCGCAGCCGCTGGAGCGCCAGTTCGCGCAGATTCCCGGCATCGCCCAGATGACCTCGACGAGCTACCTTGGAACGGCCTCGGTCACGATCCAGTTCGATCTCAACCGCAATATCGATGGTGCCGCCAACGACGTCCAGGGCGGCATCAATGCCGCCAGCGGCCAGTTGCCCAAAAACCTTCCCTCGCCCCCGACCTACCGCAAGGTCAATCCGGCGGATTCGCCGATCCTGCTGTTGTCGGCGGTATCGGACAGCCTGCCGTTGACGACGGTCAGCGACGCGGTCGATGCCCAGCTCGCCCAGCAGATCAGCATGATTTCGGGCGTGGCGCAGGTCACGATCGGCGGTCAGCAAAAGCCGTCGATCCGCGTTCAGGTCGATCCGGCTAAACTGGTCGCCAAAGGGCTGTCGCTCGAGGATGTACGCAACCAGATTGCGATCACGACAGTTGATAGCCCGAAGGGCAACATCGACGGCGAGAAGCGCGCGTACACGATCTATGCCAACGACCAGATGCTGGACTCGAAGGACTGGAACGACGTCATCGTCGCCTACCGCAATGGCGGCCCTTTGCGAATTCGCGACATCGGCCAGGCGGTGACGGGGCCGGAAGATGCCAAGCAGGCGGCCTGGGCCAACGGCAAGCGCGGCGTATTCCTGGTGGTCTACAAGCAGCCCGGCGCCAACGTCATCGATACCGTGGACAAGATCAAGTCGATGCTGCCGAGGCTCGTGGCAGCTATACCGCCCGCGATCAAGATCGAGATCATCAGCGATCGCACCCAGACCATTCGCGCCGCCGTCGAGGACGTTCAATACACCTTGCTGTTGACCATCGCGCTCGTCGTCATGGTCATTTTCATCTTCCTGCGCAGTTTCTGGGCGACGGTGATTCCCACCGTGACGGTGCCACTTGCCTTGCTCGGTGCCTGCGCCCTGATGTGGGTATTCGGCTACACGCTCGATAATCTGTCGTTGATGGCGTTGACCATCGCCGTCGGTTTCGTGGTCGACGACGCCATCGTGATGCTGGAAAACATCACCCGTTACATCGAGGAAGGCGAGAAGCCGATGCGCGCCGCGTTCAAGGGCGCCAGCGAAATCGGGTTCACAATCGTGTCGATCAGCGTCTCGCTGGTCGCCGTGCTGATTCCGCTGCTGTTGATGGGCGGCATCATCGGGCGTCTGTTCCGCGAATTCGCCGTGACGCTGACGATGACGATCTTCGTGTCGATGGTGGTGTCTCTAACGCTGACTCCGATGATGGCATCCCGCTTCCTGCGTGCGCACAGCGAGACCCTGCAGCACGGGAAGTTGTATCAATGGAGCGAACGCGGCTTCGACGCCATGCTGCATGCCTATGAGCGCGGCCTCGACGTTGCGATGCGCTGGCGATTGACGACGCTCGTCTTTTTCTTCGCGACCCTGGGATTATCGGTTTATCTGTTCGTCATCATTCCGAAAGGCTTCTTTCCGCAACAGGACGTCGGCCTGATCACGGCCACGTCCGAAGCGGCACAGGACGTTTCCTTCGCCGAGATGAAGCGGCGCGAAGAGGCCCTTGGCGCAATCGCGCAGGCAGATCCCGCCGTCGCCTCGGTAGCGATGGCGATCGGTGGCAATGGGCGCGCCGGCAACAATGGCAGCGTTTACATGACGCTGAAGCCGCGCAGCGAACGCACCGCCTCCGCCCAGCAAGTCATTACGCGCCTGCGTCCCCAACTTGAAAAAATCCAGGGCGCCCGCTTGTTCATGCAGGCCGCGCAGGACGTGCGGCTCGGCGGCCGACCGACGCGGACGCAGTTCGAATTCACACTGCAGGATGCCAACCTCGACGAACTCAACGAATGGGCGCCCAAGATCCTGGCCAAGATGAAGACGCTGCCGGAGCTGCGCGACGTCGCAACTGACCAGCAGAGTGAAGGAACCACGCTACAGTTGCAAATCAACCGAGACACCGCCTCGCGCTATGGCATCCAGCCGCAATTGATCGACGATACGCTGTACGACGCGTTCGGCCAGCGCCAGGTCACCCAGTATTTTACCCAGCTCAATAGCTACCATGTGATCCTGGAAATCCTTCCAGAGCTGCAGGGTAGTCTCGACACGCTGAACAAGCTCTATATCAAGTCGCCTCTGACCGGCGAGCAGGTGCCGCTGGCGACATTTGCGACATGGACCAACGTACCGGTGCGTTCGCTCTCGATCAGCCACCAGGGCCAGTTTCCGGCCATCACGATCAGCTTCAATCTTGCAAGCGGTGCCGCACTCGGGCAGGCAACCGATTCCGTGCAGAAAGCGATGGCCGACCTCGGTACGCCAGCTACGCTCAACTCAAGCTTCCAGGGTACCGCGCAGGCATTCCAGCAATCGCTCGGCACGGTGCCGCTGCTGATCCTCGCGGCGCTCGTGGTAGTCTACCTGATCCTCGGTATTCTTTATGAAAGCTACATTCACCCGCTCACCATTCTGTCGACCCTTCCCTCGGCCGGCGTTGGTGCTCTCGCGATCCTGATGGCGTTTGGCTACGATTTCAGCCTGATCGCGCTGATAGGCATCATCCTGCTGATCGGCATCGTCAAGAAGAACGGCATCATGATGGTCGACTTCGCGATCTCGGCCGAACGCGACGAGCATCTGTCTTCGGAACAATCCATCCGAAAGGCTGCGCTGCTGCGGTTTCGTCCGATCATGATGACGACGATGGCGGCCTTGCTCGGTGGCGTACCCCTGATGCTGGGCACCGGCACCGGATCGGAAATCCGCCAGCCGCTCGGATACGCGATGGTCGGCGGCCTGATCGTAAGCCAGGCGCTCACGCTGTTCACGACGCCGGTGATTTATCTCTACCTCGACAAGCTTTCGAACGCGTTTTCAGGCTGGGGACGCTCAAAAGACGCCGACGATGATCACCTGGCGGAGCACAGTGCGGTTAAAGAAGCCGCTGAGTGACTTGACTTTGGTTGCCCGACACCGCATCCGGAGGTTCTTACCCCGGAGGTCGGTCTGTGAAATCACCCACAAAGGTTGCAATCCTCGTTGCCATCGTGGCCTTCGGACCGATTGGGTTCAGCCTCGCCCAAACAGCTAGATCCAAAAGTACGGCGCAGATAGCGCCGGCGCCCGCGGCACCACCGGCAGCGGGCTCAGCCCCCGCCGCTCCCCCGCCAGGCTGGTCGGTCCGCTGCTCCAGCGTGAGCCGCGATGCGCCGCTCGAATGCGCGATCGAGCAGACCGCCGTTCTCACCAAAACCGGACAGTTGATCGTCCTTGTCAGCATTCGCGTGCCCGGCGACACCCATACGCCGATCGCCCTGGTGCAACTGCCGCTCGGGCTCAATCTGCCGGCCGGTGCGAAACTCCAGGTCGATGAGGGCAAGACGCTAGAACTACAGATACAGACCTGTGAAAACAGGGGATGCTACACCAGCACACCGATCGCACCCGAGCTGCTGACCGCCCTGAAATCGGGCAAGCAGTTGAAAGTGTCGTTTCAGGACATGGCCAAGGAAACCATCGCCATTCCTATTCCGCTTGTCGATTTTGCCGCCGCTTACGACAAGATAAAATAATTGAACGGGTCGCGCCGCCCGCGGTTGACCCGCCGCGCGCCTTCGCCGCGCGGTCACGGCTAACGCCCGGGAGCGATTGCGCGTGTCAGCCCGTGCCGAGATACACTTTCTGCACCTGCGGATCATGCGCAAGATCGGCAGCGGTACCCGACAAGACGCTTTTGCCCACCTGTAAAACGGTCGCAAAATCCGCGACCTCAAGCGCAAGCTCGATGGATTGCTCCGCGAGCAGGATCGTCAATCCTTCCTTGTGCAACCGGTCGAAGGTCTCATACATCGACTCGACCACTGCCGGCGCCAGGCCCAGCGACGGCTCGTCCAGCATCAGGAGTTTGGGGTCACTCATCAGTGCCCGGCCGACCGCCAGCATCTGGCGCTCACCCCCGGACATGGTGCCGGCGCGTTGTCTGCGCCGTTCCGCAAGCTTGGGGAAAATCTCGTAGACGCGATCGAGCAGCGCAGCCGCGCGCGCCTCGTCACGCAACGGGGTCGCTCCCAGCCTGAGGTTATTCTCGACGCTTTGCTGCACGAACAACCGCCAGCCCTCCGGCGATAATGCCAGGCCTTTGCGCACGATCGAAAATGCGCTCTGCCCACCGATCTCCTGCCCGCGAAATCGGATCGAGCCGGAATGCACCGGGATCAGGCCGGCGACAGCGTTGAGCACCGTGGTCTTGCCGCCACCATTGGAGCCGAGCAGTGCGACGACGCTGCCCTCGGGCACGTCAAGCGAAACATCGGACACCCCGATCAGGTCTCCATAGCGAACTTCCAGGTGATCGATCGTGAGCAGGACCGCGGTCATGTCGCGGGCCCGCCCATCAGCTCGATCGGGGTATGGGCGGCAGCGGCCCTGGCGGCGCGCTTGCCGAGATAGGCTTCGATGACGGCCGGATTGCCGGTGACGTCGCGCGGGCTGCCGCGTGCGATCTCCCGGCCCTGGTGAAACACCACCACCCGGGTCGCCAGCGACATGATGACTTCCATGATGTGCTCGACAATGACCAGGGTAATGCCGGAACGATGGATGTCGCGCACCAGATCGATGGCAAGCTGCACTTCGCGCTGGGTAAGGCCCGCCATGGCTTCGTCAAGCAGCAGCACCTTGGGCTGGGTCGCCAGCGCGCGCGCGATTTCGAGCCGCTTGCGGCCCGGCGTCCCCAGCGACCGCGCCGGCGCGTCTGCCAGCCTGCCCATGCCGACGCGTTCCAGCACAGCGCGCGCACGCGTTTCGGCTTCGGAGCGATGCGACGTGCGCAGAAATGCGCCGATCATCACATTCTCCAGCACCGACATGCTCTCGAACGTCTGCGGCACCTGAAAAGTCCGCGCAAGGCCACGTTGCGCGCGGGCTTCCGGCGGCAGATGGGTGATATCCTGACCTTCGAACAAGACCTTGCCGGACGTCGACAACAGGTCGCCGGTCAGGCAATTGAAGAAGGTGGATTTGCCGGCGCCGTTCGGCCCGATCAGGCCGAGAATGTCGCCCTGCTCCAGCGTTACTGAAGCGGCATCGACCGCCTTGAAACTGCCAAACGCTTTGGTGACCTCGCGGGCTTCAAGGAGCATGCGCTGCTTCCCCCGCCGCCTGGGCCCGCAGCATCTTGTTGCTTCGCCTGGCCCATATCCGCTTAAGCAGCATCAATATGCCGCCCGGCTGAAACCGCGCAATCAGCACGATGATCGCGCCATAGAGCACAAAGGTCAGGCCGGCCCCCTTGCCGCCCAGCAAATTGTTGGAAATCTCCTCCAGCGGCACCAGGATCGCGGCCCCGACCAGCGGCCCGAACAGCAGCCCGGAGCCCCCGAGCGCCGCCATGATCAGGATCTTGACCGAGATCAGGATGCCAAGTCCCGACTCCGGATCGACGAATCCAAACATCATGGCGTAGAGCGCGCCGGCAACACTGGTCAGGCCGGCGCTCAGCATGAAAGCATAGAGCTTGGTGCGGCTGGCGGGAGCCCCCAGCGAGCGCGCTGCGCGTTCGGAGTCTCTGATGGCACCGAGGTAAAATCCCATCCGGCTGTTGGCGATCCACCAGGTGATGCCAAGCGTGATCGCGAGGACGGCGAGGAACAGATAGTAATAGGGCAATGCAGATATAAAGGAGAGATCGAACACGTTCCGCGGCACGGTCGGACCGCTAAGTCCGACTGCGGCGCCAAGATAGTCAGTGTTGGTGACTATCAGCCGGACCAGTTCAGCCACCGCGATCGTCGCCATGCTGAAATAATGGCCCGACAGCCGCAGCGTCGGCACGCCGATGATGGCCGAGATCGCCACGCTGACGACGATGCCGACGGGAATCCCAACCAGCGGCGACAATGCGAAATGCGCGTAAGCGCCCATCGCGGCATAGGCCCCGCAACCGAAGAACACGACGTGACCGACCGACACCTGGCCGGCATAGCCGCCGACGATATTCCAGGCCGACGCCGCAATGGCATAGAGCAGCACTAGCGCACCGAGCCGCTGCTGGAACGGCGTGGAGAACAGCAACGGATAGGCGATAACCAGCGCCAGCACCACCGAGAGCCACAGCAGGCGCCGCATCACATCTTGCCCATCAGACCCTGCGGCCGGAACCAGAGGAAGCCGAGGAACAGAGAGTACACCACCATGTCCTTGTACACCGGCCCGATCAGATAGCCCGACAGCGACTCGATGACGCCGATCAAGAGCCCCGCTACCAGCGCGCCGGGCACACTGCCAAAGCCGCCAAGCGACACCGTCACGAACGCCACAATGCCCAGCGTCTCGCCGACGGTCGGCACGATGTAAAAGAAAGTCGCGATCAACGCACCGGCCAGACCAGTTGCACCCGCGGCAATCGCCCAGGCAATGGCCTGCATGGTATCGGGCCGGATCCCCATCAGCTGCGCCGCCGTGGAATCTTCCGCTACCGCGAGCATTTTCGATCCCAGCGAGGTGCGCGTCAGCAACAAATGCAGGCCCAGCGTCACCAGCAACGCAACCACGCCGGCCAGCAGCCGCGATGCCTGGATACGCAAGCCGACGACCTCGAATGTGCCGCCGACAAGATTTTCAGGCAACGACAGGAAGTTTGCGCCAAACCACCAGAACACCGAATAGCGCAGCAAGAGCGCAAGCCCGAAAGTACCGAGGATCTGGGCCAGCATCGGCCCTTTCATGATGTGACGGATCAGTCCGAAATAGACGACGACGCCGAGCGTCGCGAGCACCAGCGCGGCCAGCGGCGCGCCTGCCCAAGGCCCCGCGCCGAACAGCGTCCAGACCACGAACGCCACATACATGCCGAGCATGACAAAATCGCCGTGCGCGAAATTGATGATATTCATCATGCCCCAGACCAGCGTGAGGCCTGAGGAAAACAACGCATAGACGGCCCCCAACAGTAGGCCGCCGACAATCACCTGAACAAGAATGGAGGACATGCCAGCGGGAGGTCTTGCGGGTTAAGTCTCGGTAGCGGCGATACGACAAGGCAAGTCAAAGTAAGGCAAGTGACGGCGGGACCGCAGCCCCGCCGCCGATATCTCACCAGCCTTTGTAAGGCAAGACAGGTGCTTTCTCGGCGTTGGCCTTCGGCCAGACCGCGACATAGTTTTCACCGTCTTGTAGTTGAATGACAAGGCCCGATGCCAGCACGTTCTGGCCCTTTTCGTCGAACTTGACGCCCCTGTATCCCATCATCAGTTGGTCGGGTTTCAGATCGGTCGCCTTCAACGCGGCCTGGATCTTGGCGGGATCGGTCGAACCCGCGCGATCGATCGCCTCGCACAGCACGAAGAATGCCTGCATCTGACGCCCGGCGGTATCGTCCATCTCGTCGCCGCTCTTCTTTTTATACATCTCGGCGATCAGGGCCGTCGGCGAGCCGGGAGGGCCGACGCTCCACGATGAGCGGTTGAGGACGCCCTGCGAGATCTTGCCGACCGACTTGATGAAAGACGGATCGGAATATCCGGAATCGTCAGCTATGATCATGGGAGGCTTGTAGTCCAGCGCCTGCATCGTCTTCGCATACAGGATGGCGTCGGAAGCATACGCGACCATGATGACGACGTCGGGCTGCTTCTCCTTCAGTTGCAGGATCTGGCTCTGGACGTCGGTCGCATTGACCGCGTAGGCAATATCGAGCGCAATATTCTGGCCATTGGCCTTGAACACGCTGTTGATCACGCTGGATACCGATGTGCCGTATTCGGTGTTGTCGTGCACCAGCGCGACGTTGTCGGTCTTGATGCCGGCGGCCTTCATGTCCTTGAGAAAATCGTAATAGATTTTGGCGAAGTCCGCCGCCACCGGTGTGACGCGAAAGAACCACTTGAAGCCGCGTTCGGTGAGATTGGCGGCGACCAATTCGCCGTTGACGAACGGAATTCCGTATTTTTCCGCGATCGCACTCGCCGTCAGCGTGATACCGGACTGGTAGGCGCCGGTGAGCGCCACCACCTTTTCTTCGGTGATCAGCCGCAGGGTCTGGTTCTGTCCAGTGGCCGGACTGCCCTGGTTATCGGCGAAAACCACCTCGACCTTGGCGCCGCCGAGGCCCGCGAGCCCGGCGTTCTTCGCCAGCGGAAAGTTGCCAAACTCGGGATGGGGATTGTTGATGACATCCATCGCGACTTCGATCGCGGCCTTGGCGTGCACCCCCGCGCTAGCGGCGTTGCCGCTCAACGGATAGACCGCGCCGATCTTGACGGTCTTTTCCTGCGCAAAAGCGGTGCCCGCCAGCACAACGGAAATCGAGGCGGCGCAAAGCAGCCCGAGGATATGCTTAAGTCTCATACTGATCGTCTCCGAGAGGTCCCACCCGATGCCAGGCTCTAAGGCCGGGATGCGCGAGACATTGCCCCCCCGCCGCTTCCCTTATTTTGGCTCCTTCAACATTGCATGCCGGATTGGCAGGGGCAAGTTTGCGGGCCGCCTGCGCGCTCTTGTCGCGAGACGATCAGCCGGCCGAAGGTGCCGCCTCCGGCGTAGCCTTCGGCATGGGCAAATCCGCCTTGACGCCGACATAGACGGTATTGCTGGCGTCGTGATCCCCGCGCAAATTGTCAAAGGTCACGACATGCGTCGCCGACGTCGCAAAGGCGCCGGCCAGCCGATGTTCAAACGCGGCATCCGGCGGGTCGTTCGACCACAGTGCAAAAACACCGCCGGGATGCAGATGCGAGGCAAGCCGCGCCAGCCCCTCAGGCTCGTAGAGCGCGGCATGGCGTGGGTGCAGCAGGTTTCGCGGAGAATGGTCGATATCCACCAGCACCGCATCGAAACGGCGTCCTGGTTGATCGGAGTCAAAGCCGGCGGCGGAATGCGACATTGCGAAGAAGTCGCCGTGGACCAGACGGCAACGCCGATCATTTGTCAGTTGCTGACCGAGCGGAAGCAATCCTTGATTGTGCCATTCGATCACTTCGGCCAAGGCGTCGACCACGACCAGCGAGCGCACCCGCGGATTTTCGAGCGCGGCTAACGCGGTGTAGCCGAGCCCGAGACCACCGACGACGACATCGACGTTCGTTCGTAGCAGTGCCGCCAATCCAAGTCGCGCGAGTTCAATCTCAGCGACGGTGAACTGGCTCGACATCAAGAACTCGTCGCCGAGCTTGATTTCGTAGATGTCGATGCCGGAAGATGGCTGCCTTCGACGCCGTAGGCTAAGCACGCCCATCGGCGTCGGGCGAAAATCCAGCTCTTCGAAATTTACGCTCATGTGCCAACCGCCCTGCCCGCGACTACCCCGTCGCAATTAGCCGCGGATCGCCGCAGCCCGATCAACAGAGCAGCATCGCCCATGCTTGCCAAGGCCGGGACTGAGCGGGTCGAACGGCGCACCCTTTAGATGGGATCCGCACGATCCCGTACCGAAACATTGCTTCACTGACCTTCAAGGTCATTGAATATGTTGAGTAATTATTCGAAGTCCGGTGCCATGCAGACATGTATTCCTCTATTCTTCACCGATCGTAAACTTTTTCATCGCCGCTCCGGCCTTGGCACCAACCGGCGACAGTGAGTTAGGGTAGCGCTCACGCCTGATCCAGCGTGAGTGTCACATGCCGAAAAACACCATGTCCAGTTTGCCCGAAATGCGGCAAGCCGCGGAAATTCATGCTTGTCAAAACTTGCGGACGTAAATCCCGCTGCACCGATTGCCACGGCGGAGACCGGTTGCAATTGTGTGAGGTAGAGAGGCTACGGTGCGTGAAACGTGCTGTGGTCCATATCCGTCTGGGCTGATGGCGTTCGACCAGCCGTGGAGAACGCGGAGTGGTCGGCCGTGGGCGCTCGACGGGCTGCGATCAGGTTGTTAAGCCCGCCTCCGCAGGGAGACTTTAAGTCGAGACATGACCGTTGCGATCGAGATGGGACACACGACGGCAGGCGCCCCGGCAACTCTCGACCTTGAGGAACTGCTGGCGACCCGCCTGTTGGTGCAAGGCAATTCAGGCTCTGGCAAATCCCATCTGCTGCGCCGGCTGCTGGAACAGAGCGCCCCCTGGGTGCAGCAGACCATCCTCGACCCCGAAGGCGACTTCGTGACGCTTGCCGACCGTTTTGGTCACGTCCTGATCGATGCCGAGGACCATACCGAGCGGAGCCTGCAGGTCGCCGGCGAGCGAGCGCGCATCCATCGCGTTTCCACGGTGCTCAATCTCGAGGGGCTCGACGCCGAGAACCAGATGCGGCGCGCTGCCGCCTTCCTCGGCGGGCTTTTCGAAGTCGCACGCGACCACTGGTACCCGATGCTGGTGGTGGTGGATGAGGCGCAGCTGTTCGCGCCGGCAGTCGCCGGCGAGGTTTCGGACGAGGCGCGCAAACTCTCGCTCGGCGCCATGACGAACCTGATGTGCCGTGGCCGTAAACGCGGGCTTGCGGGAGTCATCGCCACTCAGCGACTGGCGAAGCTCGCCAAGAACGTCGCGGCCGAGGCGTCCAATTTCCTCATGGGCCGAACCTTTCTGGATATCGACATGGCGCGCGCCGCCGACCTTCTGGGTATGGAGCGGCGACAAGCGGAGGCCTTCCGGGATCTGGAGCGCGGGCAATTCATGGCGCTGGGCCCGGCGCTCTCCCGCCGTCCGCTGGGACTGCGCATTGGTCCAACGGATACCACGCCGCGCAACGCAACCCCGCGCCTGATGCCTCTGCCGGAAGCGGCGCTGAACGCACGCGCCATCATCCTGGCAGCGCCGCCGCCCGAGAATAATCGGCTCCAACGCCGGTCGCCGCCAGACCTTCTCGGCCAGCTCATGGCGGCGAAAGCCGCGGCGCTGGAGATCCGTCCCGACGCGGTGGAGCAGCCACTCAGCGCTGAGGAACTGGCGGAGCGACGTGAGCGAGTGGACCGTATTCTGCGCGCCGTCATGGCGGAACCCGACGCGGGATTCCGTGCCATCGGCGTCCTCTATCAGGAGTTCGTGGTCCGCTGCCGAATAGAGGGCCTCGGTTCAACCGTGCCGGACCTGGGTGACTTCCGTCGCATGCTGACGCGCGCCCGCGCCGGACTCGGCTGCGATATGACAGAGGATGACGGATGGCAGGATGTCTCGGTCCGCGCCTCACTTCTGCCGGAGGATATGCAGGGTGTCTTCATGATGATCGCCCGCGCCGCGAAGGAAAGTTGGCCCTGCCCGGGCGATGCAGCGATTGCCCGTGCCTATGGCTCACATTCGCTGCGCCGTGCACGGCGTTTGCTGACCTACATCGAGGAGCAGGGCCTTATCGTTTGCCAGCTCGATGGCGCCGGTCGGCGGACCGTGACGCTCGTCGAACTGGCCTGGGCGACGGCTCCGGGCGACCCCAATGCCGATGAACTGCCAGCGAGCGATGACCACGAGCTCTCGCCCGAGGCCTAGTAATTAGTCGCCGACTTCTCGTTCGGGATGCCGTCGATCGGGCACTCGGCCGTCCCTGCGGTCGGGCGGGTCATCGCCTCGACCATTTCGCGCGTGCCTTCCGGATCGGCGATCCATTTCGAATAGAAATCGTAGGGGCAGGCCGCGAGGCCCTTCGCGCTTTCGCCGGAATTGATCATGCCCGTGTAGCCGCGGTGGACCAGCTTATAGAGATGGTTCTGCGACTGCCCGGTGCGGCGGGCGTCGCGGATCAGGTTCTTCGAGAGCTGAGCATACTGGATGCCGTATTCCTCTTCGCCGGTCTCGCCCAAGGTGCGGCCGTCGAAGCCGATGATCGCGGAGTGACCGAAATAGGAATAGACGCCGTCAAAGCCAGCAGCGTTGGCGACCGCCACATAGACATTATTGGCCCAGGCCATCGCCTTGGAAATCAGGATCTGCTGTTCCTTGGCCGGATACATGTAGCCCTGGCAGCGCACGATCAACTCGGCGCCTTTCATGGCACAGTCACGCCAGATTTCCGGAAAATTGCCGTCGTCGCAAATGATCAGGCTGACCTTCAGCCCCTTCGGACCATCGGAAACGTAGGTACAATTGCCGGGATACCAGCCTTCGATCGGCACCCACGGCATGATCTTGCGGTACTTCTGGACGATCTCGCCCTTGTCGTTCATCAAGATCAAGGTGTTATACGGCGCCTTGTGCGGGTGCTCCTCGTGACGCTCGCCGGTGAGCGAGAACACTCCCCAGACCTTGGCCTTGCGGCAAGCCTCGGCAAAGATCTCGGTCTCGGCACCAGGGACCTGCGAGGCGGTCTCGTACATCTCCTTTGAATCATACATGATGCCGTGGGTGGAGTATTCCGGGAAGATCACAAGATCCATGCCCGGCAGGCCGAGCTTCATGCCGACCAGCATGTCGGCGATTTTTCGGGCGTTGTCGAGCACCTCCGCCTTGGTATGCAGGCGTGGCATCTTGTAGTTGACGACGGCTACGCCGACTGTGTCGTTGCTGCTGGAAATATCACCGTGAAGCATGGGGGTTCGCCTCTCCTGTTCTTGTTCAACTCTGCCTTCGGGGCATCAGTGACTGATCATCCACGGACGCGCGGTCGGGAAACTCTTGGCGCCGCTCCTTGTTTGTTTCATCAGTCGCGCCGGTTTCTTGCTTGAACAACAACCGCAGCCGGGGCCGTGCGAGGCCTTATATTGGTCAAGGGTTTTCGGCGCGTTGGCGCTGCGCTCGTTGGTGGCGTGGGCCTTGCGCTTGTCCGCCGGCATGCAGAAGAAACTCGGGGCGGTCAGGATTACGCGCGGCGATTCGCAATCGCATTGCGGACAGTCCTGCGGCGCATCGCATTCGGCCATCGGCCGCATATCCGTAAACGGACCGCAATCGTCGCAGAGATATTCGTAGACCGGCATTTCATTCCCTCGCGCGCTTTATATTGCAGATCTTTGAGACGGCGGATGCGGGACGGCAGACACGCCACCGTCCCACATCCCTTCGTGCAGGGAATTATTTGTCGGGAGAGAGCGACACGTCGACACCACCCTTGACGTGTTTGATGGGACCCGCTGACGACGGCATGATATCGAAATCGAAAATTTCCGTCGGCAGATAAAGTGTCGCGCAGGCATTTGGAATGTCCACGACGCCGCTGATATGGCCCTGCACCGGTGCAACACCCAAAATCGTATAGGCTTGCGCGCCGGAGTAGCCGAACTTCTTGAGATATTCGATCGCATTGAGGCAGGCCTGGCGATAGGCGATATGCACATCGAGGTAATGCTGCTTGCCGCCTTCGTCGACCGAGATTCCTTCGAAGATCAGATAATCCTTGTAGTTCGGCGTGATCGGCGATGGCTTGAAGATCGGATTCTTGATGCCGTATTTGGCTACGCCGTCCTTGATGACATCAACCTTGATATGCAGCCACCCCGCCATCTCGATCGCGCCGCAGAAGGTGATCTCGCCGTCGCCCTGGCTGAAATGCAGGTCGCCCATCGAGAGACCGCCGCCGGGTACATAGACCGGGAAGTAGATCTTCGAACCGCGCGACAGATCCTTGATGTCGCAGTTGCCGCCATGCTCGCGCGGCGGCACGGTCCGGGCGCCTTCGGCGCCGATCTTGGCCTTGGCGTCTCCCTTCGCGCGTCCCGCATGAGTGGTTGCGGCGAAAGGTGGATTGGCGAGTGGCGGCACGCGAGTCGGATTGGTCGCGATCAATGCGTTCTCGCGCTCGTTCCAGGTCGCCAGCATTTTCGGATCCGGCAAACAGCCTATCAGGCCGGGATGCACCAAGCCCGCAAAGTTCACGCCCGGAACATGACGCGACGACGTATAAAGGCCCTTGATGTCCCAGATCGATTTCTGCGCCAGCGGAAAATGTTCGGTGAGAAAGCCGCCGCCGTTCTTCTTGGAGAAGAAGCCGTTGAAGCCCCACAGGCTTTCCTTCTTCGGACCGATGTCGAGCAGGTCGACCACCAGGAGATCGCCGGGCTCCGCGCCCTTGACGCCGATCGGCCCAGACAGAAAGTGCACGATCGACAGATCGATGTCACGCACGTCATCGGCGAAATCGTTGTTCTTGATGAAACCGCCGGTCCAGTCATAGGTTTCGATGATGAAATCGTCGCCCGGGCTGACCCACTCCACAATCGGAATGTCGGGGTGCCAGCGATTATGGATCTTGTCGTTTTCATAGGCCGACTGCGTGAGATCGACCTTGATCAGTGTATCTGGCATCAAAAAACTCCCCTTGGTTACATGCTTGGTTCGAATTCAGACCGACAGATATTTCGATATCTGTGCGGCATCGACGGCTTGCACGCGCGTCATCGCGAACGATCTCGCCGTTCTCGATGACAAGGACGCGGTCGGCGATGTCGAGCGCGAAGCTCAGTACCTGCTCAGAGACCACGATCGACAATCCGCGCTCGTCGCGAATGCGCTTCAGCGTTCGGGCCATCTCCCGGATGATCGAGGGCTGGATCCCCTCGGTCGGTTCATCGAGCAGCAGCACCTTGGGTTTCGTGGCAAGCGCGCGCGCGATCGCAAGTTGCTGTTGCTGCCCACCGGACAGATTGCCGCCGCGGCGGCCCTTCATTTCCAGCAGCACCGGAAACAATTCGTAGATATCGCCAGGAACTTCGCTTTCACCCGACGCGACGAGGCCGGTCTCGATGTTTTCCTTCACTGTCATGGTCGAAAAAATCATGCGCCCCTGCGGCACATAAGCCAGCCCCTTCGCCACCCGCTCATAGCTCTTCAGCGTCGAAAGTTCGGTGCCTTCCATGGTCACCGAGCCGCTCTTGGTCGGCACGATCCCCATCAGCGACTTCATCAGCGTGGTCTTGCCCATGCCGTTGCGGCCCATGATCGCGACGATCTCGTTGGGCGCGACGGACACGTTGAGGCCATGCAGCACTTCGCTCTGTCCGTAGGCGACATGCAGATCGGAGATAGCCAGCATTAAAGCGTTCCTTGTCTTTCGCGGAAACATGACCTCGTACGGAAGAGCGACGCCGCTTTCCGGAATCATGCGCTAGTGCCCGAGATAAACTTCAATCACTTTGGGATCGTTTTTGACGTGTTCCATCGAGCCTTCCGACAGGATCTGGCCCTGATGCAGAACCGTAACCTTGTGGGCGATATCCTCGACGAATTTCATATCGTGCTCGATCACCAGCACCGACCGGTCCTTGATGATGCGGTTGAGCAGCTCGGCGGTCTTGACCCGCTCGCTGACGCTCATTCCGGCCACCGGCTCGTCGAGCATCAGCAGATCTGGGTCCTGAATCAGCAGCATCCCGATCTCGAGCCACTGCTTCTGGCCGTGGCTGAGCAGGTCGGCATTCATGTTGAGCCGGTCCTTCAGGAAGATCATTTCGGCGACTTCGTGTACCCGGTCGCGCACGGCGGCATCGCGGGTGAACGTCAGCGCACCGAACACGGTGCGGCCGCGCGGATAGGAAATCTCCAGATTTTCGAACACCGTGAGATCGTCATAGATCGACGGCGTCTGGAATTTGCGTCCGACCCCGGCCTGGACGATCTGGTTCTCTTTCATCCTGGTCAGTTCCTGGTTGCGGAACTGGATCGAGCCGGAAGTCGCCTTGGTCTTTCCGCAGATCAGGTCGAGCACCGTGGTCTTGCCAGCGCCGTTAGGACCGATGATGACGCGAATTTCGTTTTCGTCGACGTAGAACGACAGGTCGTTGACCGCCTTGAAACCATCGAACGAAACCGTCAGCGCCTCGACCGCAAGCAGGAATTCCTTGGGCTGGTGACCTATCAGCATGGTTTATCTCCTCACTCCGCCGGCGCGCCGTCGGCGACGGAATTGTCGGTCCACTCCTTGCCGGGTTTGGATTTCCGCGACGAGATCAGGCGATCGACGCGCGGCTGCACATAGTCGCCCCAGATGCCGGCAAGACCATTCGGGAAAGCGAGAACGACCGCGATGAACAGGCCGCCCAATCCAAACAGCCACAATTCGGGAAACAATTCCGACAGGCTCGTCTTGGCGAAGTTGACCAGCAGCGTGCCGTACACCGCGCCCAGGATCGAGAGCCGGCCGCCCACCGCCGTGTAGATCACCATTTCGATCGACGGCACGATGCCGACAAAGGACGGCGACATGAAACCAACCTCAAGCGCGAACATGGCGCCCCCGACCGCGGCGAAGATCGCCGCGACACAGAAGGCGAAAATCTTGAAGTTGGCGACGCTATAGCCGGAGAAACGAACCCGATCTTCCTTGTCGCGCATCGCGACCAGAATGCGGCCCAGCTTCGAATGCCGGATAAACTGGGCAATGAAGATGCAAACGAACAGGCAGGCCACTTCGAAGAAGTAAAGCACGACCTTGGCGTGGTCCGGGCGGATGTCCCATCCGTTCAGGGTGCGCAGATCGGTCATGCCATTGATGCCGCCGGTATAGCCCTGCTGCCCCACGATCAGGATGGTCAGGATGGCGGCGACGGCCTGGGTGATGATCGCGAAATAGGTGCCGCCGACACGGCGTTTGAACATCGCCGCGCCGATGATCAGGGCAAAGACACCCGGCACCAGAATGACGGCGGCAATGGTAAAACTCAGACTATGGAAAGGTTTCCAGAAAAACGGCAGCGACGTGATCTGATTCCAGTCCATGAAATCTGGAATGCCGGGGGTCGACTGGATCTTTGTATTCTCGGGGCTCGACGCTTCAAGCTTGAGAAACATCGCCATGCAGTAGCCGCCGAGACCGAAGAACACGCCCTGCCCCAGGCTGAGAATGCCGCCATACCCCCAACAAATCACCAGACCGAGCGCGACGAACGCGTAGGTCAGATATTTCGCAACCAGATTGAGCCGGAACACATCAAGACAGAGCGGCAGGATCACCACCAGGAAAACGGCGAGCACCAGGATGCCGATCAGCTCCGATCGATTGACAAAGCGATTGGTCATGCCTCAGCCCTTTTTGTTATTTGCGGACCTTAAGGGCGAACAGCCCCTGCGGCCGCAGCATGAGAATTCCGACAACTGCAAGCAGCGTCAGAACCTTCGCCATCGATCCCGACATGAAGAATTCAAAAGTCGACTGCGTCTGCGAGATGCTGAAGGCGGAAGCGATGGTGCCCAGCAGGCTCGCGGCGCCGCCGAACACGACGACCAGGAAGGTATCGACAATGTAGAGCTGGCCCGAGGTCGGCCCGGTCGAGCCGATCATGGTGAAGGCGCTGCCGGCAATGCCTGCGATGCCGCAGCCGAGACCAAACGTGTAGCGATCGACCTTTTCGGTGTTGATGCCGACCGCACCGGCCATGATCCGGTTTTGCACGACGGCGCGGACCTGGCGGCCCCAGCGCGACTTATACATGATGTAGGCGACGCACAGCGTGATCAGGACGGTGAGGCACATCACGAAGACGCCGTTGATGGGCACCTCGATGCTGTCGGAAACATGCAGCGAACCCAGCATCCATTGCGGCAATTCAACGCCGACTTCGCGTGCGCCGAAAATCGACCGATAGGCTTGCTGTAGTATGAGGCTGAGGCCCCAGGTGGCGAGCAGCGTGTCGAGCGGACGCTTGTAGAGATGCCGTATCAGTACCCATTCCACGAGCATGCCGAGCGCACCGGCCGCGCAGAAGGCCAGTATCATCGCGAGAAAGAAATACCCGGCAAACAATCCCGGCAGATAGGTCTGAAATAAATTCGAGGTCATCCAGGTGACATAGGCACCGAGAATCATGAACTCGCCGTGGGCCATATTGATCACGCCCATCTGGCCGAAGATAATCGCGAGGCCGAGCGCCATCAGCACATAGACCGAGAACAGGATCAGGCCCGCGAAGCCCTGCATGACAAAGATCGAACCAAGGTCACCAATCGAATAGTCGCCGAACATCGATCTCCTCCATCAGGGAAGTCCCGCGTTGCGAGCAAATTCGCAACGCGGGGGTCTTAAGCGTGAATGATCAACTCACGCCAGGGAGCGGTTCACGCATGGGAAGCGCGGCAAGCGCCGCGCGTCTTACTGGTAGCCCTTGGGGAACGGATTGGGCTCGACCAGGTCCGCGGTCTCATAGATCAGTTCGAACTGACCATCGGGCTTGGCGCGGCCTACTCGGGTCTTCGACCAGAGATGATGATTTTCATGGATGCGGACGTAGCCTTCCGGCGCACCCTTGAACTCAACCCCCGGCGAAGCCGCAGCGATCTTGTCGACGTCGAAGCTACCGGCCTTTTCCGCCGTTAATTTCCACAGCCACGGGCCGAGATAGGCAGCCTGTGTCACGTCCCCGATTACGGTCTTCTCGCCCCACATCTTCTTGAACGCGGGCACGAAAGCCTTGTTGTTCGGATTATCGAGCGACTGGAAGTACTTCATGCAGGCATAGGCGCCCGCGATGTTCTCGCCGCCGATGCCGTCGATTTCGTCTTCAGTCACCGAAATGGTGAGCAGCGTCTGCTTCGAAAGATCGACGCCGGCTGCCTTGAGCTGCTTGTAGAACGCGACGTTCGATCCGCCGACGACGTCGGCGAAGATCACGTCGGGTTTGGTCAGCTTGATCTTGTTGATTACCGAGTTGAACTGGGTGTTGCCAAGCGGGTAATATTCCTCGCCGACGACCTTGCCCTTGAGCACGTTCTCGACATGCTTGCGCGCGATCTTGTTCGAGGTTCGCGGCCAGATGTAGTCGGAACCGATGAAGAAAAACGATTTGGCGCCCTTCTCCTTGGCAACCCAGTTCAGGCCGGCAAGAATCTGCTGGGTGGCTTCCTGGCCGGTATAGATGACGTTCTTGGACTGCTCGAGACCCTCGTAGAAAGTGGGGTAGTAGAGCATGCCGTTATACTGCTCGAGGACCGGCAGCACCGCCTTGCGGGAAGCCGAGGTCCAGCAACCCATGATTGCCGCGACCTTGTCATTGACCAGAAGTTTTTTGGCTTTCTCCGCGAAGGTCGGCCAGTCGCTGGCGCCGTCTTCCTGGATGATCTTGATCTTGCGGCCGAGGATGCCGCCGGCTTCGTTGATTTGCGAGATTGCGAGCTTTTCGGACTCGATCGAACCAGTTTCCGAAATCGCCATCGTGCCGGTGGCCGAATGCAGGATGCCGCATGTCACTTCAGTATCGGTTACTGCGAGACCCGTGGTGTTGATCGCGGAAGTCGCCGGGACATCGGCGAAGGATGGGCGCGGCAGCATGGTGATGGCGGGCAATGCAGCCATTCCCATCAGCAGTTTGCGCCGGAATGGGGACTGCAGGCCCCGCTTGATTTCATCTGACATGAGTACCCCATTTTTGTTCGAGGACGAGCTGATGGTCAGATCAGGATGGTTCAATTTGTGCGGTGCACAGATACGCAAGATCGCGTATATTGCACCGCAAAATAGCGACGTAGGCTTCTGGAACGGAGTTTTCAGGCGGATTATTTCAGGCGCAGGGGGTTTCAAAGTGGCAGGGCGGCAGCGGATAGACCGCGTAAGACGCCAATATAATCAATGGGTTGCGGACCAAACGCTTGAGGATTATGCGCTGCGCTTCACTGCCAAGAGCGCGCGGCGCTGGTCTGCGGCCCGGGTTGCCAACACCGCTCTCGGCGCGATCTCGTTCCTGGCGCTGGAAGCGATCGGCGGCACCATCACCCTAAATTACGGCGTCACCAACGCCACCGCCGCCATCCTGGTCGTCAGCGTCATTATCTTTTTTTGCGGCCTTCCAATCGCCTATCACGCCGCCAAATGCGGCATCGACATTGATCTTCTCACGCGTGGTGCCGGCTTCGGCTATATCGGCTCGACCATCACCTCGCTGATCTACGCCTCTTTCACCTTCATCTTCTTCGCGATCGAAGCAGTGATCCTCGCGACCGCGCTGGAGATATGTTTCGGCATTCCGCGCCCGATCGGTTATCTCATCAGCGCTGTCGTTATCATTCCCCTGGTCACCTACGGCATCACGCTGATCAGCCGTTTCCAGTTGTGGACGCA
Source organism: uncultured Alphaproteobacteria bacterium (assembly GCA_963811915.1). Lineage (GTDB taxonomy): Bacteria > Pseudomonadota > Alphaproteobacteria > Rhizobiales > Xanthobacteraceae > Bradyrhizobium. Next base: position 341,153 of record CAWETC010000013.1, read on the forward strand.
GCCGCTGTGGATCATTCTTCACATCCTGCCCTTCGCGGCGATAGCGTACACCAATCCGCACTCCTTTGCGGAGTGGACAAAATTTGCCGGCGAGCATGGCAATCCTGCGGGGCATCTCGATCTTTTGCTGTTCGGCACCGCAGCCTCGGTAGTATTCGCGCTGGTGGCGCAGATCGGCGAGCAGGTCGACTTTCTTCGTTTCCTGCCGCGTGACCGGCGGACCTCGAAGACCGCGTGGTGGATCGCGCTGTTAAGCGCCGGCCCCGGCTGGATCATTCTCGGCGCGCTGAAGCTGCTGGCCGGATCGTTCCTGGCATTCTTTGCCTTGAGTCACGGCGTATCCACCGAGCATGCCGCCGAACCCGCGCACATGTATCTCGAAGCGTTCCGCTACGTGCTGTCGGAACCAGGCCTCGCATTGGCGTTGACCGGCGCTTTCGTGATCCTTTCGCAGTTGAAGATCAACGTCACCAACGCCTATGCCGGATCGATCGCGTGGTCGAATTTCTTTTCCCGCCTCACCCACAGCCATCCCGGTCGCGTGGTCTGGCTGGTGTTCAACGTGCTGGTCGCACTGCTGCTGATGGAAATCGGCGTTTACAAGGCGCTGGAGCAGACGCTCGCGCTTTACTCCAACGTCGCCATTGCCTGGGTTGGAGCGTTGGTCTCCGACCTCGTCGTCAACAGGCCGCTCGGCCTGCGCCCGCAGCACATGGAGTTCAAGCGCGCGCACCTTTACGACATCAATCCGGTCGGCGTCGGAGCGATGGGTGTCGCCACCATTCTCTCGATCAGCGCATTCTATGGCCTGTTCGGACCGACGGCGAAGGCGCTTGCGCCGTTCGTTGCGCTGCTCGTGGCATTCGTCGTGGCCCCCCTGATTGCTTTCGCCACCGACGGCAAATATTACCTCGCGCGCAAACCGAAGCGCACCTGGCAGGATATCGACGCGATCCAGTGCTGTATTTGCGAACATTCGTTCGAGCCCGAGGACATGGCTTCGTGCCCGGCCTATGCCGGACCGATTTGTTCGCTGTGCTGTTCGCTTGACGCGCGCTGTCACGATCTCTGCAAGCCGCATGCGCGAATCCAGGCGCAGATCTCCGAAACCCTCGGCAAACTGCTGCCACAGCCGATGTATGCCCGGATCAATTCGCAACTCGGGCATTATCTCGGCGTCTTCGCACTTTCCGCGGGGCTGGTCGGACTGACGCTCGGCATGATCTATCTGCAAACGTCAGCGACGGTGCAAGTCGATAATGTGCAGCTGTCCGGCGTACTCTGGAAGGTGTTTTTCGCGCTGTCGATTATCATCGGGGTCGTCGCGTGGCTGTTCGTGCTGGCGCAGCAAAGCCGGCGCGCGGCGGAAGCGGAAACGCGGCGGCAAACCGCGTTGCTGATCCAGGAGATCGACGCCCATAAACGCACTGACGCCGAACTGCAGCGCGCCAAGGAAGTCGCGGAATCGGCCAATCTCGCGAAGAGCCGGTACGTGGTCGGACTGAGCCACGAATTGCGGTCGCCGCTGAACGCCATTTCTGGCTACGCGCAACTTCTTGAACAGGATTCGAGCCTGAGCACCAAGCCGCGCGACCAGGTGCGCGTGGTACGCCGCAGCGCCGATCATCTGTCGGGATTGATCGACGGCATTCTCGACATATCCAAGATTGAGGCCGGCCGGCTTTATTTGTCGCGTGATGAGGTTCGCCTCAGCGAATTTCTCGACCAGCTCGTCGGCATGTTCCGTCTGCAAGCCGCCGCCAAGGGCATCGATTTCATTTTCAAGCGCCCGGCGGTGCTTCCCGTCGTGGTGTATGCCGACGAAAAACGTCTGCGCCAGATCCTGATCAATCTGCTGTCGAACGCCATCAAATTCACCCAGCACGGCAGCGTGCAGTTTGTCGTTCACTATCGCAGCCCCGTCGCCGAATTCGAGGTGATCGACACCGGCCCGGGAATTCAGTCTGATGATCTTGAACGCATCTTCGCGCCGTTTGAGCGCGGTGCGCTCGGGGTTTCGCAGCCGCAAACCGGGACCGGCCTGGGGCTGACCATCAGCCGGCTGCTGGCGGGCGTGATGGGCGGCGATATCCAGGTCAAGAGCTCGGTCGGCACCGGCAGCACCTTCCAGGTGAAAATTCTGCTGTCAGAAGTGACCAGCCCGACGCGCATTGCGCCGGTCGACGCGCCCGTCTTCGGCTATCACGGTCCGCGCAAGACGATCCTGATTACCGACGACGACCCGATCCAGCGCGATCTCTTGCGTGAGGTGCTGACGCCGCTCGGCTTCATCCTGCTCAGCGCGCCGGATGGACCCGCCTGTCTCTCGCTCGCACAGCATTGCCGCCCCGATCTGTTCTTGCTCGATATCTCGATGGCGGGCATGGATGGCTGGACGGTCGCGGAAACACTGCGTTCAACCGGTCATCATCAGGCCCGCATCCTGATGGTTTCAGCAAGTGCCCTGGAGGCGCACGGCACGCCGCTGGCACAGCCCTTCCACGACGGCTACCTGATGAAACCGATCGATATTCCCCGGCTTCTGGAGTTGGTTCGCCAACTCCTCAAGATTGAATGGCAGTACGAAACACACCAGGCCGCCATACCGCACTGGAAGCCGGAGAGCGGCTCGCGTCCACCGGTGAGGCATGTGGAAGAGTTGATCGGTCTTGGGCAGCTCGGTTACATTCGTGCGATCCAGGTTAAGCTCGATGAAATAGGAACCGACTACCCCGAACACGCCGACTTCGTTTCGCAAATGCGGTCGCTGATAGACCGCTTCGATCTGGATCAGTACATGGCAACCCTGAAAACCTTGCACAGCTATGATCACTGAAGCCAAAACACGCGACCTCGCGCTCGTCGTCGACGACTTGCCCGAAACGCTGCGCCTCCTAACCGATGCGCTTGACGACGCAGGGATGACGGTCATGGTCGCCATGGACGGGGCTGCGGCGATGCGTATCGTCGACCAGATCACGCCTGATATCGTGTTGCTCGATGCCGTGATGCCCGGCATGGACGGTTTTGAGACCTGTAGGCGGTTGAAGCGCGATGCGGGCCTTGTCAACGTGCCGATCATCTTCATGACTGGGCTCGCTGAGACCGATCACATTGTTCGCGGGCTCGAAGCCGGAGGCGTCGACTATGTCACAAAACCGATCGCGATCAAGGAAATGCTGGCGCGGATCCGCGTGCACCTTGCCAACGCGCGGCTGACGCAGAGCGCCCGCGCCGCGCTCGATGTTTCCGGCCGCTATCTGCTCGCGGTGAATGGCGTCGGCAGGATCATATGGGCGACACCACAGGCGCAGAAATTATTGGCGGATACGCTCGCCGCCGACGCTGATGATTATTTCATCCTGCCGGAGCCAATGCCGCAATGGCTGGATCAGGCGCAGAAGGGCAAGATCGGCTCGCAGTCACCTGTCATCGCGGCGTTTCCCGGCAATGAGCTGCTCAAACTACAATATATGGGCAAGGTCGGCCCCAACGAATTCCTGCTGCGGCTCGTCAAGGAATCCGGCGCTGACACGCCAGCGGAATTTTCCAGAGAACTGGGCCTCACCGCGCGCGAGGGCGAAGTGCTCTCCTGGCTCTCCAAGGGCAAAACAAACCGTGACATCGCTCAGATCCTGGGCCTCTCGCCCCGCACCGTCGACAAGCACCTCGAGCAGATCTATTCGAAGCTTGGCGTCGAGAACCGCACTGCGGCGGCGGCGATCGCGGTCAAGACCAAAAATCTGAAGCAATGAGCTGGGTGGCCGTGTGAGCCACGCGGCTTAGCCTTTCCCGAATTTCGCGCAACAGATGTTTAACGTTTCACCCGTCCATCCCAGAACTGCGCATCATGCGAACGAACGCGTTGCGCCATAAGCGGACCTTCGCCATCCGCCCTTAGCGGGGTTCAAGACGTCGCTACTCGGCTATCGTAGGGAGCGACGACAATTCGACCGAGGTATGCACAAAGCCGTCGGCGTGGGACAGTCGTCCCGTTCCGATATATTCGCTGACGGTCGTCCATGTGAAATGCTTTAGATTCCAGTCGACCGATGTTATTCGCACATCGGAGAATTCGAGAAATTTTCGCGTCAGCGGAAAAAGGCATTTGAAGACAAACTCCTTTGCGGAAAACACGAATGTGCAGAATTCGCAAAAGCTGCGGCCATCGGCCGCTTTGAAGAGAGCCGGCTCTTCGACCATACAGACGTCGGCGATGTCGCGCGCCGCTGCAGGATCGATGATCTGTTCCGAATCGATGCCGAGCGCGGCGATGTCCGCCGCCCATGCCACCGCGGCAGCGGCGAAATTGCCGGCATGCGTGATTGAGCCGACCACACCGTCAGGCCAGACCGGTGCTCGGTCCTCGGCCATCGCCACATGAGTTGAACCAGCGCCCAGACACTGAAGCGCTTGCTTCGCACACCAACGACCGGCGAGAAATTCTCGCTGGCGTTTTTGAACTGCATGCCGGAGAGCCCGTGGCAAACGCGATCGCGATTCGGCACTCAGCGGAAGCGCGAAGGCGGCATCGGTGCTGACCAGCGAACGATAGCAAACGCGCTGCGAAAGCCGATGTGGGTTCGGCTGCGCCGGTTGAGCCTCGCTGGCTATCTGCCTGGACACGACGGGCCAGCGATGATGAATGCGGTGCCGAAGATCACGTGATCACGCCGGCTCATCGCCGTCTCGCTCATTTCGCCTCTTCAGTCCGATAAGGCGCGAAAGCTTGCTGCTCAAAATCCCGCCGACATCGTCCATGATCGTAAAGACCGCCGGCACGAATACGAGGCTGAGGAAGGTCGAGGCGAGCAGCCCGCCAATCAACGCAATCGCCATAGGGGAGCGGAACGCACCGCCTTCGCCGATGCCTAATGCGGAAGGAACCATGCCTGCGGTCATAGCCGCTGTGGTCATGATCACGGGTTGAGCGCGCTTGCGGCCGGCTTCGATCAATGCTTGCGCGCGGTTCCCCCCGCTCGCCATTTCCGCGATCGCGAAGTCCACGAGCAGGATCGCGTTTTTCGTCACGATTCCCATCAGCATGAGAAAGCCGATGATCACGGACAGGTTGATTGCATTTCCGGTCAGAAGCAGCGCAACGAACGCTCCGCCGATCGAAAGCGGCATGGAGAAGATAATGGTGATCGGCTGCATCGCGTTGGCAAACAGAAGAACGAGGACGGCGAGCACCATTAGCACGCCTGCAGCGATCGCGCGCGAGAAGCTCGAAAATACTTCTTCCATGATTTCTGAATCGCCGAACCTTGCGATCGTCACGCCAGCAGGCAGGTTTCGTGCCGCGGGCAGCGCCATCACCTGCTCGATAGCCTCGCCGAGCGGGGTGCTTCCGACAAGGTCAGCCTCTATCGCCACGCGACGCCTGCGATCATAGCGTTCTATGGTCGTCGGCCCCTCGCCGAAGTCGATATCGGCGACCGTCGCCAATGGTACCGTCGTGCCGTTCTTGGCCTTGATGCGCAGCATATCGAGGGTCGACAAATCGTCCCGCGCCTGCTCGTCGAGTTGCACGCGGATTGGCAGTTGGCGGTCGGCGGCCGAGAACTTCGCCAGATGCGCCGATACGTCGCCGATCGTCGCAATCCGTGCCGCTTCGGCAATCTGGGCCCCGGAGATTCCGAGATCGGCAGCCTCCTCAAGCCTCGGCACGATGCGAAGTTCCGGCCGGTCCAGTGCCGCAGTCGAGACCACATTCGCGAGAACGGATACCCGCTGTCGGGCCTCCCGCTCCAGCGCCAGCGCCGCTTGCTCAAGTGCGGCGCCATGGGGCCCGGACAGGATGAGCGTGAATTCGCGTCCGCCGCCACCATTGCCGAAGCTGTAGCGGATATCCGGGACCGCGCCGAGCGCGGCGCGCATGTCGCGCTCGAACGCCTTTTGGTCGTGCGACCGGTTGCTGCGCGGGACGAGTTCTATGACGATAGTGGCCTTGCGTACTTCGCCAGCGGTGACGCTCAGCCCGCTGGTACCGGTGGCACCGCCGACCGCATAGACACTCCTGACTTCGGGCCGCTTCTTGAGCAATGCAGTAATACGGTTCACGGTCGCCGCGGTATCCGCGATCGTCGAGCCCGGTGGCAGTTCGACCAGGAGAACCGAACGCGACAGGTCATTAGTCGGCAGGAAGCCATACGGCAACGCTCCTGCGATCACGATCGAGCCCGCGAAGATTAGCGCCCCGAGCGCGAGCGTGATGAATCGGTTGCGAAGCGACCACTCGAGCATGCGCAGATAGCGCCCCATGATGACGCCCGGCCCTTCGGCGCGGTGCTGACGGTCGCGCAGGAAATATGCCGCCAGCAGCGGCGTTATGAGCCTCGCGACCAGCAGAGAGAATGTGACTGCGATAGCGACCGTGAGCCCGAATTGCTTGAAATATTGGCCCGCGATGCCGCCCATGAAGCTGACCGGCATGAACATGGCGACGATGGTCATCGTCGTCGCGACTACCGCGAGCCCGATCTCGTCCGCGGCCTGGAGCGAGGCGCGATAGGCCGATTTACCCATACGCATGTGCCGGACGATGTTCTCGATCTCTACAATGGCATCATCGACCAGGATGCCGGTGACGAGCGTGATCGCAAGCAGACTGACGGCGTTCAGCGAAAACCCGAGGATTTCCATCGCCCAGAAGGTGGGAAAAATTGACAACGGTATCGCGAGTACGGAAATCGCCGTCGCACGAAAATCGCGCAGAAAAATCAGCACGACGACAACCGCGAGGATTGCGCCTTCGGTCAACGTCTGCATGGTGGCGCGATAATCGGTCTTGGTATAACGCACTGTGCTGTCGATCTCGGAGACCGACAGTTCGGGATGCTCGTTGGCGAGCCCCTGCAACTTCTTCGAAACGGCCTCAGCGACGGCCACATCGGAGAAGCCTTTTGCACGGTAGATACCAAAGGTGACGACCGGTTGCCCATCGAGGCTGGCGAAGCTGCGTGCTTCCGCCGCGCCATCGGTGACCGTGGCAATCTCGTTCAACCTGGTCTTTCGACCGCCCGGCAGCACGATCGTGCGATTGGCCAGGTCCTCGACCGTCTCGGCGCCCGCGAGCATCCGTATGGTTTGCTCTCGCGAGCCCACTTCGCCGCGCCCGCCTGTGAGATCGACGTTCGTGGCTCGCAGCTGCTCATTCACGTCCGGCGCGGTGATTCCAAGCGCCATCAGCCGATCGGGCAGGAGCGACACCCGGATTTCACGGTCGACGCCGCCCGCGCGCTTGACCTGCGCGACGCCGCGGACGCCCCCGAGCGCCCCCGCGATGACGTCATCGACGAACCAGGACACCTGCTCGGCCGTCCTCGATGGAATCGATGCTGCATAGGTGACGATGGCCATCCCTTCGACGTCGACCCGTTGTATCGACGGTTCTTCGATGCTCTGCGGCAGCTCCGACCGGATATTCGCTATTGCGTTGCGGACGTCATTCACCGCACGATCGGCCGGCGTCTCCAATTGAAATTCGACCGTCGTGACGGACACTCCATCAGAGACGCTCGACGTTATGTGCTTGACCCCGACGACTCCAGCCGCCGCGTTCTCGACGTTCTTCGTGACCTGCGTTTCCAACTCGCTCGGCGCAGCACCCGTCTGGGTGACGGTGATAGTGACGATGGGGATGTCGATGTTGGGCATCTGCGTGATCGGCAGGGTCTTCAGGCTGACCGCGCCGAGCACGATCAGGACGACAAAGAACACCAATGGTGGAATGGGCTTGCGAATTGACCAGGCAGAGATGTTGAGGGCCATATCAACCTCCTCCCGCGGCTCTCGCGTCATTGCGGACGGGCATGATCCGTTCGCCCGGCCTGGTGAAGGCCGCTGCGCGAGCGACGACCTCCTGGCCTTCAATCAAACCGTTCACGATTTCGACACGGGCGCCGCGTTTGAGGCCGGTTTCGACATTGCGGATTTCGACGACATTGTTCGTCGCAACCTGGACATAAGGACCGTCCTTGCCGAAGAGGACGGCCGACAACGGCACGGTGACGGCTTGTCGCCGGCCAAGCGTGATGTTACCTCGGGCAAAAGTGCCGGCCTTCATCGCCGCATGGTGCGGGAGCGCGACCGCGACCCGGCCGAGCCGGCTAGTTTTGTCTACGGTCGGATCGACCAGCCGCACGTAGCCGCCGATGGCCTCGCTGACGCCGGGCAGCCAAACCTCGACGTCTTGGCCTGGCGCGATCTGCGGGAGCGCCGTTTCCGGAACCTCGGCATCGAATTCGATTTCACTGTTGCGCACGAGCCGGAACAGAGGTTCGCCCGCCGGGCTGGCTATCGCGCCTAAGCGGGCAGCGCGATGCGAGATAGTCCCGGCCGTCGGCGCCTTCAACTCGGTTCGCGCGATTTTCAGATTGATCTCGCTGCGTTGCGCCTCCGCAAACGCTTCTTCGGCTTTGGCCATGCGCAAATTCTCCTCAGCGGCGACGGCCTTCGAGGTGGCGACCTTGGCCTGGGTCTCCCGCGCCAGGAGTTGCACCGGAGAGGTCGTGCCGGAGGCGACCAGTGTTTGCGCGCGTTTGAGCGCGTCCGCCGCTTCGGCTTCGTTGGCCTGTGTCTCCGCAATCGACGCCTCCATCTGCACGATCGACGCCTGGGCTATCGCGATCATCGAAGTGCTTTGCGCGAGTTGAGTCCGGAGCATGGTTCCGTCGAGGCGGGCGAGCACCTGGCCTTGCTCGACACGATCGCCGACATCGGCGAGAATCTCGATAATGCGTAGCCCGTCGACCTCCGCGCCGACGACGGTCTCCTCTCGGGCCACGAGGGATCCGGTAACCGTAAGTGTCTCGGCCATTGAATGCCGTTCGGCTCTGGCGAGCGTTATAGCCATCGGTGCGGCGTCCGCGGCCGGGTTCGATTTCCCTCTTGGGTCCGGGAGTGGCGTTGCGACGGCCTCGATATGCGGACGCTCCACGCCGATTACGGCGAAGATATAAACGCAGACGGTAACGACGAGCACTAGGAGGGCGATGCAAGCGGACCTCAACGACTTCTTTCTCACCCCATCGCCTTCCTTTGGATCCGCCCCAGCCGCGCGGCTTGGCATTCGAACGTGACAGCCAGCGTCATCATCGATAATCGCAGGCTTTCAGCATCAAGCACGTGGAGAGGATTTAAGCATCGGGACGGATCAAATCGTCCTCGACATTTAACGTGCCGGAGTAGTATCCATGCCGACGGCTTGGCGGCTTGTACCCTCCCCCGGAGCGCCGACAGCGCCGAGCCCGCGGCGTATACTTTCGTGAGAGCTCACCGCCGTGCCGCCGGCAGCAAGGCCTTCGACCAGTTCCGCAATCTCGTCACGCGCGTTGTGGCCAGCGAATGCGGTGCGCAGCGTCTGCGCGCGCTGTCGATAGTGGGGCTTGGCGAGCACGGTGCGAACCGCCTCACGAATCTGCGAGGCCGTCGGCCGGCCGGTGCCGAGATTGATGCCGGCACCCGCCCAGGCGACCCGTGCCGCGATTTCCGGTTTTTCCTCGCTGTCGCCGGCAATCACCAACGGCACACCGAGACTAAGCGCGTGGTTGACGGCGCCGTAACCGCCATTGGTCACCATGACACTCACTTTCGGGAGCAGACGGTCGAACGGCAGGAACGTCGTCGCCCTCGCATTGAGCGGCAATGCCGCCGGGATCGATTCGACGGGTGGGCCGCCGGTGCTTGCGATCACCGTCAGACCCTCGTTCGCCAGGGCTGTCAGAGTCGGCCCGACAAGCTGCCCAAGATCGTCATTGGCGAGAGTACCCTGGGTCACGAGCACGAGCGGACCGGCTTTGTCGAGATCGTCCCACCAGAGCGGCGGGCTGAAACCGGTGGATGGCGGCGACAGCAGCGGTCCAACGAAGCGGATGCTGTCAGGCATATCGCCGCGCGGATATTCGAACGCCCTGGCCGTGAGCTGCAAATACAAATCGGGCAGCTTGATCATGCTGTCGAAAAGAAATGCCGGCAGGGGACGCGAGCCGAGCTTTGCGAGGATGTTGTTGAAGTATCGCTGCACGTCGCCGAAGATCACTTGTTGCAAATGGCTGTTCATCGCAACGTTACGCGCACGGTCCTGTGGCGTGAGCGCTGGCGGAAGCGCCGTGCCGAAGAATGCGGTATCCGCACTCGACAAGGCGAGCGCCGTAATCCCGAGCGCGACGATCGGAACTCTATCTTCCGGTGGTCCGAGCAGGAGCGGAAAGGTCCCGCAGAACATCGTATCGACAATGATCGCATCCACCGGGAAGTCGCGGCGGATGTCGCGTATCCCGGCGCTCTGATGCAGTATGGCATCGGCAAAAATGTGCTTCAATCCGAAGCAGAGCTGGGCTGGCCCCGATGCGATCTTGCGGCGTTCGGGAAAGCGCTCGTCGAGTTGCCGATAATCGATGTCGATTTCGGGGCGGAAGGCGACGAATCGCGCCCCGGTCGCCTCCACCCGCTCCCTGAACAGGCTCCCGGTATGCACGACGACCTCGTGGCCGCGACCGACGAGGTGTTGGGAAACGGCCAACAAAGGCAAGACGTGACCGGGGACCGCGGTGGCGGCGATGAGAAACCGCGCCATGTTGTGCTCTCCCCGTCCCTAGCCCGCCAGCCGGCTGCCTGCTCGCTTGCCGGTTGCCGGCACGAGAGCGCCGGACACGACCTGCGGAAGCCGCAAGCTGGCGAAATAGCGTTCGAGCAGGGTGGGCCCGACCGAAGCGATCGGCGCGCCCACAGCCGCCAGATGTTCCTGCGTGAAGTCTGACGTGATTTCGGGATGCGATCGCGAAGTGTCCTCTTTGGACAGGATCGCCAGCACGGCCGCAAGATCATCGTCATGGGTTTCCGCGAGCCGCCCTCGCGCAATGTCCATCCATCGATCGAGCGGCACGAGTTCGAGTCCCAGGCCGAGCCGATGAAAGATCCGGGGCACCTCCTGCACATGAAGCGGTTCGCTGTTCATGAGGTGATAGACGCTACCCCAGGACGCTTCACTGCCCGCGAGTCGGACGATCGCCCGCGCGACGTCATCCGCAGGCGTCATGTTCAGCTGAAGGTCCAGATCGGGAATCGCACCGAGCTCGGCATAGAGCCGGACCAGCCGCCATATCAGATCGGTTTCGTTGCAGATTCCATTGACGCGATCGCCGGTGACACTGCTCAGGCGATAGATCGAGACCGGCAGGCCGCGCCGCTGCGCCTGGCGGACCAGCGTGTCGCCGACCCACTTGCTTTGGCTGTAGCCGCCCGCAAGACCCTGCCACGAGATGAGGTCGGTCTGCTCCGACACCGGCCCGGCCTGAACCTTGTCTATCACCGCAAGGGTGGAAACATAGTGCAGCCTCTTCGGTCGTCCATTTGCGCTCCAATCAAGTAGCGTGAGGACGCTGTCCACATTGGCCGGCTTTAGCGCGGCATAGTGATGAAGGAATTCCACGTTCGCGCCGCAATGATAGATCGCGTCGCACTCGTCACGCACAATGCGGATTCCCCTCTCATCGAGCCCGAGAGCCGGATGTCCCAAATTTCCTGTCAGAACCTCGATACGGCGTTCGTCCCAGCACGCCGAAAGCTTGCGTTTGTCGAGCGCCTGCCGCAAGCGGGTCTCGGCCGACGACCTGTCCGCGGCGCGGACGTGGCAGGCGACATTCGCATCGGTCTCCTGGAGCAGCGTAGAGAGAAGATGGCTGCCGACGAAACCGGTGGCTCCGGTCAGGAAAACGCGTTTGGGCTTGATCGGCGGCCGCGCGCCGGTCAGCTTGACATGCGACGGCAGGAAGATGTCACGGGACAGGTCGGGGGTGCCGTCCACAGGTTCATCGAGATCGAGCTTCGTTGCGAGGTCGCTGACGACCGGCGTCGTATAGACCGCTGTGATCGGGAAGTCCGTCCGGATCTCGTCCCGGATGCGGCGGCCGAGGCGGATGGCAAGCAGCGAGTGGCCGCCGAGATCAAAGAAGTTGTCATGGATACCCACGCGCGCGAGCCCGAGGGTCTCGGCGAATAGCGCGCAGAGTTTCTCCTCCCGCGCCGTGCGCGGCGGGGTGTATTCGGTGACGGGTTGCTGGTCGGGGGCAGGCAGGGCGTTGCGATCGAGCTTGCCGCTGGGCGTGAGCGGCAGCGCGTCGAGCATGACGAACGCGGCGGGGACCATGTAATCCGGCAGCGTGCGCGCGAGATGCTGGCGCAGCATCGTGGCGTCCGGCACATGGCCGCCGGCGGGGACGACATAGCCGACGAGGTGCTTGTCGCCGGCACGGTCTTCGCGGGCGACGACCGCGGCCTGGGCAACGCCGTCATGCTGACCGAGCGTGGCCTCGATCTCGCCGGGCTCGATGCGAAAGCCGCGGATCTTGACCTGATGGTCGGCACGGCCGAGAAAATGCAGCGTGCCCTCGGGACGCCAGCGCGCGCGGTCGCCGGTGCGGTACATGCGGCTGCCCGGCGGGCCGAACGGATCGGCGACAAAACGTTCGGCGGTCAGGCCCGGGCGGTTGAGGTAGCCGCGCGCCAGACCGCTGCCGGCGATATAGAGTTCGCCCGCCACTCCGACCGGCACCGGCTGCAAGCCATCATCCAGGACATAGACCCGCGTGTTCCAGATCGGACGCCCAATCGGCGGATCCGCCGCGCCTGCCAGCGGCATACTCATGGTGGCGCAGATCGTGGTTTCGGTTGGTCCGTACGCGTTGACCATCCGCCGCCCTTCCGACCAGCGCGCGACCAGATCGGGCGAACAGGCATCGCCGCCGACGATGAGGGTGCCGAATTGCTCCAGCCCCTTCGTCGGCATGCCGGCGAGAACCGCCGGCGGAATAAGCGCATGGCTGACGGCGTGCCGGATCAGCGTATCGGCAAGGATTTCGCCGGCAATAAGGCCGGCTTGCGGGACGACCAGCGCGGCTCCAGCAGGGAAAGCCATCAGCAGTTCCATGATCGAAGCGTCGAAACTGGACGAGGAGAATTGCAGGACGCGCGAGTCGGGAGTGATGACGAGCCGCTCGATCTGGGCTCCCGCGAGGCTGGTGATGCCGACATGCGAGACGACGACGGCTTTTGGGATTCCGGTAGAGCCGGAGGTGTAAATGACATAGGCGGCGTTGAGCGGGGTAAGCGGTGCAGTGCGATGCTGGTCGCCCGGGTTGGTGTCGGGCTGGCGGGCGAGCACACCTTCGATGTCGAGATCATCCAGCACAACGCGCGGAGCCGCCCCGGGCAGGCGCTGGGCGATGGCATCGCTGGTGATGAGGCATACCGGCCGGGCGTCGGCGAGCATGAAGGCGAGGCGCTCGGCGGGATACTCCGGGTCGAGCGGCAGATAGGCGGCGCCGCTCTTGGCGATGGCGAGCAGGCCGACGATCAGCTCGGCCGAACGCGGCAGGGCAAGGGCGACGATCTGCTCGGGGCCGGCGCCTCGTGCAATCAGCAGATGCGCGAGCCGGTTGGCACGGGCGTTGAGCGCGGCGTAGCTCAGCGTGGTATCCTCGCACACCAGCGCGGTGGCGTCACCACGCTGCGCGACCTGAGCCTCGATCAGCGCCGGCAACGTCGCCTGTGGCACGGCGCGCGCGGTGTCATTCCACTCCACCAGCACCCTGCCCCGCTCGGCCGCGCCGAGAATGTCTATTTCGCCAATCGGCAGATCAGGATCTGCGATTGCCGATTCGAACAGGCGCAGCAGCCGTGCGGCGATGGCTTCGACGGTTTTCCGCTCGAACAGATCCGTGCTGTATTCGATCGTGCCTTCGATCCCAGCCGACATGCCCTGCGTGACGCGACTCTCGGTCAAGACCAAGGCGAGGTCGAATTTGGCAACCCCGGTGCTCATCGGCTGCGCGACAACCGTGAGGCCTTGCATGTCGAGGCTGGGCATGCCCGCGTTCTGGAACGCTAGCATCACCTGGAACAGCGGGTGGCGACTCAAAGACCGCGCCGGGTTGATAGCCTCGACGATCCGTTCGAACGGCAAATCCTGATTTGCGTAGGCGTCGAGATCTGTCGCGCGCACGCGATCCACCAGTTCGCGGAAGCTGGGATTGCCGCCGGTGTCAGTGCGCAGCACCACGGTGTTCACGAAAAATCCGATCAGCTCGTCGAGCGCGTGATCGGTGCGCCCCGCGATCGGGCTACCGATCGGAATGTCCAAGCCCACGCCGAGCCGCGTGAGTAGCGCGGCGAGGCCGGCCTGGAGCACCATGAAGAGGCTGGCCTGCTGCTCGCGCGCCAGCATCAGCATTCGCTGGTGCAGTTCCGGCGCAATCTCGAAGGCGACAGTATCGCCATGATGGCTGGAAACAGCTGGCCGGGGACGATCAACCGGTAGTTCTAGTTGCTCCGGCAGGCCATGCAGCGCCGTCTTCCAGTATGCTAACTGGCGCGCTATCGGACTTTCGGGATTATCTTCATTACCCAGCAGCGCGTGCTGCCAAAGCGCATAGTCGGCATATTGCAGGGGCAGCGGTGTAAAGACAGGCGCGCCGCCTTCGCTGCGCGCAGCATACGCGACAGCGAGATCGCGAGCCAACGGCCCGAGCGACGCTCCGTCGCCGGCGATATGGTGAACGAGCAGCAAAAGAACCTGCTCGTGCGGCGCGAGGACGAAAAGGTCGACGCGGAGCGGCGGTTCGACGGCAAGATCGAAGCCGCGGCTCGCGGCCGCGGTGAGCGCCTGCGGAAGCTCGGCCTCCGTAGTGGCCGCCACGGCGAGGATGGGCCGGGCGATTTCCGCACCAAGGATCAGCTGGCGCGGTGTGCCCGCCGTCTCCGGGAAGACGGTACGCAGACTCTCATGCCGCTCGACCAGATCGGCGAGGGCCGCTTCGAGGGCGCTGCGGTCCAGGGTACCGCGGATGCGCAATGCCAGCGTGAGATTGTAGCGCGGGCTCTGTCCTTCGAGATGATTGAGGAACCATAGCCGACGTTGCGCGAAGGAGAGCGGGATCACTTCCGGACGCGGCCTTGGCCGAAGCGCCGGTCGTGCCGCCGCCTGGGCCTGGTCGAGCCGTTCAGCGAGCCCGGCGATGGTGGATACTTCGAACAGCGTGCCAAGTGGCAGCTCGACATCGAAAGCGGCGCGAATTTTCGAGATCAAATGCGTCACCAGCAGCGAGTGGCCGCCGAGATCAAAGAAGTTGTCATGGATACCCACGCGCGCGAGCCCGAACGTCTCGGCCCAGAGCCCGGCAAGCACCCGCTCCGTCGCTGTGCGCGGCGGGGTGTATTCGGTGACGGGTTGCTGGTCGGGGGCAGGCAGGGCGTTGCGATCGAGCTTGCCGCTGGGCGTGAGCGGCAGCGCATCGAGCACGACGAACGCGGCGGGGACCATGTAATCCGGCAGCGTGCGCGCGAGATGCTGGCGCAGCATCGTGGCGTCCGGCACATGGCCGGCGGCGGGGACGACATAGCCGACAAGGTGCTTGTCGCCGGCACGGTCTTCGCGGGCGACGACCGCGGCCTGGGCAACGCCGTCATGCTGACCGAGCGTGGCCTCGATCTCGCCGGGCTCGATGCGAAAGCCGCGGATCTTGACCTGATGGTCGGCACGGCCGAGAAAATGCAGCGTGCCCTCGGGACGCCAGCGCGCGCGGTCGCCGGTGCGGTACATGCGGCTGCCCGGCGGGCCGAACGGATCGGCGACAAAACGTTCGGCGGTCAGGCCCGGGCGGTTGAGGTAGCCGCGCGCCAGACCGCTGCCGGCGATATAGAGTTCGCCCGCCACTCCGACCGGCACCGGCTGCAAGCCATCATCCAGGACATAGACCCGCGTGTTCCAGATCGGACGCCCAATCGGCGCGAATTGGCCATCACCATCGTGCTGCCAAGACCACGACGTCACCTGGATCGTTGTCTCGGTCGGACCGTAGAGATTCACCAGTCGGACATTCCAGCCCGACGTCACTTCCCTCGCCAGATTAGAAGCCAGCGCCTCGCCTCCCACGAAGACGTGCTTGAGGCAATGCGTGTCGGCCGGACTGATGAGTTCGGATGTTGCTGCGAGCAGCGATGGCACGAACTGAGCGACGGTGACGCCCTGACGCTTGATATAGTTCATCAACTGCTGCGGATCGCGAGCGACATGTGCTGGCGCAACGTTCAGCACTGAACCTGAAAGCAGCGGCAGCCAGATCTCCCAGCCCGCGGCATCGAAGCTGACCGACGTCCGAGACAGCACCTGATCCTCGACGCTCACCGGGTATTCGCTCATCATCCAACGCATGTGATTGAGGAGACCACCATGCGAGACGACGACGGCTTTTGGGATTCCGGTGGAGCCGGAGGTGTAAATGACATAGGCGGCGTTGAGCGGGGTAAGCGGTGCAGTGCGATGCTGGTCGCCCGGGTTGGTGTCGGGCTGGCGGGCGAGCACACCTTCGATGTCGGGATCATCCAGCACAACGCGCGTAGCCGCCCCGGGCAGGCGCTGGGCGATGGCATCGCTGGTGATGAGGCATACCGGCCGGGCGTCGGCGAGCATGAAGGCGAGGCGCTCGGCGGGATAATCCGGGTCGAGCGGCAGATAGGCGGCGCCGCTCTTGGCGATGGCGAGCAGGCCGACGATCAGCTCGGCCGAACGCGGCAGGGCAAGGGCGACGATCTGCTCGGGGCCGGCGCCTCGTGCAATCAGCAGATGCGCGAGCCGGTTGGCACGGGCGTTGAGCGCGGCGTAGCTCAGCGTGGTATCCTCGCACACCAGCGCGGTGGCGTCACCACGCTGCGCGACCTGAGCCTCGATCAGCGCCGGCAACGTCGTCTGCGGCACGGCGCGCGCGGTGTCATTCCACTCCACCAGCACCCTGCCCCGCTCGGCCGCGCCGAGAATATCTATTTCGCCAATCGGCCGGCTGGGATCGCGTACAATCGCCTCGACAAGCCTCACAAGACGTTGCTGCTGATCGGCCAGATCCTTCGCACTGTAGAGCGCTGGATTGGCATCGAAATCAATCCGCAGACCTTTTCCATCGCCGCGGTCGTAGACGAACACGGCAAGGTCGTCGGCCGAACCATTCGACAGGTTGTGCGTTGTCGCAGGATGGCCGGCGAAGCGCAGATCGTAGTCGAACGGTTCGATATTGATGACGGTCGTAAAAAGATGCTGGTTGGTGGGAAGCAGGTTGAGGTCCCGCCTGAGGTCCTCATACCTGTAGGACTGATGCCGGATCGCCTCGCGGACTTTCTTTCCCACCTCGCGAATGAGCGACGTCGCGCTCAGGCCGGAACTCATGGCCAGACGCAGCGGCACAGCGTTCGCAACCATCCCGGGAATACGACGCAGACGTCCCTTGGGCCGCGCCGCAACCGGCAGACCAATGACCAGATCTTCAACACCTGTCACGCGATAGAGATAAGCCGTGGTCGCGGCGATCATGATCTGCGGAAGACTTGCGCCGCTAATTTGCGCTGTCGCTCGCAACGCCATCACGCTTTCAGCGGAGAGATGCATCGTCTGACGGAGCAAGCCACCGGCATTTTGCCGTCGCTGATCAGCGAGACTGAGCGCGGCCGGCCGATCGGCGAAGTGCTCCAGCCAATACTCGCGGTCGCGTGCAAAGCGTTGGGAACCTCGATACGCGGTCTCTTCTTCAAGGAGCATCACCAGGGGACCGAACGTGTCCTCATCGGGGGAGCGTCCCTCGGCGAACGCGGTATAGATCTCGGCCACACGCCGCGCGAACAGCCCACCCGTGAAACCGTCCATGACGATGTGATGGCTGCGATGGTACCAGAAATAGCGGTCCGGCGCAGCCTTGAACAAGGCACAAACCCAAAGCGGCCCGGTCAGCAGGTCGACCGGTCGAGTCAGCTCTGCCATCATCCAGCTCTCTGCCGTCGCCCGCGGATCTGGCTCGGAGCTGACATCGATGAACGGAAAGGTCGTATTCAGCAGGGGGGAAATCAGCTGTCGAGGCCCATCGCTCTGCTCTATGAACCGTACCCGCACGGTTTCCGCCTCGCTTCCGGCTTGGTGCAAGGCCGCCTCGAACAGCACAGGATCAATCGGTCCGTGAATTTCTATGGACTCGGCAAGATTGAATATCGAATCCGGCGAGCTGAATTTTTGCGCGAACCACATGCCCGCCTGCGCGGCGGTCAGCGGGAGCAGCTGTGAAGAGTCGTTGATTGCGTCCACGGCTTCCCCAATTCTGTAAAGCTTTGGCGAATGATCGACTACTGGCTCGGCGGCTGTGCCGGCTGGATATCGGCGCCGGTTTTCGGACGCATATTCGTCCAATTCTCATTGATGTATTCGATGCAGGCTTGGCGGCGGTTCTGCTCGAAGGCGGTGGACCAGCCGGATGGAATTTCGGCGGCTGCAGGCCAGAGCGAATGTTCGCCTTGGTGATTGATCAGGACGACGAAGGCGCCGGCTTGATCGTCGAAAGGATTGCTCACGCCTCGTACTCCGATTTCGACCATGGATTGAGTTTAGTCGTCGCTCACGATCAGGCTGCGGCGGCGTGCGCGAGGCCCGCGCGGGCTTCGAGCTGCCGAAGGATTTGTGCGGACACCACAAGCTGTCCGGCCAAGGCGATGGTATTGCCAACTCGGTGCGCGGGGCCGAGGCGCTCAAGTTGCCAACCGGCGCGCCTCAGAATCCGCTCCATTCGCACGTCCACGACGCAGGCGATCGTATTTATGCCGTTTGACAGGCCAAATTTAAGAACGCCAATCAGCAGGTCGTAGGTCGTTTGTGATAGGCCCGTTTCGACCGCGGTGGTGTTCCCGCTCACGGCAAATCGGCTGGCTTCCCACACCCGTTCGCTGCGAGGCACGGCCGCCCTGGTCACAAAATACGGAAAGATGTCACGCAGCATATTCGGGCCGGTCGTCGGCAAAAGGCGGACGCAACCGTTGACGGCGGCGTGTCCATCTATCGAGAGTAGATAGCTCGGTCCTAACGCGTCGTATTCGTCGATCTCGAATTCGCCGCGTACGGTGACGTCCCAGCCGAGCCGATCCCTGAAGACCGCTTTCCGAATGCGATGCATTTGATGCAAATGGTCGACATGACGCTCTGCGTTGTCTTTCGTGACGGTTCTTATCATCGGCGTCCTCATCCCGAACATTGGGATGGAACTTTACCCGACGGTGAACACCGGCTGGAGCTGGTTACCTTTACAGGTATCTTGCGCGCGGACCACAGTGAGACAGTCGGAGATAGTTGCAGAGCACACTCCGCCGTGCGGCAAGAGCGAGACGACCCAGAATAAGACGACGACGATGCTGACACGATAGACTTAATAAGGTCAAAGCGAGAGGACAATGAAAGGCATCATCCTTGCCGGCGGAACCGGCTCCCGGCTTTATCCAGTCACCACAGTCGTTTCAAAACAACTGCTCCCCGTGTTTGATAAGCCGCTGATATATTATCCGTTGTCAACGCTGATGTTCGGTGGAATCCGCGAGATTCTGATCATTTCGACGCCACAAGATCAGCCGCTGTTCGAACGTTTGCTTGGCGGCGGTTCGCAGCTTGGTATGCAATTTTCTTATGCCACACAGGACAAACCGCACGGACTGGCCGATGCGTTCATTGTCGGGCGCGAATTCGTCGGCGAAGACCCGGTTGCACTTATCCTTGGGGACAATATCTTTTATGGACATGGATTGCCCGAAAAATTCGCCAGCGCGTCCGCAAGAACGACTGGGGCAACCATCTTTGGCTATGTTGTGAATACACCAGACCGATATGGTGTCGTTGAACTTGACCAACATAACCGAGCGATTTCGATCGAAGAAAAGCCGCGCCAGCCGAAGTCAAATGTTGCGGTCACCGGATTATATTTCTACGACAACGATGTCCTGGACATCGCCGCATCGGTCAAGCCATCAGCTCGGGGCGAAATTGAAATTACCGACGTCAACCGCGTATATTTAGAGCGAGGCGATTTGTTTGTTGAACTCCTTGGCCGTGGCTTCGCGTGGTTGGATACAGGCACTCATGCCTCTCTGGTCGAGGCGAGCCAATTCGTTCAAATCCTGGAGCAAAGGCAAGGTCTGCGCATCGCCTGCCCTGAAGAAATCGCCTTGCGGCTGGGATATATTTCGGTGGCATCCTTTTATGCTGTAGCTCAGAAATGCGCCAGAAGTGGCTATGGCGAGTACTTGATGTCGGTTTATCATTCGTTTGCGCAGTGAGTGACCTCTTCCAGCTGCGATGAGACGATGCGGTTTAAAGGATCAACAATTTTTGTCACGGGCGGCGCAGGCTTTATTGGCTCAGCGGTTATACGACACTTGCTTCGGGATACCGATGCCTTTGTTATCAATATTGATAAATTGACCTACGCCGCAAACCTGCATTCGATTCCGGATGCAAACAGTAACCCCCGCTA
Source organism: uncultured Alphaproteobacteria bacterium (assembly GCA_963811915.1). GTDB lineage: Bacteria > Pseudomonadota > Alphaproteobacteria > Rhizobiales > Xanthobacteraceae > Bradyrhizobium. The sequence goes on from CAWETC010000013.1 coordinate 361,483, forward strand.
TGCCTTTCAGAGAGCAGATATTTGCGAGGGGCCACTACTCAGAGAGTTATTCGCCCGATATCAGCCGGACGCGGTCATGAATTTAGCCGCCGAGAGCCATGTCGATCGCTCAATCGACGAGCCTCGAGAATTCATCCAAACGAACATCGTCGGTACCTTCACTCTGCTTCAGGAAGCCCTTCGTTATTGGCGGGCGTGCTCGTCTGAGCGTCGCAGCCGATTTAGGTTGCTGCACATTTCGACCGATGAAGTTTTTGGTTCGCTCGGCTTAGATGGGTTTTTTACGGAAATGTCCCCCTACGCGCCAAACTCCCCCTACTCGGCTAGCAAGGCGTCCTCTGACCACCTGGTTAGAGCTTGGCGTGAAACATACGATCTGCCGACGATAGTGACGAATTGCTCAAATAACTACGGCCCGTATCATTATCCGGAAAAGCTGATTCCCCACATCATCATAAGGGGTCTTCGGGATGAGCCGCTGCCCATTTATGGAGACGGACAGAACATACGAGATTGGCTTTACGTAGAGGATCATGCCAAAGCGCTGACCCTTGTGTTGGAGCGTGGTCAAATTGGCGACACCTACAACGTTGGTGGCGGCAACGAACGATCCAATTTGCTGGTGATTGAACATATTTGCGACTTGCTTGATCATATCGAACCGCGCGCTTCGGGGTCGAGGCGACAATTGATTTCATTCGTCAAGGATCGCCCTGGTCATGACCGACGTTACGCAATCGACGCGTCGAAGCTAGAGAGAGAGCTTGGCTGGCAAGCCGAAGAAACCTTTGAAAGCGGGCTTGAAAAGACTGTTCGCTGGTACGTCGATCAGCAGCCGTGGTGGCGTTCAATTCTAGAGAGCGGATACAACGCCGAACGAATTGGAATGAATCAATAGTTGTTCTTGGGGCGGAATTAACCGCTGCGGCTGGGTGTCATGAAGGTCATTGCAACTGAGATTCCGGATGTTCTAGTTGTTGAGCCAGAGCTGTTGGCGGATCAGCGCGGCTTTTTTCTCGAAGCCTTCCATACCCAACGTTACGCAGAGCATGGTATTCTGGGACCCTTCGTTCAAGATAATCTATCCCGGTCTGGCTTTGGCGTGATCCGTGGTTTGCACCTTCAATATCCGTCAACTCAGGGGAAACTGGTTACCGTGCTCCGCGGTCAGGTAATGGACGTTGCGGTTGATGTGCGTGTGGGAAGTCCAACGTTCGGGCGCCACGTGGTTGTCGAACTGAACGAGCAAAACCGGCGGCAGCTCTGGGTGCCGCGGGGCTTTGCCCATGGCTTTGCCGTTCTTTCTGAGGCGGCTGACTTCTTTTATAAGTGCGACAATCCCTACAACCCCAAAAACGAGATTGTTGTTCGCTGGAACGACCCAGCAATCGGTATCAGGTGGAATATCGAAAATCCAAAGTTGTCGTCGCGCGATGCGAAAGCCCCTTTCCTCTCGGATGTCAAAAACCTGCCGTTATACGGTCGAGTCTAATGCGGATCCTCTTGATTGGGACAAGCGGTCAGGTCGGTGGAGCCCTTGAGAAAACGCTCCGCCGGGCAGAGCAAATTCTAACGCCTGGTCGGCGAGAGTTCGATCTCGCGGACCCGGCCTCACTCCCGGCCGCTCTCGATAATCTAGCTCCGGAATTGATTATTAATCCAGCCGCATACACTGCGGTTGATCGAGCAGAAGACGAAGCGGATATCGCCTTTCGCATCAATGCCGAAGCGCCGTCCGTCATCGCCCGGTGGTCAGCTCGACACAACGTGCCTTTGGTTCATTTCTCAACCGATTATGTTTTCAATGGGAGGGGTGCCCTCCCGTGGCGTGAAGATGATACATGCGAACCGCTCTCCGTGTATGGAAAGAGCAAGCTCCAAGGCGAAGTGGGAGTCCGCGATGCCGGCGGCGTGCACCTTATTGTGCGAACCTCGTGGGTATACAGCCCAAATGGAAAAAATTTCTTCCGGACTATAATACGGTTGGCGCGCGAAAGTCCCGTATTACGCGTGGTCAGCGATCAAGTCGGAGCACCGACGTCAGCGCGATCGATCGCTGAGGCCATAGCTAGGTTGCTCCCCTCCGATATCAACGACATGAGAGAAACCTTTTCAAAAACTGATAGCATTGTCCATATTGCAAATTCGGGGTGGACTAGCTGGTACGTTTTTGCGACAGAAATCGTGAATGGTCTGAGAGACCGAAACGTCGGATTGAAAGCTATTGAAGTGGTCTCTATTCAGTCGAGTGATTTTCCGACAAGGGCGGTTCGGCCTCTCAATTCACGTCTTGACCTCTCACGTGCCGCGAGCTCATTTGGCCTCAGCATGCCGTCGTGGCAGGACGCTTTGGCTCGCGAACTTGATGAATTTGTGCAAAACAAGCACGCTCGCTAAGCGAGTGTGACATCGATGCTGCGACGGTCAAAGCAGTACGCCCGGCGTTCTGAGCCCCCGACCTCGGTCGGTCCATTGGCGAATTGCAGCGAATCGAACCCGGTCCGTAGATCGAAGAGAAGCTCAGCCTGGAGCCATAAGAAATTAGAATCCGGCGCAGCCGTGCCTCGCCCGAGACAATGATGTGATCCAGAAGCAATCGCGAGCCCGGCCGCTCTGCCGAGGAATATAAGAGAGACGCATCCGCAAGCCCAAGCCCCGCCGCCGGCCGCCGGACTCACGTAACCTTACAGATTTCAGATTGCATCGACGACCGGTTAAATGCTGATGATATCGTACATCAGTCCCTTGGCGACCGCCTGTTGCATCGTTGCCACTCCGAGCTTGCGCTTGGCGTTCTCGGTGTGAAAGACCACCGTTCGTCGACTGACGCTGATAATTTCCGCGGTATCCAAAGCGCTCTTTCCGCGAGCTGCCCATTGCAGGCAGGACCTCTCGCGCTGAGTGAGGCATGGGCGAAGCGGTGAAATGGGCGCCGGCGTTACATTGCGCAGTTGCGCATGCAAATAGATCGCAATGAGATGTAGCTGATGGCGGCATTGCTCGGCGCGGGCATCGAACGCGGAACGGGAATCGCAGTCGGCGAGCGTGAGCGTTGCGACCTTTCCCTGGCGATCATGGATCGGAATGGTGAAGCCATGGTGAATCCCGAACTCGCTCGCCTGTTCCAAAAGCCATTTTTGCTTTTTGGTTAGTTTTGCATCGGATCGGTCGACCGACCACGCGAAGGGGAGCGTCGTTGCGATCGAGCGCGAGATCACTGGATCGATCCTGTCATACCGGTTTGCGCAGTACTGCTCCACCCAGGAACTTGGATAGGTCGTCATTGCCAGTGTATCGTCATCATCGCCTCGTGGCGCGAAGCTTAGATAGGCAAAACACGGAAAGCCGTATTGATCCAGGGTTCGCCGCAACAGATGCTCAATTTCAGACGCGTTATCGTGCATAGGGAGGCTTTGAATAAATTGTTCAAATATTTTATCCATTTTGCGCGCCCTCGCCCCACGGCTACACATTCGGTCTGATTCATGACCGATTTGCGGCTTGTCATAACATTTCTGATCTCTGTAGTGACAGAGCCGTTACAATGGTTGCAGACCGCGGACCATTGGAGTGGCAACAGATTGCATTTGCAACTGCTGGCGGTATGGAGGTTGAAGCCTGAGTGTCCCTGCAACGTCGAAGCAAGGCTGCTCCTTCGTCCATTCGGGCTATGGTTTATACTCGGCACACATGAAAGAGGCCGGGGACTCCCCGGCCTCCAGCTTCGCGGATTAGGACGCCGTCCGAAAGATCGACGCAAGCGCGGCGAAGGCCAGTCTCGAACGCCCCAGCGCGGCGTCAGCATGCCAAGGCATCGCGTCAACGCTTCGAGCGCTGGTCAGGCTCCGGGCGGGCGGCAGCACACGTCGTGGTCGACATCCTGCGAAGGGCAGAGAAAAGTTCCGAGCCGCATGTGATTACTGCGTTGGCGCGGCGATAGTCGGGAAGGTTTTCTCATTCAGCCGCCAACGCGGTTGCCCAGCTGAAATCATAATGCGCGCTCAAAGCTTTCATTGCGACGACTGCACCCAGAACGCAGACGATCTGCAATAGCGTCCTCGTAGAGAAAACCTTATTAAACAGCGTCATATGATCTTCCGCTTTTGCTTAGTCATATTGTCAGCGAGCCGGGCGGCATCGGACCTAGCGTCGGTGGCCCAGACGTATCCCAAGCTTGAGCGCCTTCTGCCGCAGCGAACCCACACTACGTTTTGTAAGCTTCGCAATTTTAACGACGGGTGTTTTCGCTTTTGAGTGCGCACGCAACTCCTTCACATCAGCTTTGGTGTATTCGCGACGCACGACCGTTTTCTTTGTCTTTTTAGCCACTTAATATTTCCTTGATTGTGAGGCAGCCTTAGTACCACAAACGACTTGAGCAGCAAGCGTCATCGGCATTCAAATTTCCATGTTGCAACACACCTGGACCTGCCGCAAGGCGGCCATTGTGCTCCGCTGCATTTTGTAGATGGAGGTGCGGATTACGAAGTCTATTCCCGAGAAGGCGGAGATCGCGCTCGAATATCCCGACAAAACTATATATCTCCCCGGACTTGTGAGGGCAGCTGACGATTCAGACAGGCGACATGGGCCCGCACCGGTCGGTCATAGACTTTACGCAGCGTTGTCGCAAATGGTCCGAACGCCGTCGCCAGCGTCCCGTGATCGAGGGAGGTTCTCGGCCGAATAGCCGATAAAACCAATCGCAAATTGCCCGCCGAGCACCGGCGCCGCGAACGTATAGGTGGGATTCAGCAACAGAAGATCGACCTGCGTGTATGTTAAGTCGACATTACCTGTCGGCGAAAACCTGCCGATGAATAAATGAGTAATCAGCTGCTACAACTATGTGTATCGTAGGCTTCAAGTATACCGACCATGCCTACAATATAGACGAACGTATACAGCAAACACCTGCCTGCGTGTGCGGACAATTCGTACCAAACGCCGGTCGGGCCAAAAGCCTAACCGGCGCCAGTTCTATTTGGCTTTCACGAGGTTCGAATCGAACTTGTTAGAACCGATCTCCGTCGCGATGATCACCATTGTTGTCATGGTCTTTACCATGGTCGCCGTGATCAGGATGGTCGAAATCGAACATGTCATAGAGATCGCCGATCGCCGGCATATTCACCGGGACCCACGGGTTCTCCGTGTCCATGACCGGGTTCGGTAGGTTGTCGCGGCTGCGATTCGAAATCTTGCCGAGATGCCAGTTCCGTTCGATGAACTTCAAGACCGAGGCTTGATCGTTATAGGAATGCACCACGTGCCCCCCGGTGGAGAACGGCGAGATTACGAGCATCGGCATGCGCGGACCGTCGCCAAAGAAGTCGAGCGGCTGAATAAAGCCACTGTCATACAGGCCGCCGCTCTCGTCAAAGGAGACGATGATCGCGGTCTCGGCGTAAAGCTTCGGGTTGGCTTTCGTGCGGTCGACAATGTCCTGGACGAACTCCTCCAGCAGACTGACCTTGCCGCTGCCGGGATGGCCCTGAAGTGCGCCGTCCGGCTTGACAAAGGCAACTGCGGGCAGATTGCCGCTCGCAATATCTTCGAGGAGATTATTGGTGACATCTTTGAGATGCGCCGCCCGGCCCTTAGGATCAGCCATAACCGATTTCGAGTATTGGAATGGATTGCAAATGTCGCAATAGCCGGCCCTCAACACCTGATCGAAGATATCGGTCGCGCCGTTGGCAACGGCCACCGCGGAGTCGTAGCCTCCGCTGTACCACGCCCATGAAATCTGCTTATCACTCAACTCGTCACCGATATGCCGCTGCGTCAGCGGTGCCATCGTCGTCGGCTTGACCGCCGCAAGCGTGCCGACAGCAGTGTAGGGAACATCGGCGTCGCGCGTAGCGTAATAGGCATTTGGCGCGCAGTTTGGACCGACGTAATAGTGAAGCGATGCGAGATAATATTGGATCTCGGCCACGCCAGGCTGATTCGGGTCGCTGCAATTAACCCAGGTCCCGTTGGCCTGATAGGTGTTGACGGTGCCGGCAACCGGATCGGGATTCATGAGGCTGCCCGGCGGGACCAGTGGATTGCCGTTGCCGTCGCTGAAGAAGGCATTGTCTCCGTAGGCTATTCCAATCGCACCCGTGACCGACCCGCCCATGATCGACTGATGGAAATTGTCGGACAGCGTGTACTGATCGGCGAGCGCCTTGAAGATTGGGGCGTCGCCGGTGCTCATGTTGAAGAATGCCATGTCCTGACCGCCGTCGGTCGGGGTCTGGTTCGGCAAGGTGCCATTGGTCGTAGCGACGAACGGATAAAGATCATGCAAACAGCCCGTGGGATTTTCCCTGGTCGCATTCTTCATGCTGCAATCGTTCTGCTGCCACATCTGAAACGTCTGGTGGATCGTGTCGCCCTCGTAAGCGTCATAGGCCAGCGTCGGACCGGTCTGTTGGAAAGGGCCCGATGGCAAACGGTTCACGCCGGGAATGCGGATATCCGCGCTGTTCTTCGGAATAGATCCTGTGCCGCCCGTGGTGAGCGTGATCTGATCCTGAAGCGGCAGATCGGGATCGCCTTGCGGGAATGTCGCGGTCGGCTTGCCGGATGCATCCACGATGCCGAACTCGAGGCCGACGCCTTCGGGCTGTGCAGAGGAGATGGTGGGCACCGGCAGGAATGTGTAGGCCGTCTTGGTCAGCGGAGTTAGAAAGAACCTGCCATTATTTGACGTCGCCTGATACTGCCGTCCATCCGCAAAATTTGCGCCCGGAGTTCCATCCGCCTTGACGATTCCCCGCGACAGCAGATTCCAGATTTTTTGTCCATGTTTCGGCTGGTAGATACCGTAGATATTATCGAAGCTCCGGTTTTCGCCGACAATATAGATGATGTGCTTGATTGGTGTTTCGGTCCTGACTTCTTCCGGATTCGTCGGCGCAAACGCCGGCTGCACCGTAGTCGCAGCGAGCGCACCGTGGCCTCCATCCTGCAAAGGCAGCAGAACCGCGGTTCCCAAGCCCGTCAGGGCTGTCACAGAAAACCCGGCGATCATCCTGAGCCGGTTTTTTCGACCAACTGAAGTATTCGTAAGCATGCATTCTCTTTCTGAAGCGGTAAATGACGCTGTGACTGTTAGTCGCGGTCGGTGACAAGGCGCATTCAAGTTCGTGTCGCATTTGCGACAGCGATGACCCAGCGACTTTGCTGCAAATCTCGATCGAAGCGTGTCGGACAATCCGACACTCACCCGCTTCGATGCTGCACGCTCGAACTTTACTGTGGAGATTGCTTCTCGAGTTTCAGGAGCTGCCGAAGAGCGGAATAGTGAGCGTCGTGAATTGCCGGGTTAAATAACGACCATTTTTCCGCGTTGCCGACGATGGCTGGCACTGCCGCAGTCATGAAGCGATTGTAGTTTCTGTATTCGCCGGCCGCGTCTTTGTAGTTTCCGTCGGCGGAATCGACACTGATGCGCCGCAGTATCAGCACGACCTCCTTGAGCGCCATGCGCGCAAGATTGCGTTCTTTCTCGCCGCCTGACACGGCGGCATCTCTTCGGTCCGGAATCCGTTCCGTCAAATCGCGCAGTTCGCCGCCGACCGTCTCCGTGGCAAGGGAAATAACGTCGTTGTCATGAGCTGGAATAGCGGTCGCCAGGACGTTCGCGAAGTCGGTAATTTCCCTTAGCTGGGAGGCCGCGCCATCCTGTTCGTAGGCCTGCACGCCGTCGCCGACAGCTGTCAAATATGCAACCAGGTCTGTCCTATCCCGGGCCGAAAGCCCAAGGTCGAATTTGCTGTCAAAGTGGCTGACGACCTGGTCGTAAGTGGCGAAACGCCCATCGTGGAAATAAGGTGCGTTGAAATCAGCGTTCAGCAGGGTTGGCGTCCTGTAAAGTCCACCCGAACCGACATCGTGCTGCATGTGGTCAAGGAACGCGCCAGATGGAATGTGACAGCCTGCACAACTGAGATTCGCATCGTGCGGAAAAGGTTTGTTGAAAATTGCTTGTCCGCGTCGCTCGGCATCGCTGGCGTCCGCATTTAATTTCCCGCCCGGACCGAGAACTCGGGTTGGGCAGAAAATCGATATCCTGGATATAAGCGACTAACCCATCAAGGACCGCAGGAGCAGGCTCTGGACCGGCAAACTCGCCGACGATCACATTGCGGATAAAATCGCGAAGCAATTCTGTGCGCCCGTCATGTCCATAAGGCGCAAGATAACGTGCGCCGCGCAAGCTCGGAATTCGCACCGGATCGAGAACCAGATTGTTGGCTTTCGGATTGAACAACGGGCCCGAGGTGTCAAAATTTCCTGGCCGGCTGGACATTCCCGGGATGAACAGCTTGGGATTCGAGGCTCCGTTGACGTGGCAGGTGCCACAACTGACGCCCGCCTGCCGTGCTGCCCCACCCAGGATACCGGGCGCATTGAATGCCATGTCTCCGAGAACTCACCAGATACGATTTACCGCCTCCGATGGCTTCGGAATGAAACACCTCTCGCGGGTGATCGAGCGCATCCTCGCTCAACTCAGTTCCGGCGGGCAAAGTCGTCTGTTCGCCGCCGACTGGAAAGGCAAAGGCCTGCTGAAGAAGCATGATTGTCGCAATAACAGCCGCAACCAACGAGCAGACCCGAACAATCATCCGCTGGTCTAAATTTTTTCGAAACGAGCAGGTTGAAGCGGGCGAAGAGCTTTCGAGCTGAAATTCGGCATGCCTCTCGTTGCGTAATGTCGCGACGATCATCTGTGGCAGGACCGTAGCGTTCTTGGCAGAGATAAAGCGAGACATAGCCCGTTACACTATCGTTGGGAGAGTTGTTCAACTTGAGACAATTCTATCCAATGTTCCGGTTGCTGTTTTGTGACGCGTTGACAGGTATCAGCATGTTTTGATCGGCGTCGGTTTGCGCCATAACCGCTCATTCGCTAGTGCCCCACCGCGGCGTTCTGTTCGGCATGCTACGGCATCGCGTCGCCACCATTGACCTGGATTGTCGGCAGCAAAGCTTCACCCGTTACATCAACAACCGGCACGTCTGGGCGCGCCGAACCGGTCTCGACCTTCAAGTTCCCGTGCATCGCTGCATCAGTCTCGGCGAAACGACGCAAATTTCCGACAACGAATCTTGCGAGTTGCAGCAATTCACGGAAGCCGTGAGCGCGGTCGAACGGACCTTCGATTTTCTTGTGATCGAAACGGTTCACACCGGAGGTTCGGCCACGTTCGATCTACATGATGTCGGGGCCATCGCGGGAGGTCTGGCAACACAGCATCCCAGGCGTCGAAGCGCAGCACTACTCCATGACCTTCCGGACGATGGCTGCGAAATCCTGATGCGCGCCGGAAGCTCTGTTACCTTCCACTCGTGGCTGGAGTTCGCAGCAGCAAATGGCGAGACGACCCGGAAGCGCCAATCTACGATCTACCCTCGATGGCGGACGGGTCCCCCATGGCTGGCCCCTCGCATGTCGGTCCCTCGGCGCCGTCATCACGCAGGCGATAATGCCACCGTTACGGCCGCGACGAATTCCTGCATCGGCTGCCGCATCCGTTCTGGTTCCTCAGATAAGGTTTCCGACAGGGGGCTGTGGCGGGTCAGGCTTGGACGGCATGTGATCCGCCGGATTTGACAACCCAGGCAACACCGGCCCCTTTGCGCCTGACACCGTTCTCGAAGAGAATGAAGGTGTCGTCGTCGCGCTGCCCATGTCGGTGTGCGACCTCGTCCGGCACTGAACCACTCTGAACACCACTCCCCTATCACACCACGCCGGCGGAGCTGTCGCATGCCGGCGCACAACGGGCCAAACATCCGCTTGCCCTCGCCGCGCACTGCCAAGTCCCGCTCTCGCAAGACGCGCGTCAGGCGACGCTGGAACAGATTGCTCCGCCACGTCAGCTGCTGGCAAGGCGCGCGCTCGGTGCGACGGAGGCTGACCGCTGCACCGCGGCCAGTTCGGATCGGCTCGCGGCGCTCGTCCTCGCGGCATTCTCGCTGACAAACCTCGTCTATCACGTTGTCCGCAAGCCGAGCGAGTTGCTCTTTTTCCCCGGCGGGGCGCTCGACAAGGAACCGATCGAAACGTGGCGGCGGTACGAACCGTTCTTCCACACGCATTCCACCAACGCGATCACGCCCGAGCTGCTTGCCGCGTTGCGCAGGTCGAAAGCACCGGCAATCCGGTGGCGCGCACCTACTGGCGCTGGCAGCTCATCTGGATCCCTTCGCGGTGTACGAGCCCGCCTCGAGCGCTGTGGGCATGTATCAGATGACCGACGCAGCTTACGCCGAAGCGGCACGCTACTGTATCCGAGGGAACGCTGTCGTAGATACCGAGTGCGGGTTCACTGGCCTCTATACCCGCGCGGTTCCGAGCCATGCCATCGATCTCGCGGCCGTCTATCTGGACCACAATGTCGCGGCAGTTCTTGCCGCGCGCCAGACGCAGCGCCAAGCCCGCAGCAGAAGCAGGATATCGCCGCATTCATCCATCTCTGCGACGCAGGTCCCCTCGGCCTTCGTGCACCGTGGTTTTCAGATGATGGCCGGCGAGCGCTGCGGCGATCATCTCGTCGCGGCATATCTCGCCAAGGTCAAAGCGATGAAGCGGCAATTTATGCGCCTTGCTGAATGCTCCGCGATACGAAAGTGCATGGGGAATACCGACCAGCGCCGTCAGATAGTCGCTCACCAGCACTAAGAAGCTCATCGAGCAAGCAATCGAGCATTGCGCGTATAGCAAGACTGACTGACGACGACCGCACCCGGATTGCGAACACACGCGATGCCACGCGAACATGACCCCGTAGTTTGCGTTAAACGCCCCCAATTCGAACAACGCGTACTGGCGGTTTGAGAATTATCCGAGGGCATGGCCGAACGTATCGAATCGCACGACGGACATCATAACCTGATGCAATGCGCCGCCTTCGAGTATCAAGCCGAAAGGAACTTGTTTAGAAGCTCCGTTGTCTCTGTGGGATTTTCCTCGGGAAAAAAGTGACCTCCCTTGATGGCCCGCCCATGCACATTGTCGGCCCATTTGCGCCAAACTCCCAATGCGCCACCATCCTGTTCGTAAAAGGTATCCAGTGGTCCGCCGGCAGCCCATAGATGCAGCATCGGGCACGTGATACGCCGAGATTCTTTCTGATCCGCCTTGTCATGCTCGATATCCAGTGATGCTGCCGCGCGGTACTCTTCACAGATCGCGTGCACACGAGCCGGATCGCGATACGTTTCTACGTATTCCGCTCTTACTTCGGGGCTAAATGTGCCTTGGCCAAACGCGTTATCGAATACCGCGCCAGGCGCACCCAAAAGGTATTTTTCTGGAACGGGTGCTTTCTGCGAGAGAAGACTCCATGGCCAGTAAGTCATGGCGAACTTTGCATCGGCATGGCCCCACGCCTCTGAGATCGGGATGACATCAAACACCGCAAGACGTTGCACCTTCTCCGGATGATCGAGCGCAAGGCGGTAAGAGACGCGACCGCCGCGGTCATGTCCGACCACATCGAATTTAGAAAACCCAAGTTTATCCATCACGGCGACAAGTTCGTTCGCCATCGCTCGCTTCGTATAAGGAGCGTGATCTTCCGTGGAAGCGGGCACACCGCTGCGGCCATAGCCGCGGAGATCGACGCAAACCACCGTGTGGTTGCTTGCGAGATGTGGCGCCACATGGCGCCACATCAAGCTCGTCCGGGGAAACCCATGAACCATGAGCAGCGGGGATCCCTTCCCGTAGCGCCTGATGAAGATTGTGTTGTCATCGGTCTTGATCTCTGCCGTTTCAAAGTGATCGGAAGCAGCCGAGGTGACATTATCAGGGGATTGAGCGGCAGCGCGTTGCGATAGAAGCGCCAACGATAGAGCGGCGCCCGAGGTTGCCGTAATTGCCTGCACGAAGGTACGACGTTGGATGTTTGTCTTTTCTGTCATCTATGATTCTTTCAAGGCTAGTGCGGTGCTCTTTGCAAACGCCCCCTCCTCAAATGATGATGCGAAAGGAATATTAGCACTTCCGTGGCAACACGCTTTCGCAGAATTGGCGTGCTTAAACCATTCCTGCTGAATGAATTTCAGCCCTCTGCCTACGCGATGGCATCAAGCGATGCTTCGCCGCTGGTTGAACAGGTTTTTTGTTGCGCGAGATGAGTCAACGGATTCAACCAGAAAAGATTTTGCCTCGCCAGACTGCCGTTCAGTCGAATTTGCGTCCGCGAGGGCGGAAGCTCGGTCTTCGGATCCTGGCGTGGCTCCGTCATTAAGAATTTCGCGGATTCGGCTTCGTTCACCAAGTATGTGCACAATATCCGATTCAGAAGATCTTCACTCGCCCCTAGCGGGACGCGGCGCGCTGGCGAATATCGCGGCTATTTGCGTTTATCATCGGCTGCCGATTAAGCAGCTCACCATATTAATTAAAGACGCCGATCGGTGATCTAAGGTTTACCGATGACATCTAGGGAGCCCAAGTCAGACCCGAAAGCGCCGCCGCGCCTTCCATATCCGGCCACGACGGACTGGGCCGAGACCGCCGGTGACGTTCACAAACAGCCGCCAGCTGAAACCCATCAACCGCTTTCGCGAGGATCTGTACCTCGATTCGCCGAAGGGCGCAGTATACCGCAGACGGTTTGCGTGCACGCTGGGAGCGTTGGCTCGCCGACACGGAAGAAGGCAGTGAAATCTGCCGCCTCTGGAAGAAATGGGTGGGAGACCAGGTCAAAAAGTACGAATGGGACATCGATCCTGACGACGCCGACCATCCGACCATTCACGGGCCTCCGCGGCACCGGCATCTTGGCGCGCGCCGAGCAGGGCTACGACGTCGATCAGATCGCCAACGACATTGGCGTGTCGCGCCAAGAACGTCGATTTTACATGAGCTTCCGCGACCAGATGAAAGTCGGAGCCGATGGCCAAAAGCGGATTGGCTGGTGGCTCGGGAGGACTAGACCACGAACGCCGGCCCGGCTATAGCGAGCGCAGCAGTTCGCTGGGTTTGCAACTTTTGGCCGCGATTGCAAAACTTACGTAAAAACCTCTGATATTTCAGTAGGTTCGGTGGGGAATGGTGTAACGGTAGCACAACAAACTCTGACTCTGTTTGTCTAGGTTCGAATCCTAGTTCCCCAGCCACCCTAAGATACTGAAATGTTATAAGTTTCTTCGAAAATCCCGCCCTGACGAGCGGTTCCGTGTTGCGATCACGGTCGCGACTGCCCATGACTTACGAGCAGTGCTCTGAACTCGCTACCTCAAACCTCCGGAAACCGCACGAAGCCGCTCGAAGGTTGTCAATCGCGAGAATCGCTTTTTGAGACGGCCGTGGCTGAGCCTGATCCCCGGCTGAGTGACGTCAAGAAAAAACTTGAGCGTGCAGCGTCGCTCGCGCGCGAACTGCTCGATATCCTCAAGGGCATAAAACCTGCGGTACGATGCGCTGATTGGTCCAGATTTGGCGACAAACCCCTCTCCTGATCCTGATCAATTCGGTGCATCTACCGTCCGGCGCTTTTGACGAGGATCAAGAAAGGATCAGTCTTTTCAGACTATAAGGACCTACGCGTCGAAAACATACGATCGCCCCAACGGGTATCGGCCGGAGCGATTCCATGGCCAAGCTCGCAGTAAAGCTCCTGCTTGCAACCTCTTCGCTTCGGCGCAAGCATTGGCGTACGGATTGGAATTTCGCGGCGTTCAGCACACTCGTCACAATTTGCCTGATTGCGCTTTGCCTATGGTGGTACAGCAATATCCACTGAGCCCCGCGCGTCCGGAGGGTTCTTACTCAGATCGCGGAGACGACGGCTCGTCATCCGCGATAGCCCGCCATGCGGCGCCATCCAGGTCATCGTATTGGCCGTTTTTTAGCGACCAGAGAAAGCCGGCCAAGCCAACGAGGCCCAGTCCGAGCGCCAAGGGCACAAGAATGACCAGCACTTCCATCACGGCCTCCCATGCGCCGCACGGCGCGCCCGCAGGGCATTAAACATAACCAGCAGCGACGAACCGGACATCGCCACGGCGGCGATGAGAGGGGTCACGAATCCGGCAATCGCGATGGGCACTGCCAAAACGTTGTATCCGACGGCCAGCCAGATATTCTGCCGCATGAGCCGCATCGCCTTGCGCGAAAAGTCGATGGCCACCACAACAGGGGCCAGCGGCGTGCCAAGAAAAACCAGATCGGCGGTGGCTTGACTAAGATGTGCCGCACTTATCGGCGACATCGAGACGTGCGCCGCAGCCAGCGACGGCGCGTCATTCAACCCGTCACCAACCATCATCACCTTGAAACCTCGGCGTTTCAAATCGTCGATACGCGTGATCTTGTCGGCCGCGGTGACTCCCGCACGCCATTCGCTAATTCCAAGCGTCCGCGCCGCGGCGCGGACGGCGGACTCCCGATCGCCCGACAAAATCTCGACCGCTATCCCCCGCTCGCCAAGTGCGGAAATCACGGATTGCGCATCCGTACGCAGGCGTTGGCGGACCGCGAACACATGACGTACGTCGCCCCGGCTGAAGGCCACCACGGACACCTCAGGATCGCGGCTCAAGATATCGTTGGCAAGATCATCGGCCCCGCAAAAAGCGGGTTTACCGAGCCTGACTTCCTGTCCGTCAACGAAGCCACGGACGCCACGTCCCGCCTCCTCCACAACGCCGCCGAGCGGCGATTTCGCATTCGAAGCCCTTGCCACTGCAGCGGCCACCGGATGATGGCTTCCAAGCGCCAGTCGCCCGGCGAGCTCGAGCACTTCTTGCGGAACGCTGCTCGAATTGACGACATCAAGCTCGGGCAGCGTGAGCGTACCCGTCTTGTCGAATACGATCCGATCGACGTCAGACAGGCGCTCGATCGCATCACCCGAATTCAGCAAGACCCCGGCCCTGAACATCGCTCCGGCCGCAACAGTCTGTACTGTTGGAATTGCAAGTCCGAGCGCGCAGGGACAGGTGATGATCAACACGGCAATCCCGGTAATGACCGCGTCGTGCCAGGTGGCCCCCGCCATGACCCATCCGAGCACGGTCAGCAATGCGGCGACGTGGACGACCGGGGCGTAAAGTCGCGATGCCCTGTCCGCCAGCTGCACATATCTGGATCTGGCTTGCAGCGCGTTGTCGAGCAGCCGGGTTATTTCCGCCAGCAACGTCGCTTCCGATGCCGCCGAAACGCGGATGCTCAGGGTCCCCGACATGTTGAGCGATCCAGCATAGATGGCAGTGCCACGCTCTGCCGGCGCGTAACCGGTTTCGCCGGTAATCAGGCTCTGATCGATCTCCGAGCAGCCTTCGATGATCGTTCCGTCAACCGCACAGCGCTCGCCCGGCCGCAACAGCACGATATCACCGGGATGGATGGCAGCGACCGGCACTTCGGTGATTTCACCTTTGAGGTTGAATTTGGTGGCGGTCTCAGCCTTTAGCGCGGCCAGATTACCGGCGACGGCACGCGTCTTCAACCGCATGCTCTGGTCCAGATATCGTCCCACCAGCAGGAACGTCAGCAGCATGATCGCGGCGTCGAAATAGGCATGATCCGCGTGGTGCCAGGTCTCGACCAGCGACATGGCCAGCGCGAGCGTGACGCCAACACTGATCGGGACGTCCATATTGACGTTGCGCGTGCGCAGTGCACGGAATGCCGACAGGAAAAATGGTTGGCCAGCATACGCGGCGGCCGGCAGCACGATCAGCGCCGACAGCCAATGAAAGAAGTCACGCTGCTCGGGGAGCATCTCGGTGACACCGGACCAAACCGGTATCGATAGCATCATGACGTTCATGGCGGCGAACGCCGCAACGCCTAGACACCGCAGCAGAAACCGTGAATTTTCGGATTCAACGGTTTCCGCGCGAACCACTTCGAACGGATAGGCCTTGTATCCCAGTTCAGCCAGCCGATCGATGAAGCGCGCAGGATCGAGGGCACCCTGCTTCCATTCCAACGCTACGCGACGGTCAGTGAGATTGACCCGCGCCAGCGTCACGTCGGGTATCGCCGAAAGCCCCCGCTCGATCTTGGACATGCATCCGGCGCAACTAACGCCCTCAACAGCAAGATCGATGTGGGCGAGTCCTGCGCCTAAATCTCGCACATAGTGAGAAAAATCTCGTGTCACTTGCATGAGGCGGCCCTTCTAGTTCAGCAACACTCGATTTTTCGATAAAAACATCCGCCGCCCCGCCGCATCGCCTTCGAGCACCAGATCCCATTGTCCAGGCGCGATCGATGTGGTGTCGCCGAGATAGATTCCGCTTTCGACTTCGGCCAGTGTAATCGGCTGATCGGCCCGACGGTCAGTGGGGCGTTCGAGGCGTGCCTGGAATCTCAAGCCGGCCAGCGACAAGCCGTCATTGTCGTGCACCTCGACCCGCAATCTCGTTCCTCCGTCCGCCTCGCGCTGAATATGCGCATCGACCTTCCAGTTTCGCTCGTTTTGATCATGAGCGGCCGCGATCTCATTCTCATAAGCCAGACTGGCGCTGTAAGCGCTGTCGACTTCGGTACCCGGCAGCGTCTGGATGGCGAGCTTCATCATCACGCCATTCACGGCAAAAACCACGCCGAAGAATCGAATCATCATCAGGAGTACCCTGCGCCCGGTGAGGGGCCTTGGAACAACGTGCGATCTGCTCATCCAAATGCTTCCCCAAGTCTTACGGCGCTACAAAATTATCGGTCGTAGATGCGACTTCACCCAGCCCGATGTCGGTTACCCGGAATCTCACGGGAACCGATTTCTCGGGGTTGTTCTCCGTCGGCGCCGTCACGAGAAGCCTCAATTCGGTGGTCCGATCGCGTCCGAGAACAATCATGGGGCGATCTGGCGTGACCGAATTTGCGCCGACGACGTGGACCATGGCGTTGACCGGGCCGTCGATATCGATGGCGACGACGCGATCGAATCCCCGCTTGTTGAGAAGACGAACCGTGTAGGCATTTCGGATCGATCCATCGCTCAACTTAACCGCGACCGGATTGCGGTCGTGCAGGACGTTGATATCGAGGAGCGTGCGCGTCAGCAGTGCATAGAGCATCAGCGCACCGACGGCCGCGATCATGCAGCAATAGATGATCGTCCGTGGCCTGATGACGCGATAGATTTCCGGCTTTCCGGCCTTACGACGCTGAATATTAACGTCGTTGTCGTAGCCGATGAGACGCGGCGCCCTGCCTATCTTGTTCATCACAGTATCACAGGCATCGATGCACAGGCCGCATTGGATGCAATCGAGCTGTGCTCCATTTCTGATATCGATCCCGGTGGGGCAAACCGCGACGCACTGATAGCAATCGATGCAGTCCCCGACGGGTTCGCCAAGCGCGCGGAGTTCGTTCGCCTTCTTCAGGGAGGTACGCTTTTCGCCGCGATCGTATTTGTAGGTGACATTAAGAGCCCATTCGTCGGTAAGGGCCGCCTGGATCCGCGGCCACGGGCACATGTAAACGCAGACCTGTTCACGCATGAACCCGGCGAGCAGATAGGTTGTGGCCGTCAATATCGCGATCCAGATATAGGCCAGCATCGGCGCCTGGAAGGTCAGAAGCTGCTTCACCAACGTCGGAGCATCATTGAAATAGAGAACCCAGGCGCCGCCGGTCCACCACGCGATCAAAAGCCAGATCGAGTGCTTGAGCATGATCTCTGCAAAACGCTGCAGCTTCATGGTACCGCAAGCGGCATCTTTTCTCATGCGCTCGCGACGATCGCCCTCGACCAGGCGCTCGACGGCATAGAACAGATCGGTCCACACGGTTTGCGGGCAGAGGTAGCCACACCAGATTCGGCCGCCGACCGAGTTCATCAAGAAGAGTGTCATGGCCGCGACGATCAGCAGGCCAGTAAAATAGTAAACCTCCTGCGGCCACAGTTCGATAAAGAAGAAATAGAATCGACTATTGGGTAGATCGACGAGGACAGCCTGGCTTGGCGCCCCCAGACCACGGTTCCAACGCACGAAGGGCAGCAGATAATAGACGCCGAGGCAAAACGCCATCAGGCCCCATTTGATGCGCCGGAATGTCCCTGAAACACTCTGCGGATAGACTTTCTTGTGGGCGACATAAAGTGGGCCATCGTCTGCCTCCAAGTCGATCGGAAGTACGGTCTTGTTCATGGTCAGGCTTCATGTTGCATATCGAAATAAGCCTAGGCCCAATCCAGGACAAGCAATTGATCCACCGCAAAGGGGAGAGGCGGTAATTACCGCTCCTGGCGCTACTGCCCTCCGCCGAGCGAGTGAACGTAGACCGCCATGGCCTTGATGGTGGAAGGATCGAGGCGGCCGGTCCATGCCGGCATCACACCGGACCGGCCATTGGTAATGGTCTCGATGATCGTCGCTTCATCCGAACCATACAGCCAGATCTTATCGGTCAGGTTCGGTGCACCGACTTCCTGGTTGCCCTTGCCGGCGTCGCCGTGACAGGAAACGCAATTATCGGCGAATATTTTTCGACCGACCGCGGGATCGTAACCTTGCCGGGTCGGCAGTCCGGACAGCGACCTCACGTAATTGGCGGCGGCTACGATCTCCTCGCCCTTGAGCATTCCATCCTTGCCGAAAGCAAGCATGGCGCTGTCGTGGGTCTTCGGATGCCCCGAACGCACCCCGAACTGGATCGTCTGCATGATCTGATCGAGCGAGCCACCCCAGAGCCAGTCGTCATCGTTCAGGTTCGGATAGCCCTTGGCACCGGCAGCACCGCTGCCATGGCATGGCGCGCAATTGTCACCGAACACGGCCTTGCCCCGCGCCCGCGCAAGCGCGAGCAAGGCAGGATCCTTCTCGATATCGGCAAGAGATGCCGCACCGAGCGTAACCATTTTCTCGCCGCGCAGTTTTTCCAGATTGGCCAATTCGACGGCCACATCGGCGCGGGAAGAATAATGCAATATTCCGGTGGTGTGGCTCCACAGCATCGGCCACGCCGGATACACGATCCAATATCCGACCGCCCAGACGATCGTCAGATAAAACGTAATCACCCACCACCGCGGCAAGGGTGTATTCAATTCCTTGATGCCGTCCCACTCGTGACCCGTCGTGGCTTTACCGGAGACGTGGTCGAAATCTTTTTTTCCAGACGTCATCTCTAATCCTCCCGCAACGGCATTTTCGACGCTTCGTCGAAGGTCGCCTGGTTGCGAGGCCAGAGCGCATACGTCACAATCGCGATGAATATTCCGACGAAAATGGGCGTCCAGAACGTCGTGACAAAATCCGACGCCAAGTTATGGACCGTTAAAATCGCTTTCATGGTCGTGCCCTCAGCGAAGGTTTGCTTTTTCGTTATAGAGTTTGAAATCGATAAGCGTGCCGAGCATCTGCAGATAGGCGATCAGCGCATCCATTTCGGTTGGCGCGCCGGTCTTGCCATCGAAATTGCGCACCACCGTCTTCGGATAGCGTTTTGTGAATGCCGCGACGCCGTCACCGTCCGGATCGACCTGAGCTTTCAGATCGGCAACGGCATTGGCAATCTGGTCGTCCGAATACGGGACGCCTACCGCACGGCTGGCTCGCAGATGGTCGGCGATCGTCGAGACATCGACTTCGGTCTGCGCGAGGAACGGATATCCCGGCATCACCGACTGCGGAACGATCGCACGCGGATTGGTCAGATGCGTGACATGCCAATCATCCGAATATTTGGCACCAACGCGAGCGAGGTCCGGCCCAGTACGCTTGGAGCCCCACTGGAATGGATGATCGTACATGCTCTCTGCAGCGAGCGAGTAATGCCCATAGCGCTCAACTTCGTCCCGCAGCGGGCGGATCATCTGCGAATGGCACAAATAACAGCCTTCGCGAACGTAAATATTGCGTCCGGTCAGTTCCAGCGGCGTGTAAGGCCGGATGCCATCGACGACTTCGATGGTGCTTTTGAGATAAAACAGCGGCGTGATCTCGACGAGTCCGCCGATCGCGATCACTGCAAGAATTCCGACGACAAGGACGATCGAATTCTTTTCGAAGATTTGATGCCGGGTCCAAAATGACATGCGAGCCTCCTCACTCAGCCGGCTGAAGGGCAAGCGACGGCGATCCCGAGATCGGCGCGAGTTCTTCCGCCTCGCCGACCCTTACCGTCATCCAGAGATTATAGGCCATGATCAGCGCACCGATCAGGAACAGCGAGCCGCCGGCGGCTCGGATGATGTAGAACGGATGCATCGCTTCAACCGTTTCAATGAACGAATATTCGAGGAAGCCGAGCGAAGTGTAGGAGCGCCACATCAGACCCTGAAGAATTCCGGAAACCCACATGGCCGAGATGTAGAGAACGATGCCGATCGTCGCGATCCAGAAATGCCAGTTCACGAGCTTCAGGCTGTAGAGCCCTTTGCGGTTCCATACCCAGGGCACGAGACAATACAGCGCGCCGAACGAGACAAATCCCACCCACCCGAGTGCCCCCGAATGCACATGCCCGATGGTCCAGTCAGTATAGTGGCTCAGTGAGTTGACGACCTTGATCGACATCAGCGGCCCTTCGAATGTGGCCATGCCATAGAATGCGACCGAGACGACAAGCATTCGAAGTACCGGATCGGTGCGCAGCTTGTCCCACGCGCCTGACAGGGTCATCAACCCATTGATCATTCCGCCCCAGGACGGCATCCACAGCATGATCGAGAATGTCATGCCCAGCGTCTGCGCCCAATCCGGCAGCGCCGTGTAATGCAGATGATGTGGACCAGCCCAGATGTAGAGGAAAATGATCGCCCAGAAGTGGACAATCGAGAGACGGTAGGAATAGACTGGCCGCTCGGCACGCTTCGGGATGAAATAATACATGATGGCGAGGAAGCCGGCGGTCAGGAAGAACCCGACCGCATTGTGTCCGTACCACCACTGGAACATCGCATCCTGCACGCCACCCCAGACGACGTAGGACTTCGATCCGAAAACCGAGACCGGTAGCGCAGGGTTGTTTCCGAGATGAAGGACCGCGATCGTCACGATGAAAGCCAGATAGAACCAGTTTGCCACGTAGATGTGTGGCTCCTTGCGCTTGATCAGCGTGATCAGGAACACCAGGAGATAGGTGACCCAGACAATCGTCAGCCATAAATCCGCGTACCATTCCGGTTCGGCATATTCCTTGGATTGCGTCACCCCGAGCAAGTAGCCGGTCCCTGCAATCAGGATGAAGAAATTATAGCCGAGCACCACAAACCATGGCGCCAGATCGCCGGCGAGCCTGACCCGGCAGGTCTTCTGAACAACGTAGAACGATGTTGCGATCAGCACGTTGCCGCCAAACGCGAAAACCACCGCAGATGTATGCAACGGCCGCAGCCGGCCGAAACTGGTCCACGGCAGATCGAAATTGAGCGCCGGCCACGCGAGTTGCGATGCAATCAGCAATCCAACGGCAAAGCCCGCTATTCCCCAGAACACCGATATTGCCGCCGCGAATTTGATCGGACCCAGATTGTAGTTCGGCCTTCCATTGATCTCTTGCGGTGGCGGCGACGAGGGCCGGTCGAAAAATCGGTTGAAAATGAAAAACGCCGCCGCAAGGCTGGCGGCGGAGCTCAGGGAGGCATGAAAGGCAAACGGCGCGTCGACAGCCTTCGCCGCGGCTATCATGCAGAGAAACGCGCTCAATGCGAAAAAGGCAAACAGGCCCGCTTCGCCGTGTGTCATCCATTTCGTCGATTGAGATTGGTTCATTGGTTGATTCTCTTCGCAGCCGCACCTGCCCCATCAACCCGGTTTTCGCCATCGGCGATTTGATCGAAATCAAATTCCGGAAACTTGCTGCGGGATGCTGGCAATTCGCTGTCGATTGCCGGGCCTTGATGAATATCAAAGCCAGGGCCGGGAGCCGGTCGTATGCTTGATTAAGGAGGAGACGTGAGATGCGATTTTATTTCGACATACGCGACAAACTTGCTATCCGTGATGAGATCGGCCGCGACCTGGGGTCTGTTTCGGAGGCGATCGTGTACGCAAAATACCTGGCAGCCGACTTCCGTTGCCTGGAACCCGACGCCAGGCCTCGACTGTCCATACAGGTCATTGGCGAAGGCAATCAGCGAATTCACGAAGAAGCTGTCTTCGCTTAGAGCATCCGGTCAGCTCGAAATCGCGCGTATGATCCTTGATCTAGCGATTGGTTCCCACGCCCCATTTTAACAACGTACGCTACCTCAATGAGGCGGGCTTTAATGTCATGTTTTTCCGAATTCGCGAAAGCGGAAATTGATGACCGAAATCACTCAGTTTGTCGCAATAGCTTTTGACCTCATCGACGGTGATTTTGCTGCGGTCGAACCCATCGTCTGCGCAAGTCCCGCGCTCGCTATACAAACTGCGCTGGGGCAGTGGAAATTCTTTGGTCACGCAGGCGCGGTTGCGTTCAGCAGCACCAGCGATTTCGAAAAGAGAAAATACAATCGCAAGCATGTACTGCGCCGGTTTGGCCAGGTGCCGGACGAATACCTGAGCGAAACCGATGGCGAATGATTTCTGGATCGCCGCGATGCTATTTGGCCTGTCTACATCGGCAGCATTCGCGCAGGATGTTGCGGTCGGCGAGACATCGTTTCGAAAATGCCGTACCTGCCATTCCATCGGCGTAGACGCCCGGAATAAGATCGGACCGGTGCTGAACGGCATGGAGGGGCGCAAGTGTGGAAGCGTTGATGGGTACAGCTATTCCGAGGCGAACGGAAATTGCCCTTTCACCTGGAACGAGGCTGTCTTTCTGAAGTATATCAAGGATCCAAAATTGACAATCCCGGGCACAAAGAAGTTGTTTGCCGGCGTCAAGGACGAGACCGAGGCGCGGAATTTATGGTCGTATTTAAGGCAGTTCGGCAGCGACGGCCAACCGAAGTAGCGGGAGGTTTCGCAAGCAGTCTCGTCGTTTAGTGTTATCGGCTCTGCCGTCGTTCGCGTCGGTAAATGATCATCCGCAACATGAGCCCGGGAAATGATCAAGGTCGATCCGCGCGACCACAGACCGTAGAAATCGAAAAGTGCGGCGGCGAGTGAAACGATAAAGTCCGCGGATTTTGGATCTTCCCTGGAGGCCGGCGGATCGGCGCAACACGCCGCCTCGGACAGGCTACGCGAAGCGATCTGGATTGCGAACGCGGCTCGAAGCATTATCCTCCTCCGTGGCTTTCCATCATGGATTGGGTTCTCCAATGCGGACTGATTGCCGCGGGACCTGAGGCCTGCGCGCACCATCTAGACTGCGGCCAGAGACTGGACACGTTCCAAGTCCAGCAAGCAGACGCCCGCGGGCACGATTTCGATCGATCCGTCGCGTTCAAGCTTGGTGAAGGTACGGCTGACCGTTTCGATGGTGAGGCCCAGGAAATCCGCGATGTCCTGGCGGCGCATCGGCAAGGGCACCGCGTTTGTCGCATTCCCGAGCCGAGCCAGTCGATCGCGCCATCCGATCAGGAAACTCGCGATCTTTTCTTCCGCCGAGCGGCGCCCAAGCAGAACCATATGGTCTTGGGCCTGGCTCAGCTCGCGAACCACCAATTCGTTGATGCGGCGCAGGAGGTGCGGTTTATCCTCGATAAACCGCGTGAAGGAAGTTCTGGAAAAGCGGCATACGGCAACTGGTCCGACCGCATCGGCTGAGAAGCTGTGGCGTGCCGAGGTTGCCATTCCCAGGAAGTCGCCGGGCAGAGCAAATCCGACGATCTGCCGGCGGCCGTCGGGCAACAATTTGTAGAGGCGCAGGACGCCCTCACGCAAATTGTAGAAGAACGTCGTCAATTCTTCCTGCGCAAACACTGTCTCGCGCGGCATGAAATGGACGTGGCGACCCAGATGCTCGAGCTCGCGAAGCTCGGCTAGATCGAGTGCCGCGCAAACACTGAGTGAGCGTACAGCGCAATCGGCGCAGAGTTGCTCATTTGCCTCGCTTGCAGTCAAGGAAATGTTCATGCCGTGCTCCCGAATGATGCGGACGCCCCCGCCGTGCGCCTAGCCGGCAGGCCGATCGCATCTTAGCTGATCGTCGGCTTTCCTTTTGATTCAGATCAACGACCGATCTTGTCGAGCCCATCAAATCTTAATCTCGCGGGTGCCGCCCCCGATTGCAGGAGATCTAAATGCCGCCAACAGTTCTGTACCAAACGCTGGTTACACTGATCTTGATGACCCCAGCGCTGGCGATGTCGCCAGCCGAGCAACGCGGAAAGACCTTTGCGCTAACCAACTGCGCGCGGTGTCACTCCATTGATCGAGTGACTTAAAGCCCGCTCAAGATCGCCCCGCCGTTGCGAATCCTGCACACTCGCTATCCAGTCGAGACGCTCGCTGAGGCGTTTGCTGAGGGCATCTATACGGGTCATCCAACAATGCCAGCCTTCGTACTCGATCCCGACCAGATTTATGACCTGCTGTCATATCTAAAGACGCTCGAATAATCTTTTCCAGCCACTACTGCAGCGCCCGCACAGTCCAGGCGATCATATCCTTCGCAGTACGGCCGAATGCGGTATCAAAGGCCGTGACGGCAGTCTGTGGCTCGACCTTGGCAAATTTCTCGCTCTCTTCGAACAGTCGTGATGCGATGACTTTTCCATCCTTGTCGACAATTCGCGCCGATAATCCGATTTGAGCCTCTGCCTCTGAATCCATCGCGATACGGAAACGCCTGACGTCGATCAGAAGCTGGAAGTCCGTCTGACCGATATCCGCTGTGCGCAGCGGCGCGTGCGCGATGTCGTAATTCTCAAAGCTTTCGATCAGCCTCGACTGCAGCAGCTTCGGAATCGTATCCGCCCAGAGAAATTCGGAAAATCCTGCAACGTCGCTCGCCGATGAGAACAGCATGCGCTGCGTCTCGAGCATCGCAACTGCGGTCGGTTCGGGGATCGCTAACTGACCCCTGATGGCTTTACTGGGCGCAGCCGGGAAGTCGTCCGCTGCGCGCAGATCGTAGGTAACTTTTCGTTCCGGCGTCCCGCCACCCGTCATCTTTTCGAGCCCGGCGACAATACCGTCGAGCTTTCCAGTGTTGCGCGCCAAGCCCTCGGAGAAAACCTGCAAATTTGCGATGGTGTTCTTCAGCGGCCCGGCATTGTCGGCCAACACAGAGTTGACCCGTCGCAGCGCACTGCGGGCAGCCTGCGTCATGCCCTCGCCTGCCCCGGGGTCGGCAATCAACGTGGATACCTCGCCGGAATTCGAAAGCAGCATGCCGCCCTCCAGCGCGACCACGGGAACGCCGGTCAGGCCCTGGAATTCCAGGCCAACCTTGGTGTCGGATCGAACCGGGGTCGTCGAGGCTACCGAGATCGTCGCATTGACGCGGCGTGGGCTATCCGGCGCAAGCCCGAGGTCCGTTACCTCGCCGACGCGGATGCCGTTGAACAACACGGCAGCGCCGACCAGGAGCCCTGGTACAGAACCATCGAACTGGACGTGATAGGTCGCGCGGGGACCGAGCCCACCGGTATTGTGAAGCCAGTACACAAAGCCGAACACAGCGGCGATAGCCACCAGCACAAAAGCGCCGACAACGACGAAGGGAGCGCGGGTTTCCATCTCTTAACTCGCTTTTGGTTGCAACATCAAAGAGCGCTTGCCGTGGAAATAAGCCCGCACCCAGGGATGTTCGGATTGAAGCAGCTCGCGCATCGGTCCGATGGCGACGATCTTGCCGTCTGCAAGTGCTGCGACGCGATCGCAGACGGTATTCAGGCTGGCCAGGTCATGGGTGACCATGAACACCGTCAGCCCCAGTGTTTTCTGCAATGTCGTGATCAGGACGTCGAAATCGCCCGCGGCAATCGGGTCCAACCCCGAGGTGGGCTCGTCGAGAAACACGATCGCGGGGTCGAGCGCGAGCGCGCGGGCCAACGCCACGCGCTTGGTCATGCCGCCAGACAATTCCGAGGGGAACTTGTCGCCATCTTCCGGCTTTAGCCCGACCATTTCGAGCTTGGCAGTGGCGATCTCGTCCATCAACGCGTCCGACAGCACCAGATTCTCCCGCAAGGGAAACTGGATGTTTTGCCGCACGGTGAGTGATGAAAACAGCGCGCCCTGCTGGAACAGAATGCCCCATCGTCCGGCGGCGCTCTGGGTGGTCCGATCATGGCTGCCGCCGATCGCCGCCCCCATCACCTCGATCTCCCCGCTTTGCCGCGGAATGAGACCGATGATAGTCCGCATCAAGACCGACTTGCCACCGCCGGAAGCGCCGACCAGACCAAGGATCTCGCCTCTGCGAACATCCAGCGACAGGTGGTCGATCACGACATGCCGGCCGAAGCCGACCACAAGCTCTTTAACGCGGATCGCAAACTGCGGGTTCACATCCAGCATGGTCACATTCCGACCGAAGCGAAGAAAATCGCAAACAACCCGTCGAGCACGATCACCAGAAAGATCGACTTTACCACCGAAGTGGTGGTCTGCTTGCCGAGAGACTCGGCGCTTCCCTTCACGCGCAGGCCTTCGCTACAGGCGACTATGCCGATCACCAGTGCCATGAACGGGGCCTTGATCATGCCGACCTCGAAGCTGGTTACCGATACGGCGTCATGCAAGCGCGCGATGAAGATCTCCGGTCCCATGCCACCGTAGGACCATGCTACCAGACCGCCGCCGTAAAGCGCCGCCATCGATCCTATGAAGGTCAGGATCGGTAGCGCGCAAATCAGTGCGACGATGCGGGGCAGGATCAGCACTTCGACCGGATCGAGGCCCATGGTTGACAGCGCGTCGATTTCCTCACGCATTTTCATCGAGCCAAGCTCGGCGGTATAGGCACTGCCGGAGCGGCCGGCGACCATGATGGCAACGATCAGTACGCCAAGCTCGCGCAGAACCAGAATGCCGACCATATCCACGACATAGGAATCAGCGCCGAATTTACGGAAGTGGAAGAAGCCTTGTTGCGCGATGATCGCGCCGATCAGGAAGGTGATCAGCACGACAATCGGGATCGCCTGCCAGCCAACCCTGTAGAGCTGATAGAATAGAGACGTCAGCCGCAATGATCTCGGCCTGCGCAGTACGCCCAAAAGTGCCGCCGCAAGCGAGCCCAGCATCTGCAGGAAAACGGTCACGTCTTCGATCCCACCGATGGCGGAGCGACCGACATCACTCACCTTGACCAGAACAGGATTTGGCGCCGGCGCCGGCGCGGGATTGTGCCGATTGACCTGGCGTACCTCGTCGATCAGCCCGACATAGTTGTCGGCGACGCCGACCACATCGGCGCGCCGACCAGCGGATATCGCGCGCCGTGACAATTTTTCGAGTAGCCAGGCTCCGAGCGTGTCGATTTCGCGTAACCCGGTCATATCCAGCCTCACGGTCTTCGACCGATCAATCTGTGCCGTCACAGCGCCGGAAAGCATCTCCAGCGTCGCGACGTTGGCAGCGGTCCAGGACCCGCTGGGACGCAACTCAAGGACATCGCCTGATGCCGTGGCCGTTAGTTGAGGTGCGCTCGCCAAGATCTGTATTCCCCGTCAAATAGAACACCTCGTCTACACCGGAGCACCGCCTTCAAATTGACCTGCCTCAAGAAGGTCGCGATCAAGGCTTGCGGTTGACGCAAATCAATTGCTCCGCGGTGGACTGACGTAGAGTTTGCAACCAGATCATTATGCAGAGGCAAGACCGATGTTCGAATCAAGTGAGCTGAGAGATGAGCTGCGGACACTCAAAGACGACGTCACGCGGCTGCTGAACACGACCAGCGAAGGCATTTTCGACGCCTCGAAGAGCTGTGCCTATACTCTCGCCGACCAGGTCAGGGCCGCTCTCAACGATCTCGGCGAGACCTTGAGCGCGGAAAACCGCGTCGAGCGCGTCATATCGGATCGCGCAATCGCTTCGCTTGCTTCGGCCTTCGCGCTCGGCGCCGTTGTCGGTTTCATGTTGAGGAGACACTAGGGTGAACACGGAGAACGTCGTCAAACACCTGCGGGTGCTCTGGCGCACCGATAGAATTATCGCCGATTTGAGAATGCGACATCTGCTTGTCGGCTTTGGGCTGAGGGCATTCGCCGCATTGATCGCGGCCTTCGGCCTGTTGATGCTTGAGCTATCGGCCTATTTTGCGCTGGTTCAGGTCTGGAGCGCCATTTCCGCCGCGGCGATTCTCGGCGCAACGAACTTCGTGATTGCCCTTGCTCTGTTTGTCATCGCCGCACGGCCGCCTGCGGGACGTGAACTCGAACTCGCTAACGAAATGCATGGTGCTTCGGTCGACGCGCTGCAACGTGAGGCCAGGGCGCTGCAATCGCAGCTATCCGGAATGATTCATCATCCCCTCAATGGCCTGTTGCCCCTGTTGATCGTACCCCTGATCACAATCATCATCAAGAACCTGAGAAAATCTTCAAAAACCCAGGTCCCCGAGGCAGCCGCATCAGAGCAGACATAACCCGGCCCTCGGCATCCGCCGCCGGCACACAAGGAGCGAGACCGACATGCAAAGCGCACATCCAAAACCGATCCTGCCAAAACCTATCCTGAATGCATCGCTTCCGGTGCAGTTCCGACAAATTCGTATTGAGCTTGCACGTGAACATGATCACCCCGCAGGCGACGCTGGCGTCGCTTATGTCATCGTCGCGCCGCTCGATAGGAGCGACCGGATTGATCCGTTACTCTGGCGAGAGCATCGCGACGCATGCGGGATCACGCGATTGCGGCCGGATAAGGAGGATAGACACGGCCGTCTCGTTCACCGCCAGGGCGGCGGCTGGGCGTTTCACTACGATGCTGACGCCAATACTCCAGACGAGGTCGGATTTCACTTCGAGGATCAACGTTTCGTAACCGGCGAATATGTGTCGATCAACGAAGGTGCAGAGACTCATACCTACCGTGTCGTATCGGTAAGTCGCCTATAATCATGGAGGGTCGAATGCGTATTTTCCTTAAAGCTTTCTTATTGTTCGCTCTGATCTTCTCCGCCGCCTATATTGTTCGCATATTGACCGTTTCCGATGTCGTTCCGATCGCGGACGTCGAGCAATCGGGCTGGCAGATTCAGATCGCCTTTGTTTTGCTGTCGGTACAAAATATCGGTCTATTCGGAATGGGGCTCGTGATGCTGTTGGCACTGTTGAACCAGTTTAGAAGCCTGGTCACGCGGTAGCAGCGGTTGACACGATCAATCGGCAGATCGGACTTCACTGCTTCTCAGTTCCAGGGTGACATCGCAAAGCGTGTAATCTGCCGCACCGGATTTTACCGCGAATCCGAGTTCCCGGCACATCTTCAGCATCGCCGTATTCTCCTGAAGTACCTCACCCGATATTTGTGTCAGTCCTTCCGATTTCGCGTATTCGATGATCAGCTGCATCAATGTCCAGCCCAGTCCCTTGCCCTTGAGGTCGGATCTGAGCAGGATCGCGTATTCGCCGTTCTCGTAGATTGAATCCGAGTGAAGCCGCACCACGCCGACCAATTCGTTGGTGGCTTCGTCGAATGCGACAAAGGCCATCGCGCGGGCGTAGTCGAGCTGCGTTAACCGGGCGATAAACTCATGGGTAAATTCCTTCATCGGCGCGAAAAACCGCAGCCGCAGATCCTGGCTGGTGACGTGCCGCAGGAATTCATGGATCAGCGGCTCGTCCTCCGGACGAATCGGACGCACAAATATCCGCCATCCGTCCTTGACCTCGAGTGCCGCTGCCATTGCGATGGATATGGCCGCACGGCGAAATTGGCAGGGCCGGAGCCGGGGAATTTCCGCGCCACCTGCCCGACCGACGACGCGCGCATCGACGGCCTGCACGCCGGTCTGATCCGCCAGCAACGGATTGATGTCCAGCTCGCGTATTTCGGGAATGTCGGCTGCCATCTGCGCCAGCTTGACCAGAACCATCGCAACGGCGTCCTGCTTGACCGCGGGTACGTCGCGGTAGGCGCGCAACAGTCGCGAGACGCGGGTGCGTTCGATCAGATCACGGGCCAGTTGCAGATCGAGCGGCGGAAGTGCCAGCGCTTTGTCGTTGATGATCTCGACCGCCGTGCCGCCGTGACCGAATACGATGACGGTGCCAAAGGTCGGATCGTCAGCGAGGCCGAGAATGAGCTCACGCGCTTTCGGCCGAACCACCATCGCCTGCACGATAACGCCGTAAATCCGCGCCTCCGGGCGCAGCGCTTTCGCCCGCGCGAGGATATCGGCCGTCGCCGTACGCACGGCGTCGACGTTGGTCAGATGAGAACGACGCCGCCGACATCGGACTTGTGAACGATGTCTCGCGACATGATCTTGAGCACGACAGTAGCGCCTTGCGCGAACAGCGCAGAGGCGTGAGCGGCGGCCTGCTCGGCATCGGCCGCCGCAAATGTCGGCACCATCGGGATCTGGTAGGCCTCGAACAGCCGCGCGATCTCAATCGGGTCAAGCCACTGGCGACCATCGGCGAGCGCCACGGCAACGATCTGTCGGGCGGCATCGGTGTCCGGCACAAACTCGCTGGGCATTGCCGGCGGGACCTGCGCCAGTGCCGCCACGATTTCGCGGTGCCGCACCAAATGCATGAAACCCCGCACCGCATCGTCTTCGGTGGGGTAGTTCGGGATCCCCGCGCCGCTCAGAAGGTCGATAATTTTCTGGTCCGCGCCGACCCAAACCGCGAGCACGGGTTTGGCCGGACCGAGGCGCCGCCGGCGGTATTTGCCGACAATTTCGATCACCCTGGCTACGATCTCGCCGGCCGGAGCGATGGCGGTCTGAACATTCATGACCAGGACCGCGTCATTGCCCCTGTCGGCCAGTAGCACCTCGAGCGCCGCCGCATAGCGCGCAGCGTCGGCGTCGCCAACGATATCACGGGATTCGATCCGGACCATGTTGGCGGCAGGATAACATCGAGCTTCTCGCGAGTCGGCTGGTTCGACCGCCGCGGGGATACCGCCGAGTTCGACCAGCCGATCGATCGCAAGGACACCGATGCCGCCGCCATTGGTCAGGATAGCCAATCGCTTTCCCGGGGGCTGTTCGACGCGCCCCAGCGTCTCGGCGCAGTCGAACAATTCGCGAAGATCCGATACCCGCAGGATACCAGCGCGACGGAATGCCGCGTCATAGACGGCGTCTGAACCGGCCAGCGCGCCGGTGTGGGTCGCAGCCGCCTTTGCCCCCTGCGCCATGCGTCCGGATTTGACGACCACGACCGGCTTGATCCTCGCGGCGGCACGCGCGGCGGACATGAACTTGCGGGCGTCTTTGATCGCTTCGATATAGAGCAGGATCGCGTGCGTCTTGCCGTCCAGCGCGAAGTAATCGAGCAGATCGGCGATATCGACGTCGAGCTGGTCGCCGATGGAAACGATTTCCGAAAATCCCACCCCGCGCTGCGCCGCCCAGTCCACCATGCCCGCGGCAATGGCGCCGGATTGCGAAATCAGCGCCAAGCTCCCCGGACGAGGCATATGTGCGGCGAAACTTGCATTGAGGGCAGCACCGGGCATCATGATGCCCAGACAGTTTGGCCCGATCAGCCGTATTCCGTGTTTGTGCGCGGCGCGCTCGGCAGCTTCTGCCAGCGATCCCGTACCGTGGCCCAGCCCGGCGGAAACGATGAGAGCGCCTGCCGCGCCGACCTTACCCGCTTCGTCGATAAGGCCTACAACTCGCCGTAGCCGGCGCCGTAATCACCACAAGTTCAGGGACAAAAGGCAGGCTACTTAAGTTACTCACCGTGGCAACGCCGTCGATCTCGGCATAATGCGAATTCACCAGCCCGAATTCGCCCTTGAAATTCGCCTTCTGAATATTCCTGAGAATGGCCCGCCCGACGGAGCCCTGGCGCGGACTAGCTCCGACCAGTGCAACCGATCGGGGCGACAGCAGATTTTTCAAACGATAGGTCGACATCGGATCAATCGTTCGGGCTGGGCCAGCCTGGATATCTGCAGCTTGAATTGACGTTGGGCATATCGCTAGTGCGACATCATGACCCAGCACGGTGGCCGAGTGATGACGGTTTTGGTTGCACCACCCCACATCATTTCGTTCAGCCGGGAATGACGATAGGCGCCCATCACCAGAAGATCCAGCGCATTGGCGATCACATAGGCCTCGAACACCTTTCCGACCGAACTACCGTCGATCCTCACCGTTTCAAATGTGGCGTTGATTCCGTGTTCTGCGAGATGGCTTGCAAGCGCGGCCCCGGAGGCTTGTTGCTCTAATGTTTTGCTGTCAGTTGCAGTGATAATTCGGACGCTGGCCGCGGACTGAAGAATCGGCAGCGCATCGGCCACAGCCCGTGCGGCCTGCACCGTATGATCCCAAGCTATCACGACATCGTCGAACACCACGGGCAATTCGGCGGCGAACTCTTCTGGACACATCAGGATCGGCCTGCCCGACTTCGAATATCAGTCCTTCGATAATCTTTTCCGACCGGCCATCACCGGTCTTGACCGGGACAAGCGACAGATCCTTGAGCCGCGCATATGTTGCGAAATTCCCTGGAATGTCCGCAACGGCGAGCCGGCTGAGGGTTTGCTCGTTGCGAACGCCAAACCGGATCGCGGCGCTGTCAAACGCCTTCAGCAATTCATGGGCGCCCGATACGCTGCGCACGGCCTCTAACGCCGCCGTATTGTCGAGATCATCGGAGATCATTACCTTCGGCCGAGCCAGAATATCCTCCTCAACTGCCACTGTGCTAACCCGGGCGCCTAAATTTCCGGCGACCGCCATGCATTTGTCGATTGCAGCAATCGCCCCCGCGTCTGGTTCGCCGACAAGCGGCAAGAAGATATCCTTGATCGCCATGTGCGCTCTCCTTTATCGATAACCATAGGCGTTTGCTCGCGTCCGCTTTTGATCTTCGTCAAGCGATGGGTACGGGACGATCCCCGGTCCCGCCCTTGATCGAGGTCAAGGGCTCGCCGGCCTCAGGCCGTATGCGGTACGCTATCTGTCAGCGAATGGAGAAATCGATGCGTGCAATGGTGTTATCTGCCCAGGCGACGCCTCTGCAGATGCAGGAGCGCGCCGATCCCATCCCCGGCGCCGAAGAAATTCGCGTTAAGGTGAGCGCCTGTGGCGTCTGCCGGACCGACCTTCATGTCGTCGATGCGGAGCTTCCCAGCATCAAATATCCGATCGTTCCGGGCCATGAAATCGTCGGCCGTGTCGACCTCGTCGGCAGCAACGTCACGATACATCGGGTCGGTGACCGGGTCGGAATCCCCTGGCTCGGGTACACCTGCGGCATCTGTCGGTTTTGTAAGCAGGGCATGGAAAATCTCTGCGATCGTCCCCTCTTCACCGGATACACGCGGGACGGCGGTTTCGCCACGCACACCATTGCCGACGCGCGCTATGCTTTCCCGCTCGGAGAAGACGGTGACGATGTTTCGATCGCGCCGCTATTGTGCGCCGGCCTGATCGGTTGGCGATCGCTGGTGATGGCTGGCAATGCCGAGCGGCTCGGTATCTATGGCTTCGGCGCGGCCGGGCACATCGTCGCCCAGATCGCGCGCTGGCAGGGCCGGTCCATCTATGCTTTCACGCGGCGTGATGACACTGCGGCGCAGGACTTTGCCCGCCAACTCGGCGCGGTGTGGGCCGGCGCGTCGGACCAACGGCCAGACACTCCGCTCGACGCCGCCATTATCTATGCTCCCGCCG
Organism: uncultured Alphaproteobacteria bacterium; assembly: GCA_963811915.1. GTDB lineage: Bacteria > Pseudomonadota > Alphaproteobacteria > Rhizobiales > Xanthobacteraceae > Bradyrhizobium. The sequence goes on from CAWETC010000013.1 coordinate 395,102, forward strand.
GAGAATTGGTGCCTGCGGCACTCCGCGCGGTACGCAAGGGCGGCAAGGTGGTATGCGCTGGAATCCACATGAGTGACATTCCAGGCTTTCCCTACGAGCTTTTGTGGGAAGAGAGACAACTGGTCTCGGTCGCAAACCTCACGCGCAAGGACGGACTGGATTTCCTGAAAATCGTCCCACAGGCCGGGATCCGGACCCAGACGACGCCATTCCCGCTTGTTGAGGCCAACGAGGTCCTTCAAAAGCTGCGGACGGGACAAATCCTGGGTGCCGCAGTGCTCAAACCCTAGGTCCACAGCATGACAGGTTCGATATCAGCCGATGCCGGCGTGCAGGAGAAGGTCTTCGCATTTCTGATGGATCCGGCCACACATCCCGGCGTGTGCCGCATCGACACTCACGCAGCGTCAGTCTTCCTCGAAGGCACCCGTGCGCTGAAGGTCAAACGCGCCGTCCGTTATCCATATCTCGATTACTCGACGTTGTCGAAGCGGAAAGCCGCCTGCGATGAGGAAATGAAAATCAACAGGCAATTTGCACCGCAAATTTACCGTCGCGTCGTCCCGATTACACAAGGTAGCGATGGATCGCTAAGCATCGACGGAGATGGCATACCGGTTGAATTTGCAATCGAAATGACCCGCTTCGACGAGCGTCAGACCATCGATCATCTGGCAGAAGCTGGCGAGCCGGATCGCAACCTCGTTGACTTCATCGCCGACGCGATCGCGGCCTCTCACGCCGTCGCACCGCCGGCGCCGGCTGAAGCCTGGATCAAATCCATTCCGGCATTCATCAAGCGCAATACCGCAGCATTCCGAACCACAGCTTGCTTTCCTGCAAGCGATGTTGACGACCTCGACGACGCGTCTCAGTCTGCGTTTCTTAGGGTCCGCAAGTTGCTGGAGCAGCGCGGCCAGCAGGGACACGTGCGGCGTTGCCATGGCGACTTGCATCTGGCGAACATTGTGCTGATCGATGGCAAGCCTGTTTTGTTTGATGCGATTGAGTTCGATGCGACCATTGCCTCTGTCGATGTGCTCTACGATCTCGCATTCCCTATGATGGATTTCATTCGATACGACCGGCATGCCGCCGCAAACGCCCTCCTCAACAGGTATCTGAAGAAGGCGTCCATCGAACAGCTCGATGCGCTCGCCGCGCTTCCGTTGTTTATGTCGCTCCGCGCAGCCATCCGCGCCAACGTACTGCTCGCTCGCCTCACCCAGGCGTCCCGCCAAGATGCGGATGACATGCGGGCCGCCTGCGAATATTTTGAACTTGCCCGCCGGCTGATCCACCCCGCGACACCGACGCTGGTCGCGATTGGCGGCCTATCGGGGACCGGAAAGTCGGTTTTAGCCCACTCCCTTGCGCCCGATGTCATGCCGTTGCCGGGAGCGATCGTATTGCGCAGCGACGTTCTGCGGAAGCAGCACTTTCAACGCAATGAAACGGACCGGCTGCCCGCGAACGCCTACCAGCCACAGATTACCCAGCAGATTTACGATGCCCTCGTACAGCGAGCCTCAGGCATCCTTGTTCAAGGCCATTCCGTGGTAGTCGATGCGGTGTTTGCCACTGAAATGGAACGCGCTGCGATACGCGAGGCTGCGCTCAAGCACAACATCCACTTTGTCGGCTTCTTTCTGGCAACCGACCTTGCGACCAGACAGAGCCGTGTTCGTCGTCGCGAGGGCGATGCATCCGACGCCACGCCCGAGATCGCCGGGCTTCAGGAACAATATGATATCGGCGCGGTCGATTGGGCCATCATTGATGCCTCCGGAACACCCGAACAGACCCTGAAGCAGTGCCAAGCACGAATTACGCATCCCCAGGCCGCCTAGGACATGTCGCCATTCCCGAGATCAGGAAGTAGGAGTACTTCTCGCACCGAACGGACGCCGCGGTCGCACTCGCGGTTAAATCCGGTGAGGCCTGCGACACGGCATTTCGGGTGGTGGCGCGCAGATGTCTTGCGGATTTGACGGCAAATCACGTCACGACATGCAGAGGCGATCCCGAAGCGCTGCATCAAATGCGCGTAGCGCTCACGCGCCTGCGCACGGCCATCTCGTTTTTCTCACCGATGGTTGCCGACTCCCAGCGGAAGCAAATCAGCGCCGAATTGAAGTGGCTACGCGCCGAGCTTGGGGCCGTGCGATATCTCGATGTCGCGATCGGGCGACTTGAGGCTGCCAGCAAACAGCGGCCGGTCGACTATCAGTCCTGAAAAGCAAAGCGGCGCAGGCTCATCGGCGTCTGGTGCGATGACGGGAAAACTTCTCAAGAAGAGCCGCAAACTTTGCGATATGAGCGCGAAAAAGCGCTATCGGCTGCGGCTGATGAACAGGAAATCATATTATTCGACCGTCTTCTTCGAAGACCTATTTCGGAATGAAGGATTACCCCGGCAACAACCTGAGCTAAAGCATTTGCGTCAAGCGCAAAAATATCTAGGGCAATTGAACGACGATGCAAAAGGCCAATCTCTGGCTGCCGCTCTGCAACGAGGGCGTCTGCGCGCCCGCACAATTTGCCGGCCGGAAGCGAGAAAAACGACCGATACGAAGCGCCGCCATGGCTTACCGGAAGCTGGCTGCGCTGAAGCCGCTTCGGGGGTTAGGTGCCACTGAAGTCAAAGTCGGACATAGTCGCCCGGTGCATCGGGCAAACCTTGACCATCCGCGCGTCCGACGCCCATCCGGGGCGGCCCGCACGGCTCGCCGGATTGTGCGGTTAGCCACCTCGCCCACTCCGGCCACCAGGACCCTTCAACGCTGGGGACGGCCTTCAGCCATTCGTCTGGACCGATATAGGCCGCATCCGCAGCTTTCGTCCTGACCTGATAGGAATGTCCCTCCTCCCCCGGTGGCGCTACGATGCCCGCATTGTGGCCACCGCTGGTCAAGAGGTACGTGACGTCGGCTTCCACCTGATAATTTATCTTGTAGGTGGATCTCCAGGGCGCAACGTGGTCGCGAACCGTCCCGACCACGAATATCGGCGCGTGAATATCCGACAGAGCAACCGGTCTTCCTTCGACGAGGTAGCGGCCCTCAGCGAGGTCGTTGTTGAGAAACAGGTGCCGCAGATATTCGGAATGCATTCGGTATGGAAGGCGTGTGGCGTCAGCGTTCCAGGCCATCAGGTCGCTGGGCGGCGCCCGCTCTCCCATAAGATAGTCGCGAGTTAGCTTTGACCAGATCAGATCATTCGAGCGCAGCAACTGGAACGCGCCCGCCATCTGCGTGGTGTCGAGAACGCCGCGTTCCCACATCATGTCTTCGAGAAATGCGACCTGGCTCTCGTTGATGAACAAGGTCAGCTCACCCGCTTCGGTAAAATCCGTCTGCGCCGCGAGCAAACTGATCGATTTCAATCGGGCATCACCTTCCCGCGCCATCGCCGCGGCGGCAATCGACAGCAACGTCCCGCCTAGGCAATAGCCCAGGGCATGGATTTGACGGCCCGGGACAACCTCACCGATGGCATCCAGCGCGGCTTTCACGCCAAGCTTGCGATAGTCGTCGAAAGCGATGTCGCGATCGCCTGCCCCCGGATTCCGCCAGGAAATCATGAAGACGGTAAAGCCTTCCCCGGTCAGGAACTGAACCAGCGAGTTTTGCGGCGACAGGTCGAGAATGTAGTATTTCATGATCCAGGCGGGAACGATCAGGATCGGCTCCGGACGCACCTTGCCCGTCGTGGGGTAGTACTGGATCAGCTCGATCAGGTCGTTTCGAAATACCACCTTGCCACGAGACGTCGCTACCGTCTTGCCGACGACAAAATTACTGTCCGAGGCCGGCTTGCCAGCGGACAGTAATTGCATCCAGTCAGCGAGCCAATTCTGCCATCCGAACACGAAATTCTCGCCACCGCTTCGGAACGCCTTGTCCAGCACTTCGGGATTGGCAACAGCAAAATTGGATGGCGCCAGCATATCAAGCACCTGTCGCACGGAGAATTCGACAATCGCCTCGTTCCGCGGGGCGACACCGCGTACGCCGGTGGTCGCCTCATGCCACCATTGCTCTTTCAGCAGAAATGCCTGCGCGAGCAAATTGAACGGCGGACGCTCCCACTCCGGCGCCGCAAAGCGTCGATCCTGCGGCTGCGGCTTGATCAGGGACCAAGGCTCCTGGCCGGGAGAGAGGCAATGAAGCGCAGATTGGCAGAACCTATTCGCGCTCCGCAAAGCGTCCTGCGCAATCTCCATTTGCTGCTGCGGCGCCGCCGCCAAATGCGAAGCCCAGTCGATAAAGGCTAGCGACAGGGCAACTGGCGATATGCCGGCGGTCAGGCGGGCCAGCACCGCATGGAATTCGCGATCGAACCGGTAAGCCTCCCGCGGCCGGACTTCGGAGGTCACGGGTGCAGGCCGGGAGCGGCGCTCATTCGGCACATTAACACGGTCTTCGCCAAAGCCCGGTTCGTGAGCGCGACATGGCAATATCGCCACTTTGGCCTCCGGGAGGCTCGATATCGCGGGCACATGATCCATATCGCTTTTACCTCTGGTTGATGATCGATATTCAATCCGGAAACGGGCTCGACCGATCAATCCTGCGACTGGATATTGAGGAGGTTAGAGGTCGTTTCGACCATCCGCCTACCGTGCTTGAACAGCCGCTCACTGTCACGACGGACAAAGTCGATCTGGTGCTGGCCGCATTCCTCGAATGCCGCCTTTAGATCCTTGACTGAATGCGTGCCGGCCATTTTCGAGGCAATTTCATTGAAGAGGTTCATCTCGGTTCGTGTTCGATCGAATATCTCACTGCCGACGAACGCTATCTCGTCAAGCACCACTTTTTGCGCGCCGAACATGAAGTCCAAGGCGCGCCTGTTCGCTTTGGTCGCTCGTGCCACGGCGTTAGCCGTCGAGTCCTCGATAATCGCCGCACCGGGTTCATAAAATTCGAGCATGGCCACCTCCAACTTTTGCATTATTTAAAATAATACGATGCTGGCCCGAAGCTCACATTGAGCTGCATCAAGCAGCAAGAGTTCGGCAATTGACAGTTCGGCGCTTGACTTGGGTCAAATCGAGGCCTGCCGGTACGAATAGTTATATTGCTATCAATTCCAGCCAGTGGAGGCCGCCGTGCGCGCTCATCAGATCATGACCCAATCCGTTATCACCGTCGCACCGGAGACGCCGATCGTCGAAGCCGCAAACACCATGTTGCAACGACATATCAGCGGGCTGCCGGTGGTCAACGCGGCCGGCCAGCTCGTCGGTATCATTTCGGAAGGGGACTTCATTCGCCGCAGTGAAATTGGCACACAGCGCAGGCGTGGCCGACTTCTAAAATTCATTCTCGGCTCGGGCAAAGAGGCAACCGATTTCGTGCACGAGCACGGCCGCAAGGTTGCCGAGATCATGACGCCGGATCCGCTGACCATCAATGAAGACACAGATCTCGAGAAGATCGTGGAATTGATGGAAAAGAACGGTGTGAAGCGACTGCCGGTGATGCGCGGCGACAAGCTGGTCGGCATTGTATCGCGCTCCAATCTCCTGCAGGCAGTCGCCAGCCTGGCACGCGAAATTCCCGACCCGACCGCTGACGATGACCATATTCGCAATCGCATAATCGACACGCTTGAGAAGAACACTTGGTGTCCCTTCGGCCTCAGCGTCACGGTGCGCGACGGGATCGTCCACTTGAGCGGCGTCATAACCGAAGAGCGCTCGCGACAGGCCGCTGTCGTCGCTGCGGAGAATGTCACCGGAGTAAAGACAGTTCACGACCATCTGTGCTGGGTCGACACGATGTCCGGGATGTACCTGAACTCGCCGGAAGACGAGAATCTGGCAAAGGCGAGCTAAGCCAGCTTCTGAATCAGGCGTTGCAGACCTAAGCGGCGTTGTTTTTTAGGGTATTGACCGACGGAAATCGTGTTCGCCGGCTCGCGATATCGCCGGCGGCTCGGACAGATACGGGATGTCTGCCGCTGCTGTAGGGCTGCAGTATCTAAAAGGCCAGAACGGTTGCGCGAGGCGTGGCGGCCTACTCCGTTTGGAGCATCCGCGCCGAGCGGCATTGGAGATGTAGTTTTGGAGAGTGGCTTTGGAGAAGAGGCCAAACACGACCCAGCCCCTCCGCCGGTCAGCAGAAATTAGTCGTTTTCGTTGGTACAGCGCCGCAGCGCCCGCATCACGTCTTCGCGCGAAATCATGCCCACGAGCCGATGATCGTCCTCGATTACCGGCATGCTTCGGATTCGATGGTCGACCATGAGTTGAAGCACCCTTGTCAACCTGGTCTCCTCTCGGACATAGATGAAATCCGGCGTCATGACATCCGCGACGGTTCGTTTCATAAGATCATCATAGCATGGTATCATGCGAGACGTCGTAAATACGAAGCAATTCAGAAAATCGAACTTTGAGACCAGGCCAACGACATGGGACCCTTCCTCGACCGGATAGGCGTTGAAGTCGTCCTGTTCAAACAAGTGTTCGAGTTCCTGCAGCGTCAGGCCACGCGACACCGTCTTGACGTTCCGCGTCATGGAGTTGACAGTCATTTGTTCAAGGAACTTGTACAAGGTGCCAACCGCTCAATCCGATGGGGTTAAAAATATAAATATAACTACGATTTTGAAAACCTGATTTGATCAAGGTCAATTCCGACGGCGTCAGCGAGAGAGCAGCGAACATCGGCTATAGGGATTGAGGAGATGTTTGGTGACACCACCGAAAACCCATTCGCGAAATCGGGAATGACCATAGGCGCCCGCGACCACCAGTCCGGCGCCGACCTCCGACGCGATCCTGTCGAGTTGCGCTGCGGCATTGCCGCATTCACCGGGCACCCGTTGTGCGGCAACCACGCCATGGCGCAATAACCAGGCAACCAGATCCTCTATCCCTGATAATGCCGCCGATCGATCGGCCTCGTCCTCAATGATTTCGGCCACAATCACGTTCTTGGCTTCGCGCAAGATCGGCAATGCATCGACAACGGCCCGCCGGCACTCGGGCGTATCCTTCCAGGCGATCAAAACAGTCCGCAAATCGAGCCAGTCGCTGGCATCGGGAACAACCAGTAGTGGCCTTCCTGTTTGCATGAGAAGGTCGCCCAGGCTGGCTCGAATGAATGGGTTCGCAAGTGCATCGCCTCTGTTCGCTCCGACAACGATGATGTCGGCTGCCCGTGCCTGCTGGACGATAAATCTGGTCGGAAAGTCCTCGGCGCAACGCCATTCCAGAGCCGCCGCGCGGTTCTGCATCGCCGCGCGGAACTGCGCTTCGACCTCGGCAATCCGACTTCTGATCTCGGCCTGACCCCGGTCGATCACCTGCTGGGCCTGCTCACCCGCAGTGAAGTAAAGCGGCGGGCTGAACTCGCCGGCGATTACTCCGATCGCACAGGCGTTGAACCGCTTCGCCAACTGCCCCGCGATTTCCAGGCAGGCGTCGTTCGACCGATCAAGCGCCAGACCGACCATCACCGTCGCATACGTCATTATTCCCTCCCGAACCGATGGATGCAATTCGATTAGTAGGCCGGTTCTTGTGATGGAGAATGAGACAGATCAAGGAATTGATGATTCGCATGCTGGTTCTAAACATTCGTCGCGCTGCTCTGGTGGCGGACCCCCCGTGGCTTCCAAGACCGCCTTTTCTCGCTGGGTTGATCGAGATCAGGTTTTCAATCCTGAGATGAATCATCATTCAATTTTTGACTAGGAGGGCATGATGCATATTTCAGATGTCGTTTTACAGTGTTCGCGGCGGTCTCTGCGGCTTGCTGCGGAATGTACGGATGAGCAGGTGGCCGTAGAATTCTACCTACTCGCTATCAGGCTCTTGCTGGCAGTTATAAAGGACGCCGAGTTGATGTGGAAGCCAGATGCGTTTCGAAGCTGTGCCGGGCACACCCGCTTGAGAGAGCGATGGCACCCAGCCCGCTGCCATTTTCGACGCGAACAAATATCCCCTCGGCATCGACCCGCAAAAGCTAGCAAAGGGCGGCAAAAGGGGTAGCCTGCTACTGAGCATGTTGGTATTCTGCGATCGCGGTCACAGGCTACGCAGCACCGCAGGAGAAACGTGACAACCACCCCACATTTAGCGTCCGACGATCCGGTTCGCGACGAGCGTTTTCGGTTAGGCATTGAAGGGGCCGGCATCGGGATCTGGGACCTTGATCTTTCGACGCACAAGTTGCTTTGGTCCAAGACGGCCAGGAAACTGTTTGGCGTCCCTGACGAACTGCCCCTTACCTACGAACTGTTCCTTTCACTGCTAGAACCCCAAGACCGCGAACCAACCGATCAGGCTGTGAAGCGCTCGGTCGAGACCGGCTCTAGTTTCGATATGCAGTATCAGGTGGTTGGACCCGCACGGTTGAGCCATTGGGTTCGCGCGCGTGGCAGTGTGGTAAAAGATGAACAAGGAATCCCGCGGCACCTCAGCGGGCTCATTATCGAAATCGCCGAACAGAAGCAGGTCGAAGAGGCCCTCAGAACGAGGGAAAGCCACCTCCGTTCGATACTCGAGACGATCCCCGATTCGATGATTGTTATCGACGGGAACGGCATCATCCAGTTCTTTAGTAGCGCCGCGGAGCGACAATTCGGTTATCCCGAACACGAGGCGATCGGTCAGAATGTCAGTATACTGATGCCAAATCCGGATCGTTCAAACCACGACGGGTATCTGGCGCGTTATCTGTCCACGGGCGAGCGACATATTATCGGTGTCGGACGCATCGTGACCGGTCAACGCAAGGACGGAACTACCTTCCCGATGCATCTTTCGATCGGTGAGATGCAATCCGGCGGCGTGCCCTATTTCACTGGATTTGTCCACGACTTGACCGAACATCAACAGACGCAGACCCGGCTTCAGGAACTCCAATCAGAGCTTGTGCACGTTTCACGTTTGAGTGCGATGGGAGAAATGGCTTCCGCGCTTGCACACGAACTCAATCAACCTCTCGCTGCCATCAGCAATTACATGAAGGGTTCGCGCCGCCTCCTGATGGCAAGCTCCGACCCCAACAGACCTAAAATCGAGCATGCTCTGGATCGCGCCGCTGAACAGGCGATTCGCGCCGGTCAGATCATCCGTCGCCTGCGCGACTTCGTCTCGCGCGGCGAATTGGAAAAGCGCGTTGAAAGCATTTCGAAGTTGATTGAAGAGGCCGGTGCGCTCGGACTAACGGGCGCCCGCGAGCAAGGCGTCAGGCTTCGTTTCAATCTGGATCACCAGCACGATCTGGTGCTGGTGGATCGCGTCCAGATTCAGCAGGTACTGGTAAACCTGTTTCGCAATGCTCTGGAGGCTATGGCGCAGACGCCGCGACGGGAACTCGCCGCATCGAACACCAAGGTGGCCGACGACATGATCGAAGTTACGGTTTCCGACACCGGCTCCGGATTCGACGATGACGCCAAATCCAACCTGTTCCAAACCTTTTTTACGACAAAGGAAGCGGGCATGGGTGTAGGGCTATCCATCAGCCGTTCAATCGTCGAGGCGCATGGCGGCCGGATGTGGGCCGAAGCCAATGAATTGGGCGGCGCCACCTTTCGCTTCACGCTGCCTGCAGCATCAAGTGAGAGTTTGACCAATGGCACATAGGGGAAAGGTCTACGTCATCGATGACGACGAGGCGATGCGCGACTCGCTCGACTTCCTGCTCGCTGCCGCCGATTTTCAGGTTTCGCTATTCGAATCCGCTCTAAATTTTCTCGATGCCCTCTCCACCCTCGACTTCGGATGCGTGGTGTCCGATGTACGCATGCCCGGTATTGACGGCATTGAACTTCTAAAACGTCTCAAGGCGAGCGGTAGCCTGTTTCCGGCCGTGATCATGACCGGGCATGGCGATGTCCCACTTGCCGTGGAGGCGATGAAGCTCGGGGCAATGGATTTCATTGAAAAGCCGTTCGAGGACGACCGGTTGATCGGAATGATCGAAGCCGCGCTCAGGCGGGCGGAGCCAGGCGTCAAGAACGAAACGGCGACGCTCGAGATACAATCGCGGATAGCAAGCCTCAGTCCTCGCGAGCGCCAGGTGATGGACGGGCTCATCGCTGGGCTCTCGAACAAGCTGATTGCCAGAGAGTACGATATCAGCCCGCGCACGATCGAGGTTTACCGGGCCAATGTGATGACCAAGATGCAGGCGGCCAGCCTCTCGGAACTGGTGCGGCTGGCGATGCGTGGCGGCGTATTCAAGGATTGAGCCAAGTCAAGTCGCTCTTCCCAAAATGTGCTCTATAGATCACATCAATCGTCCCAACGTGCGCAGGATTCGTGATGTCCTCGACTGCCGCCAAGCCCATCGTATACGTTGTCGATGACGACCCGGGCGTCCTCGGCTCGCTGCGATTTTTGCTCGAAACGGACGGGTTCGACGTCGAGACGTTCAGGAATGGTCAAGCACTGCTGAACGCGATCGCTACAAAGGGGGCTGACTGCTTTGTGATCGACTACAAAATGCCCAATATCAACGGCATCGATCTGGCAAGCCAGTTACGCAGCCGCGATGTCGCCACGCCAATTATCCTCATTACCGGCTACCCCGACGACAATATACCGGCGAAAGCCGCTGTCGCTGGAGTATACGACGTTCTGTTGAAGCCCCATATCGAGGAGAGCCTTGTCGCCCGCATTCGGCGTGCCATTCGGGAAACCGGTCCGGTCGCCAACCCCTGAGTACCAGCGACGACCTCCGGTAAATTACTTAGGTACATCCCCTTAAGATATCGAGCGAAATATCCAGCCGCGACCGTCCAGCGTAAGCATTAACCATCCGCTGCACAGGAGACGGCAAATGCAAACCCAATCGCTCACTCCATCGGTTATCGGCACCAAAATCCGCCCGGCTATCTGCCCGACAGCCGATCAGTTCGGCTTGCTCGCTGGTCATGCCGGCCTCGTCACTACCGAGTTCTCCTACGGGAAAGATGAAGAGATCTACGGAGAAGACGAGCCCGCGGAATACGTCTATCAGGTCGTTCAGGGTTCCGTCCGGACGTACAAACTGCTTTCCGATGGTCGGCGTCAAATCGGGGCGTTTCATCTGCCAGGCGACGTGTTCGGACTAGAATCTGGAAGCAACCACCGGCTGGCGGCGGAAGCCATCGTGGATACCACCGTCCGCCTGGTCAAACGCCGCAGCCTCGACCAGGCTGCGGGAACCGATGTTAACGTCGCACGGAAGCTTTGGACGATGACAGCCGGCGATCTGCGGCATGCGGAAGATCATATGCTGCTGCTCGGGCGCAAGAGTGCGATGGAGCGCGTCGCGAGCTTCCTTCTTGAGATGGATCGTCGCCTCGCCATTACCGGCATGATGGCGCTTCCGATGTGCCGCCGGGATATCGGCGACTATTTGGGGCTCACGCTGGAAACGGTCTCAAGGGCACTTTCCCAGTTGCACGGCGAGGGGGTACTCGGGTTTTCCGGCGCTCGGCAGATCGTCCTGCGCAACCGTCAGCGCCTGCGCAACATGGATGCGTGAAATTTTTTTATCACCGCGTCGTCGCGCCAAAATAAGGAGGTCACCATGGCACAATACGTCGCTCGGTTCTTGAAGAATGTTCTCGGGGATAACGGATGTGAGGCGGAAATCTGCCAAAGATCATTCGACGTCAAAGCTGCAAGTCAAGCGCATGCGGCGGAGGTAGCAAAGCTCAGGTTCTGCGAGACCGAGAACGTAAAGGACTGGCGCCTTCACGCAGATCGGGTTCAAATTATCGAAGCGGACTTCCCGTCCTGAACCTTCAAGCGTGCCAGAGGAATTGAGATCCAGCCGCGACCTGAACGCACAGCGACCGTCTGTGATCGCTTCAGCGATTTACTCGTTAATTGCCACTTCTCGATGGCGGATGGTGTGCCGCGCGACTTCACGAAGCACACCGTTGCGCTTATGCCGCTGTCTTGATGTCGATCTGCTTGGATTGCTTGGGCGCCGGCTTCTGCACGGTCACCTTAAGAACACCCTTGGCGATTTCAGCCGTGATGTCTTCCGGCTTCACTCCCGCGGGCAGTTCGACCGAGCGAGCGAAAGAGCCAAAGCTGCGCTCCACAAGATGATAGTCCTTGTTTTTCTCTTCGCGCTCACTTTTCTTCTCGCCGCGGATAGTCAAAAGATTATCGGTGATATTCAGCTCGACATCTTTCTTCTCAAGGCCGGGCAATTCGGCCGTAATCTCCATGACCTTGTCGGTCTCGCTCACGTCCATGCTGGGCATGGTCGCCGTCGTGACATTGAGAGACGGGAAATTTCGGGCAAAGCCGTCAAACAGCCGGTCGATCTCGTGCTGAAGGAAAGCGAACGGGTTAGTCTCATGGCGCGCGACGGCGCGCTCGGTCCTAACCGGAATAAGGGATTGCTTGGTCATGATATACCTCCTGGTTAAGCCTTAGTGGGCTCTCTTGCTTAAGCGGCCTTGAAAGCCGCAGCCTTGACCAAAATCAAAGCGATGGTTGCCTTGCGACTGAATTTTCTGTGCGAAGCAGAGCTGCGATACCACCCTCGCCTCTCGGATGCCTCAACCCAGGCCGCCGCCGCTTCAATGCGAACCAGTCCTGCGCGGAACTTCCGGACCATCTGGTCCCTGCGAGCACAGTGCGTGTGCGACGGCGCTCAGCAGTTCGACGCGACCTATCATGCCAACCACGGTCGCACCGCAAACGACTGGGACCTGCGCCATGTGACGCGAATCCATCAACGCCACGACCTCGTCGAGAGTTGCCTCGTCGTTGACGCAGACGGGATCGCAGGTCATCGCGTCACGGACGAGGCGCGCCTGCATACGACGGCGAGCGGGGGTATCCTCTTCGATGCCGATAATGTCTTCCAGCCAGTTCCCGGGGGGCGGGGCTATATCGAGTTCAACCCGGTGCAAGAAATCGCCCTCGGAAATAATCCCGACCAGCGTCCCCTCGCCGTTGATCACCGGCAGACCGCGCTGGTTGGTTTCCAGGAGCAACTGCGCGGCCTCCAGTAATGGCGCCTCGGGTTTTATCGTTGCGAATGAGCGGCGCATAACGTGGGATACGTTCATCGGCATACTCTTCGAGGTTGGCTTCAAACCTTAGTCACGCCGAGACAGCTTGCACGATGGCGAAAAGCGCATGCCATTTTTGGCGGATTTTCCCGGCATCAACGCCGTATCCTGCGAGATCCCGAATCAGTCTGTCGAGGGCGGCATCGGGCGAGCCGATATCGGCTTCGATTAAAGCTCGCACGTAATCTTCCGCGGCTTTTCCCGTCTCGCCGCGCTTTCCGGCGGCCCACAATCCCAACATCCGCAAGGCGCGTGCACGCGCCTTGAATGCGCTCTCCTCGTCATGCGCGAATTTCGCTTCGAATGCCTCCTCACTGCGGTCAAAGCTCCTCATCCCTCGTCTCCTCGCTTAGCTCATATATTGTCCGCCATTTATCGATAGCGTCGAACCAGTGATGAAGCTTGCATCGTCGGCCGCGAGAAACACCACGGCGCGGGCGATGTCCGCGGGCTCGCCGAGGCGTCCAACGGGGATCAGCGGAAGAATACTCTTTGCCATCACCTCCGGTGCGACAGCGTCCAGCATCTCGGTATGGATATAACCCGGGCAAATGGCATTCACCGTGATCCCCGAACGGGCCGACTTAAGCGCCAGTGCGCGGGTGAAGCCAAGATCGCCCGCCTTGGCGGCGGAGTAATTGGTCTGGCCGAACTGTCCTTTTTGGCCATTGATGGAGGATATGTTGATAATGCGCCCGAACTTTCGCGTTCGCATGCCTTCGATCACCGGCCGGCACATATTGAAGAGCGCATTGAGGTCGGTGGCAATGACCGCATCCCACTGGGCCTTGGTCATCTTGTGCAAAGAACTATCCCGGACGATCCCGGCGTTGTTGACCAGGACATCGATCGGTCCGACGGCGGCTTCAACCTCCCGGATGCCCGCGGTGCAGGCTTCGAAATCGCCGGCATCCCAGCAGTACACAGCGGCGCCTGTCTTCGCCCGGAAGGCTTTTGCGGCGACCTCATTGCCGGCATAGGTCGCGGCCACGCAATACCCGGCCTTGAGGAGCGCCTCGGAGATGGCAGCACCGATGCCGCGTGTTCCGCCAGAGACCAGTGCAACTCGGGCCATATTTCCATCCTTCGACCATTCCCATGCGGAGCACACAGGCGACAATTCGTAGATAGACGCAGGCTGCTCCCACCGTGTTGAGATGGATCAAATGACGAATACGCTTTTGCTCTTTAGTGACCGTGCCGGACCGCATCGGCGGCCACCCTTGAAGCATGGAGAGCTGTCATGTTGAAAAATATCATGGTTCACATTCCCTCGGAACGGTCGATACGGCCGATCGCCGACAGTGCGATTTCGCTCGCGGTAATGTACGCCGCGCATCTCGATGCGGTTTCGATCGGCTTTCAACCCACCCATGTGGGTCTACCCGTCGATGGTGGCGCTGCGGTCGCGGCTATGTTTGAGGTCGAATACGAAAGTGCATTGGTGCGGGCTAACGCTGCGCTCGCGGTGTTCGAAACGGAAGCCCGGAACGCAGGCATCAGCTATTCTCTGCAGCCGCTTGCAGGCGGTCCGTCCGAAATCACGGCAACCGCAGGCACGTTGGCACGACTCTACGACTTGACGGTCGTGCTGCAGCCAGAACCCGACCGCGACACGTTCGACAACACCGTACCGCAGGAGATGCTTTTCCAATCCGGCGGCCCGGTCGTTTTTATTCCATACACGCATAAAGGTCCGTTTGAGCCAAAGCACATCGGTATCGCCTGGGATGGAAGCCGCCTGGCTGCACGCGCCCTTCGCGACGCCGCACCGTTTCTCGCTCGCGCGCAAACCATCACCATCATCACCATCAATGAGACGGAAATATCAGCGGATGTGTCCGCCGCAACTCTGAAAGCTCATCTCGCTCGCCACGAGCTGACCGCAGACATCGTGCGCATGAGCGCTGACCGCGCGGATATCCAGCCGATAATCTTGTCTATCGCGGCCGACACTGGCCTGGATCTGATCGTCATGGGGGGTTACGGCCATTCGCGTCTGAACGAACGTATCCTGGGTGGTGTCACGCGCGGCATGTTCCAGTCCATGACCGTGCCGACACTGATGTCACATTGACCCTCGCTCTTCACACTGTCTCGCAGGCGAAAACACGCATCGGCAAGTTGCGCCGCCGCGTCTACGTCGTTCTTGAACAGGGCGATGGCGCCGGAGGCGCGAGTCTTGCGGTCAATCGCTTCCTGATTCTGCTGATACTTATCACGCTAACCGCAACCGTAATCGAATCCGTGCCAGACTTGGCAAAGAAATACGCCCTGCCGCTCAGCGCGATCGAGTGGGCCGCAACGCTCGTCTTCTCGCTGGAGTACGCGATGCGGCTGTGGAGCGCGGCTGAGCATCCCCTTTTGAAGCGCGACGCCTTCTTTGCCCGGCTTCGTTTCGTGCTTAGTTTTTCAGGGCTTATCGATCTTGCGGCCATTCTTCCGCTTTGGTTAAGTGTCTTTATTGCTTCTGATTTCAGAATATTGCTTGTTATGCGTCTGGTACGCTTCTTCAAGCTCACGCGCTATTCGCCTGCGATGCGTTCGCTTCTGGACGCGCTGTATTCCGAACGTCGCGCGCTTGGCGGATGCTTTGTCATTTTGCTTGGCACGGCGCTTATCGCCGCAGCACTGATGCACCTTGCCGAGCGCACGGCGCAGCCCGATCGATTTGGAACGATACCAGATGCGCTATGGTGGGCGATCGTGACGCTTGGGACGATCGGTTACGGTGACGTCGTTCCGGTCACCGTGCTGGGGCGCGTTTTGGCAAGTCTTACGATATTTGCCGGGCTGCTGATGATGGCACTACCGGTTGGTATTTTCGCGACCGCTTTTGCCAACGAAGTGCACCGCAGGGATTTCATCATCACCTGGGGCCTTGTCGCGCGCATTCCGCTGTTCCGTACCTTGACTGCGAGCGAGATCGCGGATGTGATGACGATGTTGCGTGCGCAGAAGGTTAACAGCGG
Source organism: uncultured Alphaproteobacteria bacterium (assembly GCA_963811915.1). GTDB lineage: Bacteria > Pseudomonadota > Alphaproteobacteria > Rhizobiales > Xanthobacteraceae > Bradyrhizobium. The sequence continues at coordinate 411,121 of CAWETC010000013.1, forward strand.
CACGGTCATCGCCCGCCGCGGCGAGGCTGCCCATGCGATGTACCTCATTGCGGATGGCGAAGTCGAAGTAAAGCTTCGGCACAAGCATCTGCGGCTTGGCTCCGGCCAGTTTTTCGGAGAGATCGCGGCATTGCGCCGTACGCGCCGATCGGCAACAGTGACTGCCGTGACACCTACGCGGCTGCTGGTTCTGGATGCGCTGGACCTTCACGCGCTGATGGACCGCCAGCCGGCGCTTGCGGCCCGGATTGAAGAAGCGGCCCGTGAAAAGCTTGGACATCCACTCAACGCGCCAGAAGACGATCTCATGTCCGAAGAGTTGACCAGCGCGCCGCCGGGCTAATTCGTCGGGTTGGGGAGCGCATGACTCGTTTTTGACGAATCATTTCTTCCTTTCCGCACCAAGAGGAGCGCGATGGCGGAAGACCCAAGTCGTGCCAGGGTCTTGTCGGCACGGCTGGTGAGAATGATGGGGACGCGCGCGCCGAGCACGATGCCGGCGATTTGGGCGCCAGCCAGATACTCAAGCTGCTTGGCCAACATATTACCGGCCTCCAGATCAGGAACAACGAGAATATCCGCCGCACCCGCGACGGCAGAAACGATACCCTTGGTCTGAGCCGCCTCCACCGAGATCGCGTTGTCGAACGCTAGTGGACCATCGAGAACGCCACCGGTGATCTGGCCGCGCTCCGCCATCTTGCAGAGCGCCGCGGCATCGAGCGTCGATTTGATCTTTGGCGACACCGTTTCGACTGCGGACAAGATGGCGACCTTCGGCATGGCGATCCCGAGCGCGTGGACGAGATCGATGGCGTTCCGGACAATGTCGCTTTTATCCTCCAACGTCGGGTAAATGTTGATCGCCGCGTCGGTAATGAAAAGCGGCCGCGGATAGCTCGGCAGATCCAGAGCGAACACATGGCTCATGCGCCGGGAGGTGCACAAGCCGTGATCGCGGTCGACGACAGCGCGCATCAATTCGTCGGTGTGCAGGCTGCCCTTCATAAGGGCCTCTACCTTCCCGGATCGTGCCATTGCCACAGCCTCGACCGCAGCGGCATCGCTATGCTCGGTAGAAACAATCTCGTAGGACGAAAGATCAAGGTTCGCGGCTTCGCCGGCCGCACGGATCCTTGCGGCGGGCCCTACCAAAACCGGAACGATGAGCTTCTCATGCGCAGCTTCGATGGCACCGACCAGCGATACGGCGTCGACGGGGTGAATGACCGCCGTTCGAATTGGCGCAAGGCCATGCGTCATTTCGATGAGACGCCGATAGTGGCGACCTCTATCCAGCAGCGCAACCTCAGGCATATCGATACGAGTCCGTGAGATTTTTTCAACCGGCGCAACGACCTCGGCGACACCATCGATCACGACCTCGCCGGCCTGATTGATCGCGTTGCAATCAAGGACCACGCGGTTGCCATCTTTCTTTTGCGTCACGGTCACGCTCACCGTAAGGACGTCGCCCAACCCGACCGGACGCCGGAAATTCAGGGATTGCGTGACGCAAATCGTTCCCGGCCCCGGAAGCTCGGTGCCGAGCAAGGTCGAGATCAGCGTACCTCCCCACATGCCGTCTGCGACAATTCTGTGAAAGACATCGCTTTTGGCGAACGCGGCATCGACATGCATCGGGTTCACGTCGCCACTCATGGCCGCGAAAACCTCGACATCCTTGTAGGTGAGCTGGCGCACCAGGCTCGCCGTATCGCCGACCGCGATTTCGGCAAACATCCGATTTTCGATCAAGGCCATGTTCAATCCTTCGCCGGCACCATTATAAAACCTAAGCATGATCGAGCGTCAGTTCGACGCGTTGCGACAAATCAAGTGAAGTCGAGACAATCTTTTTATCGCGCTTGATCCACGTCAAGCGGAGGGGAACCGGCATCCATACCATTAAACCAGTTAACCCGGCGCATCGACGCCGCATAAAGGAGGACGTCCCCATGTCAGTGCAATCGGTGCCGCTTTTGGCAAAGAAACCGTTTGCTGTCGGTGGTTTTCATGTCGCTTTTGTCGTCGCTTGGGCCATCTGCCTGTTGTTTTATTTCATGCAATACGCGGTGCGTTCGGCGCCTAGCGTCATGCTGCCCGAACTGACGGCTGCATTCGGCCTCACCACGCTTGGCGTGAGCTCTCTGCTGGGGCTTTACTATTACACTTATTCGGCCTTCGCGATCGTTGCCGGCGCTTCGCTCGATCGCTGGGGAGCGAAATACACGATCCCAATCGGCGTTTTTTTCCTCGCAGGCGGCATTGTAATGTTCGGAATGAGCATCAGCTGGGCGGCGAATATAGGCCGGTTGTTGCAAGGCGCAGGCGCCGCCTTCGCCTTTGTCGGTGCGGTTTATCTCGCCACCCACGGTTTTCCGGCGCGCTATCTCGCGACCGCGATTGGCTTTACCCAGTGTTTTGGCATGTTGGGCGGATCAGCCGGGCAATTCGTGGTCGCGCCGTTGGTGCATGGTCCGATCAGTTGGCAACAGTTCTGGATTTACTCCGGCGCGGTTACGTTTGTTATCGCCGTAGCCATGCTGATCTTCACACCGCGCCAGGATGCGTCCGAACACGCCAAGACCAGCGTCTGGCGCATGTTTTCTCCTTACAAAACAGTTCTGAGCAATCCTCAGTCGTATCTGTGCGGGATCTGCGCCGGATTGCTATTCCTGCCGACGACGGTGGGTGACATGATCTGGGGCGTTTCGTTTCTGCGCCAGGGTTGGCACATCGACTATGCAGAGGCCGTCAACCGCGCCTCCATGGTGCCGCTGGGCTGGGTCATCGGCGCGCCGGTCTTGGGCTATATCTCCGACCGCATGGGGCGCCGCAAGCCGGTTCTGATGGCCGGCATGGCGCTGATGCTGGCGACCTCCGCAGCCATTCTCTACCTCCCCGCCAATACCCTGCCGCCATATCTGCTCGGCCTATTGCTTGGCATCGGCTCCGGCGCCGCGATGATCCCTTACACGGTCATCAAGGAGGTCAATCCGGACAACGTAAAAGGCAGCGCCACCGGAGCGATTAACTTCCTTGTCTTCGTGATGAGTGCCTTCGCTGCGCCGGCCTTTGGCTGGCTCCTGCAGAAGCTCGCCGGCGGGGGAGCACTCACGCTCGACGTCTTCGCCGAGGGCGGAAGCGTCGGCATCGCAGCCATCATTATTGCTGGCATCCTTGCGTTCTTCATCAAGGAAACCGGTTCGGCGGCCAGTCAACTGCGTTAGCTCGCACAGCGACGGTCGCATGGCGCGACCGTCGCATGTCACCGCATATCCGGTCGGCCCGGATCCAATCAAACCCTGTGAGGCCCAAAATGGAACGCGAAATCCTGCATCGTCTTCTTCGTGACATGATGCTGTCACGTGTGTTCGAGGAACGCGCCGCGGAAGAATACACCAAAGGCAACATCGTCGGCTTTCTGCACCTGTATCCAGGCGAGGAGGCGGTTGGCGCCGGCGTGATAAATGCGGCGACACCGTCCGACTACATCGTCAGCACCTATCGTGAGCACGCGCATGCGCTGGTTCGCGGAGTTCCGGCGCGGGACGTCATGGCCGAACTGTTCGGTCGCGCCACTGGAATGTCGGGCGGCATGGGCGGCTCGATGCACATGTTCAATCGCGATCGACGCTTCATGGGTGGCTATGCGATCGTCGGCGAAAGCTGCCCGATCGCAATCGGCGTCGCCTATTCCGTGATGTTACGGAATTTGCCGGAGGCGGTGATCTGCTTCTTTGGCGATGGCGCCGTCAACCAGGGGACGTTCCACGAATCGCTCAATATGGCCGGTCTTTGGCACCTGCCGGTTCTGTTCGTGTGCGAGAACAACCACTACGCGATCGGTACCGAAATTCACCGCCATTCCGCGGTCCCCGAGGTGCACAAGCGTGCAGCCGCGTACAACATCCCGGCCGAAAAGGTCGATGGCATGGACGTACTCAAGGTCTATGCCGCGACCAGGCACGCGCTGGATCTCATCCGACACGGCGCCGGTCCGCAATTCATCGAATGTGAAACATACCGCTATCGTGGGCATTCGATGGCCGATCCGGGCACCTATCGTCCTGCGGTCGAGGTCAAAGCCTATCAGGCGATCGATCCGCTGTCGGTCACGATCAGAAACCTCGAACTCAAATATCCCACGACTGCAGAACTCGCCGAAATCGGCCGCGACAATATCGCGCGTCTGACCGAGCATTTGCTGAGCGAAGGCCATCTCGAGCATGTGGAAATCGAAGCTCTCAAGAAGGATGTACAAGACGCAGTGGACGATGCCGTCCAGTTCGCGCTGCAAAGCACGCAACCGAGCATGGACGATGCTTGGCGGCATCTGAACTGTAATCGTCACCATGAAGCCCTGATCTAGGAGATCCAGTCATGTCACAGGAATTGCTCTATTGGCAGGCGCTCAATCGCGCGATGGATGCCGAGATGGAGGCCGACGAGTTGGTCTTTACGCTGGGCGAGGATGTCGGCCTTTACGGCGGCAGCTATCGCGTCACCGAAGGGCTGTTTGCCAAATACGGTGAGTGGCGGGTGCGCGACACGCCGATATCGGAAAACAGTTTTACCGGATTGGGCGTCGGGGCGGCACTCACCGGCATGCGGCCGGTAGTCGAGATCATGACCATCAATTTCGTACTGCTGGCCTTGGATTCCATCGTCAACGCCGCAGCAAAAATTCCCTTCATGTCGGGGGGACAGTTTCCGATGCCGCTTGTGGTGCGTGTACCCAGCGGGATTGCTCGCCAGCTCGGCGCGCAACATGCGCAACGTTTCGAATCGATGTTCATGAACGTTCCGGGTTTGCGCGTTGCTGTACCATCGACGCCGCAGGATGCTTATTGGCAATTGCGTCAGGCGATCGCCAGCGACGAGCCCATCATTCTGCTGGAGCATGAGTTGCTGTACTTCAGCAAGGGATCAGTCGACACGCTCGCTGACCCTCCGCCCATGCATCGCGCCGCGGTTCGGCGCACGGGCCGCGACCTCACCATCGTCAGCTATTCGCGGATGGCGCTGCTGGCTCAGGAAGCCGCAACCGCACTCGCGAAAGAGGGTATCGAGGCGGAGGTCATCGATCTGCGCAGCCTTAGCCCGATAGATTGGAATACATGCACGGCGTCGATAGACAAGACGCACCGGCTGCTTGTGGTCGAGGAAGATTGCAGGTTTGGCGGCGTAGGCGGCGAGATCGCATCGACCCTGACTGAGCGATGCTTCTTTTCGCTCGACGCACCGGTGCGGCGGCTTGCGGGCCTCGACATTCCGACGCCGTTCAACGGGGCTCTGGAGGCAGCCAGCATTCCGCGCGTCCCCGATATCGTTGAAGCGGCGCGCTCACTTTATCACTCTGCTACAGACCAGGAAACACGCAATGAAACAGCCAATCACGATGCCGGCGCTGTCGGACACGATGAACAACGGCCGGCTGACAAAGTGGCTTAAAAAGCCCGGCGACAAGGTGACCTCGGGCGAAGCGGTCGCCGAGGTCGAAACCGACAAGGCCATCATGGAGGTCGAGGCCTTCCATGATGGCTATTTGGCGGCTCCGCTTGCGGAGATCAATCACGAATTCCCGGTCGGACAGGCGATCGGTTTCATCGCGGATACCGTAGCTGAAGCCGCGGGATCAGCCTCCGCGGCTGTGCTGCCCTCACACGAGGGTGCTCCGGTACGGGCGGCTGTATCGCCGGAGGCATCAATAACGCCGCTGCCGAAGCGCCCGATTTCGCCGGCGTCGGCGACCGCCGTCGCCGATCGTCATCAGGAAATTCTGCTTTCGCCGCGGGCGCGCGCCCTCGCCCGCCACGCCAATGTCGCTCCTGCCAGGGCTGCCCAGCAGCCGGCGGCTGCCGCAAGCAATCCCGAGGAACGCACCGAATCCGTGCCTGCGGTTTCTGGCGCTGCGTTCGATCTCGCTGCGGGACCAGCCTTCCGAATTGAACGTGCCTCGAGCCTGCGCGAAGCCGTGGCACGAAGCATGATCGCAAGCGCGGCAACGCCTACCTTCCACGTCACCGCGCAGCTTCCGCTTGCGGACCTGATCGGATTTGCCAGAGACCAGAAGCTATCGGTCACGCTGCTATTGGCGCGCGCTTGCGCGAATACGATCGCAAAACACGCGGTATTTAATGCGGCGTACACCCCGGAAGGCCTCGCCTATCGCGATCGCGTCGATATCGGCATTGCCGTGGACAGCCTGGAGGGTCTTATCACCCCGGTTCTTCGCGACGTATCCGGCCGTTCGCTGGCCGAACTCGCCGATGACTGGCGGATGTTGCGAGAAAAGGTCAAATCCCGGCGCCTTTTGCCAAGTGATTATCGCGGCGCCACTTTCTATCTTTCGGATCTCGGCATTTTTCCGGTGGTGCATTCGTTCGATTCCATCGTTCCGACCGGTGCATCAGCAATTCTGTCCATTGGTTCCGTGAAGCCTGACGGTACGTCTTGCACGCTCAGCTGCGACCATCGGGTAGTCTTTGGCGGCGACGCTGCGCGGTTTTTGCAGACGCTCAGCGAATGGCTTTCGACGCCTGCCAAACTTATTGAAAAGGAAACGGAAAAATGAGTATCGACTATCCCGCAAGACATCATGACCTGCAGGTTCTTATGGGCCGGCTCAGCCGCGAGTTGCCGGGTGCCATAGCTGGATTTGCCCACCTTCATAAGGAGGCGACGGGCGCCGGCACTCTGAGCGTGAAATTCAAGGAACTCATTGCGCTCGGAATCGCCGTGGCCATCCGCTGCGAAAACTGCATCGCCTATCACGTTAATGACGCCCTGAAGGCCGGCGCAACTCGCTCTGAAATCGTTGAAACGCTTGGTGTTGCCATGATGATGGGCGGCGGCCCGGCGACGATGTATGCGTGCGATGCTTTTGACGCTTTGGAGCAGTTCGAGAAGAACGCGCAAGCGTAGTTACGGCCGCACTTCCGGATCTGGATGCCAGGAACATCGATCTTCAGCTTTCCGACAGCATCTGACGATCACGGGTGAAAAGCAGGAAGACAAGGAAGAGAAGAGCCAAACGATCGCCGCATTTCCGATCGTCGTTACGGTCCTTTCCGCAGATCACTACAGATCCCACGCAGCGTCGACGCGGAGAAAAGCGAAGTCATTTTCAAAGACGGCGTTCTATCGCTAGGACACCGCTTCCGAGCCTGGCTTTCGAATTTTTCGGGCGTTTTCTTTTCCCGGGCCTCATCCGCCCACTGGCGGATGCTCTTGATCTTGAACACTCCATCCAGGAGCATTCCGTCATCTCTTGGGCCCGGCTTGTCGCAGAGCATTCACCGCGCGCCCGGCTCTTGCGTCAAAGTGCGATTGCCGCGGCTACCGAAGCATGAGTGGGATTAGAAGCTATGGCACATCTTATTGCGCTTGACTGGTTCCTGCCGGATCGGTTGCGACAGCAAATCGCCCCAGATCAACACACCGGAAAAGACCGCAAATACCGACACCACGACGGCAGAAAGCAGAATCGGATCAACGGGCATCACCACCTCCTCTTGGATTTCGAGGCAGTGTGCCGAATTGCCAAAATGCGATCCTTGATTCGGATCAAACTGCGGAGAGAGAAATCCTGGCGATTAAAGCAAAACTCCCTTGATGCGGATCAAGATCGATAGGCCATCATTGGAATAGTGAAAATGTCGGCTATCGTCATAGTGCAAATCACCGGTCGGATACGGTCATCAGCGACAGCCTTTTGACCGATAATGGCGTTCGGAAGTACGAAGCAGCGGTTCGTTGGAGTGGAATATTTCTGAGTAGGAGGCAATGATGCGCTTTTTATCCACGTACGTCAGCATGGCCTTCGCAGACGCTGTTGCCGCAACAAAGGAGGCCCTCAAGCGTCAGAACTTCACGATCGTCACTGAAATCGACATACGGCAGGTTCTAAAAGACGTCGCTCCATCGATTTTGCGTCCCCATCTTATTCTAAGTGCCTGTAGCCTGCCGTTAGCATACAGGGCCATCAAGGTGGACGACGTGATCTGCTCAATGCTGCTCTGCGAGGTGGTGATTTAGGAGCATGACGGCGACCGCGTTAAAATCTCCGTCGTGGATCCCGTCTGCACCATCGGATCGATCAACCACGTCGAGATGATCTCGATCGCTGAGGAGCTGCAGTCGATGGTGCAGAAGGTGATGGACGATATCGCGTCCGCTCCTAAATTCCACCGCGCGGCATAGCTCGAACGCCTAGTCGATTTACGGAAAAGACGAGGGAGGTACTCATGGTGAATCAGACGGACGACCAGCGAGCGCAAGAACTCAATGAAATTAGACTTGAGCTGGCGGCGTTAGCTTTGAGGCTCGATGCCTTTGAAGCACGCACGAAGGCGTCAACTGGCTGTGACACGCCCAAACCGTCGGACCTGAACTTGTCAGATGTCGGCCTTGCGAAGCCGGTCGGTTCGCCCCAATGAAGAATCATCTTGCACGAATGGCAGATCTCGGCGGCTGAACAACGCGGGAATATTCTACGATTATGGATATCATTATTGGCCCCGCAGCCCCTTATAACGATGGCCGCCGATATTATCACCTCTATCAGGCCGTTCCGCACAGCGACATTCGGATAAAGAGCAAGGCGGACAACTGAAAGCCGCGCAGAAGACCTCCGCCTGGCGCAAATCGGTCGGCCTCCGTACCTCTCCTTAGGGATTCGACCCGAATTTTTCGGCGATATTCCTGGTGCTATTCGTAACCTGCACTTTCTTCGCTCTTTTGCAGGAGACGGAACATGGCTCAGATCTATTTCCATTGCTCCACTGCTGACGGGGTCCTAATCGATCGAAGCGGCGCTGTTCTAGGCGACCTTGCCGAAGCGCATGATCATGCCACCCTCGTTGTGCGGTCGCTTATCATGGCGCCCAGCCTGGAGGATTGGCGCAGCTGGATCTTGCATGTCAGCGACGATTACGGCGATGAGATGTTTATCGTGCCCTTCGCGTCCGTCCTCGGCAAACCGCATTGAGAGGACACCAGTTTGACCACGCAATCGTCGTCGATGTTGGTTCGCCAGCGATTGAATGTGATCCTTATGCGATGGTACAAGCAGCTCAAAACGACCTTCGACCCATATCGACCTGAGCTTCACTACATGCCGAGACCGACCCGAAGTGGTACGCGAAGCATCAAGGTGGCACTGAATTTGGTGCGGTCTGCTCGCGGCCATGGCGGCGGCGCAACGCATTAAAGTAAAAACACGTCAAAGAGAGTGGACCCGATCGTCGACGACATCAAAATTCGTTATCCCTCCAGAGCAAGACAGCAAGCTCCCCACCGGGGAGCATCCATCTTTTTTCTGCGACCGCTTGTCGTAGGGCATTCGCTAGAGTGCGCCGCTAGCCTCAATCCTCTGTAATCAGCCTTCGGAAAGCCGTCATGATGAGAGCCGGCGGGCAATCTCGCGCCATGCTTCCTCCAGCACGGCTCTACCCAGGAAAAGGCTCAAATGCCCGCAAGGTTCGATCATCTGCTCCAGTTGTTCGGCCGGTGTGCCGACGAGGCGACCCGTCGCGAGCAACTGAGCAGCCGGCACGATTTCGTCATTGGCAGCCGCGAGCAGAAAGATAGGTACGTGAAGCTGCGCCAGATCAATAGACTTTCCAAGAGCGACGAACCTTCCTTCCGCAATCTGATTTTCCCTGAACAAGAATTTGACAACCTGCAGGTAAAAACTTCCGGGTAGATCAATAGCTTCGGAATTCCATTTATTAAACCGGTCGTTCAGCTCGCGTCGCCTCACCAGATCAAGGTCGGGCGGATCTTGAAGAACGCTATCCGCTTCAGACGCCGAGATAGGCCAAAACTCCAGTATTTGGTCACCATGCACAATGCCCTTTCCCAGCCGCACCCATTCGTCAAACATCTCGAGTGGAAATTCGGCGACAAAGCGGGACAGCGGAGACTCCGCCGCCGCAATGTCGACGGGCGCGCCGACAAGGACCAGCCGTCGTACCTTTTCCGGAAATCGCGCTGCGTAGACTAGTGCAAGCCAGCCGCCCTGGCACAACCCGATCAAGTTGACCGGCGGCCCCGATTCGTCGACCACTACATTTAGGTCCGCAAGATAACTATCGATCGTAAAGTAACGCATTTCCGGTGTTGCGGATCGCCAGTCAGTGACAAACAGCCGCGACAAGCCGCCATGGCCAAGCGTCTCCACGATGCTATGACCTGGAGAAAAGTCAGCAATGGTCGCGGCATGAAGTGCATAAGGCGCGCAGATGACAGTCGCAGAGCCTTCGGTTCCAGTTGAGAAATCCCGCAATCGCATCGACGGAAGTTCAAGGGCGACCTTGTTCGGTGTGGTCCAGGGCAACAATGGTCCGTTCGCGACCCGGGACCGACCTGACCACAGGAATTCCTTTAATAGTCGCGCGTTTGCCTGCGCCACCAATGTTGCTGCCGTAAGTGGCCAAATAAAGAGATTTTCCAGTGCTGAGGTCGACAGCGGTGACGCTCCGGATGGTCCTCCAGGTCGCTGTCCCGGCTCACTCGTCTCGTATTTCGAAATCATCCTATCGACCCGATACAGTTGCAGGTCACGGCCGTAAATCGATGGATGCCTGATTCCGGTTCACACCCCGAATGGATATGTGTCTGGAAGTCCCATGACTTCAGCGGTATCGAGCGGGGTCACGGCATGCGTATTGTCGAACCAGACATACTCGTCAAACTGCTGCGGCAGGTTCGCCTGGAAATAATGGCTCGCTATCTCGGTTTCGGGCCGGTAGATCACGCCAATTGCCCGTTCAAGACGTTCCTTGCCAAGGCCCGTAGGGCCACTTAGATCGCCGCACCCGCGCAACCCCAGCATGAAACGCGGCAGACCGGTCGCGTGACATAACTCCTCATAGCTGTTGGGATGTGCCGGCCGAACGGTCTTGATCTCCATCGGACCACCCCATTCGGTTGCGGCGGCAACCGTCCCGCTGTGGGTACCAAAACCGATCAGATAGGCCTGATCACCGAACTCCCTGCGACAGAGTTGACCAATATTATATTCGCCGCGGGCAGTCATCTCGGTCGCCCCGGCGTCCCCGACATGCGAATTATGGGCCCACACAACAGCCTTACTGTGGGCGCCATGAAACGCCAGGAGGTTCTTGAGGGTTTCGAACATGTGAGTGTCGCGCAGATTCCACGACGCGCGCGAACCATAATACATGATACGATAATAACGTTCGGCATTAGCCACCAGACGAGCATTCTGCTCGGCATCAAGGAAGCGTTCGCCATCGTGCTCGGCGTAGGTACGGCGTTTTGCCAGGAGGTCGGTGAGCGTACGCACCACGTCAGATTCGCAAGTCGGATAGGATCCGGTCAACGCCGCATGACCGTACGTCGCCGGATCGCGCTGCCACGGCGTCAGGCAACCATAGCGTTCGCGAGCCACCTTCGCCGATTCAGGATCGACCTCATCGAGATAATTCAGGACCGATCGGATCGAATCATAGAGGCTGTAAAGATCGAGACCGTGAAATGCTACGCGGTTGCCCTTCTCCACCGTACCGTTGTGCTTGCGCAGCCAACTAACGAAATCGCGTACCTCGGTGTTTCGCCACATCCAGGTTGGGAACCGTGCGAATGCGGTCCACTCGGATGGTGGATACTGGAAATGCCGCACATAATGATCGACGCGCGCCGCATCCGGCCAGTCTGCCTCGATGGCAACCAAACGAAAGCCCTTCTTGACGATCAGCTCGCGGGTGATGCGTTCGCGCATCTTGTAGAATTCCGAAGTTCCGTGGGTGGCTTCGCCGAGCAACACGATGCGCGCTGATCCGATGCGCTCCAATAGCGGGTTGAGATCGGCGGCCTCAATCGACGGGAATGGTTCAGCCGCGTCGACGAGTTTACGGACCAACGTTTCGTCGTCGGGCACCACCGGCCGGCGCGGGTGCCTGCGCCGGTGCTCCTTGCCTTCCTTCGGGGTTACCCAGCCCTCTTCGCCAATCAACGGAACAAAACGGACGTCGGCAATGTCTTCGCTGCGGTATTCGCGGGCCGAAACGCGCGTGACCCGGACCAACTCTTGGCTGCGCTGAACCGCACCGACCGGGATCACCAATCGGCCGCCAATCGCCAACTGCTTCTTGAGCGACTCCGGAACCTGCGGGCCGCCGGCTGCCACGACGATGGCATCATAGGGCGCATGTTCCGGCCACCCTTTCGTACCATCGCCATGCAACACATGAACATTATCGTAGCCGAGGTCCGTCAGCGTCGCGGCGGCCTTGTCCGCTAGCTGGCCAAGGCGTTCGACCGTATAGACATTGGCGGCGATCTCGGACAGCACCGCGGCGGCGTAGCCTGAACCTGCGCCGATCTCGAGGACTTTCTCGCCGCCCTTCAGCATTAGGGCCTCCGCCATGAAGGCGACGATATAGGGCTGAGAAATGGTCTGCTCCCCCGCAATCGGGAGCGGCGTATCCTCGTAGGCGAATTCGCGGAGGTTTTTTGGCAGGAACAACTCACGCGGCACCTTCCGCATTGCCTCAAGAACGAGTTCATCGCGGACGCCACGTGCGGCGATATTGCGCTCGACCATCTCCTTGCGGCGCACTGAAAATGATTTCGCTTCACTGGACCGATCTTCTTCCGACGTCAGCAGTGACATGACGGTAACTCCCGGGTTTCCGCATCGTCTCCCTGTTGAATAGTCGCATCGACGACTTTCATAAGCTTGATCGAAATCAAGCACGGCCGCCAGAGCGAGCGATAATTTTGTTTTATTGGCGTGCACCCGATTGATTGGAGAAGTCATGGACCTCAAAGAGGCGATATACAGCCGTCGTGCCGTACGCGAATTCACGGGAGAACCAGTGAAAGACGAGGTACTGCGTCAACTCATCGATGCCGCCATCCAGGCGCCCAGCGCGGTCAACCATCAGCCGTGGCTGTTTTCGGTTGTGCGGGACAGGAGTTTGCTTGCGCGTATCTCAACCGAAGCGAAAGCTCACATGCTCAAGACCTCGATGGCTGCGGCTTCGCATCATTTCCAGGCCATATTGAGCAATTCGGATTTCGACATTTTTTATCATGCTCCCGCCCTCGTCGTCATTTCGGCCGCTGCCGAAGGTCCGTGGGCTGTGGAGGACTGCGCATTAGCAGCGGAAAACCTGATGCTAACCGCCTGCGCCGCAGGTCTGGGAACCTGCTGGATCGGGTTTGCCCAATCGTGGCTTGGGACACCCGACGGCAAGGCGGCGCTCAATCTTTCCAGCACCAATGTGCCGGTCGCGCCTATTATCGTCGGATATCCTAAGTCAGTGCCAGCACCGGTTCCCAGACGAGCTGCGAAGATCGATTGGATTTCATAGGCCACCGGCAATCCGTCTTACGGTTTTGATCCGGATCAATGTCAAAGCTCGTTGTAGGTCAAGAATATATTTAATTGCCTAATTAATGGAGAATCAACATGAGTGACTCTCAACTGCGCCAAGACATTATCGACGAATTGGAATTCGAACCGAGCGTCAGCGCCGAACACATCGGTGTTGCCGTCGACAAGAACGTCGTGACCCTGAGCGGACACGTCAACAGCTACGCGGAAAAGCTTGCTGCAGTTGCAGCGGCGCGCCGCGTCAAAGGTGTCCATGCCATCGCCGAAAACATCGAGGTGCGCTACCCCTACCAGAACAAAACCGCCGATGATCAGATCGCCAAGCGGGCAGTCGATATCATTAGTTGGGATGTCCACATCCCTACCGGCGCAGTGGACGTCTTGGTACAGGACAACGGTTGGGTCACGCTTAGCGGGACAGTCGATTGGTATTATCAACGAAAAGCGGCCGAAGAGGACGTGCGGAAGCTATCCGGGGTGCGCGGTGTGACCAATAAGATCGCTATCAAACCCAGCGTCGACACCTCGAACGTAAAAAGCAAGATCGAATCCGCACTGAAGAGGCATGCGGAGGTTGAAGCGAGGGCAATCCGCGTGACCGTCCAAAATGGCAGCAGGGTCGTGCTGGAAGGGAAGGTCGACAATTGGGACGAACGTCGCGCGGTTGAGAATGCGGCATGGTCGGCGGCCGGGGTCTCCTCCGTCGACGATCGCCTGACGATTGCCTGAATGTTTCCGCCTTGCAGCGTCCGTGACTGGACGCTGCAAGCTTCGGTGAACAGCCGCGGAGAGACTCGACGCTGGCTGTTCGGGAAGCCGGCTTGATATTCGGGTCAATTGGAGCAAGGCGCCCTGACGATGGCCTCGACTGCTTCTTCACGTCCAGAAAAAGAAGCGATTGGGACGGAATCGCCATAAACGATCAAGGAGGCGACATCCAAACGGCGAGACCGGCGGACGCCAGCTGGTCGTCTTTTGATCTCCACCATGTTGTTGGTCGCGGCCGGATGGGAGATTTTCTCAAATCTGGAGCGAGTAAGTCGCCAAAAATGCGGTTTAACAGCTCAATGAGGAGGTTCGATCATGCAAGCGCGCGACATAATGGTTTCTCCTGTAATTACCGTTCGGAAGAGCGCAACAGTTCGTGACGTCGCAAAGATATTGCTAGAGAAGCGCATAAGTGCGGTTCCCGTAGTTGATAATGTCGGCAAGCTTGTCGGGATCGTAACTGAAAGCGATTTGATGCGTCGGGCGGAGGCCGGGACTGAGCATGTTTACTCCTGGTGGGTGCATTTTCTTGCCGGTGACGCGACAGTCGCTGCCGATTACGCCAAATCGCATGCGGCCAAGGTTGAGGATGTTATGACCTCAGACGTCGTGACGGCGGCCCCGGAAACTTCATTGCATGAAATCGCGACATTGCTCGAGGAGCACCAGATCAGGCGCGTTCCGATCATCAACACGGATGGCAATCTCATCGGCATCGTCAGCCGTGCGAACCTGATTCAGGTTGTTGCCAGCGCGCGGCCGAAGCTCGAAATGGCTCTTCCCGATTTCACGATTCGACAGAAACTTCTTACCGAACTGAAGAGGCAACCGTGGGCACATACGCACAATCTGGACGTGACGGTTACGAACGGGGTCGTCGACCTCTGGGGTTATGCTCAATCCGACGAGGAACGGAAAGCGATCCGCGTGGCGGCAGAAGAAATTCCGGGCGTCGTTGCCATCAACGACCATCTCGCGGACACCCCGATAGCTACCTACTGATCCGAGGTTATAAGATACCGGCCGAAATAGGCCGCGGATTCAAAAAGCGCTGGCGATTATCGATCCGTGCCGTCCCCCACGGCAAGTCCCCAAAACCGGCTTCAGCTCTACTCCCCGCCGGGCTCTTTTTGGCGACAGGATCGCGCTCGCAGGCGGTGTGATCGCAGATCGTGATCGGGCTTTTTTATCCGGCTTACAAAACGAAAGGACGTCTTCCAGAATCGGCAGTCGACCAAAGTGGGCTCCGTTTCACGGAAGTTTGGAATTTTAGCTTCGGTTCTTCGCACTGGCTGCCGGCGCGTCCTTAGCTTCTTCTTCTGCCAACGGATTCCGAATGGAGTTTCGCTTTTCCACGTCTTGTAAATTTCTACCACCCGTTGAAGCACGGTCTGCCCGGTCGAGGACATAACAATCCAGGCTACTGCGAAAATCAAGCCAGAGAGGGTCGAAACAGGACCCTCAGGCTGCTTCCCGTCCTGTGCCGCCAAAACCTGAGGAGCGCAAGGGAGCGAATTGCTCCGCTGTAACGGATTCATGCGCGATCAGAAGTTCAACGCCGGCCTCGAGATCCACCCGCCGCTTTTCGAGAATTTGCCCTGCACAGGCATCTCCTGCCTCAATCAATTGACGAACGGCGAGATCGATCTCTCGCCCTGTCGCTTCCGCGGCGCTGATTACCGCATCCTGCATCGCCGGCAAGAAGGCCTGCGGCCGGGGTGCATAGGTCCGTTGCCCGACTCCGGGATCCATTCCATATTTCGTGACCATCTCCACGGCGATCTCCGTTGCCCGCTGCAGGTCGTCCGCAGCTCCGGTTGAGACGTCACCGTCGAAAATCAATCGTTCGGAGGCACGACCGCCCATCAGCACCGCGATCCGATTTTTGAGCTCACTTGCCGTTAGCAGAAAGCGGTCCTCGGTCGGCCGCTGCATGGTGTAGCCGAGCGCGCCGACCCCGCGAGGGATGATGGATACTTTTTGCACGGGATCGACGCCGGGCAGACTGGCGGCTACCAGCGCATGTCCCATCTCGTGGTAGGCAACCCGTCGGCGCTCTTCCTTGCTGAGCACCCTGCTCTTCTTTTCGATGCCGGCAACGATCCGCTCAATCGCGACAGTGAAGTCTTCAAAGCATACGTCGCGTGCCTTGCGTCTGGTGGCGGCAATGGCGGCCTCGTTGATCAGGTTGGCGAGATCCGCTCCGGTGAAACCGGTGGTGAGACCCGCGATCTTGTCTAGATCGACATCCTTACCGACCGTAATCTTGCGCACGTGCACCTTGAGGATGGCGACCCGACCGCTCTTGTCGGGACGATCGACCAACACCTGCCGATCGAATCGTCCTGCCCGCAACAACGCGGGATCCAGGATTTCGGGCCGGTTAGTAGCCGCCAGCAGAATGACGCCGACGCTGGGATCGAAGCCGTCAAGCTCGGCGAGCAGCTGGTTTAACGTCTGTTCCTTTTCGTCGTAACCGCCAAACGCCCCGGGCGAACGGCTGCGCCCGAGCGCATCAAGCTCATCAATGAAGATGATGCAGGGCGCAGCCTTGCGCGCCTGTTCGAAGAGATCGCGAACGCGGGCCGCCCCGACACCGACGAACATCTCCACGAATTCGGAGCCGGAAATAGAAAAGAATGCGACCCCGGCTTCGCCGGCTACCGCACGGGCGAGCAGGGTTTTGCCGGTGCCCGGCGGTCCGACGAGCAAAATCCCCTTGGGTACATGAGCCCCCAGCCGGCCGTAGCTTTTAGGGTCCTTGAGAAAGGACACCACTTCCTGCAGTTCGCATTTTGCCTCCTCGACGCCAGCCACGTCGGCGAAGGTGACTTTGGTGTCCTTTTCGACGTAGACCTTGGCCCGCGACTTTCCGATCGACATCAACCCTCCAAAGCCCTGGCGATCCGCCAGCCGCCGCCCGAGAAAAACCCAGATCAGGTAGAACATCGCTGCAGGCACGATCCATGACAAAATGGTTTGGAATAGGCCGCCCGATGGGACGCCTGTCACCACGATGCCCTTCGCTTCCAGCTTTTCGGCCAGTGCCGGATCGACGCGCGCGGTGACAAAGGCCGACTTGCCGCTCGGTAGTTTGTCCTTCAATTTTCCCTGGATTGTATCCTGACCGACGGCGACCTCGGTGACGTTGCCTTGGGCGACGAGCTGCTCGAATTCACTAAAGGGGATGGTATCGACCGTATTATAGGCCGCCAAAACCCATTGCAGCAGCAGCATACCGATGCCGGCAGCAACGAAATAGCCGATTGCAACGGACTGCTTTCGCGACGATGGATCCGAATCCATTTCATTCTCCGGTCAAAATGAGAACTGCCGAACTGACCGAACGAAGGCCGGCCACAATCTCAATTATCTAGCTATCTCGACAGGTTGTGACTTGCTCTGGATCAATTCGGGTGGATCACCAGTGGTCTACGCTAATAAAAATTTTCAGTGCGACGCCAACCTGCAGAGGAGGGTTATTGCATGCCTTACGTGTCAGTCGAGGACCTTCCACCATCGATACAGGCCCATTTGCCACTCCATGCGCAGGATATCTATCGGAGCGCCTTCAACAACGCGTGGACCGAATACGCCGCGGGTGGGCCCCAACAACGCGAAAGCATCGCTCACCGCGTCGCTTGGGCTGCCGTAAAGCGAAAATATCGGAAATACGGCGACCAATGGATCCCGCGCGGCGACTGATTTCGAGGCGGATGCCGAAGGCCGAAAAGGGCACCACCTATTCCGTCGCTAATTGATCACGATCAATACGGACCTCATGAAGCCCGTTCACCGTACTAAAAGAACAACGCTGGAGATAGGGTCATGGTCGGCATTACACTAAGTCCTAAACAAATTCGCACAGCCCCGGCGGATATCCGGCGATGGATAGAACGTGAAGTATTCGCCTCGCTTGGTCTTCAGGTCTCCATGTCGGAAGCCAACCAGCCCCGGGAAGAGCACTTGTCGGCGTGTAGTGCTCAAGAAGTGGCCGCTATCCTGTCCCAAGTTCAGGGAGTGCTTCCCGCTGTTAACGTCTTCTTCGAATTTGGTCGCCAGGGCGCTACAGTCGGCTTGCCGCGCGTGCAGGCTTTCCGGCTGCTGGACATTGCACACCACACACGCTTGCAGGTTGCTCAGGTGATGGCCTGCCTGGGCATCATCAACGAGGCATTATGCCGTGTACAAAGGGACAGTACTGCAAGGTTTTGCGCGTTCGATCAGGAGGGTTATTGTTTCATCGCCCTTCAAACTCAGCAAAGCATTTCGCATTTATGGGAAGAAGTGATCGCCGATCAAAAACTCGCAGCCGACACCCAGGACAATTCCGCGTCGGCTTTAACGCCGGCGAGCACCTCGCAACCGGTAAGTCCTGGCCCGGACGAAAAAATGCTCGAGCAAGCGACTACTGCTGCTGCCTTTGATGACAAAGCAGCTGTTCGGCGATGACCTCGCCGCCGGTCTCACAAGTCAAAAGATTGGTGCGGGGTCGGCATTTCGACATGTATATCGCCAAGATACGCCGCGAACTTTGTCATTGAGTCTTGCTCGCCGTGGACGAGAAAGGTGCGGTTCGCACCAGTCTGCTTTTGCCAAGCCAATAATTCGACCTGATCGGCGTGGGCGGAGAACCCGTTGATCGTATAAATGCGCGCTCTGACTTGAACGTCTTCGCCGAAAATTCTCACCTGCTTGGCGCCATCGATGATGCGACGCGCGAGAGTGCCCGTGGCGGCGTAGCCAACGAACACAATGGTCGATTTGTCGCGGCACAGATTGTGCTGCAAGTGATGGCGCACGCGGCCGCCGGTACACATGCCCGATCCGGCCATGATGATGGCGCCGCCTTGAATATTGCTCAGCGCTGCGGATTCGGCTGCTTCTCGTGTGAAATGCAGCCCTGGCAGGTAAAATGGATCACGCCCGTCTTGAAATAGTTTTGCGGTTGCAGGTTCAAAGCACTCGGGATGGCGCCGGAATATCTCGGTGGCCGAGATCGCCATTGGCGAATCGAGGAACACCTGCGTCGATTCCGCGATCTGTCCCTTGCTGATGCCGTCGCGCAAGACATAGAGCAACTCCTGTGCTCGCTCCACGGCGAAGGTGGGAATGATGACGTTTCCGCCTCGTTTGAAGGTCCCGTTTATCGCTTCAAAGAGCTCCGCGATGGATGGACCCAACGGTTTATGCAACCGGTCGCCATACGTGGTTTCCATTACAACGTTATCGGCGCGGGGCGGCGTCGCGGGGCTGCGCAGCAGCAGGCGGCCGGCGTTACCCAGGTCGCCGGAAAACAGCACATTGGTCGAACGGCCCTGTTCTGAAAGTTGCAGAAAAATGCTGGCGGAGCCGAGGATATGGCCGGCGTCGATGAAAGTGACGCTCACACCCGGGGCAACTTCAAGAATCTCGGAGTAATTGGCGGTCCGTCCGAAACTGTCGAGGCAGTTCAGTGCGTCGAGGGTCGAATAGAGCGGGCTTTTCGTCTCGTTGCCCGTGCCTCCGTGACCGCTTCTGCGCGCACGGTGGCGCGCGTCCTCCTCCAATAGGTAGGCCGCATCCAGCATGACCAGTCGTGTCAACTCGCGCGAAGCGGATGTTGTGATGATCTCTCCGCGAAACCCCCGCTTGGTCAACAGAGGTAGACGTCCGCAATGATCCAGATGCGCATGGGTCAGCAATACATAATCGATGCTGGCCGCATCAAAGCCGAAGGGTTCGGCGTTTTCCTCGTCCAACTCACGGCTACCCTGATATAGCCCGCAGTCAATCAAGATTCGCTTGCCAGCGCATTCCACCAAATGACAGGAGCCGGTGACATTGCGATCCGCTCCATGGAAGGATATTTTCAGGTCACTCTCCCCTGTGTTCGTGTTCGTTTCCGTTCATCGACGTACAGGTGTCGATCATGGGACCACGCGCAAAGGCTCTCCGCTCGCATCGTGCCAGCGCAAGATACCGTTCCATATTTCCAGGGCCGTCTCGGCAAACCAGAACAATTCCCGATCCTCGGAATCGATCACTCCTTCATCGACGAGGAAATCGATGTCGACGGCACGACGCCAATAGGCCTCGCCCACCAGCACCACCGGAATCGGCTTGATTTTTCGCGTCTGTATAAGAGTAAGAACCTCGAACAGTTCGTCCAAAGTGCCATAACCACCCGGGAACGCGACCAGCGCCTTGGCACGCTGCAGGAGATGCAGCTTGCGCAGAGCGAAATAGTGAAAGCTGAAACAGAGTTCGGGTGTGACATAGGGATTCGGATATTGCTCATTCGGCAGGCTGATGTTCAGTCCGACGGATTTGGCTCCGACGTCGAATGCTCCGCGGTTGGCCGCCTCCATCATCCCGGGTCCCCCGCCGGTCATAATGGCCGTGTGGCTTTTGCCAGCGCCTTCATTTGCTGTCGCAACGAGACGTCCAAATTCGCGGGCGACCTCATAATAACGGCTTTTGGCCCGAATCCGCTTGGCAACCGCCAGTTGACGCCGAAGTTCGTCGTTGTTTTTGTCGACGTCCAGTAGCGCGCGTAATTCCCATACCTTGCGAAGCGCGGCTGCGGGTTCGCAAATTCGCGTGCTGCCGAAAACCACGATCGCCTGCTCGATTTCATGCTCGCGGAGCAGCAATTCAGGCTTGAGGTAATCGATCTGCAAGCGCACGCCACGCAGATCGTCTCTTGAGAGAAATGCAGTATCGGTATCGGCAGGACGGTAGCTCGGGCTTTTGAGGATCGCCTGCACCCGGCGCACGGCGTCGGGGTCTTCCTCGACTGCCTTCGGCTGTTGCCAGGGCAACGCTTCGCGACGTCGATAGGGTTGAGCGGGCGTCGGGATCTGCTGATTTTCTTTCATCGACTTTCGATCGTTCTGGCTGGCTGACGGGCCTTCAGTCATACGAAATCCGGATTTCTGCGCCGGATGCCTTTGTTGCCTTGCTCAAAATTTGACGACAATTCGCCCGTCCACCTTGCCGGCCTTTAGGTCGGCAAAGACACTATTGATATCCTCCAGTGATCGCTGGTGAATATGGGCCTTCATTTTGCCCTCGCTGGCGAACTCGACGGCTTCGGCCAAATCCTTGCGCGTACCAACGATCGATCCGCGCAACGCGATCCGCTTGAGAACCACATCGAAGATCGGGGTGGCAAAATCGCCCGGCGGCAGCCCGACCAGGCTGACCGTTCCCTTTCGCGGGCAGCCGCGCCACGTAAGTCGCCGAACCGATGGCATATTCCGCGAAGCTGCTGTTAGCGCCGTAACCGCTGTCGTGCCGGGTCTCGCACAGTGTCTCCCGGCCGGTGATGCAGTGTTCGCTGCAACAGCAGGCGTCGTGCAGCCCGGCAATGCCGACCGGATCCCGCTCTTTTAGCGTCCTAACGCCGGCGCCTGCCGCAGCCACAATTCCAGCGCCTTCATGACCCGGAATGAACGGCGGCGCGGGCTTTACCGGCCAGTCACCGTCCGCGGCATGCAGATCGGTATGGCAAACGCCGCTCGCCATGACCTTGACCAAAACCTCGCCCGGCCCCGGTGCCGGAATCCGAACCTCTTCGATGTTCAGAGGTCTACAGAATTGTCGAACCGCTGCAGCTTTCATCAACTTCGCCATCACGAATCTCCAACCCTTCACAGTCGAGCGAGCTTTGATTGGAGCAAGGGAGCGGGCGAGGTATTGATGCGGATCAAGTCCCGGAGATTGCTTTTTGCGACTTGACTTGCATCAAGAGCGCGAAAGTCCGGGGGCGTAGCCTTAACCCACATTTTTGGCCACCCGAGAGTTGGAGCAGATCGATGCGTGCCCACCAAATCATGACCCGCAAGGTCATCTCAGTCAGACCCGACACTTCCGTGGTAGATGCCGCTAACACGATGCTGCAACAACACATCAGCGGACTCCCGGTTGTCAATGAAACCGGAAAACTCGTCGGTATCATATCGGAAGGTGATTTTATCCGTCGCGCGGAGATCGGAACCGAGCGCAAACGCGGCCGGTGGCTAAGCCTGTTGGTCGGACCAGGCCGGACTGCCATCGATTATGTGCATGAGCAAGGCCGCAAGGTCGGAGAAATTATGACACCCGATCCTCTCACCGTACCGGAAGACGCCACGCTCGAAGAGATCGTCAGGGCGATGGAGAAGAACCACATCAAGCGTCTTCCTGTATTGCGCGGGAACCAACTGGTCGGGATAGTGACGCGCGCCAATCTTCTTCAGGCGGTCGCCGACTTGGCCCGCGACGTACCTGATCCGACGACCGACGACGATCATATCCGCAATCGCGTCTTTGCGGCGATTGACAAGAGCGACTGGAGGCCAATATCGCTCAGCGTCACCGTACGAGATGGCATCGTTCACCTTAGTGGTTCTATCTTCGACGAGCGGTCGAGGCAGGCAGCCATTGTCGCAGCCGAAAACGTTTCTGGCGTCACGAAGGTTCACGATCATCTTTACTGGGTTGACCCCGTCACAGGCGCGTACCTTTATTCCCCTGAAGATGATCAGATGAGACGAGCGATCTAGTTCGTCCACAAAAGGATTAACGCAATGCAGCATTTCCACGCGATCGTCTGGATCGATCACCTGCAGGCTCGGGTCTTCCACCTCGGCCTTTCCGGCCTCAATGAGGTCGTCCTGCATCCCCACATGCCGACACGGCATATTCATCACAAGGCCAACTCGATCGGCAGCGGCCACGCCCAAGAAAGCGAGGAATTCCTTAAACAGGTGCTGGACGCCGTCAGCGATGCCGGCGAGATTTTGATCCTTGGACCGGCCGGCACCAAAATCGAACTCGCCAAGTATATTCGAGAAAATAATCCGCAAGTCGGTGGTCGAATAGTCGCCGTGGAAGCCGCCGACCATCCCAGCGATCCCCAGATTATCGCCTACGCGAAACGGCACTTCAAGATCGCCATCCCGCGCATCGCCGATCAGGCATGATGCCTCCATAAATCGATGCCGCTGAGTAGCTCAATTCAAAATCTTCTACGCTCTTGATGCGGATCAATGTGCTCAGAGCGCGCGCATAAAATGAATTTGAATACAACCACGATATGGAGGCAAGTCATGAAGGAAGCCCAACTTCGCCAGGACATCATTGACGAATTCGAATTCGATCCCAGCTTTGACGGCGAGCATATCGGCGTAGCCGTCGACAGGAACGTCGTAACCTTGAGCGGACACGTGAACAGTTACGCGGAGAAAC
The DNA here is from genome assembly GCA_963811915.1 of uncultured Alphaproteobacteria bacterium. Lineage (GTDB taxonomy): Bacteria > Pseudomonadota > Alphaproteobacteria > Rhizobiales > Xanthobacteraceae > Bradyrhizobium. The sequence goes on from CAWETC010000013.1 coordinate 434,474, forward strand.
TCGCTGCGATCGCAGCAGCGCGGCGTGTCAAAGGGGTCCACGCCATCGCTGAAAATATCGAGGTCCGTTATCCCTACCAGAGCAAGACCTCGGACGATCAAATCGCCCAACGAGCTTGCGATCTTTTGAAATGGGACGTTCTCGTTCCGAAGAATTCGGTCGATGTGCTCGTACACGACGGATTTGTCACGCTAAGTGGTACTGTCGACTGGCAATACCAGCGCAGTGCGGCCGAGGACGATATCCGCAAGCTCTCGGGAATTGTCTGTGTAACAAATATGATCAAGATAAAGCCCCGTCTCGACGCATCCGATATCAGGACCAAGATCGAGGCCGCGCTCAAGCGGCATGCCGAGGTCGAAGCGGACGCAATACGCGTTACCGTGCAGAACGGCAATAAGGTTCTCCTGGAAGGACATGTGGACAACTGGGACGAACGCAATAAGGTCGAGAATGCGGCTTGGTCAACCCCTGGGGTCGCATCCGTCGACGATCGCTTGACGATCGGTCTGTCATAGGCACGGCATCCGGACATGACAGGGCAAGTAGCAAGGCCGCCGCCCTCGCCACTTGGAATTTCGTTGGCAGTTCGACGTCTTGCACTGATCTCACCAAGGACATGACATTGGCGCGGGCGGGCGGGCGGTGATCAGCAGAACGGCTGGCCCCATTGAAGCAACTGATGGACCTTTGCCGGAGCCAGGGGGACGACGAATTGAGCACTCCCAAGTAGAAACGCGAGCGAATCTCGCGCCGCATCATCATCGTCAATGACGTACACTAAAGGATCAGTCGCCGCCGTCACGCTCCCTGGATGGAACGCTTCGCAGCGTGAAGCGGAAGGTGGTTCCCTCACCGCGGTTTGGTTCAACCGAGATCTGGCCGCCGTGCGCTTCTATGATGGTTCGGGAAATGGACAATCCGATGCCCGTGCCTTGTCGTTTTGTGGTGATGAATGGTTGGAAGAGTTTTCCGGCCACGTCCGGATCAATTCCAGAGCCCGTGTCTGAAACCGTGACAACAACCATACCTCCCGCCGCCGGATGGGTCGAAACCGCGAGTTCGCGGCACACCGAGTTCTGCATCGCTTCGATTGCATTGCGCATCAAATTGACAAGAACCTGCTGAAATCTGGATCTTGTCCACAAGCACGTGAACTCACCGACGGATCAAATTGCATCTTCATTTGGATCGAGTGCTCCTTCGCAACGACGAGCGCGAGCGTGATGGCCTCTTCCACCAGATTTATAATGTTCTCAATCTGGGGCTCGATCTCTCCACGCGCGATGAAATCACGAAGCCGGCGGATGACCTGGCCGGCGCGGAGGGCCTGCTCGGCTGCCTTATCCAACGCCGCGCGGGCTGTCCCGGCGCGTTCATCAGGAATGTTTTCAAGCAGGCGCCTCGATCCTTGAAGATAATTTGTAACGGCCGCGAGAGGCTGATTGAGCTCGTGTGCGAGGGATGACGCCATTTCTCCCATCGTGCTTAACCGGGAAACGTGTAATAGCTCCGACTGCACCTCTTGCAGAAGCCGCTCACGCTCTTGTCGCTGCGTCAGGTCTCTTATAAAGCCGATGAATTGTCGCTTGCCGTCGATTTGAACCTCGCCGACGGCCAATTCCATCGGAAAGGTGCTGCCGTCACTTCGTTGACCAACGACCACGCGACCTTTCCCAATGATGCGCGGCTCGCCTGTGGCGAGGTATCGCGTCAAGTAGCTATCGTGTTCCTGCCGGTAGGGCTCCGGCATCAGCGTGCTGACATTTTTTCCGAACACCTCCTGGAATGTTACTCCAAAAAGACGCTCCGCAGTTTGGCTAAATGATTGGATACTTCCGCTCTCGTCAATGGTCACCATCGCATCGGGAACGGTCGCGAGAATCGCCTGCAGATGGGCCTCACGGCTCGTCAAGCCATCCCGGCTTTTCATCAGTTCCTCGTTGGTGGAGCGAAGCCGGCTTATGGTACGCTGTTGCTCAAGAAGAGAAATACCAATCGCAGCGCTGAGGAGCGCGAAGATGCTGAATGCGATCGCGGAGAATGTCGAAAGGACCGCGCTTCGGTCTGCCTCCTGTTGTCGTTCCTCAAGCAAAGACAATTCGGTTTGCCTAAGTTCTGAAAGCTTCTCTTCGATCTGGGGTGTCAATTGCGTGAATCGTGCCGTCTTAAGGATAGCTAGAGCCTCGGTCAGGCGTGCCGGCCCCAGTTCGATGGCCTGCTTGAATTCATCCAGCCTCGCCTCGATATCGGTGCGCAGTTCGTCGAGACGTCTGGTTTGCACAGGATTATCCGAAATCAATCCTCTCAGCTCGATGAGCAATCGGGGTATTTCGTCGCGGGACCGATCGTAATTTGCAAGGTAGCTTTCCTCGCCGACCAATAGGTAGCCGCGCTCTGCCGACTCTGCCTCGAGCAGAGCGCGTTCAACTGCAGAAATCTCGCGCAGCACCTGGTTGGTGTGCTGAACCCAGGTAAAGCTCTCCCTGAGCCGGGACAAGTTGACGGATAACGTTAAGGCAGCCAAAACGGCCAGCGTGAGGGCGGCAGCCATGAGTACGAACACTCGGCTACGCAGCGGCACTCTCCTTTTGACGGGTTCGCTTGCGATATCCATGGGCGTTGAAGACTTGAAGGTTGTCCCCGTCTGCCAAACAGGCGGTGATATCGCCAGTTATGCCGGATCTTCCGTCTATTCGGCCTCCGATCGGCAGGGTCGAGGCCCCTCTTATAGAGCAGAAAGGGTACCTCCGGTTAAATACTTAGGGTGCGCTACTTAAGATAACGAACGAAATTTCGGGAGGCAACGAACTCAACTAGGAGTTGGCTATCAACCTCGTCTGGAGATGGCACATGCTCACCCAATCAATCAGCACCTCCGTCATCGCTAATAAAATCAGCCCGGCTGCCTCCTCTACCGACGATCAGTTCTGCATGATCACTGGCCTCGCGGGCCTCATGGCGACGGAATTCTCCTACAAAAAAGACGAGGAAATTTATGGCGAGGCCGAGCCATCTGATTATGTCTACCAGATCGTCCGCGGCTCGGTTCGGAGCTACAAGCTGCTTTCCGACGGCCGGCGGCAGATCGGCGCATTTTATCTTCCTGGTGACGTGTTCGGATTGGAATCGGGACCGGCACACCGCCTCACCGCGGAAGCCATCGTCGATACGACTGTGCGTTTGGTGAAGCGGCGGAGCCTTGAAGAGGCCGCCGGTATGGCCGTTCAGGTTGCCCGCAGCCTCTGGTCAATGACAGCTGGCGAGCTTCGACACGCCGAAGACCACATGCTGCTCCTCGGCCGCAAGAGCGCCATGGAACGCGTGGCCAGTTTTCTTCTGGAGATGGATCGTCGCTTGGCCGTAACTGGCATGTTGGCGCTCCCGATGTGCCGCAGGGACATTGGCGATTATCTGGGGTTGACCCTCGAGACCGTGTCGCGAGCGCTTTCACAACTGCATAGTCAGGGTGTGCTTGGCTTTTCCGGCGCGCGCCAGATCGTGCTGCGCAACCGCCAGCGCCTGCGCAGCATGGACGCTTAAGAGCCTTTCCAAAGTCGATCGTCCCAGTTCTGAGAAGCACCAGGAGGCGTTGATGAATTACTCGATTTACAGTGCGGATCGCACGACCCATCTTAAAATCGTGATCGTAGGGCTGGTGACCGGTATCGCGATAGCCAGCTTTGGTATCGCGGCCCACTTCAAGGCCAGCGAGCAATACTCCCAGATGGCGCACGTGGTCAAAGCCGGCAAGCCCAGCATGAGGTTTGCCGTCGCATTGCCTGCCCGTCAGGATATCTTGTCCGACTTGACCTTTATCAACGGCTCCCCGGCTCTGTCTGGTACCCAAGTCAAATGATCAGGCACAGCGATCCGTGGCATACTCGTTCCACCATCAGCCGGTGGGCGCACGTTCTGGAACGGACGGGGCTCGCCTTGACGGGAGCCGCATGCGGATTGTTCGTAGCCGCGCATGTGGAAAGGGCTGACATCGACCTGATCGGCTCGGCTGCAGCCGTTCTGGCCATGATGGTTTACGGTGCAGCCGGCTTCTATCTCGGTATCGATCTGCCCCCTGTTCCCCCAGATCACTACATGCACCTGCCGCTCCGACATGGACTCGGCTCCAGTTGGGATACCGTCGAACTGCTCAGCGCGGCCGGTACCTTCCTCGCTGCGGTCGCGGCCGTGGTGTCCGTCTCCAGCATTATTCTGGACGAGATCGCACGTCCAAGCACCGCTCTGTTAATCAGCTTCAGTTGGGCGGCCGGCGCCACAATGCAGATTGCCGCTGGCAGCATTGCGCGAATGCGGGCAAATCCTTCCGGCGCATCCTAAGCAAGGCCCCCCACAAACCATCCGTCCCTTTTTGACGGATTAGCATAGCGTAGAACTATCCGCCGCGGACATGCCGATATTTTGCCAAAAAGCTTGATCCACGACAAAGACAAAGGTCGCCCAGTGAGCTTTTATAATATGGAACGCCGAATATTCTGGTGCTAGCCATGACAAATGAAACGATGAAGGTCCTTCTCCTGATTCTGATCATTGGAGGCCTTCAGGTCGCGATTCACATTCCGAAGATATGGGGATCGCAGCAGTGGGCGTTTCTGGTCCGAGCGATGGCCCATGCCTGGTCGGTGATCGTCTTAGGCGACCGGGCGTGGCAGCCGGCTCTCATAAAGCGAAAATCACACAAGCCTCAGCCCTCGCGCTGATCTTGCGCTGAAACGGCGCCCCATCGGCCGTCAACATAGGCCGACGCGGAGCGGCTGCCGAGGCGTGCAAATTCTCCCCGCGGAAACTGAAATTTCTTCGTGACGATCTCTGGTTGATCTTGATCAAGCCAGGACGCGGCTTTTGCCCTAGCAATTATCCATTCCGTCAATTTCGGGAGATGGAGTCAACCCGATGCGTGCCCGTCAAATCATGACCCGGCAGGTGATTACGATCGATCCCGAGGCTTCGATTGTCGAGGCCGCGGATACAATGCTTCAGTATCACATCGGCGGACTTCCGGTGGTCGACACAGCGGGAAAGCTGGTCGGCATCGTTTCGGAAGGTGACTTTATTCGCCGCGCGGAGATCGGAACGCAACGCAAGCGTGGCCGGTGGTTACAGCTTTTGGTGGGTAAAGGTAAGACCGCATCGGAATATGTGCGTGAACGGGGCCGCAAGGTGAAGGAGATCATGACACCGGATCCTGTCACCGTTGCAGAAGATACCCCGCTCGAAGATATTGTCCGGATTATCGAGCGGCGCAACGTAAAGCGCCTGCCTGTCGTGCGCGGAAATCAACTTGTCGGCATCGTGAGCGGGTCCAATCTTCTGCAATCCGTCGCCGCTCTCGCCCGCGATATTCCAGAGCTGACCGCCGACGACGATCATATTCGCGGCGCCATCATCGCAGCCATCGAGGGGACCAACTGGTCGCCCAGCAGGTTCAACGTCATTGTACACGACGGTATCGCGCATCTCAGCGGCATTATAAGCGATGAACGTTGCCGGCAAGCAGCAATTGTCGCAACGGAGAATGTGCCCGGCGTGAGACAGGTTCACGATGAACTCAGCAATTACCCGCCTCCCGAAGATGATCTCGGCGGCGGCGATTTTGTTTCATTGCAAGAGCAGCCATCGACGATCGATGACATTCCGCTCTGACCACTCAAAGAATCGCCATGCGCATGTTTGAATTCTTTCTCTCCGTCGCGTTTATCCTGTTCGGCGGGATCCAGATGACCTTTGCGCAGAATACCGAGAACGGTCGGCGGTTGTCGGAGCGATGGTGTTCGGAGTGTCACGCCATCGGCTCTGTTGCAGATAAATTACATTTAGCACCGTCGTTTGCAGCAATCGCAGCCAAAGAAACGATCAATGCTGACATGATTGCCTCGTTTCTGCTTCTGCCACACTCGACAATGCCTAACCCGCCACTAAGCCGCAAGGACGCCCGGGACATCGCTCAGTTCATCATCGAAATGAAAAAGTAGCGAGCGACAATGATCCGAAGGATGCGAGCATGTGCATGAACAGAAATGACCGGCAGTTGACACATTCGGACGGTCCGACCCTGTTTGCGAGGCCCGCAAGAGCGGCAATCCAGGCCATGTCGCAATGCTTGAATGCCTGGAGAAGTCCTGCCACGCCCGCGAGCCGGAGCGGCGATCGTATCGTGTGCCTGATCGTCGCGCTGTTGCTCCTTCCTGCATTCACGGCGTCAGGTCGGGCTCAACCGCCAAGCGCCCTCACTGAGACTTCGGCGTCTCCGACACTCGTGCCTCTCGTGAGGAAAGTCATTCCAAGCGTGGTCAGCATTACGGTCAGGGCGAGCGCTCCGGTGCAGGAGCCGATCTTTGTCGATCCTGAGTCGGGGTTTCCCGATGCCCCGTACCAATCCACGGACCGCGTGATCAACGCCGCAGGCGTTGTAGTTGACGCTCGTGGGGGACTCATCGTGACGAGCGCCCATGTCATTGAGCATGCCAACGACATCTCGGTCACCCTTTCAGATGGACGATGTATTCAGGGATCTCGCGTCGATGTCGATCCAACCACGGACATTGCGGTGATAAGGATAGATGCGTCCGACCTTGTAGAACTTCCCATGGGTAATTCGGAAACGCTGGAAGTTGGGGACTATCTTATCGCCGTCGGTAATCCTTTCGGCATGGGAGCAACCGTCAGTCATGGAATCGTGAGCGCTTTGCACCGCTCCGGTCTCCACCTCAGCGGCTATCAGGATTTCATTCAAACCGATGCATCCCTCAATCCGGGAAATTCCGGTGGTCCGATCGTGAACCTGCGCGGAGAACTTGTTGGAATTGCTGCCGCGATTACCAGTCCGACGACAGGAAGCAATATCGGGATTGGTTTTGCCGTTCCGGTCAACAAGGTACACGAGTTCGTCGACCGAGTTATGAAGTACGGCGAGATGCGATCCGTCAAGCACGCCAGAAACTCGGCTGGGTCTGATCAGCCTTTGTTCAAGCCGCCTGCCCCGCCAGCGCAGTGACCTTGATTTGGCCGACGCTATCTCGGCACAAATGGGGGTCAATCTTACCGTATGGATCGATCGGTACTCGACTGTGTTGCCAGCATATCTACCCTGGAGATGTCAGCATGCGAACCCCCACGTCAGATGCCATCAATTCAAGAGCCGCGGATCTGGAACTGCTTGACCGGTACTGGCGTGCCGCCAATTATCTGTCGGTAGGTCAGATATACCTGCTCGATAACGCCCTTCTACGTGAGCCGCTGCGACCCGAGCACATCAAGCCGCGGCTGCTCGGACATTGGGGAACCACTCCGGGGCTCAATTTCATCTACGCCCATCTCAATCGCGCCATCCGCGAGCGCGACCTCAACATCATTTACGTCTGCGGCCCCGGCCATGGCGGACCGGGTATGGTGGCGAACACCTATCTTGAGGGTACTTACAGTGAAGTCTATCCTGATATCGGCCGCGACGCCGATGGCCTGCGCAAGCTGTTTCGCCAGTTTTCGTTTCCCGGCGGCATTCCAAGCCATGCCGCGCCGGAAACACCGGGTTCCATCAACGAAGGCGGCGAGCTTGGCTACGCGTTGGTGCATGCCTACGGTGCCGCATTCGACAATCCCGATCTGATCTGCGCCTGCGTGGTCGGCGACGGCGAGGCCGAAACCGGTCCCCTCGCCGCGTCGTGGCACTCCAACAAGTTCCTCAATCCGGCTCACGATGGCGCCGTGCTGCCGATCCTGCACCTCAACGGCTACAAGATCGCCAATCCGACGGTGATCGGCCGGATGGGCGATGACGAGGTGCGAAATCTGTTCCTCGGCTACGGCCATGAACCGCTGTTTGTCGAAGGCGATGATCCCGCCGCGATGCACCTCCTGATGGCGGCGACGCTCGACACCGCATTCAACAATATCCGCGATATCCAGCAGGCGGCGCGAGACGGGCGCGCCACGAGCGAGCGCCCGAAATGGCCTATGATTGTACTGCGCAGTCCCAAAGGCTGGACCGGTCCGAAGCAAGTCGACGGCCTTAAGGTCGAAGGCTTCTGGCGCGCGCATCAGGTGCCGATCGCCAACCCTCGCGGCAATCCAAACCATTTGCAACTGCTTGAACAGTGGATGCGAAGCTATCGGCCGGAGACGCTGTTCGATGACAATGGCCGTTTGCGCGACGAACTTCAGGCGCTGGCTCCGGCCGGTAGCCGACGCATGGGCGCCAATCCGCACGCCAATGGTGGATTGCTGAAACGCGAGCTTAATTTGCCGGATTTCCACGCTTATGCGGTGGCCGTGCCGAGCCCCGGCAACGTCGAAGCGGAAGCAACGCGTGTCATGGGGCAGTTCCTCCGCGACGTCATTGCGCTCAATGCGGAGGCACGAAATTTCCGCCTCATGGGACCGGACGAGACGGCGTCGAATAGGCTTGATGCAGTGTTCGATGTCACCGAGCGTGTCTGGATGGAGAGATATCGAACCCTACGACGTTCATTTGGCCCAGCAGGGCCGCGTGATGGAGGTGTTAAGCGAGCATCTTTGCCAGGGCTGGCTCGAGGGATATCTGCTCACCGGCCGGCATGGCTTTTTTTCCTGCTATGAGGCCTTTATTCACATCGTGAATTCGATGTTCAACCAACATGCCAAATGGCTGAAGGTTTCGCGTGGGCTGCCCTGGCGACGCCCGATCGCCTCACTCAACTATCTCTTATCGTCACACGTCTGGCGGCAGGACCACAATGGCTTCAGCCATCAGGATCCCGGATTTGTCGATCTCGTCGTCAACAAGAAGGCCGATATCGTTCGCGTCTATTTTCCGCCCGATGCCAATACACTGCTCTGGATCACCGACCATTGCTTGCGGACCTACGATCGCATCAACGTGATCGTTGCCGGCAAGCAGCCGTCACCGCAATGGCTGACCATGCAACAGGCCGCGACGCATTGCGACGCCGGCATCGGAATCTGGCCCTGGGCCGGAACCGAGGCCGAAGGCCTCGAACCTGATGTTGTGATGGCCTGTGCCGGTGACGTGCCGACGCTCGAAACGCTGGCCGCGGTCGACCTGCTGCGAAAGGCATTTCCCCAGCTCTGAAGATTCGCGTCGTCAACGTCGTCGACCTGATGACGCTGCAACCGAAGGAACAACATCCACACGGCCTCAGCGATCGCGACTTCGACAGTATGTTCACCTGCGACAAACCAGTGATCTTCGCCTATCACGGCTATCCTCATCTGATCCATCGCCTGACCTATAACCGCACCAACCATGCCGGAATGCATGTGCGGGGTTTCGAGGAAGAAGGCACCACCACGACGCCTTTCGACATGGTGGTGCTCAACGAACTCGACCGCTTTCATCTGGCGATCGAGGTCATCGAGCGTGTCCCCGGGCTCGGCGTCGCGGCGGCACATATCAAGCAGCAATTCCGCGACGCCTTGATCGAGCATACGCGCTATGTCCGCAGCCACGGCGAAGACATGCCGGAAATCCGGCGCTGGAAATGGCCATACGGCGAAGACACCGTTCTGCATGCGGGCCGTTGAAAAATGACATGAGCCACATCATGAGCGATGCCATCCTGGTGCTCAACGCGGGCTCGTCCAGCGTCAAATTCTCGCTATTTGAGGGTCATGCGCGACCGGAGCCCGGAGGGCTTGTGTGCGACGGCGAATTTGATGGCATCGGGCATCGCGTGCATTTCGTCGCCAGGGACAACTCGGAAAGATCTCTGGCCGATCGGTATCTGATCGAGGGTGCCACCCATGAGGACGCAATCGCCACGCTCCTGAGCTGGGTCGAGAGCCAATTCCCAAACCACCGCCCGGTCGCTGCCGGACATCGCGTGGTGCATGGCGGATCGCTCTTTACCAGCCCGGTCCGTATCGATGCGTCCGTCGTCGACGAATTACGCCGGCTCGTTCCGCTGGCGCCATTGCACCAGCCCCACAATCTGGCGGCCATTGCCGCTATCGCGAAGCTGCACCCGGATTTGCCCCAGGTTGCCTGCTACGACACCGCCTTTCACCAAAGCCAGTCCGAGATTGCCGCGGCTTTCGCGCTGCCCCGTACTATCGCGGCCCAAGGAGTCCGTCGCTACGGATTCCATGGGCTGTCCTACGAGTATATCGCCGGCGTGCTTCCCGAAGGGCTGGGTCCCGTCGCCTCCGACGGCCGCGTCGTTGTCGCCCATCTCGGTAGCGGTGCCAGCATGTGCGCGATGCATCGACGCCGCAGCGTGGCAACGACCATGAGCTTCACCCCGCTCGACGGTCTCGTGATGGGAACCCGGTGCGGCAACCTTGATCCGGGCGTTATCCTCTATCTGATACAGGAAAAGGGCATGACGCCGCAGGCTGTGAGCGACCTGCTCTATCATTCGTCGGGCCTGCTCGGCGTATCCGGCGTCAGCGACGACATGCGGACGCTACTGGCCAGCGACGATCCGCTCGCCGCCAACGCAATTGCGTTGTTCGTCTACCGGTTCAGCCGGGAGTTGGGGTCATTGGCAGCCAGCCTCGGCGGACTGGACGCGCTCGTCTTCACCGCGGGTATCGGCGAACACGCCCCTGAAATTCGTCGCCGCACCTGCCAGCAAGCTGCCTGGCTCGGCGTCGAACTGGACGATGCAGCAAACGCCGGCGGCGCCGCAAGGATCTCGACGCCCGCAAGCAAGGTCTCCGTCTGGGTCATCCCTACCAACGAGGATTTGATGATTGCCCGGCATACTTGGGATCTGACCGAAGGCGATGCGAAGAAAGGCTGAGAATTCGAGCAAACGAACGAATTGCTACAGAACTCCTGATCGCTGCCCGCGCCTGCCGGGCCCCGATAGACCTCTGACGACATGCTAACCCAATACGCTAGTCTTCTGAACAACCGTCTCACTCCGAAATGAGCAAAGTCCAGCTCAGAGTACAACACCGTTCGCAAAGCACCGGATGGTTCGCGGCCTGGACCCTGAGCTCCTAGGCGTGATTTATTCGGTGTCTGGAACCTCGCTGCTCTTCCTCGCACTACTGGGGGCACTGGCGGCGCGCGCCGGCAGCGCAGACATAATGCCAGGCGCAATACACGTCACGTTCTGGGGTGCACCCGCCACGGGTGCCGCAGGCGTCGGAGCGTTGTTCGGGACGGTGGTGTGAGCGATTGTTCCGAGACGAGGTGATTGTGGAGCCATGACGCGGTAGAAAACGCACTTGGTGATCTCCACGATCGCAAGATATGCCAATGTCGCGCCGATCAGGAAAGCGAAGAACAGTGGCGGCGGGACCACAAATCCCAACCACCCACCGATAGAGAGCAGCGGAAGAGCGATTGCGACGGCGATAACTCCGAGCGCCATGGCGACGAGAAAAACATGCGGCCTGCTCCGAAAGACCGACCGCCGCGTCCGAATGGCAAAGACTACCAGAACCTGCGTCGTGATCGACTCGATGAACCAGCCGGTCTGAAACAGCGATTCGCCGGCGCCGAATAAATGCAAAAGCACATAGAATGTCAGAAAATCGAAAACAGAGCTGACCGGCCCAAATACCAGCATGAACCGCTCGATAAACTTGACGTCCCATTTCACTGGCCCGGCGACCGCCTCTTCATCGACCCGATCGAAGGGGATCGCAATCTCCGACACGTCGTAGAGAAGGTTGTTCAGCAAAATCTGGATCGGGAGCATTGGCAAAAACGGCAAGAACAGCGCGGCACCGGCCATGCTGAACATGTTGCCGAAATTCGAACTCGAGCCCATCAGGACGTATTTGGAGACGTTCTGAACCGTGCTGCGCCCGCAGATCACGGCGTCCTGCACCACCGAAAGGTCGTGTTCGAGCAGGATCAGGTCGGCAGCCGCGCGCGCGACATCGGCGGCACCATCGACCGATATTCCGACATCGGCCGCGTGCAGCGCAGGCGCATCGTTGATGCCGTCACCCATGAAGCCGACGACATGGCCAAGCCGCTTTAAGCGCCAGCAAGATCCGAAGCTTCTGCTGCGGATTGACGCGGCAGAACAGATTGACCCGCGGCAGCTGCCCGATCAGCGCCTCGTCAGAGAGGTGCGTCAGAGCGTCGCCAGTCAGCACCCCCGTGACCGGCACCCCGATCTCGGCGAAGACGTGGCGCGTCACGCGTTCGTTGTCGCCGGTCAGCACCTTCACGGCAATGCCCGCGGCCGTCATGGCCTGGATGGTGGCCCCGGCGCTTGCCTTCGGAGGATCAAGGAAAACAGCGAAACCAGAAAAAACAAGGTCGCTCTCGTCACCGACTGCGGCGGTCTGATGATTCGCATCAACCACGCGGCTGGCGATGCCCAGAGCGCGGAATCCCTGCGCACCGAGTTCATCAAGCGTGGCCTCGAAGGAAGTGCGGGTCTCAGGGTCGAGTGGCAGTACCTTTCCATCCGCGCCCTCGTATCGCCCCGACAGCCGCAGAAGGTCCTCCGGCGCACCCTTGACGATCAAACGGCGCTCGGCACCGTGCTCGACCAGAACCGAGACACGCCGCCGCTCGAAATCAAATGGCACTTCATCGATCTTCTTCCAGCCGGTCATATCGAACGGATGGGCCGCGAGGATTGCCTCATCGAGCGGACTCTTCATCCCGGTCTCGAACCGGCTGTTCACATAGGCGTAGGCATAGGCGGACGCGCTCTCAGCACCGCGCCCGTCGACAGCGCGCACGAGCTTGATTGTGGCCTCCGTCAGCGTTCCGGTCTTGTCGGTGCACAGTACGTTCATGGCGCCGAGATCGTGGATTGCGGACAGGCGCTTCACGATCACCTTTCGCTTGGACAGTCTCCAACGCCGAGCGCGCAAGCGTCACGGTCACGATCATCGGCAGCAATTCAGGCGTCAGCCCGACGGCAAGCGCCAGCGCGAACATCAGGGACTCCAGCACCGGCCGATGAAATGAGACGTTCACCACCAGGACAAAGAGCACCATCAATATTGTAAGACGCATGATCAGCAGGCCAAACCGGCGAATGCCGACTGCAAAGGCGGTGGCTGGCGGCTTTTCCGCCAGGCTCGTCGCGAGATGGCCGAGAGCCGTCTTGCCGCCGGTTCGGCAGATAGCAATCGTTGCGGTACCGCTGATCACAGAGGTGCCGGCAAACACGGCGTTGGAGGCGCCGGCCGGGTTTTCGGCGCCCGACGGAGCATCGCTACACTGCTTCTCGGCAGGGTATGGCTCCCCGGTCAGAAGCGCCTGATTGATGAAGAGATCGCGGCTTTCGAGCAGCCGCGAATCTGCAGGTACGAGATCGCCAGCGATGAGTTCGACGATGTCGCCGGGCACCAGAGGATCGATCGGCACCGACAGACAGGCGCCGCTCGCGTCGTACCGTCGCCTGTACCGCAACCGACCGACGCAGCGCCTCGACCGCATTTTGTGCGCGGACTTCCTGAACGAAATCGATCGTCATGCTGATCGTAACGATGACTACCACGATCAGGAAGCTCGCAACATCGCCAGTCGCCGCCGACAATCCGCTCGCCACGAGCAGGATGATGACGAGCGGGTTTCGAAATCGGGAAAGAAACTGGAGCCAGAGCGGCGATCGCTTGACGATTGCGGCGTCGTTGGGCCCGAACGTTTTCAGGCGCGATTGTGCTTCCGTGGCATCAAGACCGGCAGCGCTCGTCTCGAGTCGTGCGAGAACTCGATCAACTGGCTCCTGCCAGATTTCTTCCGCACTGAGTTCGTCGTTTACGCTGTTCATCGTGATATCCCGAGGAGTTCGGATGACCTGAGTTTATTTTGCGGCCTTTCGCGCCATGAGGGATGCGACAATTTCCTTGGTCTGATAGTCCACCCGAAGCCACCTCGGCCTGCGCCAGCAGCGCGAGGGTGGTGAAACGCGGAACGTGACAGGCAGAACCCCGCCTCTTGTCGTGACCGAACACTTCCTCGTTTTTTTTTGGCCGCGAGAGACGGAAATGACCCTCGCCCGTCTATGGCTTCGGCCGCGGCGGAAATACCTGGTTATCGAAGGGCGATTTAGTGGGCACCCGCATCACGATGAAGCCGCGTCCGATCGACTGGTGACAGGCATTGCAACCATTGGTGAACTCGCCAACAGCTTTCGCAAACCGTAGGCTGTCCTTTGCCTCGATCGCATCGGCGACTGACTGAGCAGGTTCCGTCATCCTCGTCACGTTGGTTCGTCGCAGCGAACGTGTGCCAAAAAGCTTTGGGTCGAGCCCGATGTTGGCAATCCATTCCGCAAGGAGCCGTGCGTATTGCCGTGTGTCATGCACCGTCCAAAACCGCGACAGCCGTTGAATAGAAAGTCACCCGGCCTCTTACCCGCCGCCTTTAAGTAGTCGTCGATGGCTTGACGGGTTTGTTCAGTCAGCTCGAACTTGACTGGTCGCCCTGTCTTCTTCTGCCGCACGGTGGCCGGCCCATTGTATAACCGTTTGGCGCAACTCCTCGACCTTGACGGCGACGACATCGCAACCGCGCAGCTTGCTGTCGATGGCCAAGTTGAAGAGGGCTAGGTCCGTCCTCGCCCTCAAACAGCAAAGCGAGTCCTGATCTACTAAACGTGCTTTGGACGTAGGGGAGCTCTAGCCCCGATCAGCTGCCGTTTTCCAAGGCGTGCGTTTGTTCGGCGCTAAGCAGTTTTCGTCGTCTGACATGATCGTACTCCTCTGTTACGAGGATGACGAACATGCGCCGCCTGCCAGGGGCTGGGAACGATGTCGGCTTTCAGGAGGTAACGGTCATCGCGATACTTTAGCCGCGAATTGGGACGGCCCTAATGACCCTGAGCGGACCTCAACCCTCCAACTTGCGGTGCTGCACAGTGCTGTTCGCGGCGGTAGGTTATGGTCCTCTACTGGACGGGTAAAGGCTAATGAGGCGACGGGATTTTATCGTGCTTCTCAGCGGCGCGACCTTTATGCAGCCGATCATTGCGTTCGCACAGCAAACCGAGCGGATTCGAACAGTTGGTATGCTGTTAGGGGACAATTTAGAAATGCGGGCGCAGCTCGATGCGTTCATGAAGTCGTTCAACGAGCTAGGGTGGATAGATGGTCGTAACGTCAGGATCGACATTCGTTGGAGCGATGGTACTCCGGAAAAAAACTCTACCCAGGCCCGAGGGCTGGTTAGCGAGCAGCCGGACGTGATTTTTGCTGCACCATCAAATGTTGTGATTGCGTTGCAGAAGGAGACGCACAGCATACCCATCATATTCGCGAATGTGTCCGAGCCAATTGCGCAGGGCGTCGTCGACAATTTGGCGCGCCCAACTGGCAACCTCACTGGTTTCAGCAACCTCGAACAGTCGTTAATGGGGAAATGGCTACAAATCCTCAAAGAGGCTGCACCAGGGCTTAAGCGCGCAGCCCTGATGATCGCTACCAGCAATAGCGCCTCGCCGATCTGGTATCGGATGTTCAGGGACGCGGCACCAGCATTGGAGATAGAGCCGATTGAGATGCCCATTAAAGACCGAAGCGAAGTCGAGGCGCAATTAAATCAATCGCCGCCCAACCCCATTCCGCGCTTGTAGTGGCCGGAGATTTGGTATTGTCCGACCCTCCGGTTCGGAGATTAATTATTGACTTGGCTGCTACGTATCGGCTGCCCGCCCTGTATGGCGAGGTTTCGTTTGCTCACGACGGCGGCCTTATTGCCTACGGGGTAGATCGCGCGGATCAGTTCCAACGTGCCGCCACCTATGTCGATCGGATTCTCAAAGGCGAGAAGCCATCCGACCTGCCAGTGCAGCAGCCAACGAAATTCGAATTCGTCATCAATCTTAAGACTGCCAAGGCACTCGGTCTAAGCGTGCCACTGACGCTGCAAATGACCGCCGACGAGGTGATCGAATAAGGGATATTTTTACTGCAACGCACTTTGGCCGAAATTGGCCCAAAGGGTCACTTAGTGCGCCGTGCGATCTGGTCTGTAATTACGGGAAGTAAAGGTGGCGAGCGAACCTGAAGCGTTGTTGGCGGTGCTGAAGAACCAGGCCTACCACTTCAAGCGGATTGGATTGGAAGCCGGGCCGCTGTCGCAATGGCTCTTCAGCGCTCTCGCCGAAGCAGAGTTACCGGTGGTCTGTGTCGAGACGCGGCACATGCAGGCGTTGTTGAAGGCACAGATCAACAAGACCGACCGCAACGATGCGCGCGGCATCGCACAGATGATGCGGGTGGGGCTTTACCGTCCGGTGCATGTGAAGACGCTACGTAGTCAGAAACTGCGGATGCTGCTGACCCATCGCAAGCTGCTGCAGTCGAAGGCCATCGCCATCGACAACGACCTGCGCAGTACTTTGCGTAACTTCGGGCTCAAGGTGGGCATGGTGGGAACGGTGAAGTTCGAGGCCCGCATTAAGGTGCTGGTCGAGAACTTGCCCGACTTAGAGAAGCAGACATCGGGCGGCGCAAGCGTCGCCTTGTTTCTATCGAGACTGATCCAACTCGGACATTGTCAACGGCTGCAGAGAGGGGGCAGAATTTAGATTAGTCTGCCTCATGGAGGGTGTAATGTTTAGGCTCGTGACCACAATGTTTTTTGCGACCGCATTCGTATTCTTAACGCAAGACCGTGGCGTCGCGCAAAATGCTCCAAAGAAAGGCACTTACGCGGGCTGCATGGCAGATCTTCAGAAAAAGGGCTCAAGCCCCAGTCGAGCATCTGAATGGTGCAGTAGACACGGTTACAACTAAATTGCTCGATTGCTGGCTCGCTCGCACCAGAAGGCAGCCGACTTCGCGGCCAGTCCTTAATGTCGCACGACATTAGGAACGCGTTCATACACTGTAGAGATTCGAGGCCTGGTCAGCGCTTGACTTATCGGGTGCCTTATTCTTCTTCAGGTTGGAAATAGCGCGAACCGACTGGCGATTTCTAATTGCTCCGCAGCGCGCACGACATCGCAATTGAGATCCAATGCCAGGACGTCAGCGCTGCCGTCGATGTCGATGGCAAGATACTCGACGCCGCTGGTTTCAGTGCTGTTTTCGAGGATCGATTTATTGACCTGCTGGGTGCCGATTTCGGCCACGGCAACCGGATCGGAAAGCAAACCCTTGCGTTATCAGCCGCGGTACAGCCACAAATCACCAAGGCCAGACCCCATTCGTTCCTGCCGTCCTTCGTTGAGCCGACACTATGGCCCAGCGGTTTTGGACAGTCACGCCCGATCATGTTCGCTGCAGCCATCAGGAGCCGCGGCGAACGCTCAAACTCGAACCCATGCCTCGAAAACTAGCCACGCGGCCATTTGGTCAGCGGCCCAGCCTGTCGGCTTTGCCCGCAGCCATAAATTAAAAAACATTTGCAAATGTCAGGCAAAACGCGGCGCGCTGACCGTCATCAACCCGGATCTCGACGGGACTGGCGCTGTTTCAGTCGCAGAACGGCTTTGAGCCGCTCGCCATCCTCCCGCACCCGGGTCGCCACGGCGACTTGATACCCACCGTACCGTGCGGCCTGCGCCATAGGCAAGAAATGTGAGGCAAAGAACCAGTCTTTGGTGACGAGATAAAGAAGTTTCGGCATGTTATGAGGTAAATCAGTTTGATCGGCTACGGTCTGATGAATCTAGCGCGGCAACCTATTAGGTCCCTGGACGGTCGCGAATGATTCTACCTAGTTTCACGCCTTCAACAGAATGGGAGGACTGACAATGGTGCAGGTAACTCGGCTGACTGCGGGCAGCTTTATCGTCTTGATGGCATTTATTGGCGTAAGCGGCGCAGCGGAACAGCAGTTTTCATGCAAGGGACAGGTAATACAAGAGATGCCTAAGCCGACCGGACAACCCCGAGTCCGATCGATCTCACCGTGACCCCCGGCAGCAACGGTAAAATGTCGCTCAAAATAGGTGACGGCAAGTCGTTCGCCGCCCATGTGACTACCGATAACAAAATTCAGCTCAAGTTTAAAGCAGCCAGTTTGTAGGAGAATACTTTTATTACTCAGGCGATCTTTTCCTCATTTACAACTCTGGCCAGCTCGCACGGATGACTTGTACGCGCAGTTGACTTGCAAAAAATTTGCATCCTTTCGGGCGCCAAAGATCGCTCTGCATCATCGGCATGGGCGTTAAGTGATCAAAGGCTAACACTAGTCCTCCTCGGCCCGCTT
>CAWETC010000014.1:0-56254 GCA_963811915.1 uncultured Alphaproteobacteria bacterium
TCAGTGCATAAGCCCGGTGCAGGGCATCGGCATCGTCTGCGCGTGCGGATTCAATGACCGAAGTACGGTAGAACTCGATCAAAGACTGCGCAGGTCCATCGGCGAGGATGCGTCCGTGCTCGAGAAGCAGGCATCGATTGCACATGCTCGCAAGCAGCGCTTCGGAATGAGAGGCGATCACCAGGATCGACGAACGAGCGATAAGGTCGTTCAATTTCTTTTCCGCTTTTTGCGCGAACTGCGCGTCGCCTGTCGCGAGGCCCTCGTCGAGCAGAAGGATTTCAGGTTCTACCGCGGTGGCAATCGAGAAGCCGAGGCGTGTCATCATGCCTGAAGAAAATGATCCGTACGGGCAGATCGATGTAGTCACCTCGTCAGCGAAATCGATGATCTCTTTCCATCTTCGCCAGGATCTTGCGCCGGCTCAGGCCCATATGAAGCCCGAAACTATACAGGTTTTCGCGTCCGGTCCCGTCCATGCTGAGGCCGGGTGTGGTGTTGAACAAGGTTGAGATGCGTCCCACCGAAGTGATGCGGCCACGGGTGGGAGGGTATGCGCCGGACAGTAGGCGCAGCATGGTCGATTACCGGCGCCGTTGTGACCCATCAGGCCCAGGCGATCGCCCTCGCGCAATTCGAAGGAAATTTCACGCAGAGCAGTAACGACGCTGCGCTCGGTGTCGATCGCGCCGCCGGTGCGCGAGATAACGGTTCGTAGCCCACGCCGGAGCTTTACCGGAAATTCTACCCAGGCATTTTCAAGCGACAGCCGTGTCATGCGTGGTTTCCTTCAGTACCAATAAGGCATGCGGTCGCGCTGCTTGCCGTAAACCCAAAGCGTAATGGAGCCAACAACAGTGTGGCCAGGACCCACAGCCAGCTCACAAGCGGGGGCACGATCCCGAGCAGCGAGTACCGCATGACTCGTACAAGGTGGTAAAGCGGATTGAAATCGGCAGCAAAGGCAAGTTCAGGACCGAGCATGTCCTTTGGCCAGAATACCGGCGTTACAAAGATCGCAATCTGCATCACGCTGGCGGTCGCGGGAATCAAGTCCCGCACGCGCAGACACATCATACCGATAAAAAGGCTCATCCAGACGCCGTTCATCGTGATCAGAAATTCAGCCGGAATGGCATAGAGCACAGCCCAGCCGGGTGAATACCAGGTGCCGACCATCACCACGATGTAGAAAACGAATTGATGGCAAAACATGAGAAGGGATCGCCAGACGTGGGCGAAGGCGAATGCCACAAAAGGGAACCGCATGGAAAGCGCGGTGGATTGTCCCGCGACCATAATGCCGGCGCCGTCGGTGATGAATGAAGCGATCAGGCCCCAGACAATCATGCTGGCCGTGACATAGCGAAAATACCGGTAGGGGTCCTGGTGCAGGATTGAGCCCCAAATCACACCCATCACCACCACGAAAGCCCGAGGCTAAGTGTGTGCCAGAATGCACCAATCCGGGTTCGGCGGAATCGCCAGATCACATCGATCCAGCCGGCATGCAGCCAAACCGGTGCCATGTGTATCGCTTCGCCAAGTTCGCTCAATGAAACGACGGAAGCCAGGCCTCCCGGCGAGGGCAGGACCACTTCCTTGGTGCTTGCTTTGGTATTCATTTCCTTGGTCATGATTGGGCTTGTAGCTCCCAACTTCCGGAAAGTCATGTCATGGGGTCTCGCGGATTGACGCTTCGACCCAACCAATATGGCGGGAAGGCGGGAGCCGCCCTGTCAAACATCCCCCGCGAACACCGACCGCGGGCTCGCCCGGAAGATCGACCGGAATGTGCCACCCGCGCGCACGAAGGCCTCGTTTCGTCCGATCACCGCATTCTCGTTGTTGATCGACAGAGCGAGCAGACACAGTGCGATCTTTCGTTCAACCAGTTCCGCGGACGGGAGGATTGGCAGGCGCGCGCCGGGCAGGAACTTGTTCTGCTTCTGGGGCGTGTCGTCGGCGACAAAGTCGATGAGGTCGGCGACGCCCATGAAATTGGCGAAGGCGCAGGCGAGATGGCCGGCACCAAACAGGGCGATCGGAACTTTCTCGCGCGCACGCGCTCAAGCCTGGCGCGTAATTCCTTCCGTGCCGGTGCGTAACTGTCAGCGTAGCGCGCCAGCCATCCGCTCTGCGCCCGCGCGGCCTCGCTAATACGGACCGGTCCAGGCCCGCTTGTCTTGCGCGCGAGCTGGACCAGCGAGTTTTCAAACGGCAGCGGATAGATATCGGTTCGGATCGGCTCGAAGCCGCCGATGGTAAGCAGCGGCGCAAAGGTCTCGGGCGTGAGGAAAAGCGAGTGTTCTTCCCACACCATGCAGTAGTCGTTGAGCCGCAAACTCGTGGTGCAGTCCGGCACCTCGACCATGATGATGCCGCCGGGCTTGACCATCGCGGCGATGCCATGGATGAACGCGTGCAGGTCTTCGGCGTGTTCCATGATGTGCCGAACGATCAGCACATCCGCAGCGCCGCGCCGGGCCGCGATGGCGCTCATGCGCTCCGGCGTCGTCAGCTTCTGGACGGTCTCGATGTTGGCGGCCGGATTGGTCACGCCAAGATCTTCGTCGAGCTTCACCCGCCAGCTGCGGTGAAAACCCTTGCGCGTGAAGCGGTCGACGGTGGTGTCGTCCTTCGATGTCAGCGCACCGATCACGCTATCGGTGGTGACGCCGGGCAGGGCGACGATCTGATCGACGACCCCGTCGAGATGCTCCTCGGGCTCGCGGGCAAACAGCCAGTCAAAGGCGGCACCACGCGTCGTGGGGCACCGGCTGCATGATCTGGATCGTCGCGCACTTCTCGCATTGGCCCAGCGCGAGGCGGAAATTGCGTTCCGGCGCGTTGGCCTCCTGCAGAAAAAACGATGATACGGGATGAGATCCCACATCCAGCCGCTCCACGACCTTGGGCGACCCGCAAACCAGACAAACCATGTTTTTCTCCAGACCGCCGCAAATAAGGGCGGCGACGGGGTTTCTCTACAACGTTGACCCATCGAGCGAAAGCGGTCCCGTGCCCGAGAGCCTGGTCCGCGCAGCGCTGGTCCAGGTCACAGGCGGGCTGATGATGGCCCGGGCAAGGAGGAGCCCCGAAAGGTAGGCAGACCTGCCGTCGCATCGGTCTCAGGGGGCGCCCATTCGGGCGTTTCCGTCATGGCGCGATCGAAGGGACCGATGGTGGTCTCGAGGAATACGATCCATTCGGACCGGAAGATCAGGGTGTGGAATACCCGGTCAGGCATCCGGTAGAAGAAGCTTCCGCCCTCCGCGGCCGGGGACATGGCAATGGCTTCCGTCACCGCACCAGCTTCATCAAACAGCAGCGCGTCGCAATTGCCCTCGATGAGCGTCATCGTCTCCAGTTTCCCAATATGCCGGTGCGGCCGCACATAGGAGCTGCGATGCATGACGATCAGCATCTCCTGCTGCGCGGCATGTTCGTCGGCATGGAAGCACAACCGGCATCGCCGGCGCGTTGATTTTCCTGCCTTGTCCTTGAGCAGCGCGATAATCGACTGATCTGCGGCGAGGAAGCCGCCGTCGGAATAAATGATTTCCGGAGAGATATGCTTCAGGCGGTTTTGAAAATGGCTCATGATTAAGGCCGAACTCTTGGTGCTCCACTGCACGAAAGCACCAATGTACCACCGCCTCCGTATCGCAGTCATTCAGCCGGTAATTGCCCGAATTCGGGCAGGGTGATCTAGCACGCCGCAAGCGCCAGAAGCAACCCGGTCCGGGTACCCGACAGCCTGCTTTGCCATTGTTTCGGCCAGACTAAAGCCTTAGACTAGCAGATGTTTTCCTGCCCTTCGAGAACGCCTCGCGATACTAGCGACCGCGCAGGCAGGATAAACGCCGGTGTCCGCATCCGCCCCTCCCACCGTCCCCAACAATGCACCGCCAGCGAGGTTGACAAGGCAAGTGCCCGCATGGTTCGCATCTGCATTTCCTCGATAGGATTCCTCAGGGAATGACAGACAAATCAGCGTATTTGGTGGTTGGCGGCGATAGCCTGGTGGGGGGTGGCGTGGCTCCGCCTTGGAGCATCGTGGCCATCCGATGTTCGCGAGCACGCGCCGGCGCGATACGCTCGATCCCAAGCGCGTCTATCTCGACTTCGAAAGCGACAAGCCGTTCCGGGCTCCGGCCGAGGCCGGATATGCCTTCTGATCGCAGCGGCGACAAACTATGATCGTTGCGAGACGGACCCGCTCGCGAAAGTCATCAACGTCGAACTAATTCCGCGCGTCGTAGCCTCGCTGCTCGAACAGGGCCTGTTTGTGACGTTCGTCTCCACCAATTCGGTGTTTGGCGGGGAGCGGCCGTGGCCGCATGAGGACGACCCGCACGCGCCCGGGATCGCTTATGCGCAGCAAAAGTCCGATGGCGAGAAGGTCGTCCGCGATGCCGCCGAACGGCTGGTGCATCGGGCGGCTGAACATCGTGCGCCTGACCAAAATCATGAACGCCGGCGTATCCGGTTCCGGCCTGGATCGCGGCATGGAAACGGAACGAACCGGTCCAGCCGTTCTCCGATTTGATTTTCGCACCGATCGTGAATCGTGGGCGATGTCTCGCCAATGGCGAAAAACGGATTTCAGGTCATCTTCATTTGTCCGGAGCGGCGAACGTCAGCTATGTCGAGTTCGCCCATGCCCTGGCCAGGCGGCTCGGTGTCAGCACTGACCTGATCCATCCGACCACGGCTACCGAAAAAGGCGTGAACATTGCATTCAAGCCGCGCTTCAGCGGCCTTGGAATGACCAGGACCACCGAACTGAGCGGCATCGAGCCACAATCCTGGATCCCGTCGACGATCTGATTGCAGACTTGAGAAAAACCGAATCCCAGCGACAGTTTCTCATCGGGACACTTGCCGATTGTGCGATTCGAAAAATGTTGAGCGCGTCGTCAACCTCAAGCCGATCCCGCTGTCGGAGAATTATTCGACCGACCGCCATGTGGCGGCGAATGCGCCTCGATATCCTGTTGAGCACATGTGCGGCGATTGCGGACATGTCCAGCATCTTGATGTCATAGACCCGAACATTCTGTGGGATTCAACCTACACTGAAGACCTTAAGGGAATGCCGGAACACTTCCTGCAGGTGTCGGAAAAATCATCAAAAAATGCAACCCGCCGGCGGGGTCGCTCGTCGTCGATATCGGCAGCAATGACGGATCGCTGAACAAGCCCTTCAAGCGGCCGGTACGGTGTCCTCGGCATCGATCCAGCCACCGAGGTCGCCAAGAAAGCCAATAATTCCGGCATCCCGACCATTCCCTCGCTGATAAGTCTCCGATCTCGCGCAACGCATCCGCGACGAGCAGGGTGGCGCAGGTGATATGCGCTCCAACGTGTTCGCGCATGCCGACAATCTCGGCGAGATGGTGGATTGCGTGCGCTTGATGCTGGCGCCCGACGGCTTGTTTTTCTTCGAGGCGCGATACCTCCCTGGATATCATCGACGGCGTGTTGATCGCCACGATCTTCCACGAACATATGAGCCATCACTCGGTGACACCGCTGATCAAATTCCTCGATCGGCACGGGCTGGAACTAATCGCGGTCGAACGCGCCCGCATTCAGCACGGCTCGTTGATTGGTGCCGTGCAGCTGAAGGCGGAAACGGCGGGTCGAGATTTATTCGGCAGTTGCTGGCGCTGGAGGCAGACCGTCGGCTCGGCGAGCTGCAAACCTTGGCGACGACGCAAAGAACAATCACGGGATCGGACGGCCGGCCTGGTCGCGAGCTGGAAACAGCAGGGAGCGAAGATTGCGGGCTATGGGGCCGCGCGCCATGTGGTCCAACTCTCATTTCTCAGCTCGGACTCGCCGGGTGCGATCGAATTCATTTGTTCAGACATCCGCAGAAGGTCGGCAAGTTTGAGACCGGAGATGGAATTCCGGTCGTTCCCACCTCGGAACTATGCAAGAAAGTACCCGATTATACGGTGATCCTGGCGTGGGTACATTCGCAGAAGATCATCGAGACCAATCCAGGAATATTGGACAAGGGCGGCCATCTTGTCGTCCTCTGTCCCGAGACCCGCATCGTCGGAAAAAACGGGGACGTCGGCACCTAAGGCGATCCAAGTTCCGGGCGACCGACGCGATTGAGATGAGGCCGTAGAAAGGCATGACGTGATGGAGCCGTTGAAGACAAAGGAAGCGCAGTATCAGGTCATCGTCGAGGCCGCCGAAGAACGGGGATATGAGACCCTTGGGCTTCGCCGGCGGCGAGAGCTGGACCTGGATCCGGAAGCACATCGTGTTTCGGCTGTCGCGCTACAAGTTCGTCTCGAAAATGCTGGCCGGCCGCAATCATGTGCTGGAAGTCGGATGCGGCGACGCGTATTCGGCACCCGAATCGTTCAGGCCGAGGTCGGCAAGCTCACGGCGATCGATTTCGATCCGGTATTTATCGCAGACGTAAACAAGCGGATGGTCCCGCGGTGGCGCACTTGATGCACATGTGCATGACATGCTCGATGGCCCCGTACCCGGAGATCGACGCGGTCTACTCGCTCGACGTGCTGGAACACATTGAGCCGGCGAAGGAGCGGCAGTTCCTGAAGAATGCGTTCGCGCCGCTCGACGTCAACGGCGCGGCCATTATCGGTCTGCCGTCATTGGAGAGCCAGCCCTATGCTTCGACCCAATCGAAGCTGGGGCACATCAACTGCAAATCGGCGCCCGACCTGAAGAAGTTGATGGCGGAGTTTTTCCACAACGTCTTCATCTTCAGCATGAACGACGAAGTGGTGCATACCGGCTTCCACAAGATGGCCAATTATGTGTTCGCCATCGGTGCGGGGAAAGCGATGATAGATTTTTTTAGAGCGTGATCGGTTCTAATTGTATAAAGACGAGCATCTATTTTTGCCGTTGGTATCGGCGGGAGCGATCATCTCTCGGCCTGCGTCATCCATCCGATGGATCCAGTCAGTGATGCGCCGGCGGTTACGAATGAGCATGAACCAATTTCGCAACGAGTGCGCCATCAGGTATAAAGGCGAGAATGGCCTGAGGCGAAAGGTCAACCAGCCGAGGGCAAGAACTCGGCCTACAATCCCAAAACCAATCGATCTGACGGATTGTCGTCAGAGCCTTCATATCGGTGTCGGTGCCACCGGCGACCTTGACAATGACATCGGGATCGGCGTTCCGGCCATGCCAAACCAATTGCAGTCGGCCCGCGCTAAACCGCAAACGCCGGGCAAACAGATCAGGATAATCCGGAGCAAGCCGGCCGACGATCGAAGTGGAGAGCCGCTCGCGCGCGACCGCCAACTGGCGGATATTTTCGTTTTGATCAAGCAGCGTGGAACCGGACAGGGTGCTGGCAGCGACCCGAAATGCGGCTCGGATGCCCGGCAGGTAAACGAAACCGTACTGGAAGGCGAGGATCCTTGCGACGATAATGTCGCAGAACACCCCAAGCGTTGGGTCGAAACCGCCGGCAGCTCGCAGAAGGTCGGTTCGGAACACGGCGGTCGTGCTGCTGATCCAATGGTCGGTTCTCTGGATACGGTCGGCGGATGGTCTGCGGATCGAGGTATTCTGCACGAAACGAGGGCGGGGTGATCGGCCGCACGCCGCGAATGGATCCGTCGCTGCCGAAAATCGCGAGTTGACTGCAAGCCAAGTCCCGCCGTCGGATGGTTGTCGAGTGCGCGCAACAGCGGCGCATACAGGTTGGGCAATACCAGGTCGTCGGCGCCGAGGAACGTGACATAGCGTCCGCGCGCTGCCGCGAGGCCGCGTATTGAGCGCCGCCGCCACGCCCCGGTTGGTCTCGCAGCGAATGACCTTGACCAGCGGGCTTGTCGCCTTCAAGGGCGGCAAGCACCGGCTCGCTGCCATCGGTTGAGCCGTCATCGACGATGATGATCTCGAGGTCGCAGGGCTCACCGTGCAGGACGCTCGCCACCGCGCGAGGAAGAAAATCCTTCTGGTTGTAATGAGGAATGACAACGCTAAGCAGCTTTTCCGGAGGCGGTGATCCGCCCGGAGCCGCTGCGTTACCGTCTGACATCATCATTCACCTGAGCTGTCCGCAATTCGTCGTCTGTTCGGCTGCGCCGAAACACGCTGACGCGCTGGCGGAAGGCTCGCCGATCATATTATTCGAAAACAATAAATTCGTGGTCACCGGTATAACCGCTCTGCTTGAAAACAAAATCCCATTCTTCAGGGGTGTGAAAGGCGCGGCAGGTCAGCTGCCAGTACATCAGGTTCACCTTCTCGCGCTCGTTACGATAGGCCTCGACGCAGATATATTTGGCGCCGCGGCTGACGCGTTCGATCTCCTTGAAGGCCGCGTGCAGGTCGTAATTGTAGAGGTTGTGCAGCGTATTGATCGAAATAACGAGGTCGAAATGCTTGTCGGGATAGGGCAGTTTCGCGGCGGAGCCGACCTGGCAGAAGGGTTTCACATCCTCCATGGTATGCTGGATACCATACGCCGAAATATCGATCCCCGCGACCTCCAACCCCGGCACGCTTTCGCGAAAATCGTGCAGCAGAAAGCCCTTGCCCGAACCGACATCGAGCACCCGCATGCCGGGCTTGATGCCGTAGGTGGCGACCATCGCGTCGGCCACCTTGCGCCAGCGGCCGTCATATTTGTAGCCGCCATAGCCGGTCTCGCGGCTGCCGTCCCAATAGTCGTAGTCGAATTTCACCGCCATTTCGGCGACATCGGCCTTGTCGCGCTGGGTGACGCGCGCCAGATAGTCACGCTTGGTCGATTTATGGACAAGGCTGACGAAGTCCCGGTATGCCATCATTACTCCTTGAGGTCGCTTGTTAGGTTTCTTGGACCTGCTTTAGATGAGAATCTCGCCGATCTTGGCTTCGGCTTTTTTGATCTGCTTCTGGCAACGGATATCCCATGCGCCCGCATCGGCAAACGACCGGCGCGCGGCGCCGACCGGCAGGAAATCGTTGAGAATGATGCAGCTCCATTTGACGCGGTAGGCATCGAGCAGGATGCGACAGCGCGCCCGGCCGGCCTCGTCCAGCTCCAGCCCATCGGCCAGCCGCGTCAGGAAGCCGGGATAGTAATTCAGCGGAACCGGAATTTCGGGCTGGCAGAAGAAGTCGGATACCAGCTTGGCCGGATCGTCGCGGCCGGCATATTCGAAGTCGAGAAAGGTCACTTGTCCCGTCTCGTCGGCCAGCGCGTTGTGAAATCCGAAATCCGAGGGCGACAGGCAGCATTCGTCGGGGCGCAGCGCGCGATCGATCGCAAGGCCGGCGTCGCGCGCATCCTTGGTCAGGCGTGCCTTGACGGCGCTCCAGGTCGGCAACAGCACCTCATCGACAAGGCGTTGTGCCTGCTGCACATGCGGCGCCTCGGGATCGAGCGCAGCGAGGCGCGCGACGCGGCGCTCCACCGTGGCGATATGATCGGCAAGGCTGAAGCAGGCCTCGGAGGCCGGCGCCAGCGCCTGCGGGGTGCGGGGCGCGGCATTCACGGCCAGCACGAAGTCGATCGCGGCATCGATGTGCTGCGGCTTGAGTTCGGCGGCGAGAAGCTTGCGCCCCGGCACAAATCCATAGAGGCCGGCCCGTGCCGCGGCATCGCTGGCCAGCGGCTCGGGAACGGCGCGCACGCCGCGCGACCAGGTATGCTTCAGGAAACCCCATTCGGCCGCCAGACGGTCGCGCGGATCGCGCGGATCGCTGAAATAATGCTTGAGAACCACCGCGTCTCCGGCATCGGTCGCGACCCGGTAGACTTGGTTGTTCTTGCCGCCGTCGAGGCGGCTGAGAGCATTGGCGCGACCCCGGCCGGCGCTGTCGACGAGGCGGTTTGCCAGCGCGAGCAAGGTCTGGTCGGCTGTGGGGGCGGCGAGCTCAATCACGGGCGATATCCGCCGTTATCAAGTCCGCCGTAATTGCCCGCCCAGGACGGGCTGCGGTGGAAGCTGGAATTTTCAAACTGGTTTTCGGGATCAAACAGAATACGGCGCATGCCGTCGGGAAAGCCCGGCATCGCCAGGATCTCCGGAAGATCGTCGATGAAGACTTCGCACCGAAGGGCGGCCGCGCGGGCGACCTTGTCCTCTTTGGTCAGCTCAAAGAAAACCCGCGCCGGGTCGATCTGCGATGCGCCGTCGCCGACCAGGCCGCGCGCGGCCAGAAAGCCTCTCGCCGCCGCGTGCATGTCGTGCTTCGGCCCCAGCATCGGGTGCCGGGTCTTGTGGCTGACGATGAAGAGCTCGTGGCTGGCTTGGCGCGCCGCCGCGACAAACTCGGCGAAGCCCGGATAGGGCGCGACCAGGTCCATCCGCGCGCCGTAGACGTAGCCTTGCAGTTCGGTGAAATCGTCGTTGCGGCCGGCCCCGTTGAGGTGATCGCGGACGCTGTTCTTGTCGCGGCCGATACCCGCCGGGATCAGGCCCCGTTCAAGCGCAGCGGCATGAAACACGCCGTCGTAGCACGCGATCGTGTTGTCGAAGTCGATGCCGATGCGCATGGTCTATCCGGATCGGCGCAGCGACATGTCGATCAGCGGCCGGCCGACCTTGCCCGACGCCAGGTCCTGCAGCGCCTGGTCGGCCTCATCCAGGGAATACGGCTTCGACAACAGATCCCGCACCGGGAACCGTCCGGAGCCCAACAGGCGCGCGAAGCGGCCATAGTCGCGGTCGGGAACGCTGTCGCCGCCCCAGGTGCCGAGCAGGCTCTTGCCCTGATTGAAGACCCCCGGATTGAGCGAAAGCATGCTGCCTTGCCGGGCGTTGCCGATCACCACGGCGCGGCCGCCCTGTTGCCGGGTCGCGTTGACGGCCTGATCCATCACCGCGGGCATGCCGGAGGATTCCACCGCCAGATCGACGCCCTGCGGCACGATCTTCTTGATCTCGGCGAGCACGTCGGCTTCCGAGGGATCGATGACATGGGTCGCACCGTATAGTTTGGCAAAGGCGCGCCGGGTCGGATTGGGATCGATGCCGATCACGGGCATGGCGCCCGCCAGCGAGGCCGCCATCAGGGCATTGAGGCCGATGCCGCCGGTGCCGAATACGGCAATGGCGTCGCCCGGCTGCACCTTCAGCACGTTGTAGACGGCGCCCATGCCGGTCGGGGCGGCGCAGCCGAGCAGCACCGCCACGTCCATCGGCAACTGGCTGGGCAGCAGGGTCAGGCGGTTTTCGCTGACCACGGCATGGCGCTGGAAGGTCGTGACCCCGCCGGCATTGACCTTCTTGCCGTCCCATTCATAGACCGCGCCGCCGGCCTCGATGCCGCTGCCCTTGATCCAGGACAGCACCACCTTGTCGTCACGCTTGACCTTGGTCACGGCGCTGCCGGTCTCGAGCACGACGCCGGTTCCCTCATGGCCGAGACAGTGCGGCACCCACTTGTCTTCGCCCTTGTCGCCCCGCCATTCCATCACCTGCGTGCCGCAGGCGCCGGAATAGGTGATCTCGACCAGCACCTGGCCGGGCTTGAGCACCGGAATTTCGATCTCGGCCACGACCAGGGGGGAGCCGGTTTGGACGAGGAGGGCGGCTTGCGTTTTCATGGGCTCGGTCTCAGTGCAGGGCGTGAATGATTTTGTCGGCGATCTGGTGGGCGCTCAGTCCGAGCATCTCGCGGGCATATTCCTGCTCACCGGATTTCTTGAAGAAGGCGTCGGGCGTCCCGAAGCGCATGAAGTTCCGGTTCGCGGTCCTTGAATCGGTTAGCCATTCCGACACCGCCGCGCCGAACCCGCCGATCAGCGAATGCTCTTCGATGGTGGCGACCAGCTTGAAGCGGCTGAACGCGTCCTTGAGATAGGCTTCGTCGAGCGGTTTGACGGTATGGAAGCTCACGACCTGCGCCGAGATGCCCTTTTCCTTAAGCTTGTGGGCCGCCTCGATGACTTCCGGCAGCATGTTTCCGGTCGACAGCAGGCAGACGTCCTTGCCCTCGGAGATGGTCAGGGCCTTGCCGATCTGGAAGTCCGCGATCGGTCCCTTGTGCACCACCGGTTCGCCCTTTTTGCCCATGCGGATATAGACCGGGCGATCCTGCTGCATCGAGGCCTGCAACGCGGCACGCACCTCGAACGCATCGCCCGGACAAATCACCACCATGTTCGGGATCGAGCGCAGGAACGAGATGTCCTCGCAGGCGTGATGCGTCGGGCCAAGGCCGGAATAGGCCAGACCAGCGC
This sequence comes from uncultured Alphaproteobacteria bacterium, assembly GCA_963811915.1. Lineage (GTDB taxonomy): Bacteria > Pseudomonadota > Alphaproteobacteria > Rhizobiales > Xanthobacteraceae > Bradyrhizobium. Next base: position 12,188 of record CAWETC010000014.1, read on the forward strand.
CGACCGCGACGATCGTCACCGGGGCTTCGTGATAGCACACATCGGTGCGGATCTGTTCGAGGCAGCGCGTCGTCACGAACGGCGTGATGGTGTAGGCGACCGGGCGCAGGCCGTTCATGGCCATGCCCGCGGCCACGCCCATCATGTTGGCTTCCGCCACGCCGCAATTGAAGAAGCGCGCCGGGTGCTTGGCCTTGAATTTGTCGAACAGGCGATTGCCGATATCTCCCGACAGCATGACGATGCGGGAGTCCTGGTCGCCGAGTTTGGTCAGTTCGTCCGCGAAGGCGTTTCTCATGCGAGACCAAGCTCCTTGTGGGCCTTGACGACTTCTTCGGCCGTCGGCGCGCGATAATGCCAGTTGTTGTCGTCCTCCATGAACGACACGCCCTTGCCCTTGACGGTATGGGCGATCAGCGCCACCGGCTTGCCGGAACCGTTGGGCACGTTCTGCATGGCTTCGGCCAACGCGCCGATGTCATGGCCGTCGATCTCGCGGGCATCCCAGCCGAATGCCGCCCATTTGTCGCGCAGCGGCGCCAGCATCAAGGTCTCGTTCGAGCGCGCGGTGGCTTGCCACTTGTTGTAATCGACGACGACGCAGACATTTTCCAGTTTCTGCGCGGCGGCGAACATCGCCGCTTCCCATACCGATCCCTCGTTGTTCTCGCCGTCGGACAACAGCGCGAACACCCGGAAGGTCTCGCCCTTGATCCGGCCCGACAACGCCATGCCGCAACCCAGCGGCAACCCGTGACCGAGCGAGCCGGTGGCGGCTTCGACACCCGGCAGCAGGTTCGCCGGCGGATGCTCGGCAAGCCGGCCGCCGTCCTTGCAGAAGGTGTCCAGTTCCTCGATCGGGAAATAACCCTTCATCGCCAGCACCGCATACAGCGCCGCGGCGGCGTGGCCCTTGGACAGGATGAAGCGATCCCGCAACGGGTCATCCGGCCGTTCCGGATTGACGTTCAGCACATGCCAGTATGCCGCGGTCAGAACATCGGCGCAGGACAGCGACGAGGCCAGATGCGCCGCCTGCGCGGCGTGCGACATCTCGATGATCTTGCCACGCAATTGCGCGGCGCGGAGCTTCAAGGCGCCGGCGTCGGCTTGGGTCGCGGCTTTACGGACTGCAACGTTCATCGTCCTCTCCCAATCGCGCGCCCCGAAGCGGAGCGCTTGGCCGTCAGGGCTTGTGGTGGTATTTCGCTGGCAGTTTTGCCAGATCGTCGCTGAACCGTTCGGCCCAGCGAATGACGTCGTCGATGCCTGTTTCCAGGGACAAGGTGTCGCGCCAGCCGAGTTCGGTGCGCAGCTTGAGGCTGTCGAGCGTATAGGCGGTATCCTTGCCCGGGCGTTCCGGGCCGATCTCGACGCAATCATCGAAAGATTTGCCGAGCCGTTTGAGGATCATTTCGACCAGCGTGCGGATCGAGACCAGTTCGTAGCCGGAGATGTGATAGGTATCGCCCAGGGTGCCGGCACGGGCGATCTTCAGGGTCGCATCCGACACGTCGGTCATGTGGATGAAGACGCGGATCGATTTGCCGCCGCCGTCGAGCCGAAGCTTCTGGCCTCCCATCGCCGCGACGATGGTCCGGGGAATGATCCGGTAAAGCTGCTGGCCGGGGCCATAGACATTGGCCGCGCGGGTAAAAACCACCGGAAACTGGTAGTTCGCAAAATAGGTCCGCAGGCTCATGTCCCCCGCGGCCCGCGACACCGCATAGGGCGTCGAGGGATTGAAGGGGGCATCTTCCTTCACCCAGCCGTCGGTCGAACCGTAGACCTCGGGCGTCGTGACATGGACGTAGCGCTCCAGCCCATCATAATGGCGCAGCAGTTCATGCAGCCGCACAGCGGAAACGACGTTGGTCATCATCCAGTGATCGGGATAAAGCCAGCTCTCCCCGACCATGCTCTGCGCGGCGAAGTTCACGACATGGGTCGGGCGCTCGCTCGCCAGCAGCGCTTTCAGCGCCTCAAGGTCGTGATTGAGATCGACGCGCTTGAAGCGCACCCGTCCCGGGCGCGCCTGCCATTTGTAGGGCAGGAAGGCATCATGCGCTTCCTCCGACCGGCTGGTCGCCAGGACATCATGTCCCTGCGCCGCCAGGAAGTCGGCAAACGTCGCGCCCGAAAACGAGTTCGATCCGAGAATGAGATACTTTTCCTGCGCCGCCATAATAATCCGATCTTCAGCCCTTGGTCTTCGCCGCGGCGACGTCGCCGCGCTGGGCGAACAGCCATTGCATCAGCATGTGGCCGACGATCGTCTGGGCGTCCTCGGAAATCTGCATGTCGTCGATGGCGAAATGGATCGGCACGTCGGCCAGCGCCTTGGCCTTGCCGCCGGAATAGCCGAGCATGGCGTAGCTGGTCATGCCGATGGTCTTGGCTTCCTCGAGCGCCTTGACGATGTTCGGCGAATTTCCCGAACCCGACAGCACCACCAGCACGTCGCCCTTGCGCGCCAGCACCGCCAGCTGCAGCGAAAATACCTGATCGTAGCCTTCGTCATTGGCCAGGCAGGTGATGACGGAAGGGTTGGCCGACAGCGAATGCACGCGCAGGCCCGAGCCCGGGGTCTTCGACAGCGCATACAGAAAATCGTTGGCGAGATGATTGGCGTTGCCGCCGCTGCCGCCATTGCCGGCGAAGAAAACCTGCCGGCCGGTCTGCCAGCAATCCAGCAGCTCATAGGCCAGCCGCTCGACCGGAGCCCAGTCGAAGCTGTCCAGGAGAGTGCTGAGACGGCTGGAATAATCGCCGAACAGCCGGGCGGGGGTAGAGAATGCGCGTGTGTTCATTTCACTACATCCTTTTCCATCCACTTCAGATTGTACCAGCGGTCTTCGTTCTTGAGCTGCCCCTGCGCGTACATGCCGATGATTTCCTTGATGGCATCCTCGACGGTCTTTTGCGGACGAAAGCCGGTTGCCAGCAGGCGGTCGGAATTGATGCGGTAACTGCGCGGGTCGTTGGACGGGGTCACCACGATGTCCGCCTTGACGTGCTTGGCAACCATATGGGCGATATCGAGGATTGAAATGTTCTCGAAACCCGGCATTGTAGATGCCGGTATGCTCGGGATGATCGAGCAGGAACAGGTACAGATCGGTGATGTCGTCGATGTGAATATTGGGACGGGTCTGATCGCCGCCGAACACCGTGATGCGGCCGTTCATCAGCGCCTGCATCGTCAGCATATTGACGGAAACATCGAGCCGCTGCCGCGGTGAAAATCCGCAGACCGTGGCCGGCCGCACGATCTGCACCACCATGTCATCCTTGTAGGACAGCACGATCCGCTCGCCGCACATCTTGGTCTTGTTGTATTCGGAGATCGGCAGCAGTTCGAGATCTTCGGTGACCTGGTCCTCATCCTTGACGCCGTAGACGCTGCCCGACGACGCATAGATGAATCGCTTGATGCCATACCGCTTGGCCCGATCGGCGAGCTGCATGGTGGCAAGGCAGCTGATCTCCCAGGTCAGCTTGGGGTCGAGATCGCCGCAGGGATCGTTGGCCACGCTGGAGAGGTGAATGATGGCGTCGACGCCGGTCAGATCGATTTCGTTCGGGTTGCGCACGTCGCCCTGGACCACGGTGAGGTCCGGATGCGGCTCCAGGAAATTCCCGAACCACATGATGTCGAATGCGACGACCTGATGGCCTGCCTTGAGCAGCTTCGGAACGAGGACGCTGCCCTTATAGCCGCACGCGCCGGTCAGAAAGATTTTCATGTGATAAGGCCCATTGTCTCTGCGCGCCCGGAGCCGAATTTGGTGGATTTCGGAATCCGTGGCGCCCGCCGGATAGGGTGATGCCAGAGGCGGGCAGCGAAGGACAATCTCAAACCGAACGCCTTAAATTAGCCGCGCTTGGCGGCCCGGCCGCTGAGCGAACTCGGCACAGCGCCCTGCGCAGGCTCTCGGGGGTTCCGATATCCCGGTGGTAACCATTTGTTTCTGACACATAAAATACGTCCGATAAAGGCCGGAATGATCTCGGTCGACAGGTCGACCACCGGAGTTCCACGGGCCGCGATCACGTCGATGACTTCCGGCTCGAAAACATAGACCGCGCCGTTGGCCAGGTTGCCCGGCGGGATGTTCGACTTTCTCATGAAAAGCCAGCACGGTATTGCGATCATCGAGCTCGAGAATGCCGCAGGAGCGGGGGTCGTCGGTTCGAAACCCGAGCATCGTCATCAGATGGCCGGCTGGCCGCGCGCGGTGCGCCGCGATCAGGCCGGCCACGTCGAAATCGGTCAGATTGTCGGCATGCGCCAGCACGAACGGCTGGCCTTGAAACCACTCGCGGTTGGCAAGCACGGTGCCGCCGGTCCCGAGCAGTTCGGCCTCATGGACGAGGTCGATCTTCGGCGCCCAGCGCGACGCTTTCACATGGGCGCTCACCTGCTCCGAGAGGTAATGGGTGTTGATCAGGACCCGCTCGATCCCGGCATCGAACAGCAGTTCCAGCCAATAGTCGAGCAGCGGCCGGTCGTTGATCTTGACGAGGCATTTCGGGGTCGTCGCGGTGATCGGCGCCAAGCGACTGCCGATCCCGGCTGCGAGAAGCAACACGCGCACGGTGCATCCCCTCAGTCGTGACTGAAGCTCGGTCTCGTCGATTTCCGCGACGAGATCGGCAACGGTCAAAGGTATGTTTCCGACCCGCGAAACCTGCAGCGCTGCGGCGAGCGCGCCGAGATAGGAGCTTTGCCAGATGTCGGCCCCGACGCGCAGGGCCATCGCCGCAGCTCATGAAGAAACTGTCGCCCGCGCCCGAAACGTCCTTGGGGGAGGGGTTGAATGCCGGCAAACGGTCGGTAACAGGGCCTCCGTCGCGCCAGTCATTGATCAGCATGCCCTCGGCGCCAAGCGTGATGACCAGATTTTCGGCGCGGGCCTTGGCGATGAGGCGCTCGCTGACCGCCGCCAGGCCGGATTCGAAGTCGTTCAATGCCAGGCGGGCTTCGCGCTCGGTCGGTGAGATCAGCGTCATGCCCTGGTACCGCGAAACGTCACCGATCTGCGAGGAGGCCTGGCTGTCGGCCGCCAGCATCACGCCGGCCGCGCGCGCCCTCGCGGTGATCGCATCGACGAGCTCCTGCGGCAAGACAGCCGTAGTTGAAGCAGGAGAACAGGATCAGATCGCAATTGGGCAGGGCGGCTTCAACCGCCGCCAGCATCCGGCGCTGAATGTCGGCGTCTGGCGGCATGATGACGAAGGTGATTGACCCGCAACAGGGTTTTGTTCAACGCCCTGAAGCGCTGTTTTCGGGTGGTCGGCCGGGTGTTATCGACGAAAAAATCGCAGCGCACGCCCTGCGCTTCAAGCGACTCGAGCGCGTATTTTGCGAATTCGTCGTCTCCGACGAGGGTGCAATAGCGCACCTCGGCCCCGAGACCTCGCGCGTGCGCAGCGACGCCGCCGGCGCCCCCGACAAACGTCTTGGTCAGGATCGGTGTCACGACGATGGTCGGATCTTCCTGCGACATGCCGACCGCGTCGCAGGTCACATAATCGTCGATGATCAGGTCGCCGATCACCAGTACCCGCATCCCCGACATCTTTTTGCAGGGTGGATTTCAGGTCTGACATGCTGAAGCCGTGGCGTTCGGGAAAATCCAGCGGCTTGCGGATCGCTGACAAGTCCGCGCTCGGAATAATCCCGCTCCAGCAGCGATACCGAAGCAAAGCGCAATTCACCGGAACTGAAAACAAGCCGGCCGCCATACGGATTCCACCGCGGCCTGTTCCGGATTGGAGCGGGTCTCGAACTCCTTGCCCTTGACCACGACGTTCGGCTTCAATTCTTCGATGAATGTAGCCGCCGGCACATCAAGGCCGACCACATAATCGACCATGCTGATCGACCGCACGTTTTCAAGCCGCACATCCTGCGGAAGCGTGACGCCGGCGACCTTGTCGGAATTGACTCCAACGACGAGAACATCGGCCTGCTCGGCCGCAAATTTCAGCAGCCTGAGATGACCGGGATGAACAACGTTAAAATTGCCGGAGATAAAAGCTATGCTTTTGTTATCGCCGCAAGCCATTCTGATTTCGCGAGAATCCACAATTCGCGCGTGGTATTGTGGTTATCCAAAGTGTGTCCCCGACAAACGAGCAAGTCCAAATGACGGTGCAATCAATGGTGGATTGGGTCAAGGGTGGTATACGCGATGGCTACACTCAAGGGAACCATAGAAAGCATGCGTCGCGCTCCGTCATATCATCGACATCTTTCCGCCGGGCTGGTAGCCCGCTCGGGATACCAGAGAGATTTCGGCCTTGATCGAAGAGCCAGTTGATGCACGCGGCATGAATGAGGCGCCGACGGGCGCTTCGGGCCCAAGTCTAGGCTCAAGCCGGGCGCGGCGACTTTTTTCGGGGTGGTCTGCAAATCTATTCCAGATGATGTTGGGCGTCACCCAGCAGGTCGCCCTGATTCCCGTTTTCCTGCATTTTTGGCGCAGCGACATCCTGGCGGCATGGCTTGTGGTCTATGCCGTCGGCAATCTCGTTCCGATCGCCGATTGCGGTCTGCAGTTCCGTGCGATCAACCGGTTTCTGGCGTTCAAATCGAGCGTCGATTGCGACGGCCGGACCGCGCGCTTCTTTACGGCGATGCTGCGGATCTATCAAGGGCTGGTGGGATGTCTCGTCATCCTGGTGCTGGTCGGCACGCGGTTTGTTTCGCCTTCGGCCGCATTGGGATTCCGCGCCATTGCGGATTTCGACGCGGCGTTCCTGGTGATGACGGTCGGCCTGTTGCTGACGCTGCCGTCGAATCTGGTGTCAGGGCTGTATCGCGCGCGCGGGCTCTATGGCCGCGCGGTCAACGTGCAGAGTAGCGGCATGCTGTTGGCGCAGGTGATGCAACTGGCGGCAATCATCGCTACGGGAAATTTGCTGGCCGTCACCATCGCCTATGTGGCAACCCAGATAGCCGTCTCGGTGTATTTCTTCGCGGTCGATGCACCTCGCCTGTTTCCATTCTTGCGTGGCGTGCGTGTCAGGCCCACGATGCGATGGGTTCTCGGCCAGTTTCGAAACGCGGCGCCCTTTGCCGTTGCGGGCGCGGCCGAACTTGCGCTGCTCAATATGCCCGTATTGTTGGTGAGCACTCTGGTGTCCGACCGCGTCGCGGTGGCGCAGTGGGGGCTTACCCGCGTCGTCGCGGGCTTGCTGCGCATGCTCTGCATTCAGACCACACTTCCACTGGCTGCCGAATTGGGGCACGATTATGCGGTCGGTTTGCAGGAGCGGTTGCGAAGTCTCTACGCCCGCGGCTCCGTGTTCGTTACTTTGCTTGCCAGCATCGTGGTGTCCGGGCTCTTGGCATTCTGGCCGGATTTTTTTGCGCTGTGGACCCGCGGCGCCGTTCCCTACGATCCGGTGCTCACGATCACCTTGCTGATCGGGACCGGCGCGGTCGCGCCGTCGATCCTGGCGCTGGGTTACGCCAATTACAGCAATCGCGGACATCTTCTGGTGCGGACCAAGGGACTTCAGCTGGCCATTTTCCTGATGCTGTCGGTTCTGCTGATCCGGCCAATGGGACCGCTGGGTGCGGCCATCGCGGTCATCACCAGCGACCTGCTGATTCAGTTTGGGCTGCTCGGAATCATCATTCTGCGGCAGACGCTGCAAAGGCCGTTTGCGCACATCGCCGTTCTGGTAGCGCTCATGGTCACGCTAACGTTATGCGGGTGGGGGTTGGGAGCGGCGATCCGGTCGTTGTTGCCCTGGGCGGGCGTGACGCGATTTGTTGCCGAATGCGCGCTTTGGCTCTGCGTCGTGGGTGTAATTGCCAGCCCGCTGCTGAGCGCGCGTCTTCGCGACGAACTGGTCGCCAAAATCCCGAAATAAAGCGAAACGAAGATGCCGGTCGGGATCCCGGTTCGCGGCGCAATTCGGCTTGACCTTGAGAAAATTCGCCGGTTCTGTCTTCGCACATCTGCAGATAACGTCGGGACACCGCCCTTGTGAGGCTCTTCCAGAATGCCAGATACTATCCCTCGCTGCGTCCGAGGATTCGCGCGCTGACCAGGGATCGCGAGACATTTGCCGGCAAAATCGACGCGTTCCTGAATTTCAGGGAGGGGGGGGCTCACATCCTTCTGCCGGTCGATCAGCGCGTCGAATGGGCGTTCTTCACCAATGGCGATGATGTGGAGGTCCAGCGCGTCTGGGCGCGCGAGCACGGTTTGAAACCGCGTGCGTCGGCCAGCGAGATCCTGCGAGCGCAGATCGAAGAGCATCGCGCCGACGTGTTTTACAATCTCGATGCGACCGGCTGGGACGATGATTTCACCAAAGGTCTGCCGGGTTGCGTCAAAAAAACCATCGCCTGGCATGCCGCGCCGCTCCAGAACGCATCGTTTTCCGGGTACGATCTGGTGGTCTGCAATTTTCCGTCCATTCGCGCCGCACTGGCGGCGCGGGGCTGCCGTACCGACCATTTCTTTCCCGCCTACGATCCGGACTTCGCGCCGTTCGCAAGTCGCCAGAACAGGCCGGTCGATGTGTTGTTCGTCGGGGGCTATTCGCGCCATCACCGGCGCGGGCCGCGGTATTGGAGGCGATCGCAAAGCTGGCTGGCGAATATGATATCGTGTATCGGCTGGATCGATCGCGCCTGTGCCGGCTGGCCGAATCGCCGCTCGGGCAATTTCTCCCCTTGGCGGCACACCGCAGGCCGCCCGCCATCCGAGCCATTACCCAGGAACCGATATTCGGACTGGACTACTATGAGGCGCTTTCGGCCGCTAAAATCGTGCTGAACGGTTCGATCGATATGGCGGGCGCGGACCGTGGTAACATGCGTTGCTTTGAGGCGCTGGGGAGCGGATCGCTGTTGCTGTCGGACGACGGCAACTATCCGGAGGGGATGAAGGATGGCCAGACGATCGCGACCTACAATTCGCCGGAGCATGCCGTGAAACAGATCAGGGCGTTGCTCGCGGCTTCCGGGGACAGATTGGCTATCGCGCATGCGGGCCACGAAATGGTATCGACCGTCTATTCAAAACAAGCTCAATGGGAACGCTTCGAGGCGCTGGTAGCCTCGATTTAGAAGGCCGATAATGTCAGACAGTTTTCTGCCGATTTCGAAACCGTATATTGGCGCGCGAGAAAAGGAACTGGTGCTGGACGCGCTGGATTCCGGATGGGTGTCGTCGATCGGTAAATACATCGATGAGTTTGAGGCCGGCTTCGCGCGCTATTGCGGGACCGAATATGCCGTTGCCGTCAACAACGGCACGACCGGCCTTCACCTCGCGCTGGCGACGCTCGGGCTGCAGCCGGGCGACGAGGTGATCGTGCCCGATCTGACTTTCGTCGCGACTGCGAACGCCGTGGCCTACACCGGCGCGACGCCGGTTCTGGCCGATATCGATCCCGACACGCTCTGCATCGATCCCGCATCGGTCAAATCGCTGATATCGGAGCGAACCAAAGCGATCATTCCGGTTCATCTCTACGGTCATCCGGCCGATATGGACGCCCTTCTGCCATCGGCGACGCCCATGGTTTGGCCGTGATCGAAGATGCGGCTGAGGCGCATGGGGCGGAGTACAAAGGCCGCAAAGTCGGCGGTCTCGGCAAATGCGGCGTCTTCAGTTTCTATGGCAACAAGGTCATTACAACAGGCGAAGGCGGCATGCTGACCACCAACGACCGGGAGTTCTATGAACGCGCGAAGCGACTGCGCGATCACGCGATGAGTCCGACCCGGAGGTATTTTCACGAGGAGCGCGGATTCAATTATCGCATTACCAACCTGCAGGCCGCGCTCGGCGTGGCGCAATTGGAGCGCATCGAGGATTTTCTGGCGCGCCGGGCGGAGATCATGGGCTGGTACAATGCGGAAATCGCCACGACCGACCGCGTTCGGCTTAACCGGGTAAAAAACTGGGCAAAGAGCGCGTTCTGGATGATTTGCCTGGAGGTTGACTGGTTGGACGAAGCGCGCCGCGATCTATTGATGCAGAAACTGAAGGCGCGCGGCGTCGACACGCGCCCTTATTTTTGCACGATGTCGTCGATGCCCATGTATAAGCAGGAGCCGCTCCCGATCTCGGCCCGTAAGGCGCAGATAGGCCTCAATCTGCCATCCTATTTCGAGCTTACGAAGCCGGACGTTCAAAGAGTAGGATCGGATGTGAACGAGATTCTGAGGGAGTTGTGCCCGGGATGAGCGGCGTGGTGAATGTTCTGACCGGCGCGAATCCGTGATGCGGCCGGTGTTTGCCATTTGCTGGGTTCCCGCCGGATTGGCCAGCCGAGCCGTGACACGCATTTTTATGGCATCGCCAACGTGACGATCAAGCTCGGTGTTCTCGCGCTCGCCGGACCGGATCATGGGGGTACCTACCAGTACACCCTGTCCATGCTGCAAGCCCTGAGCCACACCAGCGGGCTTGAAATCACCGTGTACGGGGATCCGCAAAATCCGGATTTCGTCAAATTGGGCTATCCGATCCGCGCTTTTTCGGAGTCGCGCCGGCAGCAAGTGGCGGCGCTGGCCGCCCATCGAATGCATCTCAGGCTGCCTGACCGGTTTGCTGCGCAGGATATCCTGCTCGCGCCGATTTATTCGCTGGCGTTGCTGCATACCGCAAAGCCATTTGCCTACACGCTGCACGATATTCAGGAGAATTATTACCCCGAGAATTTCTCCTGGTGGCAGCGCGTCGGGCGATATCAGGTGCATGCCCAATTGCTGGGACGGGCAGCGCGCGTCATCTGCGAATCCCGCTATGTTAAAGCGGATATCATTCGGTCTTTTGGCGTACCCGAACAGCAGGCCGTCGTGATAACCGCGCCGCCGCTGCGGCCATGCCTGGCGAATAGCAGCGGCGATCGACTGCAGGCCGCGCGAATCCGGCTGCGGTTACCCGAGAAATTCCTGTTCTATCCCGCGCAATTCTGGGTCCACAAAAATCATCTGCGGCTGATCGAGGCCTTTGCGGAAGTTGCTGGCGAAGTCCCTGATCTGAAGCTCGTTCTCACCGGCAAGAAGCGCGACGAATATGAAGTCGTGATGAATGCGGTCAGCAGGCTCGGCTTGAGCGACAAGGTCTGTCATCTCGGATATGTGGAACAGGACGACCTGCAGGCGATTTATCAACTTGCGACGGCTTTGGTCATGCCGTCCTTGTTCGAAAGCGTCAGCATTCCGGTCTATGAAGCCTTTCAGGTCGGAACCCCGGTGCTGGCCTCCAATATTCTCGCCATTCCCGAACAGGTCGGCGATGCCGGGCTGCTGTTCGATCCGACGTCGGCGGCATCGATCAAGCAGGCCATTCTTCGAATTACTGGAGATCCTAAGGCCGCGCGCGAGCTCGGCAAACGGGGGCAAGACCGGATGTCGGCGATGACGCCGGAGCGATATGGCGCGCAGCTAAAGGACCTGGTGACCGAGATGCTTAGAACTCGAAAGTGAATTCGGGAAACCGCGGATGATTGGGGCGGTCCAGTCCGGAGACCGGATATTTCAAGCGCGATAGCGGCGGCGGCGAGGGGAAGAACCGCTTGTTGAGGAAACTGATTTCAGGGGCCGCCGGGAAATTGAACGGGGTTTTGCCGCCGAGATTGTTGCCGTGAATGTGGACGATATAAAAGTCCCGCTTGATCTTCTCGATCGCGGCATTGAAGCGGCTTGGGTCGACATCGACATCGTGGAATTCGACGGCCATGGCGACGATGTCATTGGAATGTCGAAGCAGGTCGTCGAAGACGAGATATTCGCTTCCTTCGATATCCATCTTCACGAAGGCAGGGCATTGCGGCGGCAGCCGGCTGAAGACATCGTCAATGGTAGCGCTGTTGTCCTGATTGTCGGACCATATCCGTTGCTTGAAATGGGTTCCGCTCGACCGGAAAAAACGCCTGTAGTCGATCCAGGTGAAAATCCGGCGCAGCGCGGCTGGCCTGAACAGCACAACAGCACGCAGCAACTGGCCGATTGAATACTGGAACGCGGTGCGAAGCGAGACCGTGTGATCGTAGCAGTGAATGATGGCACCGGGATTTTGCTTTTTGAAATCACGCTCGAAGGTCCAGTCATGGGAAAGACCAAACGAAACCAGCGCGCGGGCAGCTTTGACGGCAGCGAGCGGGACGACATACCCGCCGTCATATGTGTTTCCGACACGCGCCAGCAAGTCACACGCGACAGGGTGCAGATCCGAGAGCTGGATCGGGTCCCCGCTCTCGGATCTGACTGTTGCGTAGTGATGGTGCCGCATTCATTGCCTCGAAGACTCCGTTGCCAGGCCGGTCCGCCCGGCACCTGACATACAATGACGGGGCCAGCCGATCCATGGGTTTCGTCCGGCCGAACGGGAATGCCGGCGCGCTGGCCGGGAGTGAAGGTTCCCCCGTGCTCAGGCAGAGACAGTCATTTGTGGATCGGCATGTGGTGCGAAAATGCTGCGGGGCGTCACGTACCATAGCAGGAACAGGAACCCCGCGCCGTGTGTCAGCAACACCGTCGTCAGCGGCACGTTAAGGAGAACCAGAGGCAGCATCGCGCCGGAGACCAGGATGAAGGCGGGCGGTAATCCGGCGGACAGGCGATTGCCGATGGCAACAACCAGCCCGCAGATGAATACGGCAACGGGCGCGAACCACGTTCCCAGCGATGCGATGCCTTCGGTCGCGAACAACGACGCATTGAAATAGCCGAGCTTGTAATCCTTCTGCATCACGACGGACAGCTGGTCCTGGTAGGGGCACTGCATGATCCGTTTCAACGGCGATATCTGGCAAAAGTAAGTGAGGTCATGCCTGGAAAAGAAGTCGTTATAGACGTCGATCGCAACCGAGGGGATCGCGATCATTCGGAAATTGACCGTGGCAAAATACAGCGCGGCGTGCGACCCGAACAGGGTGATCAACACCAGTCCCGCCAGCAACCGGCACCAGCAGCGACAAGATCACAGCTATTCTGGCTTCGACAATCCTTGAGAGCGCCAACAGGCCGACAAGCCAGACCGGCGCAAACAGGGCGGTCTTGTTGAGCGTGATCGGATACAACAACAGCAGGAGAGCCAGAACGGCGACCGCGCGCCAATGGGCTTTGATGGCCACAAAGCCCGCCAATGCGAACGGCAACAAAGCGGTCGAAACCATCGTGACCAGATAATTCACGCTGGTAGGCGCGTCGAGCTTGGCGCGGTACTCGTACATCTCGCCGAGGCCAACGAGCCGGAAATTGTAGGCGGCGCCGATCGCGATGGTGGCGATGCCCAGAACCAGAATGGCCGTCAACAGCCGGTCAAACGATGTTGCCGTCAGCTTAACGATCTGGCGCAGCGGCGATGAAATGAACAAGGCAGGCAACAGGAACACAACGGCCGATGCGGCTGCCGACAGCGCCGGCCGAGCGGTGATCATAGTTCAGGTCGGTGAAGCAATTCAGCCAGAGATAACCCAGGACCATCGTGTAAAAATAGAACCCGGCAAAGTAGCCGAAGCTGAAGCCGGCGCGCACAAAGAGGATGGCAACAGGCGCAAAGGCGGCGACCACGGCAACCGCGACGTACCACCGGGACGGATCAAAGAAGATGTGAAACGTGGGAGGAAAGAAGGCGACCGGGTACCTGTAACGGGCAACACAAATCAGAGATACGCAGCAAATGACGATATGAATGCAAATCAGGAGACCCAGCCTGAAGCGTTCTCGATCGCGCTGATGATCAGTCATACGTCGGGTAATCTTTGCGGCGGAATTTCTCCTCGCAGCGGGATAGCCCAATCGCCAAGGGGGCACAACCCGCCTTGATTAACGGCGGCTTTTGTTAATATAGAACGTTGGACTATACTGGGCTTGCGCGCCAGGGGCCTTCGGATTTCTCTCAAGGGACTGACGGCCGCCGCAAAGGAAGCTGTGATGATCAGATTTGGCCTGCTCGGATGTGGACGCATCGCGAAGCGTCATTCCGAGTTGCTGGGCGGTGGTCATGTCGAGGGGGCCAGTCTTGTTGCGGTCTGCGATCCGGTTCGCCCGCGCGCCGACGCCATCGCCTCGAAATTCGGCGTTCCGGCGCAGCTACGACATCGACGATTTTCTGGCGCGGAAGGATATCGACGCGGTTGCGGTCCTGACCCCGAGCGGAATGCACCCCGCGCATGTCATCGCCTGCGCCAGGGCCGGCAAGCATGTCGTGGTCGAAAAGCCGATGGCGTTGCGGCTGCAGGACGCCGACGACATGATCCGCGCCTGTGATCAGGCCGGCGTCAAGCTGTTCATCGTCAAGCAGAACCGCTTCAACGTTCCGGTCGTCAAGGCGCGCGAAGCCCTGGACGCCGGCCGGTTCGGACGCCTTATTCTGGGCACGGTGCGGGTGCGCTGGTGCCGGCACCAGGCCTATTACGATCAGGATGAGTGGCGCGGCACCTGGGCCTATGATGGCGGCGTGCTCACCAACCAGGCCAGCCATCACGTCGATATGCTGGAATGGTTCTTCGGCGATGTCGTCAGCGTTCATGCCCGCGCCGTCACCGCGCTTGCCAACATCGAAACCGAAGACACCGCGGTCGCCACGCTGAAATTCCGCAATGGCGCGCTTGGAATCATCGAGGCGACCACCGCCGCGCGTCCGACCGATCTCGAAGGGTCGCTTTCGATTCTGGGCGAAAAGGGCACGGTTGAGATCGCGGGCTTCGCGGTGAACCAGATCAGGCACTGGCGCTTTGTCGATGAACTGGCGTCAGACAAGGACGTGGTCGAGAAATTCTCGGTCAATCCGCCCGATGTCTACGGCTTACGGCCATCACGCCTATTACCAGCATGTGATCGATTGCCTGATCAATCAGCGCGCGGCGCTGGTGGACGGGCTGGAAGGACGCAAGAGCCTCGAATTGATCTCCGCGCTTTATGAGTTCGATCGAAACCGGCCATGAAGTTGCGCTTCGCTTTACGCCGCGGTTGAGCCGGCTCGGTGTGGCGTCGTGAACCAGCCGCAGGTGCATCAGAGCGGCGTGCGCGACGTCGAATTCGGCGCCCGGGTCAAGATCGTCGAGCCCTGCAATCTCTATGGCTGCAAGATCGGCGACGACTGTTTTGTCGGACCGTTCACTGAAATCCAGAAGGGTGCCGTGGTCGGCGCGCGCACGCCGCGTGCAGTCGCATGCCTTTATCTGCGAACTGGTGACGATCGGTGAAGATTGTTTCGTCGGCCATGGCGTGATGTTCATCAACGACACTTTCTCGTCCGGCGGCCCGTCCGGCGGCCGCAAGGAATTATGGCGCGAGACCGTGATCGGCAACCGGGTGTCGATCGGCTCCAACGCCACCATCATGCCGGTGCGGATCGTCGACGATGTCGTGATCGGGGCGGGTTCGGTCGTCACCAAGGACATCACCGCCGCCGGCACCTATGCCGGAAACCCGGCGCGCCGGCTCGCGCTCGCGAGCTAGAAAGACGATCGATGCCGGTACCCTTCGCCGATCTGCAACTGCAATATCAGACCATCAAGAGCGAGATCGACGGCGCGATCGCCGCCGTCATCCGCGACAATGCGTTCATTCGCGGGCCCTATGTCGACGCCTTCGAGCGGGAATTCGCCGCGGCCGTTGAAGTCAGGCACTGCGTTTCCTGCGCCAACGGCACCGACGCGCTTTATCTGGCGATGGCCGCGCTGAAGGTTAAGCCGGGCGACGAGGTCATCACCACGGCGCATTCATGGATTTCGCACGTCGGCGATGATCACGCATGCCGGCGCAAGCGTCGTGTTCGCCGACACCGATGGCACGACCTTCACGATCGATCCCGCCGCGATCGAGGCCGCGATCACGCCGCGGACGGTCGGCATCATTCCGGTGCATCTCTACGGCCAGCCGGCGGATATGGACGCGATCATGGCGATCGCGCACAAGCACAAGCTCTGGGTGATCGAGGATTGCGCGCAGGCGCATCTGGCGCGCTACAAAGGGCGGCAGGTCGGCACCTTCGGCAACGCCGCGACCTATTCGTTCTATCCCGGCAAGAATCTGGGCGCGATGGGCGACGCCGGCGCCGTCGTCACCAACGATGGCGCGCTGGCCGAGCACATGGCGATGCTGGCGCGCCACGGCGGTCTCATCAAGCATCAGCATCATATCGAGGGCATCAACAGCCGGCTCGACGGCCTGCAGGCGGCGATCCTGTCGGCCAAACTGCCGCATCTGCCCGCGTGGACGAAAGCGCGGCAGGACGCCGCCAAGGTTTACGACGCCGGTCTCAATCAGATCGAGGATGTGGTGGTGCCCCAGGTCGGCGCGGACCGCAGCCACGTCTATCATCTCTACACCATCCGGCATCCGCGCCGCGATGCGCTGGCGGCGCATCTCAATGCCCATGGCGTGCAGACCGCGATCAATTACCCGACCGCGCTGCCGTTTCTGCGCAGCCTATAGCCGGCTTAAGGCATCGCCCCGAACAATTTCCCAACGCGCATGCCGATCAGAGCCGGATCTTGTCGCTGCCGATGTTCGCGGAGATCACGCGCGCGCAGCAGGACGAGGTGATCGACCTCGTTCGCAAATTCTAAGCAGGGCGCTTGCGTATTCCTGGCGGGCGGCCCGCGCTCGCTGCCTGACGGGCGTTGATCGCCACGCCGCTGCAGTCCGGGGTTTGGGAGCTGTCAACGTAACCTTGGTCTCTCCCATGGCTTGCGCTGTTCGAGACACCGCAGCGTGAACAGGATTTGACAAGCCTGACGCCAAAGCGTGGCCTCATAGCGGCTCAGCCGGTCGAGCGGATAGGTCGGCAGGTTGGTCAGGCGGACAAAGGCGCGGGTGAGATCGTCCGATTGATCGGCGAACCCGACGTTCGATTGTGATCCAGCATCGGGCTCGTCCTCGTTCTGCCGCATGGTCTGCTTCGGTCGCGACGGCGTCGCGGTACATGCCGTCGATGATGTTCTGGCGCGCTTGTTGCGCCTGGCGTCGGTGCCGGAATTGCAGCAGGTGTTTCGCCTGGATCTTGAACAGGCCGCTCTCGATCGCGGTGGCACGACGCAGCCGCCATAACAGACTGGCCAGTCTCAGAACCAGTTCTCGCTCGACCGCCGATGGCGCGTCATAGTCCGCCGTCACGGCCAGTTCGAACGCCGCATAGTCCTCGGCATCTTCCAGCGCGACGATCACGGTTTCTGCCGTGAGCCCATGACGAACGGCATTTTGCCGCGACCGCCGCTTGCCCTCTTCGGTCACCGGTCCCGTGCTGAGCCGCGCGTTGCGGCGGTTGGCCTCGATTTGCCGGAACGACGTCATTCGGCCTCCGGGCGAACAATTGGCTTCGTTTCGCCAGATTGGGTGCGGCCCGCCGCGCCAGCGCCGTTCCCAAACTGGCGGCCGTTGCGTTTTCCGTTGAGCGCCGAGGGCCCATCGCCTGCGCTGTTGGCGGCCCCTGGCACGGCCACATGCGTCTCGTCCCACAGCGTTGCGGCAATGGGCAGGGGCGCGATCCCGTGGCGCTCCCACCAGCTGCGCTCGTTACCTTGCCGGTGCAGCTCACGATGGTGCAGCCGGCAGATCGGGACCGTGAACCGGTCGCTGGCTTTCCGCCCCATCGCCTGGGGCTCGGCAAACTTGAGGTGGTGGGCATCCGAGGGGGTTCGGCCGCAGACGAGACAGGGCTGCGCGGCCACAAACTTCAGGTGGTCGCGGTCGCGCTCCCGCACGGGTTTGCTGATCACGGTGACCGTTGGTTCGCCGTGGTCGAGCTCGGTTGACCGGTCTCCAGGACTATTCACCTCCGTCCGTTCTGGGCGGCCGGCTCAGATTCCCCCAGCTGGCTCAGCCGCGCCGTGAAGGCGGCTTCGACGGCTTTTGCATCCTTCGCGACGAGCTGGTTTTTGAGGGGATCGCCCGGTGCGCCCAGTAGAGCGATGGCCTCGGCGTCTTTGAGCTCGGTCGACTCATGATCAGCTGATCGCGCAGCGCGGCCGAAGGCTCGGTTGCAAGGACCGGATCCGATTGCCGCGACCTGTGAACCGAGCCGTTGGGCGGCTTGCGCTGCTGAGGCGCCGATTTCGAGGACATTTCGATCGCCGGCGAAGGTTCGCTGCACGAGGTCAGGCGCGTCCAGATCATCTTCCCCGGCAATCCCGACCAGCGTGAACAACGCGTAGCGCCGGGCATAGCTGAGCGCGGCGCCCAGCCGATGCGGCGCCGCGGTTTCGCTCGCAGCACAGACCGGCCAATCGGACGAAATCCACTCCCCGGAGGCGTGCATCAGCAGGGTCGTCAGGCGGATCTGTCCCGCGGACTCATCGATCCTGGTGGTCTGGATGGTCGCAATCTCGTGCTGGCCCAGGCTCTTGCGGACGATGTCGAGGCCGCTGGCGAGCGAGGCATAGCGGAAGGTGCGGTCCCCCTCCTGGGGGAACGGCGAGCGGATGGTGGCGGTCAGGGATTTTTCCGGATTGGTCAGTTCGCCCTGCGCCTTGGCGAGCGCCGCCGCAAGGGCGCCGATGCTTTCACTGGCGCGGTGCATCGGCGGCCTCCATCTCCATCACCTCAAAGCTGACCGCGCCGGACTTCGAGCGTTTGGCCCGCAGACCATGCCCGATGGCCTCCTTGGCATCCTCCGGCAGCAGTTTTTTCAGGTCGGCCTTGGCGCTTTCATGCTCCTGATAGGCCGGCCGGGTCCGGCGGAACACGGCGGCAAACTCCGCCCAGGAATTGGAGGCACTCATATCCACGATCCGGACCGCCTCCAGCCGCGGCCGTGGCGGCTCGACCCCGAACAGCCGCGGGGCTTCGCCGCTCATCACGCAGCGCCAGAATTTCTTTTCGGCGGTCAGTAGAAGATGCTGGTACAGCGGGTCAGCGTGAACGGGCATTTCGACCCATTGGCCGCCGCCGGTGATGATCGACAGCACCGCCGAGCGCGCGTTCGTGACCCACATATTGTGCTGCAGCTGCGCCATATGTTTTTCCGCGGCCGCTGCTTCCGAGAACGTCCAGGGCAGCATGAATTTGGCTTCGAACACGGCGCCGCCGGGATCGACCAGGCCGTCCAGGGTTGCGGCCATCCACGTGCGGACGGGATGCTGAATCCGGCGCTGCACGTGCTTGATCGTTTGACCGGTGTTGCGCTCGTACCAGCGCCGGTTGAGGTCCTCGGTGACGGTGCCGAGCTGAACGATCAGGTTGTCGGAGAGGTCCTCCGGCTCGAGCTCGCCGCGCTTCTCCCGCCAGAGCCGAACCAGGGCGGCCTCGTCGTCGCCCATAATGATCCGGGCATCCGAGCCGCCGATGAAGGAGCGGCGGCCCCGTCCGAATTGGCTATAGCTTTCAATCTATTCCCTCCAAAGTGCACATAAGTTGGAGTCAATTGATATAAAATACATCAATATTGTACTCAATCAGGGCAAGAGAATTTTCTATCAAAAGGATGGCGGCGAGCGTGATATCTGTAAGGCAGATAAAGGCGGGGCGCGCCCTGTTGGGTGCTCAATCTGATCTTGCGCTGAAAGTTGGTGTTTCGGAGCCAATAGCTCGGGTGGAATCTGTCGACGGCCAGCTCGGGGAGGACGCCAAACGACGGGCACGAAGCTGCGTACGAACAAGACCTGGAGACCGCCGGCGTCCAGTTCATCGACGAGAACGGCGGTGGCGCCGGTGTACGACTTCGGAAGCCGGGAAACAAAAGCCCCGCAAAATAGTCTGTTCTGTTGCAGGCCCGGCCAGCGCAAAACGTTCTGCTCGCCTATGCCCGCGTGCAACCGAAGCCATCGGCTCCGTTGGGATAGGCTTCAAGGCTAAATCGAGGACCATATTCGTCGTGCCGCCCCTAAATCCAAAGTGGCTCAATCGTGATCGGGTCCGCGTCGAAGTTGCTGGCGGAGACTACCGGTTGATCGCCGCATTCGACTTCCGTCGGCAAATTGCGTTGGTAAAGTTTGTCGGAACGCACCCTGAATACGATGCCATTGACGCTCTGACCGTCGCTAGATTTTGCTGAGGGCCGCCACGCCAATCCGCTCGATCCGCACGGATCAAGACCACCGCGCCGCACTTGCGCAGATCGGGGAAGCTTTGGGGCGCGCCGATGGGGACGCCGCCGGGTGACAAGTTCGACGTTCTCGTGACGCGGGTCGAGAGGTATGAGGAACGGCGCTGGCCGCTCAAGCGCCGGCGGCGGTTTGACCCAGTGGATGTGCTGCACTATGCGATCGAGGAAACTCGGTCACCGTCAAGCGGAGCTGGCAGGCATCCGGGCTCGCGGTGGCGTGCGTCCAAAGTCCTGGCTCGGCGCCGGCCCCTGACCCTCGAGATGATCCAAAAGATCACTGTAAGTTGGAGATCCCGGCCGATCTCCTTGTGCAGCCCTACCGGGTCGCCGCTACTGCAGCTTGAGAGCGTGTATCGAGGGCAGCCGGCGCCGAGTTCATCGACGAGAACGGGGGCGCCGGCGTGCGGCTTCGAAAGCCGGTGGGCGGAAAATCCGGGGAAATGAAAAGATTGATCCTCGGGCTATCCAGAAATAATAAAGGGTTGGTAATTGTTCTGTCGGGCTCGCCGCAATGCACCTGTATTGGCTTATGACTTTACATAAAACGTACATTAAACGGGTGGGACATTGTCGCAGGTCCGGGACAACATTCTTTTTCAAGCAATGGGGCGGCTTCGCAAGGATAAGACTGGACGCATTTATCACGGCCAGACATTCGACGAGATGCCGTTATCGTTGGCTGTTCTCTACGAGGGAAGGGCGGTCGATGGGATCGCCGCCGATGGCGCGGACAGCGGCACCACATGGTCGGTTTTTTGTTTGGTGGTTGAGCCGGGTTTCGACCAGATGCCATTGGTGAGGGGGTCGGTGGCCGTTTTTCGCGTCAGTTTTTTTTTTTTTTTTTTTTTTTTTTTTTTTTTTTTTTTTTTTTTTTTTTTTTTTTTTTTTTTTTTTTTTTTTTTTTTTTTTTTTTTTTTTTTTTTTTTTTTTTTTTTTTTTTTTTTTTTTTTTTTTTTTTTTTTTTTTTTTTTTTTTTTTTTTTTTTTTTTTTTTTTTTTTTTTTTTTTTTTTTTTTTTTTTTTTTTTTTTTTTTTTTTTTTTTTTTTTTTTTTTTTTTTTTTTTTTTTTTTTTTTTTTTTTTTTTTTTTTTTTTTTTTTTTTTTTTTTTTTTTTTTTTTTTTTTTTTTTTTTTTTTTTTTTTTTTTTTTTTTTTTTTTTTTTTTTTTTTTTTTTTTTTTTTTTTTTTTTTTTTTTTTTTTTTTTTTTTTTTTTTTTTTTTAAAAAAAATATTTTTACTTCGAAATCAACGACGAGCTGCACACGACCGCCTGTGAAAAATATAAAAAAAAAAAAAAAAAAAAAAAAAAAAAAAAAAAAAAAAAAATTAACGGCTAAATTCCAACATGGACCAGTTTGGCGGGCAAGCAGATCAAACGCCAGACCTACGCCGCCTGTGCGCGGGCAATCCTTGAAAACATCAAGGAAAACCGGGGCGCGGTCTAGATGTGTTGGAGGGGCCGCAAGGCCCCTTCTTCATTGTCAACGTGGCGTCGTTCTACGAGTTCGCGAACCTTGTCGCACATGCCTATCTTGCCCAGCATGCGCGGCACCTTCGACTTCTACAGGACTGAAGGGGCCATCCTCCAATGTTTGGATTGAGGCCTTCAGTCGGCGATTGGCCCCATGCTTGATGTCAAAGCGATTCCTCTGAATGAGGCGCGCCGCGGCAATCAGATTCAGGCTTCACCCCACCCACGTGCAACCTCTACAGCATCACCACGAACCAAGCCGCGGACATCGTCAGTTAGACTGGTTATGTACGAAAAGTGCCATGTGTGGGTGGCTCCAGGTTTCCGACCGGGTCTTTCAGTCGATGAGCGCCTCCGCCGGCGTAAACCCAAGTCCGTGCGCGTCCGCCACCGGCTTGCAGGTGATCTTGCCGTCGCAGACATTGAGGCCGTTACGCAAATGGATGTCGTCCTTCAAAGCTTGGCGCCAACCCTTGTCGGCAAGCTGCAACGTGAACGGCAGGGTAGCGTTGTTGAGCGCAAAGGTCGACGTGCGCGTTACCGCTCCCGGCATATTGGCAACGCAATAATGCACCACACCATCCACCACAAAGGTCGGATTGGAATAGGTCGTCGAGCTCGACGTTTCGGCACAGCCGCCCTGGTCGATGGCGATGTCGACGAAAACAGAGCCCTGCTTCATCGTCTTTATCATTGTGCGCGTTATTAGTTTTGGCGCGGAAGCCCCGGGAACGAGCACGGCGCCGATTACGAGATCAGCTTTGGTGACGAGGTCAGCGATCGCAGCGCGCGTCGAAAAGATCGTGCGCACGCGTCCGTTAAACTGGGTCGTGAGGCGGCGCAGAACCTCGAGCGATCGGTCGAGGAGCGTCACCTGAGCACCCATGCCGAGTGCGATCGTCGCGGCGTTGGTGCCGGCGACGCCGCCGCCAATGATCAACACATCTGCCGCCGGAGCGCCGGGAACGCCCCTAGGAGAACACCACGCCCGCCTGCCTCCTTTTCAGGCGCATGAGCACCGACTTGCGGCGCAAGGCGACCGGCGACTTCCGACATCGGCGTGAGGAGCGGCAGTCCTCCTGATGAGGCGGTAACTGTTTCATACGCGATGCATACGGAGCCGCTCGAGATCAAGTCCTGCGTTTGCACCAAATCAGCGCTAGATGCAGATAAGTGAACAAAATCTGGCCGCGTCGCAACATCTTGCGCTCGCCATCCAGCGGCTCCTTCACTTTGACGACCATTTCAGCGCGAGCAAATATTTCCTGCGGTGTGTCGATAATTTTAGCCCCGGCATTGCAATATTCATCGTCCATCAGGCCCGACCCGACGCCGGCGGACTTTTCAATAATAACCGCGTGGCCGCGATGCGTGAGCTCGGCAATCGTGGCGGGCGTCAAGCCGACCCGAAATTCGTTGTCTTTGGTTTCCTTTGGCGCGCCAATTAACATTCTTTGTCACCCGAAATGAAAGACGTCGCCGCCAGCACTCCATCCAGGACAGGTGATATCGGATTTTCACATATCCAGGTGAAGTTACCATCCTGCGCCCCGCCGACGCACTTAGGCAAGCGCGCAAGCTGCCGGTCGGCCACGGTCGGAATGACCTTCGGCAACTGGCTATCGGATTATTTTGGCTCGAAAAAGGCAGCGGCCTGCCAGGCAACCGGGCAAGATCGCCTGACAATATTCTGGTTATTGACGAACTGCGCAGTTGGTTCGCTTGATAGTCGCTCCCCGGAGCTTTCCACAACGCACAATCACGGCCTTCGCCCATGCCGGGCACGGATGCCTCGCGCCAGCAGCGCCAACGCGCTGGCGGCCCGCGCTGATGAACTTGCGGCGCGACGGGCAGCAGTTTGACAGTGGCGAATCTGCGCACAAGAAACCACGATGGCGGCGCGGTCGGACGTCCGCCGCGCGCCGTATAGGATCGGGCCTCGGAGAAATCCGGGGCCTGATTTTTTGAGAGGTGGGGCTATTTGCGAATTCTGAACGCCAAACATCCGGCAGAACTTTTCCCCGCGCCGTTTCTTCTAGTTTTTTGGATTGGAGGAGAAGATGACCACAAAAGCGGCGCTGCTCGCAGCGTTAATCTCAGGCGTGCTTCTTTCTAGCGTTCAGATCGTGGACGCCCAAACGAACCCGCCACCCAACGCCACCGACGAAGACGGGGCCGGAGCAGACATCGGTTCCTCACGCCAGCCCGCCAGCCACAACAACTCAGACAACCGGCGAGAGCAACCAGAGTCCGACGGTTAAAAAAATGAACCAAGACAAAAAGAAGAAACTCGAAACAGAGGGCAAATAGCCTTCAGCGTGATCAGAACGAGGGCGGCTCGGCGCAGGCCGTAAGTCCATGCGCCGAGCCTAACCGAAGCGGCGCGCTGCGCAAGGCGATCCGACGATCATCGAACGACTTTATAGACCTTGGCGGGTTTCCTGCGCGGCGCCTATGCCGCCTTCGGCTCATGAAGATGCCGCGCTCGCATCACGCCGATCCGCGCGAACATCGCGTCTTGGGATCAACAGTTTTACGATCCGATCGAATTGCCGCGCCGGTTGCACGCACGAAATCGTCCGCCTTGGTTGATCTCGTGTTGAAAGAGATCGTAGACACCATTGCGCGATGCGAAATGGTGAAATTGTCGTCGTTTGGGGCGTTCACGGTGCGGAAGAAGGGCCAGCGCATCGGCGGAATCCGAAAACAGGCGTCGAGGCGCCAATTTTTCCGCCGCGCCGTAGTCTTCAAGGCTTCGGCGATAATGAAGCGGAAAATCCAGAAAGACAAATCTGACGCGCCAAGCGGGACCACCAGACCGAACTGCGGGACTGTCGATGTCGAACAGGTTTCATAGTGGGCCAAGCGCTTAGTGAGCGACAACGTCAAGACGCGGACGCCGGTCGTCTTCAACGACTAAAATATTTGCCATCAGTTCCCCTCGCACGTAGCAGCGCATATACACCTCGACCGCCGCAAGGAGGCGAGGACGATCCTCCGGATAGGCCAGCCTGCTCTCCCTTAAGATCACCGCATCTCATGAAAAAGCCCCGGACGATGCCGCGGGCTTTCGCGCTGGATTTCGGATTAGATCAGTAGGGAGCGTAGGCGAGCGTACGCCGGTCCGCCGAACTTGTAGTTCACGCGTACGGTGAAGAGATCGACATCCTGCTTGATATGGTCGACGATGAGGAAACCGGTGGGTGAAACTACGTCCGGGTTGCCCATGAAGAGGTGGTCGTATTCGAAGCCGACCGACCAATTCGGAACGAAGGCGTATTCGATGCCGGCGCCAACCGTAGCACCCCAGCGGGTATCCCTCGCCGTATCGAAGCCGATGAGCGGCGGCAGCGTCGAAATCGCCGTGTACCTGTTGTCCGTCACAGCGGCGCCGCCCTTCACGTAGAACAACGTACGGTCCCAGGCATAGCCGATCTGACCGGTGAACAGGCCGAAGCTCTCAATCTGGGTTTGGTTGAGTTGACCGGGAAATTGCAGGCTGGCATTGCTGCCTTTGAAATCAGCCCAGTTGCCCTGCGCTTCCAAACCGAAGACCCAGGAAGACATTATCTGCCAGCGATAGCCGATCTGTCCACCGACCGTGCCGCCCGAGGCATCGTGACGGCCTTCGTCTCCGAAGCCATCCGCATTCCAGTCGAGGCGGCTGACACCGCCACCGCCGTTGACACCGATGTAGAAACCACTCCAGTCATAGGCGGCCTGAACGATCGGCGGCGCCTTTGTATAGACCGGAGTGCGAGCGGAAGATGCGCGGCAGAGGCCATGTTGATCAGGCCGAGCGAGATGATGGCAGTGGTTAGAAGAAGCTTGGTCTGAACGAAGCGCATGATTTTTTCCCCGTAGGCACAGGAAGCAGAATTTCAATCGAGAGCGTAACACTTAGCCAATGTAGAAGGTTCACGCGGACGCTCGGGATCGCATAAGTTTTCGCCCGAGAGTTGCATAAAAGGCGCAATTCTGGCCGTCTACCGGTAATGAACAACCGATCGTACGGTTCGACTGCCTGAGGATTCGGGATCCCTCCCTCTTTTTTATCGAGGTTCCAACTGTTGCAGCAATGCACAATTCGAAGAATGCGTTTTGGATATGGTCGGGCTGCATGGCGTAGGAGTTTCATGGCGCCGTCAACGCGGTGGCGCTCGCCCATTCGCTCAACCGCGATTCCGGCTGGGTCGCGGTGAAGCGTGCGGCTATGGCGATACCTGTCACGAATCAGATGTCAGGGAACGAAAGCTCCGGTCAAGACTTTAGAAGCACGAGCACGAGACCGTCGCTCGCCGTCAACCACACGGCGCATGTCGCGGATAGCCAAAGGTTCCTACTGCAGGGCCCGCTGTTCTCAAAAACAAGCGCTCGCGCAGATAGCCAAAAGCGGCGGTCTCCGGTTCCGTTCAGAATTGTCAGCCGTGCTCGCAAGCGGGAGGGGTGGGTGCCAATGCTTGCGCTTTCCTACCCGAGAGGCTTTGTTATGCAAACCGCATCGACAGTGAGATCCCAAACACAGCCGAGCAATCGTTCAAGATTTCGGGGACAGGCTGCGCGCGGTCCTGAAAGAAGAGCCGGAATGCGCGGTGAGCCTTTCAATGCAAATCGACCGGCTCCGCGAATTGGAAGAGCAGTCACCATCAATCATTCCAGCGGCTGGGCGCTGGGACAAGCGTCGCTGCCGAGCCGCTTTGGACAGCACAGACGGTTGGACCGAACATGGACGAGCAATGCCATCGGTGAAGCGCCGTGCATCAAGAATTTTGAATGAGTACGGTGCGGCGCAATCCGAATTGATCGGCGGAGCCATCGTATTTACCGACGGAAAGGCAGGCACGGTCGAGAACGTTTGGCTCGATGAATTGCACGGGCTTCGGATTTCCATCGAAGGTCATGATGGAAGATGGCCGGTCTCAACCATAAAGCTGCGAAGTGCTGGACACCTCGCATCGGCTGCGCCGTTTCCCAGATCGCGCGCTCCTTTCAAAGCAGAGAGCCGTTCGCGGAAAGTCCAATTCACCCCGATGAACGGATGAGGTGGATGGCTCCCGCTCACGGCATCTAGGTGCCAAGGTGTGAAGGCTATCAGGCGTTCACGAGCAAAATGGGAGCCATCCGCTATGCAGATTACCACGATCGGCCTCGACTTGGCCAAGAGCGTTTTTCAAGTCCACGGCGTTGATGCGACTGGTCAGGTCGTTGTTCGCAAGTCGCTTCGGCGGTCACAGATGCTGCCATTCTTTGCCAGATTGCCTGCTTGCCTGGTCGGCATGGAGGCTTGCGGCACGTCGCATCACTGGGCGCGTGAGCTGATCAAACTCGGCCATGAAGTGCGTCTGATGCCGCCGGCCTACGTCAAGCCATATGTGAAGCGAGGGAAGACCGACGCTGCCGATGCGGAAGCGGTTTGCGAGGCGGTGACGCGGCCGACAATGCGGTTCGTGCCAGTAAGTCGCCCGAGCAGCAGGCGGCGCTGTCGATACACCGGACGCGCGATCTGCTGGTCAAGCAGCGCACGCAGACGGTCAACATGATCCGCGGTCTACTGGCCGAATTTAGCATCGATATCCCCAAGGGGTTGGAACGGGCGCTGCTGATGGCGCGACAGATCGTCGATGGTAAAGCACCAGATGTGCCGATTGAAGCTGCCAAGATCGTTGGCACATTGTCGCAGCAGGCGCTCGACATCCACCTGAGGCGGCCTTATCAACTGCTGCTCTTCTAAATCGCTGATCAATTTCTCCACCGCTCTTGGAGTAAGTCATCCTGCTCTTTTGCCATGCGCTGCGGCTGTTCCATACCTGGACTTGCGATGGTTATCTTCCGATCACCCTGCTGCCAAACTTCAACGTCGCGGCCGTATATAATAAGGTGCTCGGCAGTCTCAGTTGCCGCAGCATCAGTCGCGCACAGGATTGGCTCCGACAGTAGCATGACTATCCGGACCGAAGAGCTAAATACGATATTCGGGCATAACGCCGCTCCCTATGGATGGGCGGGAGCGCGACCCGGCGTTTTCATCACAGACAAAAGCCCCGGACCGGGCCGTGATGTAAGCTACCGTCCCCATTGCGGGATTGGCTCATGGGCCAAGCCCCCGGCACCACTCCTAGAGCCATCAATGCTGGCCTAGAGCTTCCGGCGACTTCGCGGCGCCGCTTTCCGATCAGACGAAGTTCGGATATGGAAGTCCTCAAGCTTTCCCGGATCTGAGTTGAGCAGTTAGCCACCGCGGCTGCTTACCACGGCCCGCCCAAGTCTCCGACGGTTTGTCGGGGTTTTGGTACTTAGGGAAGACTTCGCGGATAGGGACGCCGTTCTCGCCCAACTTTTGCTCCAGATGCGGGCCTGACTCCAGTAGACGCAATCGCTGGTCAAGTTGATTTTTTTCCGCAGATATCCTGCGCGTCAGAACTGCGTCCATTTCCAGGTGAAGAGCCCAAAGCTCGTCGATAGACATCAATTCGAGATCGGTGAGTTTCATGTTCACACCAAAAGGGAAGAAGGCAGCTCGGATTTTAGTTGCCGAGCCGAATAGAACAATTTCTGGAAGCTCCACGGCCCCGGTCAATGGCTCGAGAGAGTTATCCCCAACGGATTAATCGCCAACGAAAGCGCGAGAAATCCATTCGTGTAACGATGGTCCTCCAAGCCGACCTCCCGGATTGCCAGTTGTTGTTCGCCACCGTTGACCAACTCATTTCCGCTTCGGGTCTTGGCCGTGTTCACGCAGCCAGGGTCAACTCGGAAGTGGAGAGCCATCGCGGAGAGTGAAGCGCCCGGCATGGCGATCGATTCCGTGAATTTCTCGGTGGGCGAAATTTGCATAAGTAGTAGAGCCATAAATCACATCAACTGGAAATGCGGCGGTTTTGCCAAACGAAGCCAATGTTCTGTCGACGCATTGATCGCGGCCGCGGTGGCGACCAGGGCCGGCGCAATCCGGATTCCATCCGCGTCCGCCCGCTCAATCGCCAGGTCGCGCGCACATTCGCCCCCATGCGCCAAAGCTCCGCAGCCGCGCTGGCGCGCGCCACGGGCCGAGACTAGACGCGGCCGAAGGCAATCAACCCGGTTTGCGCTCGTCGGCGATGATCTTGCCGTCGTTCGGCAGGCTTCCCGGCGCCACCAGCTCGACGCCGCCGCCGCGCCAACCGGTGATGACGATCGACGAGCTCTTGCGCAACGTGCAGCGCGATCGGGCGGATCGATGATTTAGCTCGATCGCGCGGTGGCGCGCGCGCATCGGTTGGCTGAAGCTCGGTTGCCGCCAGATGCGCTCTGGCAGGAGCGACTAGGTGTCGAGCCGGCTTCCTGCGTGCGAGGTTTGCAATCGCATCAACGGGCACCAGCTCCAGCATTCGCACGGCGACGCGGTGCGTCGTTTAATCGGCCGCGTGGCGATGATTGTCTGGTGGGTCCCGTGCTCACTCGCGCCCTGCCGCCGTTTCCTGTCCCTGTGCCGACCTGAGATGCTATTCACCTCGCGGCCCTTGAGTTTATCGGCGCACAAAAGCAAAACGTGCAGCTTGCCAGTTACGACGAACGCTTACTTGCGGCTGCGCGCCTTCTCGGAATTGCGGAATGGAGCGAGCGTCAGTAACCGCTCGGCCGGCGGGGAGTTCATTGACGCGAACGGCAGTGGCCGCCGGCGTGCGGCTTCGAAAGCCGGTCGGCGGAATATCCGGGCAATGAAACGATTGCTGCTCGGGCCCTCCGAGCCAACGGGTTGACCGAGGGGCCTGCGGTTAGCGCCGCGGACGACGTTCGTAAACCCGGCGGCTAAACCAGACTCCAGCTGACAGCGGTCCTTGTCCGATGACGCGGTCGCGGGCTGCGCGCTCGCTCGAGCGGGGGCGCATGCAGCCTTACCGAAACCGGATCAGCCCTTGACTTTGATCCGCATCTGAGTATGCGATCGACAGGCTGCGCATGATTTCGCGGGAGAGGCGAAGAGGCCCGTCCATGACCCTGAAACGCCGGCAGTCGAAGCCAAGAAAAACCAACTCGATGACATCGGCCCCCACGCGGGCACAGCGGTTCGCCTTCTTTGGTCCGCCGCTCGTGCTGGAGGGCGAAGACGCCGTCCTCTATGACGAGCTGGTTGGCCGGATATGCGCGGCGGTCAAGCCCGTTGATGTCATCGAGGAGCTGTTGGCGGCGGATGTGGTATTTTTGGCATGGGAGATCATGCGGTGGCGTCGCCTGAAAGTCGGCCTGCTGCAAGCGAGCCTGCATGACGCGCTGCATTGGTTCTTGAAGGAGCGGCTCGATTACGCGGCGTACGCCGAAGACTTTCCGGCAGCGCTTGCGGCAATTCTTGCGGAAATTCTCGAGGAAGCTCGCCAGAAAGATCTTGCGGAAGCGGCGGCGGAAATTCTCGCGGAAGCTCGTCGGGAAGATCTTGCGGCGGAAATTCCTGAGGAATTTCCTCAGAAAGATCTTGCGGCGGAAACTCTCGGGGAATCTGGCCAGGAAGATCTTGCGGAAGAGGCGGCGGAAATTTCTGAGGAATCTCTGCGGGAATATCTTGCGGAAGAGGCGAACGAGCTGGCGCAGCAGTACGCCCGGTCGGAACCGGAGGCCGTCGAGAAAGTCAGACAGCTGCTCAAGGCTGAAGGACTGGACGTGGACCGGATGCTGGACCAGATCCTGAAGCAGGCCAAGGACCAACGGGCGGAAGCGCTGGTCCGAGCCTACGCGCGGCGGGAACCGGAGGCGATCGAACGGGTCAACGAGCTGCTGGCGTCGAGCGGCCGCACCATGCACGACCTCACGGTCGAGGCCTTGCCCCAAAATCTCGACCACATCGAGCGGATCGATCGCCTGCTCACGATCGCCGAGGCGCGCCGCAACATCAGCCTGCGCGAGATCGATCGGCATCGGGCGGTGCGCGGCGACGCGCTGCGGCGGCAGCTGCACGACGTGGAGGACGCTGACTTCGAGGAAATCGCGGCGATACCCGCGGAACGACAACGCCCGGTGCCGGCCCGCCGTCACTCGCCGACGGCGGCGGAGCGACCGTCCCGACGTCGACCCCGGCGGTCGTCGCGTCAGTGAGCTCAATCGGAAGGGAGCGATCCGGCGTGACCAGTCCGCGCAAGGCCAAGGCCAACCGCGCCAACGCCCGGGCCAGCACCGGCCCGAAAACCGCGCCGGGCCGCGCCCGCACCGCGCGCAATGGGCTGCGCCACGGCTTGAGCGTGCCGGTTGTTTCGAATCCGGTGTTGTCCGACCAGGTCGAGGCACTGGCGCGCGCCATTGCCGGGCCCGCCGCCGCCGCGGCCCTGCTGGATCTGGCACGCCAGGTGGCCGAAGCGGAGATCGACCTGCGCCGCGTGCGGGAGGCGCGCCATCAGCTCCTCAACCGTGCCTGGCGCGACCCCGGCTACGAGTCGGACGCGCGGGTACGCGAAAAGGATGCACTGGTGTTGCGCTGTTTGCGGCTCGACGGTCCAGTGACGCCGATGCCGTACCAGGTCGTTGCATTTCTGAAATCGAAGCCAGAGGGACCGGCCAAGCTGGCCATGATCCTGGCGGACGAGGCCTCTCAATGGCGCGCCATGGAGCGTTACGAACGCCGCGCGCGCTCGCGGCGCAAGTCTGCGATCCGAGCCTACGATATAAGTTGCAGGATATTGTTGGAGCTAGCTAAAGTAGAGCGATGAGAGACTCGATTTTGGCAGAACGAAGCCAAAATATATGATTTCAAGGGCAGGCCACGAGCCGGCGCGCGCCAAGGGCCCAGACTGGACGCGGCCGCAGCAAATCAACCCGGTTTGCGCTCGTCGGCGATCGCCTTGCCGTCATTCGGCAACGCGCCGGCCGCCACCAGTTCGACGGCGCCGCGAAGCTTGATCGGCCTGACCGTTGTGCGAAGTATGCCGCGGCCGCCTGCGTCTGGCGGCTTGGGCTGAAGAAGTCGGCGGCCCAATGGTTTGGGATGTTGCAAGCAATCAGGCGCGCGTCAGTTTGTTTGCTCTCAGGCCAGCATTCGATGCCGGGCGGAAACGGGTCCACGATGTCCATGTCGGATCGCCGCATTACTGCGGCGCAGACGCTTTCTTGAAGTCACTTTGGCATTCGTCGAGAACCTGACGCGTAAATCTGCCGATCGAGGCGTATTCGATCTCTGTCAGGTTGGCGAGCGAAACCCGGGCCGAAGTATCGACCACCTCGAAACCGTTACCAGGCAGCAGCACAACGCCAGTCTCATCAGCGAGCCTGAACAGGAAATTGATGCCAAGGTCGCTCTTGATAAACCATGCCTTGAACTCCGGTCCGTAGAGCGTTCCGCCAATCTCCTGCAGGTCAATCAGCGAATAGTAATTGACG
Source organism: uncultured Alphaproteobacteria bacterium (assembly GCA_963811915.1). GTDB lineage: Bacteria > Pseudomonadota > Alphaproteobacteria > Rhizobiales > Xanthobacteraceae > Bradyrhizobium. Next base: position 44,031 of record CAWETC010000014.1, read on the forward strand.
TCGTTGGGTTCGTGAATCGCCTCGACGCCCATATGCTTGTACAGGGTCTGATATCTCCTTCGGATCAGCTGCTTGGCCGCCTCCTTGTAGCGATGTTCGCGGTCCATCAGCCCGCTCAGCGCGAACAGCGCCATCTGGAGCTGCTGGGGCACCGAAAGTCCGGCCGTATGGTTCAACGCGACCGCCCGGCTGTCGGCGACCAGCCGGTCGATGAAGGGCAGGTGGCGCGGTGTCGTGGTCAACGAGGCATAGCGCTGGTCGAGCCGCGATTTTTCCGACTTCTGGAAGGGCCGCTAACGCCGCATCAAAGGCGTTGTCTTCATGCAGTGCAATGGCCCCGAGCCGCCACCCCGTGGCGCCGAAAAACTTCGAGAATGAATAGACGCACAGCGTATTGCGCGGACATTTCGCAAACAGCGAGACGAAATCATCGGCGAACGTGCCGTAGACATCGTCGGTCACGATGAGCAGGTCAGGGCGCTTGACCACCAGCGCGGCCAATTGCCCGAGAACGGCATCCGACAATTTGGATGATGGCGGGTTGCTGGGATTGACCAGGCAGAAAATCTTGATGGCCGGATCAAGCAGCTTGTCGATCTCGGCTTGCGGCAACTGCCAGTCGTCAAGGCGGTCCATCCGGATGTCGACGATTTCAAGCCGGTAGTCGCCAAGCACCGGAATCTCCAGATAGGGTGAGAAGATAGGCGTCGCGATGGCGATCTTATCGCCGGGTTTTATCAAGCGGTTGGCGTGCAGGCTCTGAAAAATGTAGGTCATCGCCGCGGTGCCGCCTTCGGTGGCAAAAACCGAGAAAGCGCCGGTTGGCGGCAGCGGCCCGAACATCTCTTGCGCCAGATAGGCTTTGACGATTGCTTCGGTATGGCCGAGCATCCTCGGCGGCGTCGGATAGGTGCTGCCTAAAAATGCGCTGACCATTTCGAACAGGAATGCATCCTGATCAAGCCCGAGCTGGTCTTTGACATAGGAAATCGCTGAACGAAGAAAGCGTACTCCGTCGGTGTCGCGATGCTGAACCGCAGTAGGCGTCGAAGCGCTGCACGATGCCATCGTGCTCGGGCAAGCCGCCAAAGCCGCTGTCCAGGTAGGCGTAGGAGCGCTCCAATTCACGCAGCGCAAAATCCCCAAGGCACAGGAACGCCCAGCGCGGCAGCGTCGCGAGGAAATTTGGATTGCCGCGTCCTGCGTTCAGCATCAGGCGTTGGGCGTCCGAGGACGCGATTGCGATCAACTGGTCCTTGAGTTCGAACGGGCTCAGCGTCGCCAATTGCTTGAAATTGCGCTCTAGCATGATGAACTTCCTCGAGGTTGAGTGTTACGATGCATTCCTTGCGATGATGCCAACGATCAGCGGTCCCCACAGCGTGAGAAACACGTTGGCCACGGCATAAGTCACGGTGAACGACACCACCGGCGTGGCGTTTCCTGCCTTGGTCAGAAGGGCGGCAAACGCCGGGTTGGCGCTGCGGCCGCCGGCCACGCAAGCCAGGGCCTCGATCGGGTTTTGTATGCGCAGAACATAGTAGGAGAAAAAGAAAGTGATGATCTGCGGGATTAAGGTGACGCCGACACCGAGGAAGAACAGCGTCAGACCGTAATGTTCGATGGCGACCAGCGCCTGGGGGCCCGCGGAAATGCCGACTATGCCGACGAACACGGCCAGACCGAAATCGCGCAGAAAGTTGGAGGCGCCGACCGGCAGCGCCGCGAACTGCGGATGCACCGCGCGCAGCCAGCCGAACAGCAGGCCGGAAAGCAAACAGCCGCCGCCGCTACCGATGGAAATCGGGATGCCCCAAATTCGGAACTCGATCAGGCCGATCAGCAAACCGATCAGCATACCGATGCCGAAGAAGACGAAGTCGGTAACGGCCGCGGCGCGTGATCTTGTAGCCGATTTTCGCCTGCACACGGTTGAGATCGAGAGGACTTCCCGTGAAATGCAATTCGTCGCCTCGCTTCAGCTGGAGTTTGCGAGCACCGGCAGGTCGAGCCCCATGCGCTTGACCGCCGTCAGAAAAACGCCATGGCGGGTTTCGACGTTGACCTGATCGTGGATATCGCCAATGTTACGGCCACTCAGCGCGCGACTGGTGAGAATGATCTCGCGGTTCTCCTACACCAGCAACAGGCCGTTTGGGGGACTGACCTCGCGGCCGAGCAGAATCGCCGCGGCTTCGAGCTGGACGATGGGCCCGGTAATCGCGACGCGGTCGCCAGCCGCAATGATGCCGCATCGCTGCGTTCAAGTTACTGCCATGGCGAAAGATCGCTTCGACCGAAGCATCGGAGAGTTGCCGGTCGATCGCCAGCGTCGAGATTCCGATCGCCTTGCTAAGCGCCGCGATTCGTAAATGCGGGTTGCGATCTGCCGGGCCGCGTTGAACTGACCCGGGTCGAGTTCGGGCTGACCGCCGGACAGCACGTTCGCGAGCTTCACGGCTTCCGCCGGATGTCCCATTGCATGATGATCGGCAGGAACCAACTCACCATGATGATCGGGCCGAGTGAGCCGAAGATGTAGCAAACCGCGTAACCCACCGCGACGTTGGTCTGCATGGTCTTGATCAGATCGGGCGAGAGCCCGAGTTTGCCGATGGCGTCGCCAGCCGTGCCGATGATGGCCGATTGGGTGAGGCCGCCGGCAGCGAGACCGGCCGCCATACCGCGGTCCAGCCCGAACAACCACGCCGCTCCCAACACGCAGAGCAGACCGGTGAAACACATCACGAAGGCGGAAGCGAGCTGGTTCAGCGAACGCCGGTTAAGCGCATGGAAAAACTGCGGACCGCCCTGAAATCCCACGGCGTAGATGAACAGCGCAAAGAATATGCCCTTGATGCCGCTGTCGATGCTGATGCCGAGCTGCCCGATGACGACACCGACCAGCAGCGTTCCGGCGATGCCGCCCAGTACGAAACTCCCTATTTTGATCTTTCCAACGAGGTAACCAAGCGCGATGGTAACGAACAGCGCGAGCAACGGCTCTGCCGTCACTAGCCGGTGCAGAGAGGTCCATGTGCGTCTTTCAAAGCTGGGGGCGGGGTTGATGGATTGCGCTCGATGAATACTGGCTGATGGTCCCGACGGCGGTATTGCGCTCGATCAATACTGGCTGAGGGTCCCGACGGCGGTGCCAAATTGGACAGATCCGCCGTCCTTCACCAAAATCTGCGACAGCACGCACCAAAATGGCTGGTGCTATTCGCGATCCCGGCGGCTACGGAACCGGTCGAACTTCTCTTTCTGGTCGGCGTCGAGGCTTTTGTAGAACGCGAGCAGCTTCGGATTTTCCTCCTTCAGCGCGGCGAGCCGTGCCTCCAGCATGTTCTGGTGGAACGTGAGCCGGAACTCGAACCTCGAGAGATCCGGCTTGGTGGCGCAAAGGGTGGTCTTCGCGTCGTCGACGGATTTGGTGCGCGCATCGACGAACTCCTTGTAGGCGGCCTTCTGCGCGTCGGTGAGATTGAGCTGTTCCGCCAGTTGCTTCGCCATCTTGTGGTGATGGCCGTGCTCGGTCGGCGCCGCGCAAATGCGATCATAGACCGACCGCGGCCCGCCCCTCGGCCCGAGCTGGGCCGAAGCCGGCGACGAGAATCGCCGATGCGACGACGAAAGCGGAAACGTTGAGGTATTGCATGTGAAGCTCCAATGCTGGAATGAACAAAGCGGGTATGGGATTCGATCGAGGGTCTCGGCCATCGCGGGCCATCGGCCATTCATGGACTAACGCGCGATGACACGCGCTCCGGGTGGCTAACGCCTGCCGTGTCCACCGCCGCCGGCGCGGGCATGACCACCACCGCCGATATGACCACCGCCGATATGACCACCGCCGCCGCGTCCGCCGCGATAGCCACCACCGCCGCCGCCATATGCCGCCGCCGCCGTAGTAACCGTCGCCGTAGCCGCAGTCGTTGTAGTAGCAGCTGCCGCCGAGCGCGCCGCCGATCACGCCGGACATGATGCCGCCAATGATCGCCTCGGGAACCGCCGCGTTATTTCGATAGTAGATCTGCTCGACGGAGGCGTGGGGCCTGATCGTTTGCGGGCCGGCTACGTTGATCAGACCCGCCGTGGCGGGTCCAGTAACTAACATCATTCCAGCGCCGATGATTGCTGCAGCTCGGTAGCGGTTCATCTGATGATCCTTTTTCGTTCAAAATGGACGTCAAGTTGTTGTTCGTGCGGTTTGATCGAGTCCCGTCGATGTTCGATCCACGGGGTTATCTATTGGTCAGAACTGGGTGATGGTCCCGACGGCGGTGCCAAATTGGACAGATCCGCCGTGCTTCACCAAAATCTGCGACAGGACGCCGGTGACCGGCGCGCGGATTTCGTGTGTCAAGTTGTCGGTATCGATCTCGGCCAGCGGTTCGTCGAAGCTGACGGGATCGCCGGCGCGCTTGAACCATCGTCCGACCGACAACCTGACGCCGGCATGGGCAAATGTCGGCACGGGTATTTTCGTTACCATGGGATTGATCCTGTGCGATGGAAGGCGCGCCCGGCGATGGCCGGGCGGAGACGGACTCGCGCGCCCGAACGATTCGCGCGCCCGAAGAGGGCGGCTGTGGAAAAAGGGCTGCGTCGATGAGATGAGATGAGATGAGATGAGAAGAGGAGCTGTCGTCTCGACTACGCTGCTCGCTGCATCGGGTCACGCCTGCCTGGGACCCTTCGAGCGCTATCGCGCGACGAGATAGCTTCCGATGTCCCCAAAGGTTCCCTTCGCCGGCGAGTTATTTTTGAGCGATGGAGTATTCCCGGCTATTACAGGCGATAACAAGGGCTTGCAGGCGCCGCCCAGTCCGTCGCACTCGCACCGCATGATAAATCGCTCGGTTCTCCGACGATCGAGATCATACCGGCCAAGAGATGCTTGAATTTCCGCGTGCGCAGTCATTCTCGGCAATGGCAAGGGCCGAAGTTTTTCGCTCCCTTCGAAAGTGCTCACGCCATGATGGGGTCGGATGCCGCCTTGGTTCCGGCCGTCGTTGTTGTCGTTGAGGACGCAATGCTTTTGCCGCTGGTCTGCTACCCCACGTGCCAAGGCAATTTCTAACATACTTGCGGTTTACAACGCGCACGTCCGAACGTAATGCCCCGGCGATTGTGGCTTCGGGTCGAATAATCCGCTCTCTCTCCTCGCAAAAGTGAAATTCGTCCTTAGCTCATCTGTCAGGTCACGCAGGTGCGTGTCAGCGAGGTTGGCCCCATGAGTGACATCTTGCCGCTGAATTTCCGTCGCTGCATCGAGCGGCAGTGGGCACGACGAATCCCGCCGCTCGGGCAAATCCTGGCTCAAATTGCTGTTGCGACCGAGCGAATGCTGCAACGCGCATGCAACAAGGGTGGTCGGATGATTCCGGTCCCCGTCAGAGCGGTAGCGGACCGGCGGCGGTTTGGGAGGTCTCATGATTGAGTTTCCAAATCACAGTCGTTCCTACGACCAGACGCGGCGCGCCGTCCGGTTTTGGGGACACGATAGCGCGATCGAAGCATCATTTTTTATCGACGAGGATGCATTGCGACGAATTCAACCCAGTGCCCGCCTCGATGAGGCGAGTTTGTTGAACACGTTCGATTGCAACCGCGATTTGATCTGTGCCGCCGCAACCAAGGTCTATGTCCGCGGAAGCCGGGGGTCCTATGATCTTATTGCCGCAAATTTTTGAAAAAAATTACCTGCGATTGAGCGGTTCACGGCCGCCATGACAGGTCGTCGGACCATACATAAACGCCGATCGCAGCCAGACAGAGTACGACGCCGATCCAGAACGTCGGCGAATGATGAATTTTCCGCCAGTCGCGCTTCCGATCGCCGGAGGCACCCCGATCCCGGTCCTCGTTATACATCGCCGCATCCTGCCTCTGAGAAGTTTCCGAATCCAACCAACGCGATCACGACGAACCTGGTGTCGAGGCGATGAACAGCTCCCGACATTCGCGGCTGCACTGCCGTTACGTGCGCCCCATGATGAGGGTAGCCACGATCGAGCTTAACCCACAAGGACAATTCCAATGCAGCATACCGACACCGTCATCGCCATCTTTCCGGACCATTCCTCAGCCGAGACCGCCATCAGGAAGCTGACGGCCGCCGGTTTCGAAATGAAGAACCTCAGCGTGGTCGGCAAGGGCTACCGGGGCCAATTTTTTTGAGAAGTGATCAGGTGAAAATCGCAGGCATGGAAGCTCCATTTCCGCGCGGCAGCATCCCGGGCAGACAGGTCGACGGTCCACGATTGAGCGAAGCGGAGCACGTCCGGAAATGTCCGTTGTGCCGCGGCTACATCGACATGCGCGATAGGGCCTGGATCGACAACCACCAACAGCCGTTGCGGCACCCGGCGCAAGATCGGGCGCAATAGACAGGTTCCATGGCCAGCGTGGCCCCGGTTTACCACGGACCATCTAATTAACACACGCGTTAACGACTCGGTCTCAAGAGTTCGACGTCGATGAGTTCAGAGGGAGTTCTCGATGTCGAAGTTTGCGATTGGCGAAAAGGTCGATAATGCAGCCGACGACCATGAGGGCGGCACGGTCATCGCCGTATTTCCGACTGTTGACGGCAACTTCAGATACGCCGTTGATATGGAAGGATACGGCGCACTTCAGTTTTTCGCTGAAGAAAAACTAGTCATTCACCCCGGCTAGGCCGCGCATACGCAACTGCTCACGCACCAGCGCGCAATCGCGCCTTAAGCGTGGGAGCATCGGACGCTGATGATCGGCGATCGCACCGAGGCGCGCCAGCCTCGCCGATGCGTCGGCTCACCCTGGCGGCCCCCACTAGCGGCGATCATCATCCGCGCTCGCGGGGCTCACAGGCGTTGCGCTGTTCAGCCGGTCGCCAGCGCATCCGGCCAACATCAAAGCGAACAACAGAAACATGATCCTCATTTGGGCAGTCTATCCCTATTTGCGGTCCCGGTTGGGTTTTTCTCCGGCACCACGAAGCAGCGTTAGGGCGCCGCTCGACCCCGTGTTGCACGACCAAGGCAAAGGCGGCATCGCGCGCCCGCGTGGCGCCGCCGATCGTGGTGGCCCTTGCAACCCAACGCCGTGACGGGCCGCGCTGCGGGGTGGGCTTCAGCAAGCTCAAGCAGTTCCGCCGCGTCGCTACCCGCTTCGAAAACACCGCGCGAAATTACCGCGCCGTCGTCACTCTCGCAGCCATCATCTTATGGATGAGATAAGTGTCCACACCGCTAGGCCTCAATGGTGCCGCCATCCGGTGGCGGCGGTTATCCTGCCGCCATGACAACTCCTGCGCATCGCGGAGGCGATACGACCCGGCGACGTGGTGGATGCCGATTTCGGCGCGCCGCAGGCCGGCTGAAGTACTCCTCAGCCATGTTAGTGCAAGCGCCATCGCGGCTGAATGCCGCCTGAGGATGGATTCTCTTGACCTCGAACCGCTCATGAAGGTTGTCCCAAGACGCCGCTTCGTCGGCGTGGACGACCGTGCCCTTTGCAATGCGAGCGCGGATGAATGAAGCGGCGTGGCTTTCCGTGTTGAATACGGCCGGCACCGAATTGCCGCCGCGTTCCCGAACTATCCCTACAACCTGGCGCTTGCCGTTTTGGTTCCGGGCCGCCCGACGGTCGCGACGGTATTCCTTCTGATGAGACGGCGCCACGCCCCCGCCGAAATAGCCACCCCCACTTCGGCCTGCTTGCCTTCACCGCCGACAACGCGGCCCTTCATTTCCTCAGCCATCGCTTCGCGCAGCTGTTGCAGGCGCCCGCCCCATAGCTGCCGACTGCCGCAAGCAAATTCAAAGTAACGTCAGCCTCTGCATGGGGCTCACCCAAGAACGCCCGAGAGACGGTCTAAGGTCCGGCTTGCGGCGTTTGCGCCATAATACCGTAGAGATCGCTGATCAGGAAACCGGTGAAGCGCCCAGCATGGCGATCAATTTTCTGAAAATTTTCGGTGAGCGCGAAATTTTCAGAACTAGAAGAATAAATGACATCAACTAAAGATTGAAAATGACGGCTTTTGCAAAACGAACCCAATTTTCTATCGACGCTTCAAGGATTTAAGGTTGCTTACTTTTCCGCTCAGCGTCCTATCCGCGGTGGTGCCCGCCGTCGGGCCGGGCGACGATGCGCCGCTAGCGGCAACGCGAGGATGATCACGGCCGCGGTGGTGACCAGAGCCGGCGCAACCCAGCTTGCATCGGAGTCCGCGCGCTAACTCGCCACGTCGCGCGCACCTTCACCCCGATGCGCCAACGCTCCGCAGGCCACGGGCTGGCGCGCACTGAGGGCCGAGACTGGACGCGGCCGCAGGAAATCAACCCGGTTTGCGCTCGTCGGCTGTCGCCTTGCCGTCGCTCAGCTGCGTGCGGCCCGCGCCTTGATCCGGTGGAGTGCTCTTGATCTTGCCAAGGCATCGAAAGTTGGTGTCGCAACGATCCGTCGGGTGGCAGTCGTTGACGGCGAGATTCCGGTCACGCTCGCAAACGAGGCCGCGCTGCGCCAAGCACTGGAAGCCGCCGGTGTCGAGTTTATCGACGCGAACGGCGGGGGCCCCGGGGTGCGGCTTCGGAAGCCGGGAGGCGCGAACGCATCTGTCATGGCATGCGCATGGCCGGGGTGCCTGAGGGCTGATGTCGGAGATGGGGTCAAAAACGGACGTGTCGGCGTTTTTGGGTCGAGTCCGCTTTGCCCCGATGAACCGACATCGTCAGTTAGACTGGTTATGTACGAAAAGTGCCATGTGTGGGTGGCTCCGGGTTGCCGACCGGGTCTTTCAGTCGATGAGCGCCTCCGCCGGCGTAAACCCAAGTCCGTGCGCGTCCGCCACCGGCTTGCAGGTGATCTTGCCGTCGCAGACATTGAGGCCGTTACGCAAATGGATGTCGTCCTTCAAAGCTTGGCGCCAACCCTTGTCGGCAAGCTGCAACGTGAACGGCAGGGTAGCGTTGTTGAGCGCAAAGGTCGACGTGCGCGCTACCGCTCCCGGCATATTGGCAACGCAATAATGCACCACACCATCCACCACAAAGGTCGGATTGGAATGGGTCGTCGGCCTCGAGCGTTCGGCACATCCGCCCTGGTCGATGGCGATGTCGACGAAAACAGAGCCCTGCTTCATCGTCTTTATCATTGTGCGCGTTATTAGTTTTGGCGCGGAAGCCCCGGGAACGAGCACGGCGCCGATTACGAGATCAGCTTTGGTGACGAGGTCAGCGATCGCCGCGCGCGTCGAAAAGATCGTGCGCACGCGTCCGTTAAACTGGGTCGTGAGGCGGCGCAGAACCTCGAGCGATCGGTCGAGGAGCGTCACCTGAGCCCCCATGCCGAGGGCGATCGTCGCGGCGTTGGTGCCGGCGACGCCGCCGCCAATGATCAACACGTCTGCCGCCGGAGCGCCGGGAACGCCCCCTAGCAGAACACCACGCCCGCCTGCCTCCTTTTCAAGCGCATGAGCACCGACTTGCGGCGCCAGGCGACCGGCGACTTCCGACATCGGCGTGAGCAGCGGCAGTCCTCCTGATGAGGCGGTAACTGTTTCATACGCGATGCATACGGAGCCGCTCGAGATCAAGGCCTGCGTTTGCACCAAATCAGGCGCGAGATGCAGATAAGTGAACAAAATCTGGCCGCGTCGCAACATCTTGCGCTCGCCATCCAGCGGCTCCTTCACTTTGACGACCATTTCAGCGCGAGCAAATATTTCCTGCGGTGTGTCGACAATTTTAGCCCCGGCATTGCAATATTCATCGTCCATCAGGCCCGACCCGACGCCGGCGGACTTCTCAATAATAACCGCGTGGCCGCGATGCGTGAGCTCGGCAATCGTGGCGGGCATCAAGCCGACCCGAAATTCGTTGTCTTTGGTTTCTTTTGGCGCGCCAATTAACATTCTTTGTCACCCGAAATGAAAGACGTCGCCGCCAGCACTCCATCGAGGACACGTGATATCGGATTTTCACATATCCAGCTGAAGTTGCCACCCTGCGCCCCGCCGACGCACTTAGGCAAGCGCGCAAGCTGCCGGTTGGGCCACGATCGGAATGACCTTCGGCAACTGGCTATCGGACTACTTTGGCTCGAAAGGAAGGGCCTGCAAAGCAAGTGGGAGCCGTGTGCGGGAATTCCGCCCGCACGGATTTGGGCGGGGGGCGGTCAGCAATGACCATCCCTACCGCGCTTCGTAGCGCGTATTTCGCATTTTGACCCCCCATGCGAGATCCCTTGAAGTTCCGATCTTGATCGCCCTTTCCGTGACGCAGTTATGGGTGTACAGCCTTCACCCGTTCCTGGCCAAAGCGATCGCCATGACGTTTCAGCTGAGTTCAGGCGCCCATCGCCCAGTAGCGTCGGCCGGGTTCCCGGCCTCCCGCTGAGACTGCTTCTGTTCGCGACGGTGGCGGTGAGTGGATGGCCCGCACTTGCATCGGACGTAGGTGAGGATCCGAAACCGGTGCACAACAGCCGACTCATGACAACGCCCAGCCTGACGAAAATCACGACACCAAACAAACCCGGGAGCCGGGGACGGGGGGGCCGTCGACAGCACCAGGCCTTTGCGACGCGCTCGGCGCGGCGGCCGTGGCGAGTGGCTGCCGGTTGATTTCTTCACCCGCTTGCTCTGGCAGGAAAGTCGCTTCAGGCCGGACGCGATCAGCCGCACAGGCGCGCAGGGCATCGCTCAATTCATGCCGGCCACCGCAAGATCAAGCGGTCTGCAAAACCCCTTCAATCCGCTCGAGGCGATCGCGAAGTCCGGTCAGTTGTTGCGTGATCTACGTCGTGAATTCGGAAATCTTGGCCTTGCGGCAGCCGCGTATAATGCCGGATCTGGCCGTGTGCACGATTGGCTTGGCGGCCGTCGGCCGCTTCCGCAAGAAACGCGGACGTATGTACGGAGTGTGACCGGTCGCTCCGTTGAAGAATGGGCGGCCGGAACCCAAACCAGCCTGGTTGAAATGCCCTCCATCGACGTCGTCCGGTGCGAGTTGCCAGCCTCCGCTTTGATTCCGCCGAACCCCGAGGCATCCCAGCCGAAGCCCGCAACCATTAAACCCTGGGGCGTGGAAATCGTCGGCGGGATCACCCCAGAAAAGGCGCTTGCTCGCTATCATGAATGGCAGCCGAAGTACGCAGCAATCGTTGCCGCCGCGAGCCGCACGTCGTCATACGCGGAATGATCGGTCAGGCGGGCGCTGCACGGGTCCGGGTCGGCGAAGACACCCGGGCCGGGGCCGAAAATTATGCGCAGCGCTGCGCGCGGCCGGCACGTATTGTGACGTGCTGCGCAACTGAAAGTTCGGCGGCGAGTTCGGCCAGAGCACGACAGATTACGGCGCGATATATTCGGTGATCTCTCAGGTTGGGCAGCTCCAATCTAGTCTATCTCTGCGGGCGAAGGTCGGCACCGTCGAAGATGGACGTAGAACGACGTGGCGTATGTGGCGCGCCGCAAGGCGCGGTGATCTCACCGATCCTGGCGAACGTCTACCTGACGATTTCGACCTATCGGTCCATCGCTGGCGCCTCAGCAAGGCGTCGGGTAACATGATCGTCATCCGCTATGCGGACGACACCATCGTCGGCTTTCAGCATGAGCACGAGGCACGGGCGTTCCTTGACGATCTCAAGGAGCGAATGCGCAAGTTCGACATCGTTGCCCCCGGACAAAACCCGGCTGATCCGCTTTGGCCGCCGCGCGGCCGGCAACGGGAGGGGCTGGGAGAGGGGAAGCCTGAAACCTTCGACTTCCTAGGCTTCACGCATCTGCACGCGATCACGCAAATGGGGCTCGTTCGTCATCGGGCGCAAGACGATTAAGAAACGGATGCGAGCCAAGCTACTGGCAATCAAGATCGAGTTGCGCCGGATAATGCACGACCCCATCGTGAAAACCGGGGCTTGGGTGAAGCAGATGCTGAAAGGGCATCCGAACTGCTTCGCAGTCTCGGGCAACCACCCGAGCCTGTGGTGGTTCTTCAACAAGGTGAAGCGGCTCCGGCTCGCATCGCTCAAGCGGCCAGCCAAACGGCACGCCCAACTGGGAGAAGTTCATCCAGTTCGTCGCCCGTTTCCTTCCGCCAATCAGAACCATACACCCGCTGCCTTGTTACCGCTTCGACGCCAGAACCCGTTGGAGGAGCCCGGTGCGTTAGCAGCGCACGCCGGGATCTGTGCGGCGGGCGAGGAAAAATCTTCGTCCCTACCGCGACCAT